>NZ_JBGKBE010000009.1:0-136222 GCF_041358175.1 Muriicola sp. E247
GTTAAAAACTTCCAAAGTAAATCCGAAAACCTACCCCTTCTGCTCTAACAAATTCGCTGTCTACCAATATATCAATGAACTTTTGTATTCCTCTTCTCACCCAACGATCCCTCGCTAAGCGGGTGCAAATATAGAGCCATTTTTTTGGTTGCACAACCCCAGACGATAAATTTTTCTTAAATGAAAAAATATCCTGCTAACCCCTTGAAAATGAGCATTCCTTTCTCAAAGAATTTTTTTGTAGTCAATAAAAAATCAAGAAAAGAAATTCCAGACAAGCCCAAACCTGATCACAAAGTCGCGATACGGATAAGAAGGTGCCGAATAAAAAGTGTTCCCTGTAAAAGATGAATTAAAGTGTTCTGCCTTAAGATAGACTCGAGTCTGGCGTATTTTGGCATTGATAAAGAAGTCGAGAAGAGGAAATGCCCCCAACTCTTCCCTGTTCTGTACATAGAATTCCCCAAGTAAAGGATTGTAAGCATCCATTGTATAAGAGGTAAAATATTTAAAGGTTACGCCGGTTTGCAGGAACATAGCATTCTTAAATACATTGGATGAATAGTACAGCGTATTGCGCGTTACCAGTTGGGGTACATTGAGCACCATATTGCTCTGACTCACATTCTGATACATAAGGGTATTGTTCAGGGCCCATTTTCCGAATTTGAACTCCTTTGCGTATTTTACCTTCAGATGATTTACCGAATTGCCTTCCTGCTTTGGCGTGACATAGGCATTTTCTTCTCCGTCTGCAATTTGCTGTTCTGTGGCATTGGAGGAAAAGTAGGTATAATTATCAGTAGTGGAGTACTGAGCCATTAACTCCCCCCAGACCTGCGAGCTTAAACTAAATTTTAAACTCTGTACATTTTCATTTTCAAAAGTATTGCTGTTGTTCCAGTTGTAATTGGTGTATTCCGACTGATAGAGTAAAAAATTAAAATTAGGCATCCTGGAAGAAGAATGAGCGCTAAATCCAATCTCATGCTTCTCATTGAGTTTCAACTTAGCCGAGCCGTCAAAAACATAATTCGTAAGATCTCCCGTGATCCCGTATGCCAGTTCCCCATCCAGAGAAAAACCACCTATTTGTTTACTGTAACTTCCTCCAACAGCAATCTCATCCCCCCTTAACTGATTAGGGATCGTCTCATCCTCAGTGATCAGTATACTGTTAAAGTAATAATCGTACTGATAGAGGTTCACAAAGCCCTTCAGTGTACCCAGTAATTTGCTGGAGTAATCAAGACTTAAGCGGTTGTACAATGTCTTTAAAGTGGCTTTGTCATCAATCGGAGAAATGATAATGGATCCAAAATAATCATTCTGAGCATTCTGCTGGAATTGATAATATTTTGTTTCATAGGAAAATTCGTGGCCAACCCCCAAAGAAGTGTTCCTTAGTGAGTCCCTTTTGCGGGCAAGAGCGTAACGATGGTCGAGATAGTATCTCTTACCCAAAACCTTGTTGTTTGCATTGGTAAAAAATACATCTAATCTCGATCTGTCCTGGAATTCAGGATCTTCTGATTCAAACTGCAATTCCTTATCACTCAAGCCCCCATTTTCCTCTCCTAAAATATCCTGTGCTGCAATATGTGCCCTGAGAGCATATCGGCCATTCCTCGAGAGATAATTCGCCGTTGTCCTGAAATTTCCCGACTCATTCTCACTGTACAGATATTTCCCAAGAGAGCGAAAGCCTTTATAGGCAATGGAAAAGTTTAATCTGGGAGAAGTGTTAAAAGTGAGCATGGCATCAAGCATCTGTCCCTGCTCGAAAGTGGTCTTAAAAAACAGATCGGTCATAGGAGTCGGGACATTGTAATATGAAATGTCCTCTACTTCGAGATAATTGAAATGTCTTGCCCTGGCACCCAAAGCTGGATATAAGCCCGACCTTTCCAGGTCTATACCAAGTCTGTTATAGGGTTGACCTATATTGGCAAAAGGCATAAGTTCAAAATCATCACGTCTAAGGAAATTGTATTTATACTCTTTCTGGATGGTTAGTGTTGTATCGAGAAATGTGGTGTCCCTCTCATATGAAATGATCTTGTATTCTTCTATTCTCGTTATCGATTCACTTTTATCCGTCGCCTGAGCTTGTTGAAGGTTTCGCTTTCTGAACTGAGTTGAGTCTTTCTGTTTTCCCGGAGGGGGCAATTTATCCTGCGCTGCTGCTGGAAGGCATACCAGAAAAAGTAATACTATATATAGGTATCTCATAAATTCGATCACTCGCACAAAGTTACTTTTTTTTAATACTAAAGAAGTGTGAAACTTTTATAAGAAAAACATATCATTTCCCTATCTTGAAGGGCTTTTATATAAAATTCCTAAAAAAAGGGGTTTTAGAACTAAAAAAATTGAATAATCCTGTTTTTTTCTGGATATTAGTCAAAAAAATTAAATGATAAGAAAATTACTTCTTCTCTGCCTCCTGGCGGGCTTCTCCTCTTTTGCCCAGTACAACCAGAATGCGCCCTGGCTTGCGGGGCCTGACGGGAGCAAAATGGGTGAACGTCCTGTAGATCAGCCAATGACGATTTACGAAATCTCAGAAGCTTTTAACGAATATTGGAAGAACCGAGATAAAGATGCCAAAGGAAGTGGATACAAACCCTATAAACGCTGGGAGAATTATTGGATGCATTTCGTAGACCAACAGGGCTATCTTCCCAGTCCAGAGAAATTATGGCAGACATGGGAGAATAAACAAAATCGCAGCAACATGGAGACCAATCCTACCAGTTCATGGTCTACAATAGGCCCTGATGCTGTAGGTATTTATTCCGGAAGGCTCCCCGGAACAGGAAGGACCAATGCCATAGAAGTAGATCCCAATGATCCCAATACCTGGTATGTAGGTGCCCCTGCCGGTGGGATCTGGAAAACCACAGATGCCGGTGCAACCTGGACCAATCTTTTTGACGATTTTCCACAGATCGGTGTTTCAAGCATAGCTATCGATCCTCGTAATTCTAATATCATATACATTGCTACCGGCGATGACGATGCCGCGGATTCATATAGTGTTGGTGTTTTTAAATCTATAGATGGGGGTGCCAGCTGGCAGGAAACCGGACTCAACCCTTCTACCTCTAATGTAAGTACTTTGATGACCGTGATCCTCATCGATCCAGACGACTCAGATATCTTATGGGTAGCAACTAATACCGGACTCTATAAAAGTACAGATGCAGGCGTAACATGGGGAAGCCCATTACTCTCTGGGTTTATCGCCGATTTAAAATTAAAACCCGGTGATGCCAATACAGTCTATGCGGTCGTAGGCCGTTATTTAAACCGTTCTGGAAATGAGGTTACATTTTACAAATCCACGGATGGGGGGCAGACTCCTTTTGTTGCCTTAGATGATCCTATTCTCCCGACCAGCTCGGGACGTGCCTTGTTAGGAGTGACAGCTGCAGATCCTGAGGTACTCTATATCCTAACCGCCAATACGAGTTCGAGTAATCATAGCTACCAGGGCTTATACAAGTCGACAGATAGTGGAGCAACATTTACCGAAAGTCCGAATACAACCAATATCATGGAATCGAGCCAGGCCTGGTTCGATATGGCTTTTGAGGTTTCCCCCACCAATGCGAATGAGCTTTATATGGGCTGCCTCAATATCTGGAAAAGTGTCAATGGTGGAAATTCTTTTACCCGCCTCAACCAATGGTTTGTGAATGATGCAGCCTACACCCATGCCGATATCCATACCATTAAGATCTTTAACGGACAGGTGTTTGCCTGTACAGACGGAGGAATCTACAGATCGACCAACGGAGGGGGTAGCTTTACAGATTACACTAACGGGATGGCCGTTGGCCAATTTTACCGACTTTCAGTTTCTCCGGATAATTCATCTAAAATGATCGGGGGGCTACAGGACAACGGAGGCCAGATCCTTCAAAACGGGCAATGGAATAATTACCACGGTGGCGATGGGATGGACAATGTGATCGACCCGAACAATGACAATCTGGTATACGGCTTTACACAATTTGGAGGCTCCCTGAATATTTCGTCCAATTCAGGTCAGTCTATCGGCTTTGTAGGTCCACCCAGGGATGATCAAAACGACCCAATACAAGGGAATTGGATTACCCCCCTGGCTATCAGTAGTACCGGTGATGTATATGCCGGTTTTGATGCAGTTTACAAATTAGAAGGTAATAGCTGGCAAAAACTATATACTATCCCAAGTACTCAAGGAGGCATCGATGATTTGGAAGTGGACCCTACTAATCCTTCAGTTCTTTATGCTGCCGAAGGTACATTTGTCCAGCGTAGTGATGATGGCGGCCAGACCTTTAGCGCCTTCTTTAATGCCGGGGCCGAAATCTCGGACATTGCCATCAACACAAATGATGGTTCTGCTATCTATGTTATCACTTCCTTGCGCGTGGGCAGGTCTCAATCTGAGCAACAGGGTGTTACACGAAAGATTTATAAAGTTCCTGTAAATGCCAATGGTGATGCAGGCCCTGATGAGGATATCACTTTTAACATTCCCACCGATCAGGCATTATTTTCTATTGTACACCAGGGCAGACACACAGATAATCCTATATATGTTGGAACAAGTTTAGGGGTATATCGAATAGACGATACTCTAACGGAATGGGAGGATTATTTTACCAATCTTCCAAGCGTTGCTGTGAGCGACCTCGATATCAGCCTTGATGATGAATTAATCACAGCCTCTACGTACGGAAGAGGAGTTTGGCAATCGCCGATTCCTATACAGGTACCAGACAACGATGTGCGCTTGGTTTCTTTATCCCCGGCCAATGGTTTGGTCATCTGCGGGGAAATCATTCCTGAAATAGTGGTGGAAAACAACGGCCTCAATCCAATTTCTTCGGTAGATGTAAGTTACACTGTTGATGGAGGTAGTCCACAGAATTTCAATGCTCCGGTTACGCTGAACAGCGATGAAACTACGACCATTTTATTACCGTCACTCAATCTCACCACTATTGGAGAGTATACCCTCCAGGTAACTGTGTCAATTTCCAATGACGCCTTTGAGGACAACAACGAGATAAGTCATTCCTTTTTTGTCAATGGGTTCGGAGTTGGGGACGCCATCAATACATTCGAATCCACCGCCGATGCCCTCAATACATTTAATGACGGAGGCGGATCGCCTTTGTGGGAAAGAGGCCTGCCTGAAGGAAGCCTGCTGAACCAGGCCAGTTCCGGCACACAAGTATATGGCACCAACTTAAACGGCAACCATCCTGATGGAACCATTGCCTACCTGGTGAGCGATTGTTACGAAATGTCGAGTATACTAGCCCCCGTCCTGAAATTTCAGATGGCCTATGACCTTGAGATCAATTTTGATATTGTCTACGTTGAATACACTACAGACGATGGAGCCAACTGGCAGGTGCTGGGAAGTATTGATAGTCAGCCCAACTGGTACAACAGTGACAGGACAAACGCCAGTTCAGGAGCTGATGACGATTGCCAGAATTGCCCCGGAGCCCAGTGGACAGGAACAGATGCTACCTTAACTGAATATGCATATGACTTTACAGCCAATGCCGCACTAGGTGAAACCGATCTTACGGCTGAACAAAATGTCATTTTCAGGATCGTATTTCATTCAGATCCCTCTGTAAACCAGGAGGGGGTTATCATAGATGACCTTGTAGTAGAAGGGTTTCAGGATGATGATGACGATGACAACGACGGAATCCTTGATGTAAATGATAACTGTCCCCTTGTAGGTAATGCCAATCAGATAGACACTGACGGCGACGGCCAGGGAGATGCCTGTGATACGGATGATGACAATGACGGTATATTGGATACAGAGGATAATTGCCCACTGGTAGCCAATCCTGACCAGGCAGATGCAGATGGAGATGGAATTGGTGATGTATGTGACGATGATGCTGATAACGACGGCGTACCCAATGCAAATGACCTTTGTGATAACACACCTCCGGGTACAGTAGTTGATGTAACCGGTTGTGAGATATTCACCCTCCCTACAACGAACTTTAGTTTACTTACGGTTGGGGAGACCTGTACCGCCAATAATGATGGAAGTATAACGCTCAATGCTGTGGAAGTCCTGAATTATACTGCGACAATTACGGGAAGCGGACTTAATGAAAGTCAGAGTTTTAGCGACAGCCTCAGCTTCGAGAATCTCAGCGCGGGGACTTACGAAATTTGTATAACTGTGGAAGGACAGCCTGATTACGAGCTTTGTTATTCAGTTAATATTCCAGAGCCTGAAGACCTGTCAGTCTCTTCAAAAATTGATTCATTTGACAATAAGGTTACTCTCGATTTATCCGGTGGAAAATCGTATACGATCAACCTGAATGGAGAAGTCTACCGTACTTCTGAAAAAGAGATTACCCTGCCCCTTTCCCAGGTGGAAAATACATTGACGGTTAGGACAGACAAGGATTGTCAGGGAGTATACTCGGAAACGATTATGCTGAGTTCAGAATTGCTGATTTACCCGAATCCTATTTCTTCAGGAGATCTCAACATATATCTCGGAAACAACAGTTCTGAACAGGTGGAGGTCGCTTTATTCGACCTGAATGGCCGTACTGTCTTCAGAAAGCAATACACTGCAGAGAACAATGAAATCCGATTTAATGTCGATGCTCTATCCAAAGGCATCTATTTATTGAATATCAAAACATCTTCAGGTTTGATGAATTATAAAATCATTAGAAAATGAAATACAAACTAAGCTTTTTAGGGCTTCTTTCTGTAATGCTGCTCTCCTGTGGGGGTGGAAGTGATCCGGATCCTGAACCGGAACCACCTATGACGGTTACTCCCCCCTCGGCAGCAACCCTGATCTTTCCGGATAACAATACGGAATGTAACGAGGGAACAATAATTAATGATACCCAGAGTACGGTAACATTCCGTTGGACAGATGCCCAGAATGCAGATAATTATGAACTGAATATCAGGAATCTGGATAATAACAATACCGCACGTACAAACGCCAGTACAAACAGTGCAGAGATTATCCTCTTGCAAGGTGTACCTTATGAGTGGTATGTGATTTCCCTGGCCGATGGCACAAATGAAACGGCTACCAGTCCTACCTGGCGATTTTACAATCAGGGTCCCGGAGTTGAAAATTATGCCCCCTTCCCTGCAGACGTGGTAAGTCCGGAAAGAGGTTCTACCGTAACAGCTTCAGGTACTGTAAGCCTGGTTTGGGCTGGAAGTGACGTTGATAATGACCTAGAAGACTATGAAGTGTTATTTGGCACTGATAGTTCAGCCTTAGTCTCCCTTGGCACTACTACAGATAGCACCCTTGACGCTACTGTGGTATCCGGGACGGTCTATTACTGGCGAATTGTTTCCCGCGACAGTCAGGGGAACACCTCTCAGTCAGAAATCTTTGATTTCCAGGTGCAATAATGACAGTTTTTTCTTATAAATTCCAAGCTGGAATGGTATTTGATACTTTTCTGGCAACTAAAACAATGAATACATGATTAAAAAAAATCTAATGCTGGTTTTTGCCCTTGGTGCTACGTTTACCTATGCGCAAAACATTGAATTACCTACAGAATTTATCAGTAACACTACCCTTGGGGGTGTAAATAGCGGACTGCCTGCCAATGTACAGGGATCTCCCTATGCCAATGAGGAATTCGTACTGGGAAAAGTCTATGCCAAAGGACAGGATCCATACAATGGACTACTGAGGTATAATGCCTATCAGGACGGGATCGAAATGAAGACTGATAAAGGAATTATAACCTTACTGAAAAGAGATTATCTCAGTGCTGTTATTGAAGGCAAGCACTATCGCATCGAAAACTACAAGAAAAACGGAGCTATCCGCAAGACGTACTTTGTTGAGATGAATAAAGGGAATGCCCGTTTACTACTAAAACAAAGTAAGAAGTTTGTCGAAGAACGCGCTGCAACATCCTCTTATTCCAAAGATAAGCCTGCTAAATTTGAAGATGACAACTCTTATTACATTATAACTGAAGGTAATCCGGGGATTGAAATAAAACTGAAGAGTAAAGACGTGATTTCTGCTTTACCTGATCATCAGAAAGAAGTGGAGGTATTCGCCAAAAAGAACAAATTAAAGATGAAGACCGAAGAAGAAGTTATACAGGTATTGGCTTATTATAATTCACTCTGATTCTTCATCATATTATGAGTTAAATTAAAGCCCCTCTGAGAGGGGCTTATTTTTGTCGTACATTTTCAGCAAGAAAAGTCAATGAGCTTTAGGCCCGCTTGCTTGCATCTGAATCATTTATAAATAGTGTCGCCCTGATTTAGATCCCACTAATTGAAAGCTTCCTTTCTACTATTAAATTAAACTCCTTGTTACTTCCCTTATTGGCATAAAAAAACCTGCGATAAATATCGCAGGTTTTAATTAAATATTACTATTCAGACTTACTGTCTGGTAAATGTAAATTGATAAGGTCCAAACTGCGGGCCTAATTCACCAGTTACCTGAAGTTCTCCAATGCTCTCATCATAAGATGAACCATCAGTTACTAGTACGGCAAATTCAGCAACTACCGGGTCACCTCCCTCAATCAGGATAGCACCTGAGCAAGCCAGAAACTGGAAAACGGTACCATCAGGCAAATAAGTGTTGAAACCTGCACTGTTGGTTACAACCACTTTTGTACCTGAAGCATCTCCTGGTTGCAATGCCATTTCAACCTGATAGGATTCGCCAAAGAAATCAACCAATCCAGAAGGAGCGTTTACACCATCGGTGAAGTTTTCAAATACAGTGAATGTACCTACAAAAGCATTGATGTCAACAGGACAGTCATTATCAACAATGGTGATAGTTCTTGAGGTGTTGAAATTACCTTCTCCTCCTATACCGATAGGCAAGGAATTTCCTGAAGACAATTCAATAACAACATCTAAATCTCCATCCGCTGCAACGTTATCAACAGGAGTAATAGAAATAT
Organism: Muriicola sp. E247; assembly: GCF_041358175.1. NCBI lineage: Bacteria > Pseudomonadati > Bacteroidota > Flavobacteriia > Flavobacteriales > Flavobacteriaceae > Muriicola > Muriicola sp. E247. Next base: position 8,979 of record NZ_JBGKBE010000009.1, read on the forward strand.
CTGCCGAAAATTCCCCGGCAGGGATATCAATAGTCCCTGTTGCAGGAGTAACCACAAATCTGCTAGGATCTGAAGATGTCACTGTAAAGCTTACAGAGACTCCTGATTCATTGGTTCCTGTTCCTAACAATACCTGGGTAATGATAGGATCTGTCGTATCTTCCGTAATCGTTCCGGTCTCAGCTGAAAGCTGGATAAAACCTTCCGGAGTGTCGTATACTAATAAGTCTTCCTCACAAGAGGTAAGCCCTACAAGAGCTAAGACGATAAGTGCAATATATTTTTTCATAATGTGTCTTATTTTAATTATTAGTATCCTGGGTTTTGTTGCTCACGAAGACCTGGATTCGCATTGAATTCTACGATAGGCAGAGGCAATGTAAACCTGAAATCTGACGCAGGAAGCGTACATGCTCCGTTAAATGCACAGTCAATCGGATCTTTTAACACGCCCTGGTTAGCACGTGCTCCCAATCTCTTGAGATCTTTGTAACGGTGTCCTTCAAAAGACAACTCAATTCTCCTCGCATCCAGAATGGCTGCAAAAGCTTCTGTTTCGTTGGCAAATACCGGTAAAGTGGTATCGGTTCCAAAACGGGCATCGTTCAACTGCTTCAATAAAGCGGCAGTAGAATTGGTAGCTCCGTTGATGCTTCCGGCATCGGCATAGGCTTCAGCACGGATCAGTAACATCTCTGAAGAACGGAATACTTTCAGGTCGTTCATCAAAGGCTGACCTTCAGATCCGGGATACTTCTGAATCACAAGGATATCAGTTGCAGGGTCGTTATTAGTCGCGTAATCAGGATCGATCAGACTTGTAGGAGCTACATTCACGTCGTAACGAATATCTGCAGGATCTAACAAGTTAAATAAAGAACGTCCCATTTCAAAATATGGAGAACCTGCCAGCGTAGCATCTACGAAAGCGAAACGAGCTCCGGCCCATCCACCTGCAGCAGGACTACCTGTGGCACCTTGTCCGTCATAAGGGTCGTTGTTTGTCCTTTCCAATTTAAAGATGATCTCAGTATTGTCAGTATCGAGGAACATAGCCTCATACTGCGCTCTGTTTGCCAGACCGTATTTGTCTAACAACTGCTGACTTAAAGTAGCTGCAAGAGTATAATTCCCTCTGTAAGCGGCCATTCTTGCCCTTAGTGCGTTCACAGCATCGATATTCATAAAAGTAGGGTCGCTGGTATCTGTACCTAACAAGGAAGCAGCACGATCCAGATCGTCTCCGATTAATCCGAAGACCTCACCGTTGGTGTTACGCAATAACTGCTGATCTATAGTAGGAACAAAGTCCACAGCGATCACACCAAGTGCATTGTCATCCTCATAATTTGTCGTGTAGTACGACTGAAGGAAGAAATGAGCAAGTGCCCTTAAGGCATAAGCCTGTCCAAGGATACTGTTATACTGATCTTCTTCCCCGGCTTCAGGGGTTATAAGCTCTGCAGCTTCGATAAGCCTATTCGCAGAGTTGATCGCACCGTATGCTCCTACCCAGAATGTGGCAGGGGCTGTGCTACCGGCATTTAATACGAAGCCGTAATCGGCTAGTCCCTGACCTCCGTTATCGAAACCGATAGAGAGTTCATCGGTAAAGATCGAACTAAAGGCGATCTCACCGGAAAGGTCGTAATTGGCATATACTCCGAAGAGTCCGGCCTGAAGATCCGCTACGTTTTCGAAAGCGGCATCAGCGTCCAATCGTCCTGGCTGGTCAATATCAATCGCATCGTTACACGCAGCGAGAACGGTGACCAAACCAAATAGATAAAATAGTTTTTTATAATTTTTCATTGCTCTTTTTATTTTTAAAATCCTAATTCGAATCCTACTGATAAAGTCTTAGGCGTTGGATACAAGCGTGAAGTATTGTTCAACGCCTCTGCATCAAACCCTCTCCATTTTGTAATGGTAAACAAGTTTTCCGCGTTTCCGAAGATTCTCAGTCTGGATAATCCTGTCCCTTCTAACAGTCTTGCTGGGAAGCTGTATCCAATAGAGGCAAAACGCAGTCTGATATAATCAGCATCTGTTATGTATCGGTCAGAAGCAAATGAAGCCCTGTTAAATGCATCATATGCCGGAATATCAGTAATCCTGTTATCAGGAGTCCATGCCCTTAAAAGGTCACGGGAAGATCTGAACTGTCCAATATTATCAGGGTTCTGGAATCCTGAAAGATCAAAGTCGAATCGATCTACCCCAACGGTGTAGTTAAACTGGGTCTGGAAAAAGAATCCTTTGTAATCCAGATTAAATCCAAAACTTCCATTGAAATCAGGGTAGATGTTTTTATCTAACCACACACGATCTGTATCAGCATCAGGGTTCTCAGTGATGTTATCATTAGCATCGAGGAACAACAGGTTACCATTGGCAGGATTTACCCCTGCATAACGGATGGAGAAATACTCAAAGAGTTTTCCGCCATTTCTACCAGTTCCGATGAGTTCCCCATCTTCACTAGGCAATTCGTCTAATTCCTGCTTGTTGTAGTTCCCAACAAAGTTCAGAACCAGGTTTACCCCGTCATCACCTCCGTTAAGGATGTTGTAGTTCAGGGTAAGGTCAACACCAGTGTTGGTTAAGGTTCCTGTATTAGCATCTAATTGAGTAACTGCGTTGATTGCAGAAACCGGAGTACTCTGGAACAGATCCGAGGTTTCTTTAACATAACCATCAACACTACCTCTCAACCTGCTGTTAAACAACTCAAAGTCGATACCAACGTTACCCTGGGTAACTGTTTCCCATCGTAAGGTTGTATTTGCAATCTGAGAAAGGAATATGGAGTTGTTGTTTCCATATCCAGATCCGGTTGCAAAGAAGTTTCTTGTAAGGTCAGGTGCAGAGAAATAGGTATTTCCTGATATCCTCTGGTTACCTGATGTACCGTAAGAAGCTCTCAATTTCAAGACATCGAAAAATGAGTTTTCCATAAAGGCTTCGTTATCGATATTCCATCGACCAGCTACAGAGTAAAAAGTCGCGTAACGGTTACTTCCCGCGAAACGGTAAGAAGCATCACGTCTGATCGTTCCGGTGATCCCGTAACGCCCGTCGTAATCGTAATCAGCCTGACTGAAAACAGAGAACAAACCTGCGTTTCTGATGGTTGCAAAAGGATTGTCCACAAACAACTGAGCGCCTGTGCTTTGATCTACAAATGCGGGAATAAATCCGGCTCCATCACCTGGAAAGAATGTTTTTGGGTCAAGACCGTTCTCACGGAAACCAAATGTTCTGAGGTGTGCCTTAAAGTATTCTGAGTATACTCCGGCATCCACAGTATGCTTACCCCAGGTATTGTTGTAATTTAAAGAGGTAACCTGGTTGTAACTAAACTGCCTAATGGAAACCTGATCCTGATAACCTGAAGTTGGGTTTTCAGCTCCACCGAACAAAAGGGCGTTAAAAGACGTTGGCCCTTCAGCTTCTGTCTCAATCTCATTCTGATAGTCAGCACTCATGGTTACGTTTGCAGAAAGGTTGTCAGTAATTTGATAACCGGCCTGGAAACTACCTATCAACTTAACTTCTTCCTCTTTACGAGTAAAAGTCTCTAATCTGTCGATAAGGAATAAAGGAGTGTTAGAGAAAAGGAGGGGAGATAAAAGATCTGCTCCGTTTGTATAATCATCAGGAGTAATATAAGGTACTGACTGATATGCACCAAGGATATAGTTCCTGTTGATCGCTCCTGAACCAATTGAATTTGGTTCATTTGATTCTGAATAGTTAATTGTCAGATTCGTACTGTAGTTAAACTTTTCATTTTCAGACTTACCCGTAGTATTACTACGAATACTGAAACGCTTAAGGTTTGAATCCTGGAGAATACCTTCCTGGTCAAAATAACCAAGGGAAGTAAATTGTGTAAAGTTTTCACTACCTGACTGTAGGGTAACCGTGTGGTTCTGGGTAAGACCTGTATCGAAGAAATAGTTTGCCCAGTCAAAGGTTGGTGCAAGGGCGATTTCCTGGTCGGTGAGTGTAGCACCACGACCAGCGCCTCTAAGGGCTTCCAGGTTTAACTGCTCCTGAGAATCCATAAGGTTATAATCATTATCCTGTAGCGTACTAAAACTCAAAATCCCCGTGTAATTGACCTGGAGACCCTGGTTAAAGCTACCCTGACGGGTTTTGATCACGATAACCCCGTTCGCACCCCTGTTACCGTAAATGGCGGTTGCCCCGGCATCTTTCAGTACAGATACCGATGCGATATCCTGTGGGTTTAAACTCCTGAAGTTGTCTTCATCTACCGGTACGCCATCTATAATATAGAGCGGCTGAGTGTTACCATTAATAGACGTAACCCCACGAAGGTTTACATTTGAGGCAGCACCGGGCTGTCCTGTTGATGTGGTAATGTTAAGACCTGCTACCTGTCCGGAAAGCGTCTGAACAAAACTCGCGTTTGGTCTGTTCTCAATAGTCTCAGCACTAATCGTTACCGATGCAATACTCGACTTTTCCTTGGTAGAGTTACGATACCCCTGTACTACAACTTCCTGTAGTGCCTCAGCATCATCTTCCATTTGAACATTCATGGTACTTTCAGCACCTACTGTTCTCGTCACCGTCTTTTGCCCCAGATAACTATACCTTAATACCTGTCCAACGCGGGCAGTGATGGTATAGTTTCCGTCAAAATCGGTCTGTGTTCCGGTAGTCGTTCCTACAACTAAAACCGCAACACCAGGTAGCGGCATACCGTTCTGGTCTGTCACAACACCTGAAATACTTTTCTCTTGTGCAAAAGAAAAGCTCATGCAGAGCACCAATAATGGTGTCAACATCCATGTTAACTTTGATTTCATTTAATTAGATTTTTGAATTAGCCAGCTGCAAAAGTGATAATTATAAGTTAATTTTCCAAACAAGAAGTGAAAGCGGAGTTAAGCCTTGTTAAAATATGGTCATTTATTATTAATAATGTAATATTTTGGGTCTTTTCTTCAGATTTTATTAAATATTTTAACGAATTTATTTGTATAAGAAAATTCTTAACTTCCTCATATTCAGTAATTCGATGGGTGTATTAAAAGGATATCATCGCTTTCTGTACGAAGCTGGTACAGACGAAGCCGGAAGGGGTTGCCTGGCCGGTCCGGTTACGGCCGCAGCCGTTATTCTGCCCCCCGGATACGATTCAGGATTACTAAATGACTCCAAGGTGCTTTCCGAAAAACAGTGCAGATTGATCGGAGCCGAAATAATAACCAATGCCCTTAGTTATGGCATTGTCCATATCGATCCTGCAGTTGTAGATGAGATTAATATATTGAACGCCTCTATCCTGGGGATGCACAAAGCACTTTCAGCACTCAGTACCGAACCTCGCCATATCCTTGTAGACGGAAATCAATTTAAACCCTATGGTAATTTTTCACATGAATGTATTGTGAAAGGTGATGGGAAATTTATGAGTATTGCCGCAGCCTCCGTGCTGGCTAAAAATGCAAGGGATGATTATATGTCAAAAATCCATGAAGAATACCCTGAGTACAACTGGCGACAAAACAAAGGATATCCAACCAGGGAGCACCGGAAGGCTATTCATAAATTTGGCCTGACACCTTACCACAGAAAAACTTTTAAAATTAAGAATGATCAATTATCACTTGAACTTTAAAATCCTAAATTTGTTTAAAATTAATGCATGAGAAGTATCCTGGCGATGGGAATCATCGCAATCCTCTTATCAGCCTGTAATCCTCTGGAAAGTTCCGAACTGTCTCTTGAAGATGCTATTCCTGATAATGCCGCCCTGATCTTTAGGGTGAACGACCCCACTACCCTGAGACTCGATTTGCGAAATTGTGATTTCGTCCTGCCATCTTCAAGGGGGGAAAAGGAACCCAACCTGATGCATCTTCTGGAAGAACTAAAAGGACTCACCACTGAAGATCCTGGCTATCTCGTAGCCCTGCCCAATGCCGCGGACAGCCTTTCTTATATTTATATTTCAGAAATTCCCCCTGCCAAACAGGTATCAGACAGTCTTTCTACCAGGGAGCACGTGGATGAAAAAGATGACGATGTTGAAGAATTGGAAGAGGTTTCCACTCCATGGTTTTCCTCGGAAACGGCTTCCCTGAGGTTTTCAGGAAAGGATTCCCTCTTGATCACGGAGAAAAAGTGGCTGAAAACGGCCACTCATCCCGACAGGGAATTGGTTCGACTTCTCCGAAGTGCGGGGCAGGGAAAAACAGCCTCCCTTTATATTCAGGCTTCGCAATTAGATTCGATGTATACGGGTTCTGAAGATCAAAGCGGCTCTGGCTGGACTGATCTGGCCCATTCTCTGGCACTGGACCTGCATGCTTCGCAGGATTTGCTCCAATGGACAGGCGTAGGGACCATCACAGATAGTGTGTCTACCCTACTATCGCTTTTTGCAAATACCCAACCTGTTGTTAATACGCTCGCCAGTCTCTCTCCCGAAGGAGCAGACGGCCTGCTCACCATATCCTTTACGGATGAAGCCGTTTTTAAGGCAAATCAACAAAAGCAGTATAAAGATGTAAAAGTGGCCGATACGCTGTTCCAGACCACAGAAGAAGTGGGTTTGGTTTTTCAGGGCACCAATAAAGCTGTCTTAATCAATACCTATGGGGCACTAAGCCTGTCGGAATTTTTACAGGATTCAAGGAGTTCCGTTTATGAATACCAGGGGAAGGAAATCGGAATACTGGAATCAAGTCCTCTTTTGGAAGAAGCATTTCCCTCAATTATTACTGGTTTTAAAATCACGCACTATACCGTCCTCGATAATGCCTTTATCTTTTGTGATAACAAAAGTTTTATGGAACTCATGATCCGAAATATCAATAGTGGTAAAACCTTTGATAATTCTGTGATTTATGAAAGTGCGCGATCTGAACTGGCAGAAGCCTCCTCCCTGCTCCTGATCGCCGATGGGAGGAAACTAGGTGATGAAATAAGCAAATATATCCCCAAAGCCTTACTCACTGACAACAGCTCAGACCTGCCGGAGCATGTATTTGCATTTCAGCTGGTAGCAGACAGATCGTTCTGCCACCTTAATACCTTTGTAAAAAGAAAATCGAGTTCACGCAAAAAACAGGGTGTGGCTCCACTTTTCACGGTAGAATTGGATGCACCCCTTGCCACAAACCCACAATTTGTCACAGACCACCGCAATGACAAAAAAGAAATTGTAGTTCAGGATACAGAGAACAACCTGTATCTTATCTCAACATCAGGGAAGATATTATGGAAAAAAGCCCTTGAAGGACGAGTACAGGGTAGGATAGAACAAATAGACCTCTACAAGAATGGGCGATTACAGCTCGCATTTACCACCAGCAATCAATTCCTTGTTCTCGACAGGAACGGAAGGGAAGTAGCCCCTTTCGAAATGACTTTTTCGGGACCTATCCTCAACCCACTAGCAGTTTTCGACTATGAAGGCAATCGAAACTACCGCTTTGTGGTGACCCAGGGCAGTGATATTCGCATGTTCAATGGCAAAGGGAAAATCGTGGAAGGATTTAAATACACCAAGGCAGATACAGCTATCCTGGACAGGCCCAGGCATTTCAGGATCGGGAGCAGGGACTACCTGGTTTTTAAACTGGAAGACGGTACCCTCAAAATTTTAAACAGGGTGGGTAATACCCGTGTGGCAGTTAAGGAACAAATCGATTTTTCTGAAAATGATGTGTACCTGAACAATAACAGATTTATCGTGACAGATAAAACAGGAACGCTCTTTGCTGTCGACACCAAAGGAAAGATCATAAAAACCCGTTTTAACCTTGCCGAGGACCATGGGATGGATGCCACCATCAAATCTCTTTCCCTTATGAATGACAATGAACTGACTATAAAAGGAAATAAGGCAAGCCTGGATCTGGGAGTCTATACCAAGCCCCGTATCTTTTATATTTACGACAAGATCTATGTTAGCGTAACAGATATACAGACCCAAAGAGCTTATCTCTTTGACAGCAGTGCCTTACCTTTTCCCAATTTCCCTGTTTATGCTGCATCGCCAATAGACCTATCCGATATAGACAACAACCGCAGCATTGAAATTGTAGCTAAGTTTGAGGAGAATTCTCTGATTGTTTATACCGTCAATTGAAAGAATCGATTAGCTGTCAATCCAATATTTTCATTTTTTAAATACAACTATTTAGAGTATTTTTAATAGGTACGAATTTAAGTGTTAGACCACTGCCCTAAGCTGGTTGTAAAATTCTACCAATGGCACAGACCGTTGATGACCATACGTTTAACTTAACTTCTGTAACCTGCTATTAAAAAAAGTATGTATTTTAACAGGGGCTACAACAAAAAATCAACAGCCAAATAAGCACTCAAATTGAGAGAAAGAGTTGTCATTTAAAACCATCAAAATACTAGCCAAATAAACCAAGTGTAAATAAAAATAAAAAAATGAAGCCCTCTCTAAAAGCAAGGATAGTCCTTTTACTCTTCGGAATCCTATTTATTAGCCCTGCCACTCAAGCACAAGAGAAAAGGTTAAAGCGACCCTCCAGCCGTGTAGGTATACTTAGTGTAGACACTTTTGTCAGGGAATCATTTGATCTATACGATAAGGTATATGTGTATGACAATTATGCACGAGAAGGCAGACCTCTCGAAGACGATGATTACGAGGCCTTAATTGATTCGGTTGAAGATATGGAGCAGTTGCTGGCCAGCGCTCCAGATGCCGTAATGGATATCGATGGTGCAGGTGTTTTAAAGCAAGGAAAGGCAACACTGCAAATGAACCGTGCGAAAAAAGCCTTGAATTACAGCTTAAAAACTGCTAAAAAGTTGTTGTCAGAAAAAAGAGAAGAAACCAGCGAAACACAATCGGATGATGATATTGCCGACAACGATTCCGGGAATGAAACCACCACTTCAAACAATGAAAGTGGTTCTTCTGACGGCGAAACCAAAGAGGCAAAAGAATTAGAAGTCTTTAGCAAATTTGACTACGTTCCTGGAGATAAACTAATGTTTTTTGAAGATTTTCAGAATGATTTTATAGGTGACTTTCCTTCCAAATGGAACACAAACGGTTCTGGTGAAGTAGTGACCCTGGGGGATTCAGATGAACGATGGCTGGAGCTCATATCTGGATATAACATTTTCTTTATCCCCGATGTTCCTGATTTGCCTGAAGAGTATACCATTGAATTTGACGTAATGTCTGTAGGCCTTACCAGAAAAACATCGTCTACTGCAATTCTGCGAGTAGACCTGAGTGACAATAGCGGCTTTAAAGAAGGAGCCAATTTTGTACATGCGCAGATTCCATTTTGTCAGTACGCAGCAGTTGGGATAACGATGTCTAACCATATCAATAATAAACGTGAAATGTACAGTACGGTAAGGGCAGATCTGAGAGATGAGGTCCTCAACAGGCCACATATATCCATTGCTGTAAATAAAAGGAGATTTCGTCTGTGGGTCAACGAGGAAAAACATATAGACATCCCCAGAATTGTACCTGAGGGTGGTATAATTAGTAGCTTAAAATTCCATATGAATAATTTTAAGGACGGGGAAGAAAGATTGTTCATCACTAACTTAAAGGTTGCAGAAGGAGGGTTAGACTTGAGGCGTACTCTTATTTCAGAAGGAGAAGTTTCAACCAACGGGATCCTTTTTGATGTGGGTTCTGCCAATATCCAGCCTCAGTCCATGGGGATTATCCGCCAGATCTCCCAGGTTTTGCAACAAGAAGGCGACATGAATTTAATTATCGAAGGCCACACCGATTCAGATGGGGACGAGTCCCTTAACATGGACCTATCTAAACGCAGAGCGGATGCTGTTCGCGATGCACTTATTGATTTTTACAATGTTGATGGTAGTCGATTACAAACTGCAGGCTTAGGCGAATCTGAGCCGGTTGGTGATAACGGCACGCCCGATGGTAAAGCTCAGAATAGACGTGTAGTGTTTAAAAAAATATGATATGAAAAACCTATTTTTTATTGTTATCCTTTTGCTAAGCGCAAGTGGATTTTCACAGGAAGTATGCAGTGTTTACTACCCTTTACAAAAGGGAACAAGCTTCCAGATCACGAGTTACGAAAAAGTCAATAAACCTACGGCAGTCGTAGATTACTCTGTTAGTGATGCGGGGACCGACTGGGCAATGCTGGCCTATGAGGTAAAGGACAAGAAAGGGAAAGTAATAGCCAATTCGGAGTATGAGATTCGCTGTCAGGATGACGGGATAGCAATAGATTTCAAATCGCTTGGAGCGCCAGGAATATTGGAGCAGTATGAAGACATGGAAATTGAAGTTTCAGGAACCAACCTCATAATCCCGAACGACCTTCTGGAAGGCCTTGAATTGCCCGATTCCAATATGCATATGACCATTCATGTTAACCCCATCAAGTTAAATATGGACGTCAATATCACCAATCGAAAAGTATCAGGTAGAGAAACCATAACCACTCCGGCAGGGACGTTCGATTGTGTTGTGCTTTCCTACAACTTTGAATCTAAAATGGGTATAAAAATTAGGGGTACAGCCAAACAATGGCTGGCGGAAGGAGTAGGTATGGTAAAGCAGGAAGATTATAATAAAAAGGGAAAGATGATGAGCTGGTCTGAATTAACCGCTTTCTCTAAATAAAAGATACAAGTATCCTGCTACCTGGGTATTCAAAAACCATGATGAAACAGAAGAATTGGTTTATTCGACTTCAGAATGAGTTTCGGTAACACCTAAGGTTGAATCGGGTTGTTCTAATGACCCATTGCTCTGGTACTCCTTTTCCTCGGAAGGGTTTTCAATATGATGTCCTACCAGTAATGTATCATCGGAATATTCCGAATCATTGCCGATAAAGATAGTGCTCAACAACACCCCCATCAGGCATATGCCCAACATAATCCCTTTGTGTAAAAATTGAGTTCTAATACTTGACATCTTTTTGATTGTTAATGTTATAAATAAAAGTTTCTATATACTAAAGACGAAAAATTCGCATAAATGTTACACGGAAAAGGTCTTAAAATTGTCTGAGCGTCATGACAGGCTTTAGCAGGTCGTCCCGGAAATCGTCTTAAGTCATTTCGGCCTCAAAGAGCTCACCGAAATGAAGAAGTAGTTTTTCCTGCACCTCGTGTATAGGTATTTCTTTTCGACCTAATTCCACATTGAGGGATGTCACCCCCTTCCCTTTGATCCCGCATGGGATCATCAGGTCGAAATAAGAGAGGTCTGTATTGATATTAAAGGCAAAGCCATGCATGGTCACCCAACGGCTGGCCCTGACACCCATAGCACATATCTTTCGCGCGAATGGAGTGCCCACATCAAGCCATACCCCCGTCTCCCCTTTGGAGCGCTCCCCAGTAAGACCATAGTCGGCCAGGGTAAGAATGATCATTTCCTCAAGAAACCTCAGGTATTTATGGATATCAGTAAAGAAATTATCCAGGTCAAGTATAGGATAACCTACAATCTGCCCCGGCCCGTGATAGGTGATATCTCCTCCGCGGTTGATCTTGTAAAACGTTGCACCCCTCTTTTTGAGCTGTTCCTCATCAACCAGTAAATTTTCGATATCCCCGCTCTTGCCCAGAGTATATACATGCGGATGTTCAACGAATAAAAAGTGATTGGGAGTAGGGAAAGTAGTTCCCTCACGCCTGTTGCGTATTTTTAATCCAAGGATCTCCTGAAACAACTCCTCCTGGTAATCCCAGGTTTCCTTGTAATCTTTCAGGCCGAGATGCTCTATGGCCACCTTTTTATTCATACTCTCTTACTAAATAAAAAATAGTCAGCTTGACGCTATTTTTCCCCTACCCCAACCCTTAAGGGAGAGGAAAAATTAGCTTAAATATATTTCATCAATCTTTTAATTACTGTTTCAAAATTATCATCGATATCACTGTTTTGAAAACGGATCACTTTTAGACCATAACTTTCAATTATTTCTGTACGCTCTTTATCATATTGTTGATTCGATTTGTGTTGATTACCATCGATTTCGATAACAAGTTTCGCTTTGTGACAGTAAAAATCTAGGATATAATCTTTAAAAGGATGCTGTCTTCGAAACTTAATCTTGTTAGGTTTGGTACGCAGAAAATTCCAAAGTTTTTTTTCTTGCGGAGTTTCAACTTTCCTTAGGAATCTTGCGAATGCAAATTTGTCTGCCGACGCACCTGCATGCATACCTTCGTCTTTTAACATGTCTCTATGTTCGTTCATTGGAAAATAATCCAGGAAAATAAATACTTAACTATCTGTAGGAATAAGAATTATTGATACTCACAAAAGTAGAAAAATTCCCCCCTTTCAGGTACGGGGTAAGATTATTTGAGCAAATACAATCTAACCCCCTGCAACATTAAAGGCAAAAACCATTGCAGAACTAAATGATCATTTTCTTTTACCTACTCTTTTAGGAGTAAAATTGATCGTAGAAATAGAAAAAATCCACCCTTCAGGGCCGGGGTAAGATTTTTTCGGCATTCTATGGATTGATACAATTGCAAACTTTTACCTAGTTGGGATTATTCAATATGATAAGAGCTGCGATAACGCCGGGCACCCAGCCACAGAGTGTTAACAAAAAGACGATAATAAAAGAGCCACACCCCTTCCCTATGACCGACAATGGTGGAAATAAAATGGCGAGCAATACGCGTAGAAAGCTCATTCTGATTTGATTTTGATTGATGTACTATATCAGTATCAAAGAAAGTTAAAATGTTACACCGTATTCCAATTGAATTTTCTCTACTACAAATGATTTTGATTGATAGATTGGCCGCATGTCGCTATATTTGCAGCTCAATTTTGGGAATATGCAACTGTCTGAACAAGAAGTAGTACGAAGGGAAAAACTGGCAAAACTAAAGGAGATGGGAATTAATCCCTATCCTGCTAATCTCTACCCGGTAAATACCAGGTCTGTTCAGATCAAACAGAACTACGAGGAAGGAAAGGAAGTGATTGTAGCTGGCCGCCTCATGTCGAGGCGTATTCAGGGCAAGGCATCCTTTGCAGAGCTTCAAGACAGTGAAGGCAGAATACAACTCTATTTCAACAGGGATGAGATCTGTCCCGGGGAAGACAAGGCCCTCTATAATGAGGTCTATAAAAAGTTGCTCGACATAGGAGATATCATTGGTGTAAAAGGAACACTCTTTACAACCCAGGTAGGTGAAAAGACCGTAATGGTAAAACACTTCGACCTGCTGAGTAAATCACTCCGGCCCCTGCCCCTGCCCAAAAAAGACGCAGAAGGACACGTCTATGACGAGTTTAACGATCCCGAACAGCGCTATCGCCAGCGTTATGTGGATCTCGTTGTTAATCCGAAAGTTAAAGAGACGTTTGTTAAAAGAACAAAGATAACTAACAGTATCCGGGGGTTCTTCAATGACATGGGCTACCTGGAAGTTGAAACACCCATCCTGCAACCCATTCCGGGAGGTGCCGCTGCTAGGCCTTTTGTAACCCATCACAATGCCCTTAATATCCCGCTATACCTGCGTATTGCCAACGAATTATACCTCAAAAGACTTATTGTAGGTGGCTTTGAAGGCGTTTATGAGTTCTCAAAAGACTTCAGGAATGAAGGGATGGACCGTACCCATAACCCGGAATTTACGGTAATGGAGCTATATGTGGCCTATAAGGACTATAACTGGATGATGGAGAAAACAGAACGCCTCCTTGAAAAAGTAGCCCTTGATGCACATGGGAGCACTAGGGTGAAGGTGGGGAAAAATGAAATCGATTTTAAAGCTCCATATCCACGAGTACCCTTGCTTGAAGCCATAAAGGAACACACCGGTCACGATCTCAATGGTAAAAACGAAGAGGAAATACGCAGCATTGCAAAAAAACTGGGTATTGAGACAGACGATAGCATGGGGAAAGGCAAACTGATTGACGAGATCTTTGGGGAAACTTGTGAAAAATTCTATGTTCAGCCCACTTTTATTATTGATTACCCCAAAGAAATGAGTCCGCTTACCAAAGAACACAGAACTAATCCGGAGCTCACCGAACGTTTCGAACTTATGGTGAATGGGAAGGAAATAGCGAATGCGTATTCTGAGTTAAACGACCCTATTGACCAAAGGGAACGATTTGAAGAGCAATTAAAACTCTCCGAAAAAGGAGATGACGAGGCCATGTTTATCGACCAGGATTTTCTCAGGGCTCTTGAATACGGTATGCCCCCAACTTCCGGGATTGGCATCGGAATAGATCGGCTGGTGATGTTAATGACCGATAACGCCTCTATACAAGAGGTCCTGTTTTTCCCGCAAATGCGTCCTGAGAAGAAAGTACCGGAGCTCAAGGAGAATGAAAAACTTATTCTGGACTATCTGAAACAGCAAAATCCCATGCCGCTCTTAACACTTAAAGAAAAGGCTGGATTAAGTAATAAGGCCTGGGATAAAGGCATAAAAGGCCTCAATGCCCACGGTTTGGTAAAAGTGGTAAAAGAAGGCGAAAACCTGCTCTGTATCCTCCAATAGGACTCTACTCGACAAACAACCTGTTAAAAATATCTAAAATATTTATTTTCAGGTAGTTATACAGCATGCATCTCATCGAAAAGCTGTTAAAAATTCAAATATCATTGCCAGTCAGGCGTTTTATAAACGTGGAACCTCAAATCTGTGTTTATGAAAAAATACTACCTACTGGGCGTATGCCTGATTCTTTTAATAGCGTGTTCTGAAGACGCTAACCCATTAATTGACGAAAAACCGGACGAAGGCGTAGCCCTGAAGGCTTGCTTTGAACTCAGCTCCACAACCATCAATGTTGGTGAGATGCTGACTGTTAGCAACTGTTCAGAAGGTGCAACATCCTATTTGTTCGATTTCGGCAATGGAACCAGCAGTGAGTTGGAAAGTCCTTCTGTCAGTTTTGAAGAAGGCGGAAGTTATGATATCACCCTTACGGTTACCAATGATGAACAGGAAAGCAAGTCGCAGACCAAAACTGTTACCGTCATTGTCATTGAAGCCTCCTATTTGTTTCCGGAGATCCCTGAAGGGTATACGGGCCTCCCTCTGGAAGTAGGGGTAAATCCAACTACAGGAAATATATATTCCCTGGAGTTGTTCCAGGACAATGTGGGCGTAGGAGGATCTAAGTTCTACTATCGTGAATTTGACGAAAACTTTCAATATGCGTCGAACTATATCGCAGATAAACCTTATAATTCAGGGAGCGGATTTGTAAATTTCTACCCGTCAGGGAAAATGAACTTTGTATTTGCGAGAACTCTGGGCGGACTCTACGGTACCCAGGAATTGAATTACACAAGCGTTTGGACGCTGCTCAATGCAGTGAGTTCTGCCACAAAACACAGCTACGGAGCTCTTGTTGCTGGTTCAGATTACCTGTATTTCGGAACAGAGGAAGAAGGTGGAATCTACAAAACGGCCGTAGAGAAACGCAATAGTAGTGGGGACGCATTTGCCGTAGTTCTAAATAACTTTGGGCCGGCCGATTCTATGATTGGAGATATGATAGCCGTAGATGGCGGATATGTAGCGTATGGGGCTGTATTCTCAAAAAATATTTCTCTCCCCTATGTTACAGACTATCAACCCCTACTTGTCTTTTTTGATGGGGATTTAAATGTGACCAGTCATGTAGTCTACGAGGACACTTCCCTTTCTGAAACCGTTGAAGATTGTAACGACTTCAACGGAAGCTATCAACTTACACGGCTCAGTAATGGGAACCTGGTAATGTACAGCCATGGAGAACTCAGAGTTACGGATGCTGAGGGCAACACGGTAAACAAGACCTTTTATGAAGGAAGTTCAACAATTCAGGCCCTGGTTGAACTGGGAGATTCTTTTGTTATTTCAACGGATGAATACCTGCGGAAATTCAACGCACAAGGTGCTCAGATAGCCCAGTTAAAGTACAACGGAAATTACCTTCCTGAACTTATTAAAAAGGACAATGCCCTCTTTTTTATTGCCGGTTATGATCAGGAAAACGAAATTAAAATCTTCTACGGAGCTTGTGATAATGATCTGATGCTCATTGATCTGAGTCCGTAAGGGTTGGTTGCCATGTTCTAAAAAGGGAGCTATCGGCTCCCTTTTTTATTTTCTCAACTAAAATTTTAAGTATAGCTTAGGCCTTAAATTTTGATCTATGGCTTTGAGTAAAAAAATTGGTCTTTTCCTTGGACCGCTGCTTTTTATTATCCTGATCAATTTACCTGACCTTCTCCCCGGCAAGGAATTTGCCAATGCCGTCATCGCCACGGCCTCCTGGATGATTGTCTGGTGGATTACCGAAGCAGTATCTATTTCGGTAACCGCCCTTCTCCCCCTTGTATTATTTCCCAGTCTCAATGTGATGGCCATTGCCGAGGTCGGCGCCAATTATGGCAGTCCTATAATCTTTCTTTTTTTCGGTGGTTTTGTACTGGCCCTTGCGCTTGAAAAGGTAAACCTTCACAAGCGGATAGCCCTGACCATCATTAGGATTACAGGAACGACACCCAACAAAGTTGTACTTGGCTTTATGATTGCCACGGCGGCCCTAAGTATGTGGATCAGTAATACAGCCAGTACAGTGGTCATGCTGCCCATCGCCATGTCTGTAATCAGTTTGTTAATCCATGATCAGGATGGATTTACGAAGGACGATAAAAATTTTGCCCTTAGTGTAATGCTGGGAATTGCGTTTTCGGCCAATGCAGGAGGTATCGCTACCGTAATCGGTACTCCTCCTAATTCAGTACTTATCGGCCTGCTTGAAAATCAGTACCAGATTGAGATTTCCTTTCTAAAATGGATGACCTTTGGCCTTCCATTCTCAACCTTACTACTTTTTATTTGCTACTGGGTGCTGGTTAAATGGATGTTTCCCAACAATCAATTACAGTTTTCGGCGTCACGCCAGGTGATTCAGGACGAGTTAAGCAAACTCGGACCAACGTCAGGGAAAGAAAAAATGGTCCTTGCCATTTTTGGAGTCACTGTTTTTTTATGGGTCTTTAGAACAGTAATTAATGGAATGATTCCTTCGCTCGGACTCTCCGATACGATCATCTCAATGACAGGAGCCATCGCTCTTTTTGCGATACCTTATAATTTGCGAAAAGGGGATTTTATTATACGATGGAATGACACCAGTAAACTGGCGTGGGGAATTCTGATTCTGTTCGGAGGAGGATTAGCACTTGCCAACGGCATGGCTAGTAGCGGTATTGTTGATGTGGTTTCCGATGCCATTGCCCAAAGTGAATTATCTGTTCTCTTTACCGTTTCCCTGCTAATCCTTTTAATGCTGTTTATGACCGAATTGATGAGCAATGTGGCCCTTGTGGCTGTGCTGGCGCCCGTAGTGGCAGGAATTGCAATAGGCCTTGATATTCCTATGCTGCATGTATTGATCCCGGTCACTATTGCCAGCAGCTGTGCTTTTATGCTCCCAATGGCTACTCCTCCCAATGCCATCGTCTTTGCCAGCGGCTACATTGAAGTCCACCAAATGGCCAGGGCAGGGATTATCCTCAACCTGATCTCAGTGGCCCTGCTTATCATCATGTTCCAATTTATCCTGCCCATACTGTTTTAAAAAAAAAGCTCCGAAATTTCTTTCGGAGCCTACATAACAACATATTATCTTACTTCTTACCTTCCAATGCTTGCATTGAAATTAGCGGGGAGGTACTCCCGGGTATCAAAATCGACTTCAAAGAGGTCATTTTCATCAATATACTCGATAGAGTTTATGTCAAAATCACATTGGTAAGGATTGAATCCCTCAGGCAGGTACTCCCTGGTATCAAATCCAAGATCAATCTCCTCTGCCTTTTCTATATAACTGACGTGTAAAACGTTAGTTGGTCCTGCATAAGGATTGAAATCCTCTGGCAGGTACGTATCTGTATCGAAATCGAGAGAAGCTGTTTCTTCCTCCAGATAGATGATATCCTCAAGGATCAGATTTTTGTCATTTAAATTTCCACTCGCGAAAGCCATCTGCCCCGCTACTAAGAGTGAAAGTGTGCTGATTTTTAAAATATCTATATTCATAATGCTTTTTTTTGGTTTAATTATAAAGCAAAGATATAACCCGAAAGCCCCATTTTTATTGTACTTGAGAAATGATTAACATATTGTAATATAAGCACATATTATTATTTTGATAATTTCTATAGATTCTTACTATCAAGTTGATAATAATAAGGTCTAAATGACACATTTAGTGTACCAGCCGACAGCTTTTATTGCAGTAAAACCAGTCGTGATTTGTGCGTTAAACTTTTGTTAAGTAAGGACCTGGGTGGTTATTTATTCTTCCAAAACAAAAAGCCCCTGCTTTCGAGGGGCTTTTCCGCTAACTAATTCAAATAAGTGATTAAATAAAATTGGTATTAATACAGCTCACTAAAGACTGTATGGGTCAAAATTTTCAGGCAGATACATGGTGGTGTCAAAACCCAATTCCACCTCTTCTTCTTCGAGATAAACTATGGAGTTTAAATCCAGTTCTTTTTTATAAGGATCAAAATGGTCAGGAAGGTATATCCTTGTATCAAACCCCATCTCTATATCTTCTTCATCTATATAAGAAATATCCATAAAATCAGCAGGAGAAGCATAGGGATCGAATCCTTCAGGCAGATAGCTGCTTAAATTTCCAATAAAGTCCTCTTCTTTGCTCAAGTCCTGATAAACTACAGTAGAGAGATCGAAATAGGCCTTTTGTGGATCAAAATTCTCAGGCAGGTATTCTGCTGTATTAAAGCCCAGATCAATCTCTTCCTCCATTTCCAAATAAGGGATAGAGGTAAGCTCCAGGGATATTGATTCTTTTTCCTCAGTACATATCCAATTCTCTGAAACTAGATGACTGGGAATTGCATCGATGTTTTCTTCTGACAAAACAAAAGAGGTTATTTCTTTTTCTAAACTTACATCGTTAGGATCAGTTGATTGCGGCGTGGAGGTTATCCCCAGGAAAACCATCCCACAAAGGATAATTAATTTGTTCATTTTTCGATTGATTAGATGAATGTTATACTCTATCTATAAGACTTTGAAAAAAACCAAATGTTACATCATTTGCGTAGGTTTAACAATCTGATCACAGCGTGATCCTTATCAAATTTTCACTCTAAAAATCCGGTAACTGCCCATTATTACTTGCCTTTTAACCTTCTGTTTTGCTTTGTCACAACTACCTCTACTTAAGATAACCTTAACAGAACTTTTGGCTATATTTTCAGTTCTTTGGAAAATTCAATTTTAAAAGTCAGAAAATGATTAAAAAAGTACTCCCAAAGATTCTTGTAATTCTGTTACTTGTAGGGTACGCACCAAGTACGGAGGCACAGCTCTTCAAAAAAAAGAAGAAAACCGAAGTTTCTAAACCGGAAGCTAAATCTAAGAAAGGTGATCCTGAACCCTATGACAAAGTAATTACCAAAGATGCGGTCACAGATTCCGGACTCTTTGATGTTCACAAAGTAGATGACTCTCATTTTTACGAGATTCCGGATTCCCTCTTCAATCGTGAAATGCTAATGGTTAGCCGAATCTCCAAGGCAGCCTCAGGAACTGGTTTCGGAGGTGGAGAAATTAATAAACAGGTCCTGAGATGGGAAAAGAAACCAAAAAAGGTTTTGCTCCGTGTAGTAAGTTATGACGTGGTAGCGGCAGATTCCCTTCCCGTGCACGAAGCTGTTGTTAATTCCAACTTTGAACCTATCTTATATTCTTTCGATATCAAAGCCTTTAAGAAAGACTCTCTGAGTCCCGCCACGGTGATTCAGGTAGACGAACTCTTTACAAAAGATGTACAGGCCCTTGGTATGCCCGACAGATTAAAGAAACGATACAAGGCAACACGATTGGATGCAGACAGGAGTTATCTTGAATCGCTGAAGAGCTACCCCCTCAATATAGAAGCCAGGCATGTAAAAACATACAATGCCGGGAATCCTCCTTCTAATCGGAGTTTGGGTTCTATATCTATAGAGATAAACAATTCGATGATCCTCCTTCCGGAAGAACCCATGAAGCGCCGTTATTTTGATGAACGCGTAGGATGGTTTGCCAGAGGACAGGTAGATTACGGCCTGGATGCGCAGGAAAGCAAGACCATCACCTTCTTAGATCGCTGGAGACTGGAAGTGAAGGATGAGGACATGGATAAATTTAAGAATGGGGAATTGGTTGAGCCAAAAAACCCAATCATATACTATGTTGACCGGGCAACTCCTGAACAATGGGTGCCTTTTATCAAACAGGGAATAGAAGATTGGCAGGTAGCCTTTGAAGCTGCAGGTTTTAAGAACGCTATCATTGCTAAAGACCCTCCTTCTCCGGAAGAAGATCCTGAATGGTCACCCGAAGACGTGAGATACTCCGTAGTTAGATATTTGGCATCCACCATTCAAAATGCCTCTGGACCTCATATAAGTGATCCCCGTAGTGGTGAAATACTGGAGGCCGACATCAACTGGTATCACAACGTAATGACACTATTACGGAACTGGTACTTTGTACAAACTGCTGCCATCAACCCTGAGGCACGTGGTGTTGCATTTAAAGATGAAGTTATGGGCAGACTAATCAGGTTTGTTTCCTCCCACGAGGTAGGACATACTTTAGGATTACCGCACAACATGGGGAGCAGTGTTGCATATGCCGTTGATTCTCTTCGCTCCGAATCCTTTACTAAGAAATATGGAACGGCCCCTTCTATTATGGATTATGCCCGTTTCAATTATATAGCACAGCCCGAAGATGGGGATGTTGCGTTGATGCCTGACATTGGTATTTACGACAAATATGCTATCAAATGGGGTTACAGACCTATTCCGGATGTTTCTGCTGAAGATGAAAAATCCATCCTTGATTCATGGATCCTTGAACATGCCGGAGATCCCATGTATAGATTCGGACATCAACAAGTAGGTGATGTGGTCGATCCCAGTTCGCAAACCGAAGATCTTGGAGATAACGCTATCCTCGCAAGCGAATACGGAATTAAAAACTTAAAGCGTATCGTTCCCAATCTGATTGAATGGACCCAGGAAGATGGAAAAAATTACGATGACCTTGAAACCTTATACAGACAGGTATTAAATCAATACAACAGGTATATGGGTCATGTTTCCAACAACATCGGAGGAGTCTACGAAAATCACAAGACCTATGATCAGGAGGGGGCCGTTTATACCTATGTCCCCAAGGAGCATCAGGAGAATTGTGTCGCCTTTTTACACGACCAGCTCTTTGAAACACCTGAGTGGCTGATCAATCCCGACCTTTTTGCGAAGATTGAGTACTCCGGTTCAGTGGAAAGAGTAAGAGCCGCACAGGTTCGTGCTCTGAATAACCTGTTGAGCCTTGGTAAAATGGCGAGGTTGGTAGAATACGAGACCATCCATGGCAATGAGGCTTATACCTTGGTCGACCTAATGACTGACCTGCGAAGTGGAATCTGGTCTGAGCTCAGGTATGGAAGAACCATAGATACTTATCGCAGGAATCTGCAAAAGGCTTATGTAGACCGACTCGAATACCTCATGAATGCTGAAAACCAGCGCAAGTTGCCTGATTTTGGCGGATACCGGAAATCAACAGCCGTAACTACAAGTCAGTCTGACATCCGGTCTATCGCCAGAGCAGAACTTACTACGCTGAGATCTGCTGCTTTAAATGCCGCTAACCGGACTTCCGACAGGATGAGTAAATATCACTTACAGGATATCGCCAAGCGCATAGAAAAGATCCTGGATCCAAGCTAATTAAAATCATACCTCTCTTTAAAAGGTACTGTTTCCTCTGTGAGCGGTACCTTTTTTTATTATCAACCCCCGCCCAATTTCTCCGTTTACCACAACTTTTTGTGCTTTCACCACATCAGAGCTGCCACTGCACAACATTCCTCCAAATTGCCTTCCTTAAGGGTCTATATTAGTGATATAAATAAAAAACCCCAGATCATGTCTTATAAAGTAAAAAGTCTCATATACCTGATTTGTTTTGTTGTTTCAGTTGTCATCTACGGACAAATAGAAAACAATATGAATGAACCTTCCTCTGAAGAGTTGCAACTCGTTCAGACGCAAGCTGAAGATTTTAACCAGGATACCGACCAGCCTTTATAAGCAATTACCTTTTTCATATCCCCAAATCAATAAGAAAGGGCCTGCAATTAGCAGGCCTTTCCTTTTTTTATAGTCCATGAGTTAAATTCATCTTAAATTCAGATTTAGGGATAAACCTTTTATTGTACTTCAGGTCTTATGGGTATAACTTAAATTAATAACACATGAAAAAAATTCTTATTGCTATGTTTATCATAGCCAGTATGAGTGCCGTTGCCCAGGAAGGACATCGGCACGGACCACGCCACGCAGAAGATCCCCTGACACCGGAACAAATGGCAACCTTGCAGACCAAAAAGATGACCCTAGCCCTCGATCTCACAGAGAAACAGCAGGAGCAGATTCAGGAATTTCACTTGGAAAATAACAAGCTACGCAGGGAAAAAATGGAGTCGAGGAAAGAAGACCGGGCCGATTCTCCTCGCAAGGAACTTAGTGCTGAGGAAAAATTTGCCATGCAGAATGAGCGCCTCGATCGGATGATTGCCAGTAAGGAAAAGTTAAAATCCATCCTTAATCAGGAACAATTCGAAAAATGGGAGAAGATGATGCACCATAGAAAAGGGCGCAAGCACAAAGGGGAGCAAAAACGTCGCGGGAAGCGATAAACGAATAAAAAGGGCCAAATTGGCCCTTTTTTATTTCAGATCCGGAGCGATATGCGACAATGCCTCTAAGGTGAAATCAATGTCTTCGTAGGATAAGGCATCATTGAGAAAATAACTTTCAAAAGCACTGGGCGGAAGATACACCCCTTTGGATAACATCCCATGGAAGTATTTTTTAAAAGTATCATTATTCCCCTTTACTGCTCCTTGAAAATCTTTAACAGCCTCTTCAGTAAAATGTACTGAAATCATTGAGCCAAAGCGGTTAATCTGGTGAGCAATTCCATGATCAGTTAGAATACTACCAATTCCCTTATGCAGGTATTCTGTTTTCTCGGAAAGGCTATCGAACACTCCGGGGTTTTGTTTCAAAGCTGTCAGCATTGCCAGTCCTGCACTCATGGCCAGCGGATTTCCGCTCAAGGTTCCGGCCTGATAAACAGGACCATCGGGGGCCAGACAATCCATGATCTCCTTTCTTGCGGCAAAGGCACCAACTGGTAATCCACCGCCTATGACCTTTCCGTAGGTTGCGATATCGGCCTGGATACCAAGTACTTCCTGGGCTCCACCCTGTGCAAGCCTGAATCCCGTCATTACTTCATCGAAGATGAGAAGGATACCATTTTCCGTACAACGATCCCTCAAACCATGAATAAAGGAGTCATCGGGGATGATACAGCCCATGTTACCGGCTACAGGTTCAATGATTATAGCGGCAATTTTATCTTTATTTGCTTCCAGCAAGGCATCAACACTCTCAAGGTCATTGTAGTTAGCCAGCAAGGTGTCTTGGGCTGTTCCAGCGGTCACTCCCGGGCTATTGGGACTTCCAAAGGTTACAGCTCCACTCCCCGCCTGGATGAGAAATGCATCGGCATGTCCGTGATAACACCCGGCAAATTTTATGATCTTATCCTTTCCTGTAAATCCCCTTGCGAGTCTGATAGCGCTCATACAGGCTTCGGTTCCGCTATTGACAAACCGGATCTTATCTACATTGGGGACCATGGAAATTGCCAGCTTAGCCAGTTCGGTCTCAATCTCGGTAGGCATCCCAAAAGAAGTGCCTTTTTTTGCTTTCTCAATGACGGCTTCAATAACGGGTTCATAGGCATGTCCCAGAATAAGCGGACCCCAGGAAGAGATATAGTCAATGAGCCTGTTACCATCCACGTCATATATATAGGCACCTTTGGCTTCCTTTACAAATACAGGGGTACCTCCCACCGCCTTAAATGCTCTAACGGGTGAATTAACTCCGCCCGGAATATAGCGTTGTGCCTCTTTAAACAAGGCACTGCTCCTTTCGTACTTCATAGGATTATCTGATCTTATTGGACTGTATTCTTAGCTCCTGTCCCACCGAAATGATATTGTCATTCAGGGCATTGAGTTCCTTGAGTTCTTCCACAGAAACAAAATATCTGCGGGAAATGGAATAAAGGGTGTCGCCTTCCTTTACCACATGAACCTTAAACCGCCCCGATGAAGATTTTTTCTCAACCACATACCCTTGCTGCAACACAGCTGTATCGTACTCATAAAGTTTGTATCGTTCGATAAAAGAGATAAGCTTGTGGGGGTATTTCCTGTCTGTTGCATAACCCGCTTTCTTTAAGCCGTATGCCCAGCCTTTATAATCATCTTTACTCAGATCGAAAAGGAATGCATATCGCGATCTGGTGGTCAAAAACAAACTGTGATCCCGGAAGGAATACATTGGATGATTGTATTTCCTGAAACATTCGCCCCTTTCATCATCATCGTGGAGTGCATAAGGTCCGTCCCATCCTGTATGGCATTTTATTCCAAAATGATTATTGGTCTTCAGTGTAAGTTCTCCTCGTCCAAAACCACTTTCGAGAATGCCCTGAGCCAGGGTAATACTCGCCGGGATTCCATATGCCTTCATTTCAAACTGAGCTATTTCTGAAAACGTATCGATATAATCCTCTATGGAAGCAATGGGAAATTCCATAAATCTTCCATTGTCCTCAGGCATAGGGTAGAGTCCGGTATCATCCGTCCTGTTCTTCTCAACAGTGGTTGTTCCGGAATTCTTTTTACTATATGTGGTGCGTTTTTTTGTCCCACAGGCAGAGACCAGGACAACCATTATTCCGATAAAAAAAATCTTCCTCATATGCTTAGCAAAGGTAAGTTCTTTTTTCTCAAAATTCCATTCATCCCTTTAATCCCTTGCAAACCACCTGTGTGAATTGCCAGTATCTTGGTTCCCTTTTTAAATGAATCCGATTTTATCATATCGAGAATGCCATACATCATTTTTCCCGTGTAAACGGGATCTAAGGGGATTTTAGTCTTTTCCTTAAAGGAATTGATAAAGGTGATTAACTCAGTTGTAATCTTGCCGTAACCCCCGAAATGATAAGAATCAATGAGCGACCAGTTTTCCTTTTCTGTATATCTTCCTATCAAGCTTGGAAGGAAATCTCCCTTTAATGCCGGAAATCCCAATATTTTCTGATGGTCCCCAGCCGCCCTGCTAAGGCCTGCCAGGGTTCCGCCACTGCCTACCGGGCAACATATTATATCAAATCGGCTATCTTCAGGGAGCAGAATTTCCTCACAACCCTTTATCCCCAGGTCATTTGTGCCTCCTTCAGGTATTAAATATGCCGCTTTGTACCGCTGAAGAACTCTCTGCTGATAATCTGCATTTTCACGCAACCGATATTCTTTGCGTGTCACAAATTCAAAATCCATCCCCATTTCCGCAGCACTAACAAGCGTTGGATTCTTTCGCCAGCTTTCGGCCAGCTCTTCTCCCCTGATAATTCCAACCGAACTCATCCCATTCGAAGAAGCAGCAAAGGCCGTTGCAGGAATATGATTTGAATAGGCACCTCCAAAAGTAAGGAGGGTTTCGCATTTGTGTTTTTTAGCCTCTTCTATATTGTATTTTAACTTTCGGAATTTATTTCCGGAGAGTGTAGGATGTATCATGTCTTCTCGTCGTAGATAAAGACTGATATGTTTTTCCTTAAGTCCCGGAAGTTCTATGACATCTGTGGGCAAAATCAACATTAGCCCTGTTTTGTCAACCAAAGATATTTTATAAATCCGAACCTACTTCTGGAAGAAAGGTATTCCGGATCCGATTCGTGAAGGTAGGCCTCTCGTTCAAAACTAAGGTTTCGGTAAGCCTTATAAGTGCTTAAATACCAAATGGATTTAAGTACCCATTCACTAATATACCAGACATAAAAAGGCAGAATAAGCATTTCGGCCTGTTGTCTGAGATGGATACGTTCGTGATTGATCAGAATTCTGTCATGGGATAGTTCCGGTTCTTTAAGGATAATAAAAGGCCATAAAGAAAGACCTACGTAATTCCTGTAAAAAAAATACTTACTGATTATCACCATATGTACACTATCCTGTCTTCCTAAAATTAATACGTTTTCGCGCAACTTTAAAAAGATCTTCGACAAATTACTCACAATTAAAGGTCATATCCCTTTAGCTATCAGGAGTAAAGATACCGGCATAATACCGATTACAGCTATGGGTTATTAACAGGAAAACCAGTAATTTTACTCTTAGGCATCAAAGAAAACTCAAGTGAAAAGGATTTTACCACTGGAAGAAGGAGATTTCTACCTTTCAAAAGAAGGCTATAAGGTTTTTACCGAGCAATACCATTTAAAAAGAGGGTACTGCTGTGAAAGTAATTGCAGACACTGCCCTTACGGCTTTAATCCGAGCGGAAAAAGATCCTGAAATGTGGTGATTCGGCATGATATTTGAGCGAAGTATACAGTATTGGTTCACTAAAAAAATCCGTATTATGAAAAAGAAGATTTTGTTTTTTCTCCCTCTCGCCCTTATGTTTCTGGCGAGTTCATGTGTTTCAGTAAGAGTTATTGCCGACTACGACCGCAACGCAGATTTTAACACCTATAAGAGTTACGCATTTTACAAAACCGGGATAGACAAAGCCCAGATTTCGGATCTGGATAAAAAGAGAATCCTCAGGGCTATTGAAAATGAAATGGCAAATAAGGGTTTTGTAAAATCTGAAAATCCAGACCTTCTGGTCAGTATTTTTACCAAAGAACGTGAACGAGTTGACGTATACAACAATGCCGGCTGGGGCTGGGGTTGGGGTTGGGGTCCCGGATGGGGCTATTGGAATCCATGGCTATGGGGAGGCCCGGGCTGGGGAAATAATATAAGTACCCGTACAGAAGGATCATTGTATATTGACCTCATCGATACCAGCTCTAAAGAATTGATTTGGCAGGGAAGAGGCGTCGGAACCTTAAACAATACAGGAAACATCGAGAAAAAGGAAGAGAGGATAAGGGAATTTGTATCCCAAATTTTGGAGAAATACCCTCCAAATACGCTGGCTTCCAGTTAAAATAAAAAACCGCCTTCCCGGCGGTTTTTTAATGAATTTTACTCAATGGTTGACACTGATTGAGACATGGCTTTGTGGTCTTGTTTTCTTACCTTTGAGTGACAGAATAAATTTGTGTAATGAGCTACGAAAGCAATCCCATTCTAGACAAACTGCCCGAACATTTGAAGCAGTATATAAAACCTCAGAACTATGAGGAATATACAGCAATCGATCAGGCTGTCTGGAGATATGTGATGCGAAAAAATGTAGACTACCTCAGTGAGGTTGCTCATAACTCTTATTTGGAAGGCCTTAAACTCACTGGTATTTCAATAGACCATATCCCGAATATGTACGGAATGAACAGGATATTGAAAGAAATTGGGTGGGCAGCAGTAGCAGTTGATGGGTTTATTCCCCCCTCTGCTTTTATGGAATTCCAGGCGTATAACGTACTGGTCATCGCAGGTGATATTCGCCAGCTTGAACATATTGAATACACTCCCGCCCCGGATATCATTCACGAAGGGGCCGGACATGCCCCTATCATTGCCAACCCGGAATACGCAGAATACCTACGGAGGTTTGGGGAAATCGGATGCAAGGCTATTTCGAATGCCAAGGATCACGAATTATACGAAGCCGTAAGGCATTTATCCATAATCAAAGAAGCATCGGGAACACCACAGGCCAGTATCGATGAGGCCGAGGCTAAGATCGAGGATCTACAAAACAATATGGGTGAGCCCAGTGAAATTGCATTGATACGTAATCTGCACTGGTGGACAGTTGAATATGGGTTGATCGGTAGTATTGAGCATCCAAAAATATATGGAGCAGGCCTTTTGTCTTCCATCGGGGAAAGTGCCTGGTGTATGACCGATAAGGTGAAAAAAGTGCCCTATTCCATTGAAGCGGCACATACTTCCTTCGACATTACAAAACCTCAACCCCAATTATTTGTCACTCCCGACTTTGCCTATCTGAGTCAGGTTTTAGAAGAATTTGCCAATACCATGGCCTTGAGAAAAGGGGGGTTAAGTGGCGTAAAAAAAGTGATCGCATCCCGGGAATTATGTACCCTGGAACTCAGTACAGGATTGCAGATCTCAGGAGCATTCAATAAGGTCATTCAACATCAGAATCAGGCTGCCTACATTCAGACTGAAGGCCCAACAGCCTTATCTTACCGGGAAAAAGAACTGGTGGGGCACAGTACTAAGCACCACCCCAACGGATTTGGCTCCCCTATTGGTAAACTAAAAGGAATCAACCTGGCTATTGAGGATATGAGTCCGCGCGACCTTAAAGCCTACAATATCTATGAAGGGGAGCGAATTTCCCTTGAATTTGAAGGAGGGATAAAGGTAGAGGGTGAAATCATTACGGGAACCCGAAATCTGAGAGGAGAGATCATTTTGATCACATTTAAAGACTGTACGGTAACCCATGGAGACACTGTATTATTTGATCCATCAAGCGGACTTTACAATATGGCTGTAGGAGAAAAGATCGTCTCAGCTTTTAACGGTCCGGCCGACCTGTCGAGTTTTGACCTTATCACACATGAAGTGACCAGTACCACCATTAAACCGGTTATTTCTCCCGAACGCAGAAAATTACAATTACTCTATAGGCAGATCAGGGAATTCAGGAAAGGAACCAATACCACCATATCCAGAAATAAAGTCTTTAAAGAAATCTGCAATAATTATCCTGATGACTGGTTGCTTTCGGTAGAATTATATGAACTGGCCAAAAATAATAATGATCAGGCATTTGCCCGGGAGATTTTAGACCATCTTCACGAAGTGAAAAAGGAACATCCTGATCTGGGTCACCTGATCGATGACGGAATCAGCCTGGTAAACAATGCGGGGGTGATCAGCTAAAGCCTACTCAAATTTCATAAAGGGGTAGCGTTGCCTTAAATCATTTATTTTCTCCCCCAAAGCCGATTTAAATGCTTTATGAGCCTCTGAAAGGGGATTAAATGGTTTGTGTGCTAAACCTTTCTGAATTTCCTCTACAGAACTCATGACAGCATGTTCTTTATTATCAACGCATACTGAGCTAAATTTCTCCCAAATATAATTAACAGCCAGGGCATTGGGATGTACCATATCAGCCTCGTAAAACCTGTAATCCCGTAGTTCATCCATCATCAGTTCATATGAAGGAAAATAGTAGACCTTCTTTTTTGAAAATTGCTCAATAAGCTGATGAACAGCAACCACAAGATGTGCCTTGCTCCTCTGATTCTCAACAAATCCATCTTTGAGATGTCTTACTGGCGAAACTGTAAATAATATCGCTATTTCCGGATTAATCCCAAAAACGGAAGTAAGGGCATTAGTCAGGTTTTCCTCTATATCGGCAGGGGTTGACAGTATCTTTGCAAACTCACTTTGGGGTACTTTGTGACAATTGGCAACCCAGGAGCCGCTATCTTTTCGTTTATAACCCCATGCAGTACCCAGGGTTATGACCAGGTGAGAAGCATTTAATAGAAATTCTCGCAGCTCTTGCAATCCATTGTTTAACCCGGCAAGAAGGTCATCAGCTTTAGCTCTGCTCATCTCAGAATGAACTTCAAAAGAATGCCATTGTTCCTGGTGGTATATCAAATCCTCATTTCTGAACACCCTTCCCTCAATGGATCGGAGTATCAGATTTGTTATAGCCTGAGGATGAAAAAGTGTGCCGAAAGGGTTGAGCCTGTTCCTGAATTGAAAGTATGTAAGCCTGGAAGCAATATGATTAGCAAAACAGGATCCCAGCAGCACTATTTCACTTTCATAGGAAATTGGAATCGGTGCCTTATTAAGCGGAACATGTGTTTGAAGTTCCATTTCTTTATCGGATCAGGGAGCGTGCCTCTTCGAGGGCCTTTTGTATTCCGGCCGGATTCTTTCCGCCGGCGGTAGCAAAGAAAGGTTGTCCACCACCTCCGCCCTGGATATATTGACCGAGCTCCTTAACTATTTTACCTGCATTCCAACCTTTGAACTCAACAAGTTTCTTTGATATATAACAACTCAGTAAGGCCTTACCATCCTTTTTGGATGCAAAAAGTAAAAATAATTTCTCCTCTTCCTGCCCCATTTCAAATGCCAGGTCTTTCATTGCAGCTGCATCGAGATCTACTTCTTTTGCCAGGAAGTAAAAATCACCTACAGATTCCAGTTCTTGTTTTAACTGAATTTTTAAGCTTTTGGCTTTGGCCTTTAACAATGCTTCAATCTCCTTCTTCATCGCATTGTTCTCCTCCAGCAGTTGTTCCACGGCTTTTACAGGATCTCCACTGCTTTTCAAATGTGATTTGATCTCGTCTAACTGTTTGTTCTTCTCCTCGTAGAATTGGCGTACAGCATCGGATGTAATGGCTTCGATCCTCCTCACCCCGGCTGCAATTGCCCCTTCAGAAATTATCTTAAAGTGCCAAATCTCTCCTGTGTTCTTTACGTGCGTTCCACCACAAAGCTCTATGGAATCGCCATAACGAACCGTACGCACCTGTTCCCCGTATTTTTCTCCAAACAGGGCCATGGCACCTTCTTCCAGGGCTTTTTTCATAGGAATATCACGCTGCTCCTCCAAAGGAAGCTGTTCCTGGATTCTTTCATTTACAAAGTCCTCAACGCGACGGACTTCCTCATTTGTAAGTTTCGCAAAATGTGAGAAATCGAAGCGCAGGTATCCCGAATGTACAGCTGAGCCTTTTTGCTCTACGTGTGTTCCTAAAATTAGCCTCAACCCCTGATGCAGCAAATGAGTTGCGCTGTGGTTCCGCTCCGTTCTCGCCCTTTGAACTTCATCCACCACGGCGATTAAAGTTTCCTCCGGGTGTTTGGGAAGGTTTTTTGCGTAATGGACGATTTCATTGTTCTCCCTCTTTGTATCCAGAATGTAAACAACATCCCCATTGGGAACTTCCAGATATCCTTTATCTCCTACCTGTCCTCCCCCTTCCGGATAAAATGGAGTTTTGTCGAAAACCAGCTGAAACTGTGTTCCTTCTTTTTTAGTGACTACCTTCCTGTATTTTACCAGCTGTACTTCAGCGCTGAGCTGATCATATCCTAAAAATTCCTGTTCCCCATTCTCCGAAACGATTTGCCAATCGTCTTTGGACACTTCAGAAGCAGAACGGGACCTGGCTTTTTGCTTCTGCATCGCTTTTTCAAAACCAGCTTTATCAAGCTCATAACCCTTTTCGCTTAAAATAAGACTTGTAAGATCTATTGGAAATCCGAAGGTATCGTATAACTCAAATGCCTTCTCACCGTCTACCACCTTCTCTTTGGTTTTAGAGATCACATTATCAAGGAGGGTAAGGCCCTGTTCAAGTGTTTTAAGAAAAGAGTGCTCTTCTTCTTTGATAACATTTTCAATAAGGGCATTTTGTTTCTTCAACTCTGGAAACGCAGATCCCATGGTAGCCACCAGGACTTTAACCAGTTTATATATAAAGGGCTCGGAGATTCCCAGAAAGGTAAATCCATACCTAACAGCCCTTCTCAGGATTCTTCTGATGACGTAGCCGGCTCCATTATTGCTCGGCAGCTGCCCATCGGCAATTGAAAAGGCCACTGCCCTGATATGGTCGACAACTACCCTGAATGCGATATCTGTCTCCTTATCTTTTCCGTAGGACTTCCCACTAACCAACTCAAGTTCTTTTACCAGCGGGGTAAAAAGATCGCTGTCGTAGCTAGAATTCACTCCCTGTAATACCATACACAGGCGTTCAAAGCCCATACCGGTATCCACATGTTGTTCAGGAAGAGGCTCAAGACTTCCATCTGCCTTCCGATTGTACTGCATAAAAACAAGATTCCAGATCTCTATTACCTCAGGGTGATCCTGATTAACCAGTTGAGCTCCGGGGATCTTTAATCTATCTTCTTTTGAACGTATATCGACATGGATCTCGGAACACGGTCCGCAGGGACCCTGATCTCCCATTTCCCAGAAATTATCCTTTTTATTCCCGAAGATGATTCTGTCCTCGGGGACTATGGCCTTCCATAATTCCAGGGCTTCTGCATCCATATCCAGATTGTCCTCATCCTTGCTTCCCTCGAAAACAGATACGTAGAGGCTGTCTTTCTCGATCCCGTATACCTGGGTCAGTAATTCCCATGCCCATTGAATGGCCTCTTTTTTAAAGTAATCCCCAAAACTCCAGTTCCCCAGCATCTCGAACATGGTATGATGGTAGGTGTCTTTTCCTACCTCTTCCAGGTCGTTGTGTTTTCCGCTTACACGCAGGCATTTTTGGGTATCTGCAATACGGGGGTGTTTTGATACGCTGTTTCCCAGAAAATATTCTTTAAACTGGTTCATTCCGGCATTGGTAAACATCAGGGTAGGATCATCTTTGATAACCATAGGAGCTGATGGCACAATGGTGTGATTTTTTCCCTTGAAAAATGCCAGGAAATGATCGCGTATTTCGCTCGAAGTCATATAAGAAGATAAGGTTTCGGTAATTTTAACGCTTTCTGCAAAACAATTTTTATATTTGTTTGTTTTGATACATTGGAAGCACAAAAATAGGATAATTTACATTCATGTCTAAAGTTAAGTACTATTACGATCCGGACACGCTCTCCTATCGAAAAATTGAGCTTAAAAAATCCCGTCGATATAGAAACATCTTTCTTTTTATTCTCGGCTCAGCGCTTTTTGGTTTTCTCGGATTAATCTTCTTATTAAACACAAACATCCTGAATACTCCCAGGGAGTTATCCCTTTCGCGGGAGGTAAAAAATTACGAACTACGATTTGAACTTCTCAATAAGAAATTAGAACAAATCGAACAGGTTCTCACCAATATAGAAGACAGGGACAATAATATCTACAGGCTCTACTTTGAAGCAAATCCTATCCCGGAAGAACAAAGGCGTGCCGGATTTGGTGGGGTAAACCGATACAAGTCCCTCGAAGGATTCAACAATTCGGAAATGATCATTGCCACGACAAAAAGACTTGACGTTATCCAGAAGCAAATAGTGATCCAGTCGCGCTCTCTTGATGAAATTACCAAGTTAGCCGAAGACAAGGAAAAATTACTTGCAGCAATCCCGGCCATTCAGCCCGTTAACAATGAAAACCTCACGAGGATGGCTTCAGGTTACGGCTGGAGGTCAGACCCATTTACCAAAGCGAGGAAAATGCACTGGGGTATGGATTTCACAGCCCCTAAAGGAGTGCCTATTTATGCTACCGGTGACGGAACGGTATCCAGAGCAGACAACGGGGCGTCAGGATACGGGAAGCACATTCGGATAGAACACGGTTATGGATATATGTCTCTCTATGCACATTTAAGCAAGTACAATGTAAAGAAGGGCCAGAAAGTAAAACGTGGTGATTTGATTGGGTTCATAGGAAGTACAGGACGATCGGAAGCCCCCCATTTGCATTATGAAGTATGGAAAGATGGCGATAGAATCAACCCTATTAATTTCTACTACGGAAGTTTAACTGCAGAGGAATTTGAAAACATGCTGAAATACGCCAACCAGGAAAACCAATCATTGGATTAATGCATATAGAGCTACCCGAAAAAAGATATTACGGTATTGGCGAGGTAGCCAGAGCCTTTGACGTCAATACTTCCCTGATCAGGTTTTGGGAAAAGGAATTTGATGTACTGCAGCCCAAAAAAAATGCCAAGGGAAACCGAAAATTTACTCCGGATGATATCAAGAATCTGCAGCTGATCTACCATTTAGTAAAAGAGCGTGGGTTTACACTCGAAGGAGCGAAGACGCATCTTAGAGAAGAAAAGAAAAAAACACTTTCCAACTTTGAAATTATTCAGAAATTAGAACGCGTAAAAGCGGAGCTTATCAAAATCAAAAAACAGTTGTGATGTAACAATCAACTAATTTTTGATACAAATATATACCTAACTTTTAATTGTGAACACTTATGAAAAAATGGTTAATTCCCGTAATTATCCTGGTGGTTGTCGCCTTTGGCATTTACCAGTGGGCGGTTGAATTTAATAACACTGCCGTAGAATATGAGGCCAATGCCAAAACGGCCTGGTCTAATGTAGAAAGTACTTATCAGAGGCGTAATGATCTTATCGGAAACCTTGTGAAAACGGTACAGGGTGCAGCCGATTTTGAACGCGGTACACTGACCGACGTGATTGAAGCAAGAGCAAAAGCTACCTCAACCACAATTGATGCAAATGACCTTACTCCCGAGAAAATGGCTGCGTTTCAGGAAGCACAAACCGGACTCTCCTCAGCACTATCTCGTCTGTTGGTTACGGTTGAACGCTACCCCGAACTTAAAGCCAATCAGAATTTCCTGGAATTACAGGCACAGCTGGAAGGCACGGAGAACAGGATTAACGTAGCGCGTGATCGCTTTAACGAGGCTGTGAACATTTACGATATTCATACTACCAAATTCCCTAATAAACTCTTAGCCGGGTGGTTTGGGTTTGAAGAAATGGCTAGATATCAGGCGAATCCCGGTTCTGAAAATGCCCCTGACGTAAACTTTGAATTTGATTGATCCCATGCCAGAATCTAAGGTAGAGGCCTTTCTAACCCCGGAAGAGGAGAACGAAGTTGTTGAAGCCATTCGTAAAGCAGAGCAGAATACTTCAGGAGAGATACGCGTCCACATAGAGGGTAGTTCCAAGCAAGATTCCTATGAGAGAGCGAAGGAAGTTTTCCACGAACTCAAGATGGACGAAACAAAAGACGCCAATGGGGTTCTTATCTATATCGCCGTCCGGGATCGGACTTTTGTGATCTACGGGGACAGAGGTATTAATGAAGTAGTTCCCAATACATTTTGGAATGACACCAAAGATGTGATCCAGTTACACTTTAAAAAGGGAGAATTTAAAAAAGGGATCGTAAATGGCATCCTAAAAGCCGGAGAAGAGTTGAAAGCCCACTTTCCATATAACGATAATGACACCAATGAACTGAGTAATGAGGTATCTAAAAGCTAGCATTTTAGTTTTATTTTTATCCAGTGTTTCATTGGTGTGGGGACAATTTACCATCCCCGAAAAACCGAAACTGCAAACCAGTGTTTACGACTATGTTTCCCTGCTCTCAAAAGGAGAACAAAAGGCATTGGAAGACAAGCTTATCAGGTATTCAGATACTACCTCAACACAAATTGTCGTTGCCATTATCGCCTCAACAGAGGGAGAGGACATCAATTACCTGGGCGCCCAATGGGGACAGAAGTGGGGAATAGGGCAGGAAAAAGAAGATAACGGTGTTCTTATCCTGGTAGCAAACGAGGATCGAAAGATCGCCATCAATACTGGTTATGGGGTTGAGGGAAGACTCACCGATGCCATGAGCAAAAGAATAATTGATCTTATTATTGTTCCGGAGTTCAGAGATGGTGATTATGCCACTGGATTAAACAAAGGAGCAGATGCGATCTTCCAGGTTCTTAATGGAGAATTCCAGAAAGGGGTAGAAACCTACTCCAGCAGCGACAAAAACATCAGAGTTGGCCTAATCGTCTTTATAATTTTCATAGTCATTTTCATCCTTATCATTGTAATCATCTTTGCAAATCGCAATAACAAAGGAGGTGGAAAGAAAGGAGGACGAGGTAAAGGTCTCGATATCTGGGATGTGATCATTCTTAGCAATATGGGCCGTGGAAGCTACAAAGGCGGTTCAGGTAGCTTTGGCGGAGGTGGTTTCGGAGGCGGTGGCTTCGGGGGCGGCTTTGGCGGAGGCGGTTTCGGAGGCGGTGGCGCATCAGGAGGCTGGTAAAAGCAACCAATCTTTAAATTCAGACTCTTGCAATAGAAAAGTCTTTGAATACATGGTAAAATACCTGTCCCTTTTTCTAATTCTAATCCTGTTTTTTAGCTGTAACACTGATAAGACCCCGGATTGTTCTTTGGTGCTTTGTGCTGCGGGAGACGCCATCCGCCTGGAGCTGATCAACAATGGAGAAAACATCATTTCAAACGGAACCTATACCGAATCCAATATTTCGATAAGCAGGGATGAATCGGAAAATTTACGAATCCGGGTTTTATCCGATGTACAAGGTGCAACTTCCGGTCTTCTTGAATTAAATAATTTTGACTGGCAACCCGGGGAATATGCTTATACAGTGGAACTTGAAAATGACTGGGTTATTAACCTGTCAGTTACTTTTGGTTTAACAGGCAACGACCCCTGCTGCGGAGACAGATTGGAAATTACCACCTTAAGTGCCGGCAACTTCACAGTAGAACAGCTGCCTAATTCGGGTTTTTATACTATAATCCTGGAATAGACCTTTTCCTATTTCTTCCGCATAAAGATGGTTACCGGAACCCCGGTAAAGTCGAAGTTATCCCGAAGTTTATTCTCCAGAAAACGTTTGTAAGGTTCTCTCACGTATTGGGGCAGGTTGCAAAAAAAGGCAAACTGAGGGTAGGGAGTAGGTAGCTGGGTAATGAATTTGATCTTGACGTATTTACCCTTATAAGCCGGTGGAGGTGTATGCTCAATAATAGGCAGCATTACATCATTTATTTTTCGTGTTGGAATCCTTTTACTCCTGTTGTTAAAAACCTCTACTGCCGTTTCAATTGCCTTGTAAATCCTTTGCTTTGTGAGGGCAGAAACAAACAATATGGGAACATCCGTAAAAGGCTCTATTGCCTTTTTGATTTTTCGTGTGTACTCTTTAACAGCATGGGTATCTTTTTCCACCAGGTCCCATTTATTAACCAGAATTACAATCCCTTTATTATTGCGCTGTGCAAGCCAGAAAATATTTTCTACCTGCCCGTCAAAACCACGGGTTGCGTCTAACATCAGGATACAGACATCACAGTGCTCAATGGCCCGAACTGATCGCATGACCGAATAGAACTCCAGATCTTCCTTTACCTTTGCCTTCCGCCTTATTCCAGCTGTATCTACCAGATTAAATTCAAAACCAAACCGGTTGTACTTAGTATCGATACTGTCTCTTGTAGTTCCTGCTATATCGGTCACTATGTATCTTTCTTCTCCTATAAGTGCATTGATAAAGGAAGATTTACCGGCATTTGGCCTTCCGACAACCGCGAATCTCGGGAACTCACTTTTCGACTCTTCTTTCTCGGGCAAAACTTTTACTAGTTCATCAAGCAGTTCCCCGCTCCCGCTACCATTAATACTTGAAATAGGAAAGTACTCTCCCAGACCCAGGGAGTAAAACTCTACCGCATCCTGTAGCCGCTGTGTATTATCGACCTTGTTTACTGCGAGAAAGACAGGTTTATCGACACGACGCAAAAGATTGGCTACATCCTCATCCATCCCCGTTATCCCCGTTTCTACATCGACCATAAATATAATAGCATCCGCTTCCCCTATCGCAAGTTCTACCTGCTTGTCGATCTCTTTCTCAAAAACATCATCGCTGCCCAGTACATAGCCTCCTGTGTCAATTACTGTAAATTCTTTCCCGTTCCAATCGCTCTTCCCATAATGGCGGTCACGGGTTACTCCGCTTACCGCATCCACGATAGCTTCACGCCGCTGGATCAGGCGGTTAAAAAAAGTTGATTTCCCAACATTGGGTCGGCCCACTATGGCAACAATTGCGCTCATACGTTAAAACTAGGGGACAAAGGTAAGGTTAAAGAATAAAACTATTCTTTAAATTAACCTATACTCTTTCTTTAGGAAATTTTAAATAATCGATTAAGAGTATTGTTGTGAGATTCAGAGTCTAAGCGATTGTTAGAAGACACCAAATATGGATCACCTATCTTTCTGTTTTTTATAATTTTTGCAGGGACTCCATAGCATAGTGTATTATTGGGAACGCTTCGAAGCACCAATGAACCTGCCCCAATTACAGAGTGTTGCCCAACATTGATATTCTCAATTATCTGACCACCCAAACATACTGCCGAATACCGGCCTAAGGAAAAATTACCTCCGGTCGTTACTTTTGGAGCTAAACTTGAATAATCGTGCATATATCCATCGTGATCAAGGGAAGAAAAAGTGTTTAAGATACAATGATTTCCAACTGTGGAATTAGTATTGATAATCACTCCTGGCATTATAGCAGAACCTTTACCAATAACAACGTTTTTTCCAATAATGGTTTGAGGATGAATTACCCTAATAAAACTGAATTTGGGTGCTATTTTTTTTATCTTATCAACTACTTGTTTTCGTACCCAATTATCTCCAATAGCTACAATTCCGCCAAAAATATTATATTTATCTATGATATAGGGTAAATCGAATTCCGTTCCTAATATTTCATAGCCATTATGTCTGAGTCCTT
The DNA here is from genome assembly GCF_041358175.1 of Muriicola sp. E247. NCBI lineage: Bacteria > Pseudomonadati > Bacteroidota > Flavobacteriia > Flavobacteriales > Flavobacteriaceae > Muriicola > Muriicola sp. E247. Next base: position 47,420 of record NZ_JBGKBE010000009.1, read on the forward strand.
TCTGTTTAATAGAATCAAGGAAGCCGATGAGCTTATATTTGCCCTCTTTTTCGATACAATCCATAATAACACTCCCGTGGCCAGATGCTCCAAAAATGATGACGTTTTTCATTAGAACAGTATAAAAAGTGTATTTCATCGATGAATTAATACACTTTGTCGATAACTCAAAGATACATATTTTATTGAAATAGTAATTTATTCTTGATTCTTCTTTAATTATTTGACAAAAAATCAGCAATTATTCAGACCCACCTACCAAACGAAATAGTATTACGTCCCAGATTCAATCTCGAAAGAGAAGAGCCAAAGGAAGTCCTTCTGAAGTATTTTGAAGACAGTACTGAATCATCCTATGTTGTTAAGCGAATTGACGATCATATTTTTATAAAATTCAATTCGGAAGAAACACATTTCTGGTCACCTCAACTTCATCTGGAAATTATTGAAACTGAATCTGGAGGGAGTAAAGTGCACGGTTTATTTGGACCCAATCCCACATTGTGGACCTTTTTTATGTTTCTGCATTTCGGTGTAGCCACCTTTTTTATCATTTTCGGAATCTGGGCCTATAGCAGTGCTGCACTAAATAAACCCTACGGTTGGTTACTAGGGGCGATGGGCGCAATGATTGTACTGTGGTTCCTCTTTTACTTTATGGGAAGGGCAGGCAAGAAAAAAGGAAAACCTCAGATGCAGCAGCTTCATCTATTCCTTATGCAGGTACTAAACCGAAAAGAAGCCTCTCAGGATTGATACCCAAATCGTCGCAGCTGCTTACTGTCACTTCGCCAATTCTTATTCACTTTCACATAGAGTTCTATGTGGACCTGCTTGTCAAAAAAATTCTCGAGGTCTTTTCTGGCCTCTACTCCCACCCTTTTCAGGGCACTTCCTTTGTGTCCGATCAGAATCCCCTTTTGTGAATTTCGCTCTACCATAATGACGGCACGTATGCGGATAATCTTTTCATCCTCCAGAAACTCTTCCGTCTCAATCTCCACCGCATAAGGGATCTCCTTTTTATAGTGTTTCAGGATCTTTTCACGGATCGTCTCATTGACAAAGAAGCGCTCCGGACGATCGGTTAACTGATCTTTTGGAAAGTATGGCGGGGCCTCAGGTAAGAGAGCTACTATTCGCTCAAAAACATTCTTAACATTAAAATTGGTCAAAGCTGAAATCGGATGTAATTCTGCCCCGGGCAATTGTTCCTGCCAGTATTGTACCTGCTCTTCAAGCATAGCCTGGTCTGCTGTATCTATCTTGTTTAACAGCAATAAAACGGGTATTTTGCTGTTTTTGATCTTTTCGAAAAACGATTCGTCTTTCAGTGCCTTTTCCCCTATCTCAACCATGTAGATTAGAACATCTGCATCTTCAAAGGCCGACTTCACAAAATCCATCATGGCATTTTGCAGCTGATATGCCGGTTTTATTATCCCGGGGGTATCCGATAGAATAACCTGGAAATTTTCTCCGTTGACAATTCCCAAAATACGATGACGGGTGGTCTGAGCCTTAGAGGTGATTATAGAGAGCTTCTCCCCTACGAAGGCATTCATAAGGGTAGATTTCCCCACATTGGGATTTCCTATGATATTGACAAAACCGGCTTTATGCTTTTCCATCCTTTAACTGAGCAAAGTATTTTTTAGCTGCTGCATTTACTTTGGGTGCAAGGTACAACACTGCGATCATATTCGGAATAACCATTAAGGCGTATGAAAGATCTATTAAATTTTTAACCAGATCGAGTGAGGCAACAGCAGCAAAAACGATCATCAACACAAAGTAAACATTATACCATTTTCCAATCCTTGCATTAGAGAGGAAGGACAAACTCTTTACGCCATAGTAGGAATAAGTAAACAAGGTAGATAAGGCAAATGCCGTAACAATCAGCATCAGCAATTCGTCCCCATAACCAAAAAGGGTTTTTCTAAAGGCGTTCAGTGTCATCACTATTCCACTACCATCCTCCAGATAAGCCCCACTGAGAATGATGACGACTGCAGTGAAGGTACAGACCATGATCGTATCGATAAAGGGCCCAAGCATAGCTACCAGGCCTTCTTTGATGGGTTCGTCATTCTTGGATTGCCCGTGATACATAGGTGCACTCCCCAGACCGGCTTCGTTAGAAAACATGGCCCTTCGTATCCCAATAATGACCAGACCCCAAAAGCCTCCGGTTACAACAGTCTTAAAATTCCATGCTTCAGTGATAATCATTTTGAGAGAAGGCCATACCAATTCTGAATTCATAGCCATTACCACAATGACTGCTGCGAGATAAACCAAAACCATGAAAGGGACAATAGCAGAGGCTACCTTCGCTATTTTTGTCAATCCCCCGAAGATCACAAAAGATGTAATAATGGCGAGGATGACGCCTATTCCCAGTTTCCAGTTGAACTCACTGGTTGCATATAGGGTCTCTACCGGATCTACCACACTCATAAAGGTCTCAGTAAATTGATTTGCCGTAAATACTCCCAGAAATCCAAAGAGACCACAGATACAGAAGAATACTGCCAGGGGTCTGGCCTTTGACCCCATTCCCTGGGTTATATAAAACATGGGACCTCCTTGTAATTTACCGTCAGAATCTGTTCCCCGGTACATGATGGCAAGGCTACAGGAATAGAATTTAATGCACATCCCTATCAGGGCCGTAATCCAGATCCAGAAGACTACGCCGGGACCCCCATCATGGATGGCAATAGCCACTCCGGATATATTTCCGAGTCCGACCGTTGCCGCGACAGCAGCAGACAGGGCCTGGAAGGAACTAACATCCCCCTTGGCGTTCTTATCATCGTATTTCCCGGATGTAATTGCAATTGCATGGCCAAAGAAACGATAAGGCAAAAATCTGGAGTAGAAAACCAGGAAGAGACCTCCGCCTATCAAAAGGATAAACATGGGCCATTCCGTGTAAGGAATCAAACCGGAAAGAAAATCATTCAATATTTTCATAGGCAAACTGAAGTTCCGAAGGTAGGTATTTTTCATATTTTAGTCGGACCCCCGACTATCAAATAATTGTAGGAGCAAATTTTGATATTCCTAAAAAACCGTTGTATCTTTGCCGTCCACATCGCGGGGTAGAGCAGTAGGTAGCTCGTCGGGCTCATAACCCGAAGGTCGCTGGTTCGAGTCCAGTCCCCGCTACAAAGAAAACCATCAGCTTCAGCTGGTGGTTTTTGCTTTTGGAGCAAACCGAGCCTGCTCGAGTTTGCGAAAAAAGGAAAAGCCAGGCCTTGCGAAGCGAGGCAGATGGTTTTCTTTGTAAAGCCCTTCCAAAGGCCCATTTCCGAGTGAAGCGAGGAAATGAATCCAGTTCCCTTTGGAAATGACAAATTCCAAATTCCAAATGACAAAGTTATAGATGGTTTTCTTTGTAAAACCCCCTCTTTGGCCCATTTCCGAGCGAAGCGAGGAAATGAATCCAGTTCCCTTTGGACATGACAAATTCCAAATGACATAGTTATAGACGGCTTTCTTTATAAAGCTCTCTCTTTGGCCCTCCCGATCCACCGAAGTGGAACGAAGGTGGGGAGGAAAGAATCCAGTCATATTCCAAATTACTTCATTTCTTATATTTCAAGTACATATTTAATGATTTGGACAATTCAAGCTTTATTGTGTCCAAAAAATCCTTCGTTTTTTGCGACCAACTCGCTTTGGAGCTTTCATGGGAGACCTACACTGTTAAGAATCCATTGCTACATAGAATCACGCCACTTTTAAAAAAGATAAACTATCCATGCTAAATAAATATTAAAATTAAACCGGAAACTAAATTCGTAAGCAATTTTTTATAACTTTATTAACCATTTAGTTAAATCATGTAGTTAATGAAAGATTCCACGACAGAACAGAAAATTTTAGAGGCAGCAATCAACATATTCCAGAAGAAAGGAATGGCCGGGGCACGCATGCAGGAAATCGCTGACGAGGCCAGAATAAACAAGGCTATGCTGCACTATTATTTTAGGAGCAAACAACGATTGTTCGAAGCTGTTTTTATGCAGACTTTTCTAAAGTTCGCCCCGCAGATCAATGAAATTTTCAGTAGTGATGCTACTGTATTCGAAAAAGTAAGAAGCTTTGTAGACCGCTATATCTCCTCTGTACAGGAAAATCCGTATATCCCCTCTTTTCTGATTCAAGAGATAAATAACAATCCGGAATTTGCACATAATTTTTTCAATACTCATGGGGTTCCCGACCCCAGTCCTTTTGAAAAACAAATAACTGAAGAAATAGAAAAAGGTGTCCTAAAAACCATAGACCCAAAGCAAATGATTTTAAACCTTTTTTCGTTGACTGCATTCTCGTTTGCAGCCAATGGTTTGGTCAAAGGGCTTTTGAATATTGACGAGGAGAATTTTAAAATGATGATGGAAGAACGTAAAAAATTGATACCCGAGCTTATTATAAGTTCCATTAAAAATTATGGATGATGAATATCATTGAAACGGAGACTCTAAAAAACAACATTTGCTTGAACAACTAAATACGATACAATGAATAGACTATTTTCAATTCTCGTATTCATTTTACCCTTTATGGTTGCGGCCCAAGAGACACTTACGCTAGATGAGTGTTTTAAACTGGTAACCGAAAACTATCCGTCGGCAAAACAGTCCGAACTATTGAAAAATCAGGTACGACTGGATATCGAAGCGATCCAAAAAGGAAAATTGCCCAAATTGGATATTAATGCACAGGCCACTTACCAATCGGATGTGACCAGTTTACCCCTCCAACTTCCCAATGTAACCATCGAACCGCCCAACAAGGATCAGTACCGGGCAACTCTGGACGTAAACCAATTGATCTACAACGGCGGGCTGATCGATGCGACCTCCAAAGTGAAGGAGGCCACATCAAAAGTAAACCAACAACATGTAGATGTAAATTTGTACGGTCTGAAAAATCAGGTCAACTCGATGTACCTATCGGTGCTATTGTTGCAGGAAAACCAAGCCTTGCTAAATGCAAAGGAGGAGCAATTGAAATCCCGCATCGAAGAGGTAAGGGCAGGCGTAAAATATGGAGCACTGCTAGCCTCCTCCGAACAGGCATTGGAAGCGGAACTCCTAAAAATAAAACAGCAATTCGCAGAACTGAGTTATAACAGATCGGCCTTGGTACAGCGGTTGTCGCTGCTTATAGGAAAGGAATTGTCCGAAGATGTCAAACTCACAAGACCAGAAGTTTTTTTGGGCGCGACCGAATCACAACGGCCCGAATTACAGCTCTTCGATCTTCAACAGGAACAGATTGATTTTTCCTCTCAACTGATTTCAAAATCAAATCTTCCCAAAGTGAATGCCTTTGCACAGGGCGGGTACGGGAATCCCGGTCTGAACATGCTCGACAATTCGTTCAATACCTTTTATATGGCGGGGCTCAAATTGAATTGGAACGTGTTCGACTGGAAAAAGACCAAGACCGAAAAACAATCCCTTGAAATCAACAAAGAGATTATCGACTCTCAAAAAGAGACTTTTGAACTCAACAACAGTATGGAACTCGTCAATCTGCAATCCGAAATCGATAAAATCGAGGCATTGATCGCCACCGACAATGAAATCATCACCCTTCGGGAGAACATCCTGAAAACAGCGGAATCGCAATTAAAGAACGGGGTCATCACATCATCGGCCTATATAACCGAATTTACGAATCTATACGAGGCCAAAAGCCATCTGAACTTACACGAGACCCAGTTATTGTTGAACAAAATTGAATACCAGATTACAAAAGGAGCCTATAACAAAAACCGATTTTAATTCAATCTATCACAATGAAACAAATATATAATAGCATCGCAGCACTTCTTGTAACTACCCTTTTGTCCTGTACCGGCAATGGGAACAAGGCCGATGGTTACGGAAACTTTGAAGCCACGGAAACCACTATTTCCGCAGAGGCGAACGGAAAACTGTTGACATTCAATGTAGAGGAGGGAAACGTATTGGATAAAAACCAATTGGTCGGCGTAATCGACACGGTGCAGCTGTCGTTAAAACGCGATCAATTGTTGGCCTCCAAAAATACCATCTTTTCCAAATCACGAAATGTACTCTCACAACGGGAGGTACTCAAAGAGCAACTTAGGGTCGCCCAAAACGATCAGAACCGAATCGGAAACCTCGTAAAAGCAAATGCGGCGACGACAAAACAATTGGACGACATCAACGGACAGATTAGCATTATAAAGGAACAAATGAAAAGTGTAGAGAGCCAGAACGCACCGATCGTAAACGAGGTCAAAAGCATCGAGGTACAGGTGCAACAGATCGAGGACCAGATCGAAAAGAGCGTTATTCAAAACCCGGCAAAGGGAACGGTTCTGGTAAAATATGCCGAACCCAACGAAATTACGGCCTTTGGGAAACCCCTGTACAAAATCGCCGATCTCGATGAAATGATACTTCGTGTGTATATCAGCGAAAACCAATTGGCCAATCTAAAAGTAGGTCAAGAGGTTACGGTAAAAATCGATGATGCAGACTCGATGAAATCCTATCAAGGGCAAATATCATGGATCTCCGATTCAGCCGAGTTTACCCCAAAGATCATACAGACAAAAGAGGAGCGGGTCAATTTGGTGTATGCGGTAAAAATCAGGGTAAAAAATGATGGGAGCCTGAAAATCGGGATGCCTGCGGAGATGTGGCTTTCCAATGCCGAATGATAAATTATGTATGCGCAATTGGAAATGGTAAAACTCCAAATAAGGAAAAGTATTAAATAATAAAGATGAAAAAAACAGCACTATCAATAGCAATAATATCCTTGGCTTTTGCAAGTTGCAAGCAAGCCCCAAAGGAAGAAAAAAAAACAATGAGGCTCAAACCGAAATCCAAACGGTTGAAACAGAACATCATCCGGACAGCGAGTGGGTCAATGATATCGTACTGAACAATGGTATCAAATGGCAGGCGAACCAAGAGACTACGGATGGGGTCATGGCCATGTTATCGTTGATCGACGAAAGCAAGCTTTCCTCCAGCGAAGATTATCAAAAGTTAGGCGATGGGTTAAATGAAGTCAAGAACACAGTCGTAAAAGAGTGTACCATGAAAGGGGCCTCACACGACAACCTTCATGTATGGCTACAACCGCTTATCGAAAAAATAGAACTCCTTCAGAACACCGGAAGTGTGGAGGAAGGGGCGAAATTGACTTCCAACATAAAGGAACATTTGGTGGGATATTACGAATATTTTAACTGATCTATTCATATACAAACCACTATTATGAACGGTAAAAACAACATCGCGATAGGATTCTTGACCATGGGACTTTTCATGGCCTACGGTTTCCTTTTGATCTATTTAAGGGACTTTGCCCCGGGCAAGGAAGAATGGGTAAACAGCTATTCCTTCGGGAAGCATTTTGAAAGCAGATTGGCCCATGTACACGGCAATCTCTTTGCTTTTTTGAACATTCTGATCGGCTATCTACTATTGCATTTTAGGGAACGGCTTTCGAGCGTAAAGGCAATATCATGGCTCGCCCTGATCGGTTTGTTGATGCCCTTGGGCATTTTGGCCGAAGTCTATTTGGGCCTTCCGCCGATTTTCGTCCTGATCGGTGCCATATCCATGACCACCTCGGTAGTATGGATGGGGATCTCCTTTTATAAAATGAAATTGAAACCAGGAATAAATTAACCCCAAACCTATGTCCATTTCCTTAGATAACATCAGCAAATCGTACGGCAAAGTCAAAGCCTTGACCGACATTTCCTTTGAGGTGGAACAAGGGGAACTGTTCGGATTGATAGGCCCCGACGGGGCGGGCAAGACGACCCTGTTCCGCATCTTAACCACCTTGTTGTTTCCCGATGAGGGAGAGGCCACGGTTGCGGATTATGATATTATCAAGGATTTTAAGGATATCAGGAGTCATGTCGGATATATGCCGGGAAGGTTCTCACTCTACCAAGATCTTACGGTAGAGGAAAACCTGAACTTTTTCGCGACGATTTTCGGAACGACCATCGAAGAGAACTATGATCTGATCAAGGACATTTACGAACACATCGAACCCTTTAAAGATCGGAGGGCCGGTAAGCTTTCCGGGGGGATGAAACAGAAACTGGCCCTTTCCTGTGCCTTGATACACAAACCGAAAGTATTGTTCTTGGACGAGCCAACGACCGGAGTCGATCCCGTTTCCCGAAAGGAACTTTGGGAAATGCTCAAACGGTTGCAACAGAAAGACATTACAATTTTAGTTTCGACCGCCTATATGGACGAGGCCAGCCTTTGCAACCGGATCGCACTTATACAGGATGGGACCATCCTGAAAATAGACCGTCCGCAAAAAATCATAGATACCTTCCCCAAAAATATCTTTAACGTTAAGGCCAACGCTACCTACAAGTTGTTACAGGATTTGGAGGTCTATCCCGATACACATAGTGTCTATCCGTTCGGGGAGTATGTCCACTTTACAAGCACCGACCCGAATTTCAACCCTTCGGACTTGCTTCATTATTTGGAGGAAAAACAACATTCGGATATCGAAGTCTCGGAAACCGTTGCCACCATTGAGGATGCTTTTATGGAACTGTCCAAAGAAAATGAATTGATCGATAATTAAGAGGCAAAAACTGATAGGTCTAGCCACAAAGAAAAATGGAAAACGAAAATGTCATACAGGTCGAGAACCTGACCAAAATGTTCGGCGATTTTACCGCGGTCAACGAAATCTCGTTCGAGGTGGGCAAGGGCGAGGTCTTCGGATTTTTGGGTGCGAACGGGGCAGGCAAGACCACCGCCATGAAGATGCTGATCGGTATTTCCAAACCGACATCCGGAGAGGCCACCGTTGCAGGTTTCGACGTAAAATCCCATGCCGAGGACGTGAAGAAGAGCATCGGTTATATGAGCCAGAAATTCTCGTTGTACAATGACCTTACCATCAAGGAAAATATTGTTTTTTTCGGGGGAATCTATGGTTTGCAAAAATCGGTCCTAAAGGAAAAGACACAGGCATTGATAGACGAACTAGGGCTTCACGACCATGCGGATGAACTGGTACGTTCCCTCCCCTTGGGCTGGAAACAGAAGGTCGCTTTTTCCGTTGCCCTTTTGCACAATCCCAAGATCATATTTCTTGACGAACCTACGGGGGGTGTAGATCCCATTACCCGTCGGCAGTTTTGGGAAATGATCTATCGCGAAGCCAGTAAGGGGGTTACCATCTTTGTTACCACCCATTATATGGACGAGGCCGAATATTGCGATCGGGTCTCCATCATGGTAGAAGGTAGAATAGAGGCCTTGGATACGCCCAAAAAATTAAAGGAACAGTTTAAAGTGGATTCCATGAACGAGGTTTTTCTGAAACTGGCGAGGAATATCGAATAAACAACAGCTAAATGAAACGATTCAGGGGATTTGTCATCAAAGAGTTCTATCACATTTTTCGTGATAAACGCACATTGGTCATTCTGTTCGGGATGCCCATCGTTCAGATCCTTTTGTTCGGATATGCCGTTACCAATGAGATCAACAACGTTGACCTAGCCATTCTGGACAAATCAAGGGACACCGAGACCCAAAAGATCATCAACGATATCGAGGCCTCAAAATACTTTAAGATCAATGATATGCTGGACGACGAGGGCCAAATAGAATCCATATTCAAAAAGGGGCAGGTAAAGGCGGTATTGGTATTCGGCCCCAATTTCGACAAGAACTTGGTAACCCAAAATTCCGCTGATGTACAGATTATTACTGATGCCACCGAACCCAATGTGGCCAATTCCGTAAGCAATTATTTGTCCTCCATTTTACAGAAATACCAAACGGACATCAACAAGGCCATAAAGGTGCCGTACCAGATCGTACCGGAGACCAAAATGTACTATAATCCCGAACTCAAGAGCGTCTTTATGTTCGTGCCGGGCATCATGACCGTAATCTTGATGCTGGTCTCTGCCATCATGACCTCTATCAGTATTACAAGGGAAAAGGAACTCGGCACCATGGAAATTCTTTTGGTTTCCCCCCTGAAGCCCTACCAGGTTATTTTGGGCAAGGTGTTTCCCTATGTCTTTCTTGCGATTGTCAATGCCATCATAATCTTGGCCCTTGGCTTCTTTGTATTTAAAATGCCCATACAGGGCAGTTATTTCTTGTTAGCATTGGAAAGCATCCTGTTCATATTCAGCGCACTTTCATTGGGCATACTTATCTCGACGATTTCCGAGACGCAACAGACCGCGATGATGGCCTCCTTGATGGGGCTTATGCTCCCGACCATATTGTTGTCGGGCTTTATTTTTCCTATTTCCAGCATGCCCGTCGCCCTACAGGTCATCAGCAACATCATTCCGGCAAAGTGGTTCATTATCTTGATCAAGGGAATTTTGTTGAAAGGGGTAGGTATTACGGTACTGTGGAAGGAAACCTTGGTGCTATTGGCCATGATTACCGTATTTATTGGGGTCAGCATAAAAAAATATAAAATAAGACTGGAGTAGTATGAGAACGATTAACTTCTTACTGGTCAAGGAATTCAAGCAGATCTTTCGTAACAAGCCGATGCTGGTCATTATTTTTATGTTGCCTGTCATACAGTTGTTGATATTGGCCAATGCCGCTTCCTATGAGGTAAAGAACATTGCGTTCTCTGCAATCGATATGGACAATACTCCCTATTCACGAGAGTTATTGAGCAAATTCAAGGCTTCGACCCAGTTTGATTTTATTGCCATGTACCCTTCCGAGGATATGGCGAAAGAGGCCATGCAGGAGGGCACCGTGGATGTTGTATTGCACATACCCCAATATTTTGAACGCAACCTACAAAAGGAAAAAAAATCAAAGCTTTTGGTAACCATAAATGCCATCAACGGGTCTGCGGCGGCGGTCGAGAATATTTATGTTACCACAATCATCAAAGATTTTAACCAAGCGGTCCAAGTAGATCTGATCGATTCGGCGGATATGTCACAAATGCCGAAAAAGGTCAACGTCATCCCCCTTTTCTGGTTCAATCCCGAACTGGATTACAAGACTTTTATGGTTCCGGGAATCTTGGTGTTGCTGGTTACCATGGTCGCCCTTTTTCTTGCCGGAATGAACATTGTACGCGAAAAAGAATTGGGCACTTTGGAACAGATCAACGTAACCCCTATCAAAAAACACGAGTTCATCATCGGAAAATTGACGCCGTTCTGGATCTTGGGCATCGCTGAACTGATCATTGGTTTGGTCATCGCCAAAATCGCTTTCGACATTCCCATGGTGGGCAATCTGGCATTGTTGTTCCTGTTTGCCACGGTGTACCTATTGGTCGTCCTTGGTATCGGCCTGTACATATCCAACTTTACGGAGACCCAGCAACAGGCCATGTTCCTTGCTTGGTTTTTTGCGGTCATCTTTATACTGATGAGCGGCTTGTTTACCCCGATCGAAAGCATGCCCGTCTGGGCGCAGTTCATTACCGAATTCAATCCCGTTAAATATTTCGTGGAGGTGGTGCGCATGGTCATGTTGAAAGGCTCCTCCCTATCAGATATTTCCCCACAACTGATTAAACTGGGCATATATGCCCTTTTAATAAATGCGTTGGCCGTATGGAGCTATAAAAAGGTTAGCTGATGGAAAACAATAACAACAATCGATTACAGACCGACGAATCCAAATTTCTAAAAGGCCCGCTTTCCCGGTTCAAAGAGCTCTTCTTCACATTCAGGGTAATGTTCAGTTTTATCAAGGCCTTCCGGAAAATGCATTTTATCGGACCTTGTGTAACCGTTTTTGGTTCCGCACGATTCGAGCCTGACAATTCCTATTACCAACAGGCCGAAAATGTAGGGGCGGCCTTGGCGAATTTGGGCTTTACCGTCATGACAGGCGGAGGGCCGGGCATTATGGAAGCGGCCAACAAGGGTGCCTATGAGGCGGGCGGCTATTCCGTAGGCTGTAACATCATTCTTCCCTTTGAACAAAAACCGAACCCGTATCTGCATAAATGGATCGACATCCGTTATTTCTTTGTTCGCAAGTTCCTCTTGATAAAATACTCCTATGCGTTCGTGGTCATGCCCGGGGGAATGGGTACGTTGGACGAACTTTTCGAATCGATTACCTTGATCCAGACGAAGATGATCCAGAATTTCCCGGTAGTCATTTTCGGTTCTGAATACCACAAGGAACTCTGCCAACACATTCAGATTATGGCAAAAGAGGAGAGTATAAGTCCAGAAGATATGAAGTTGTTGTTTGTAACCGATTCAGTAGAAGAAATGGCAGAACATATTAAGACCCATTCTATTGAAAAGTTCAAACTGGTCAAAAAAGAGCAAAAACCAAAATGGTGGTTTGCTGAAAATAAATGAAGTACACGGTTCACATATCGATTTCCCTGATTCTCTTTATGTACCTAATCTATGGACAGGACACTTTAGTAAGACCACAAATCGATCTGGCGAAAACCGCACAAGTGAATCAAAGCGATAGTTATATTACGTTTCCCACGGATATCGGCAATCTGGAACCCTTGATGTTCGAGGCCAATGTAAACCCCAGTTTTATTATACGCGAACGTAAGGATTCCCGCTTAATGGCCGTCCTGACTGCACAGATCACCATCCGTATGTTCAATGAGGAATCTTACCCTGTTAAGACACCCAGTTACATTCCCCAGATTTCCGTGTATTATTTGGCAAGTGAAAAGAATGCCGCCGACCGTCTTACCCTGTTCGGAAAAATGGCCCACCACTCCAATGGGCAGGACGGCGGGTTTTATGATTCGGATGGAAATATCAATCTGCAAACGGGAAATTTTGCCACCAATTTTTTTGAATTGGGATTGCTTAAATCCGGATTCAGCAAAACATTGAACGCACAAAAATTTTTCAAAAGCGCGTTCGAGGTACACCCCAGAAGTTGGATGTTGGAAGAACTGCACGGACAATATAGTGGGTTCCGATGGCACAATGCCTTTTTGGCCTATAAACTTCCCATGAAAATGGGGCATCGTGGATCGATAAAGGCTGATTTTTCAGTTAAGGCCGAAACCACTTGGTTTTTGGATAATATCAACGACTGGGACACCTTTAATATCAAGAGGCTCAGTGCCAGTCTTACTTTCTATTACCATCCGAAGTTTTTGGAAGATATCGGATTCTTTGTACAGTATTATCATGGAATCGATTACTACAACATCTATTTTCAGAATCGATTGGACGTCATCCGTTTTGGTATAATGACGGAACTATTGCGGTTTTGAACATAATTAAAAAGTTTGACCAAGAATTCATTTAATATTAAAAAGAATTCCGGGTACCCGGAACAGTTTTCAATAGAAAAGCTGAGGAAATCTTCAACAGATAAAATCTCAACATAACTTAGATAAACCCGTTTTACCAAGAAATTGGTTATAAATATCAGAATACGACAAGTAGCTATTGAAAATATTGGAATTATGCACTGGTCGCCGATGAGTATTACTAAGAACTTGGAAGAAATCCGAACCCAAAAACTCTCGCACTCAGGCTGATCTCTCTATTCCATGTGCTCGGAGTTACGGTTATCCGTAGAAAATTTAGTATTATTGATCTTTCCTAATACCTCTTTATGATTCCTGGATTCCCTTTCTTCACTTCAGAAAATAAAATTAAACTGTTTTATCTTACCCTTTTAGGTCTGACCCTTATCCTTTCCTGCAGTTCTTCTGATCCCGAAACTTCAACCAAACCCTCGAATTTAACTGTGATTATTACGGTAGTCGGTGCTTCTGACACACAACCAGGAGGAGATGGTTCTGGAATGGTTCAGGTAAGTGCATACGCAGAGGACGCAATACGTTACGCATACAGATTTGATGGGGGAGCATTAGAAGAAACTACTTCCAGAACCAGGAGTCATACCTTTGATCGGGAGGGTACGCATTCGTATACCATAGAGGTGTTTGCCTATTCTAATTCAGGAGAATCTATTTCTAAAACAAGCGAAGTAACTATTTTCACTGGTACTATTGAGGAAGAAGCTGGCACAGGAGGAGAAGAAAGTACACTGGTCTTTGCTGATGAATTTGACTATGAGGGTAGCCCTGACTTTTCAAAATGGCATCACCAGGTAATCGGGCCCAACAATGGAAGCTGGTACAATGACGAAGTTCAGCACTATACGGAAAGGGAGGAGAATTCATATGTAAGTAATGGCACATTAAAAATCATAGCTCAAAAAGAACAATACACCAGTGGTGGTGTTTCCAAATCTTATACCTCAGCCCGATTGAACTCCAAATACGCCTTTACCTATGGACGTGTTGAAGTCAGGGCGAAATTGCCTGCCGAAGCCGGCACATGGCCTGCCATCTGGACATTAGGTGCCAACATCAATGAGACAGGAAATTATTTTGGTCAGCAATACGGCAATGTAGGCTGGCCTGCATGTGGGGAGATCGACATCATGGAGCAAAGGGGTTGGGATAAAATCAATACTATCGCCTATTTTCACTGGGGGAATACAAATACAGGGGCATACCAAAGTGAAGGATCTGAGACCGCCGTTCCGGATTCCACCCAGGAATTCCACCTCTACGTACTGGAATGGACTAGCAGTACTATGAGGGTACTGGTCGATGATACCTTGGTATACGAATTAGCCAATACCCAGGACAAACCCTATGATAACCCTCATTATATTTTACTCAATATTGCCATGGGTGGAAATTTAGGTGGTGAGATTCCTGCTGAATTCACCAACGCCACAATGGAAATCGACTATGTTAGGGTGTATCAATAATCGAGTATCCTTTCTCCAAATCCTGATAGCAGACCTAAGCTTCTCTCCACATTGCTTTTTTTTTGTACCTTAAGTAATTAATAACCAATAAACAACCAACCGATGAAAAAAGAATTCATTACCCTTGCGGTACTGGGCCTGTTTGCCCTGTCTGCATGTAAGCAAGCTGCTCCTGCTGAGGAGATGACCAAAACTGAAGCACCTGATTATGCGGCATTTGACGAAAAAGTAGCCGTAATCAGTGCATTTTATCAGGCACATTCCGATGAGGATCTGGAAACTTTA
Source organism: Muriicola sp. E247 (assembly GCF_041358175.1). Taxonomy (NCBI): domain Bacteria; kingdom Pseudomonadati; phylum Bacteroidota; class Flavobacteriia; order Flavobacteriales; family Flavobacteriaceae; genus Muriicola; species Muriicola sp. E247. The sequence goes on from NZ_JBGKBE010000009.1 coordinate 62,500, forward strand.
AGCAACATGCTTGCTGACACCCTGCAGTGGAGTCCACCTCAGTATAACGGAAACCAATGGCTGGGGAAAGCGGATCTGCTCGCTGCTTTAAAGAATTATCACGATAATTTTGAAAATATACAGTTTACTCCAGGGGTCGCTACTCCGGAAAGTACAGAAGGAGGCTACTGGTCAGGGTCAGTTTTTCCCGAAAAAACTGCAACCAGCTCCCCAACTAATATCAGGGTTTACGGCACCTGGAATGCTACCCATACCGAAACGGGCAAGCCTATTGGAGTAAAATTCTACGCCCTGCTTTCTGTGAATAAAGACGGAAAAATTGTCAGTGGATCAGACTATTTTGATGTGAATGGCCTTGCAGTACAAATTGCGGCAGAATAGACTTTTCCAATAATTGATTCACAAAAAATGGCCCCGGAAAGGGACCATTTTATTCACTAAGAGGCTAAGCTTTAGGCCAGGTCGAACCGATCGAGGTTCATCACCTTATTCCATGCCTTTACAAAGTCCTTTACAAACTTTCCATTGGCATCGTCAGAGCCATAGACTTCGGCAATTGCCCTAAGTTCAGTATTAGAACCAAAGATCAGATCAACCCTTGTTCCTGTCCATTTCTTCTCTCCTGTATTTCTGTCATGACTTTCGAATACCTCCTCATCAGAGTCGATAGCCTTCCATTCATTACTCATATCAAGTAGGTTTATAAAGAAATCATTACTAAGAGTTCCCGGTCTATTCGTAAATACACCATGTCCTGAACCATCATAATTCGCCGCAAGAGCTCTCATCCCTCCTACCAGAACCGTCATTTCAGGTGCAGTAAGAGTCATTAATTGAGCTTTATCTACCAGCATATCTTCGGTTGAAACAGAAGATTTTATTTTGCGGTAGTTCCTGAAACCATCGGCAATAGGCTCCAGTACGTCAAAGGCTTCCGCATCAGTCATCTCAGCTGAGGCATCAGTGCGCCCCGGAGAAAAAGGAACATTTATATGCTGTCTGGCGTCCTTTGCTGCTTTTTCAACTGCAGAGCATCCGCCAAGCACGATCAGATCCGCCAGGGATATTTTTTTATCCCCTTTCTGAGCAGCATTAAAGTCGTTCTGCACCTTCGTAAGCGCATCAAGCACTTTTCCTAATTGTACAGGATTGTTTACTTCCCATTGATTCTGAGGTTCAAGTCTTACACGAGCCCCATTAGCCCCTCCTCGATTATCAGAACCTCTGAAAGTGGAAGCAGATGCCCAGGCAGTGCTTACCAGTTCAGAAACGGATAGTCCTGTATTTAAAATCGTTTCTTTGAGGTTTTCAATATCCTTTTCATTTACGAGTTCATGATCAACCGCAGGAACAGGATCTTGCCAGATCAGCTCTTCTGAAGGAACTTCAGGACCGAGGAAACGCGACTTGGGTCCCATGTCTCTATGGGTAAGTTTATACCATGCCTTTTGGTATGCTTCTTTAAATTCCTGAGGGTTCTCCAAGAAGTGCTTTGAAATTTTTTCATAGGCAGGATCCATCCTTAATGAAAGATCTGTCACCAACATAAACGGTGCATGTTTCTTTTCCGGGTCATGTGCATCGGGAACTGTTCCTGCTCCTGCGCCATCCTTTGGCTGATATTGCCATGCTCCGGCCGGACTCTTAGTGAGTTCCCATTCATAGCCAAAAAGGTTCTCCAGGTATTTGTGGCTCCACTTTATTGGAGTATCTGTCCAGGCTCCTTCCAGACCACTGGTAATTGTATCCGATCCTTTCCCGCTTTTAAAGTTACTTTTCCAGCCAAGGCTTTGCAATTCGATTGGTGCTCCTGCAGGTTCTGCCTCAAGAAACTCTGCATCACTGGCTGCGCCGTGGGTTTTACCAAATGTATGGCCTCCGGCAATCAGGGCAACAGTTTCGTAGTCGTTCATTGCCATTCTACCGAAAGTCTCTCTGATATCATGAGCAGCGGCCAAGGGGTCGGGGTTTCCGTTTGGCCCTTCCGGGTTAACATAGATAAGACCCATATGAGCTGCACCCATTTGTCTTTCCAGTTCACCTTCTTCATTGTACCTCGCTTTATTTCCCAACCAGGTAGTTTCTGATCCCCAGTAAATATCTTCTTCGGGCTGATAAATGTCTTCTCGCCCACCTGCAAATCCATACATGGGTAGGCCCATGGATTCATGTGCAACATTCCCGGCAAGAATGAGTAAATCTGCCCATGAAATTTTCTTTCCGTATTTCTTTTTAATCGGCCATAAAAGCACTCTGGCCTTGTCCAGGTTTGCATTATCCGGCCAGCTGTTCAAAGGGGCAAAGCGCTGGGCACCTGTCCCACCTCCACCGCGGCCATCCGAAATTCGGTAAGTCCCGGCCGCATGCCATGCCATACGAATAAAGAAAGGACCATAATGCCCGTAATCGGCCGGCCACCAGTCCTTTGAATCAGTCATAAGATCCGTGAGATCTTTTTTTAGCGCCTTAAGGTCGAGGCTTTTAAATTCTTTTGCATAGTCAAATTCTTCCCCCATCGGGTCAACCAGCTCAGAATGCTGGCGAAGGATATTGAGATTTAACGAATTGGGCCACCAATCGCGGTTGGTAGTCCCGCCTCCGGCAACCTGCTGCAGTTCCCCATTGAGAAATGGGCATTTACTTTCATCGTTAGCCTGGTAAGCGGAACCGTTAGATGATCCGCTCCTGTCTTTTATGTCTTCCATGGTATATGTAATTAGGTTTTTAGAGAGTACCTCAAATTTACCAAATGAAACCCTATTATCCACAGACGTTTGATCGATATAAACTATGGCTCATGTAAATTTCCGATCTTGTGAAGCGTTCGGATTCATACTGTAATTATTAACCGAAGATTTTCTTTCAAATGAAAAAAGCTAATTCCGCATTGTACATTATACCTGTCCTACCATCAACAGATATAAATCGCGATCTTGAATGGTATAAAAAATACACCGGGTTTACCTATGTATTTGGAGATAAAGGATACGCAGGTTTGCAGAGAGAGCAACTGGAATTTCATTTACAATTCCACCACGGAAACGAAGAAGATCCAGTCCTTGGTTCTGTGATGAAGATCTTCGTCAGTGATATAAAGCCATACTTCGAAGAATTTTTAGAGAGAGGAGCCATAGCAGAAGATAAATTACGCATGAATACGCCCTGGGGCACGCATGAATTTGGTTTCTACGATCTTAACGGAAATGCGGTTTTTATTGTTCAGGACATTTGATACTAAAATTTGATTACAGCATATACCATGGAAACATTTGTTGCCTTATTAAGAGGGATTAACGTGGGCGGACACCATAAGGTCCCCATGGCAGAGCTTCGCACTGAATTCGAAAAGATGGGATATTCTAAGGTGATCACCCTGCTGAATTCCGGGAACATTATTTTTAAAGCTGCTTCAGAAGACGAATACAAGCTCCAGGATGAGATATTCTCAAATATTTCGAAGGCTTTTGGCTTTGAGATCCCCACAACAGTTATTAAGGCAAAACAAATTTTAAATTTAACGGCTGATAATCCGTTTTCAAATGAAAGTTTGCACAACAACATCAGGTTTTATGCCACCTTTCTCAATAACAGCAGTAAATCACAGATCCCCCTACCCTGGCAGAGTGAAGATGGGGCCTATCGTATCATCTATCATCAAGGAAGAATAATTTGCAGCGTACTCGACCTCAGCGTTTCCAAAACACCTGAAGCTATGGGCATTCTACAAAGCTTTTACGGAAAAAAGATCACCACCAGAAACTGGAATACAGTGGTCAGGGTTGAGAACAAACTGGCCAGCCTGAAATAAGAAAACCTCGAATTTAGTACCTTACAAGATGGTTATTTCAGAATAATGAAGAAGGATACCAATATAAAAGAAAAGTATCTCTGGCTGGCTGTAATCGTGGTCTACCTCACCATCCTTTCAACACTATTTATGGGTCGGCCTTTTGCTAACCAATTAAGGGATCAGAATGTGCAGGCAGTCTTCTTTCTCCTTGGGATGTTTCTTGTTGGTGCTGCTGTTTTACTTCACGGACTGATAAGAAAACCCTCTGGGATAGAATACGCCGTATTAATTGGCATCATTGGAGTCTATGTCATGTTCTTTTTTCGCCTGGGCGCGCCTGAACGGAGCCACCTTATAGAATACAGTGTACTGGCCATCCTCCTGCACAAGGCAATCAGGAGAAGACCAAAATTAGAAGGTGCCATCTGGAAACCAGCGTTTCTGGCCTGGCTGGCAGGAGTATTGCTTGGCACTCTTGATGAAGGGATTCAATATTTTCTTCCTGATCGAGTCTTCGACACCGAAGACATTGTATTCAATAGTATGGCAATTACCATGGCTATAATCGCCACGATGATTCTGAACTGGCTCAGCAAAAGATTCAGGAAGAATAGAGCAGATTGAAATCGTTCATCAATACAAACGAGACGGTTAACAATTTCATTTATCCTAACTTTATTGGGTATTCAATAATGGGAAATCTTAGAAGCTTAATACACTATGAATCAATCGACTTTCATTGCCAAACATATCAGGGAATTTTATTTTGGTGGAAACTGGACAGCTGTTAACCTCAAGGATGGTCTTGCAGGACTCAGCTGGAAAGAAGCTGTTCATACAATCGATGAGCTGCACAGCATTGCAGAGCTCGTTTATCACATTAATTATTTTGCCAGAGTAGTGAGCAGGGTTCTGGAAGGGGAACCTCTAAAGGGAAAGGATTCTGAAAGCTTTGATTGTCCTCCCATCCAAAATAGCTCCGACTGGGAAGAGCTTAAAAACAGGACATGGGAGGAAGCTGAAAAATTTATTTCATTGGTTGAAAAAATCCCTGAGGAGGAATTACTAGTTCTACTGGCCGATGAAAAATACGGGTCCTACCAAAGGAATCTGATCGGTATTATTGAACACTCGCATTATCATTTGGGACAGATCATACTTCTCAGGAAATTTCTTAAAAATGGGATTTGATCAGAAATCATTACTTTTAAATGGATAAATATGAGCGTAATACACTTCGCAGTATTTTCTAAATAACCTGAAAACCAAGAAACCATGAATCCTATTGTTCGCAATATCCTGGCAGTAATCGCAGGCCTTGTACTGGGCAGTGCCGTAAACATGTTCTTTATTTCGCTCAACGGACGCGTAATTACCCTGCCTGAAGGTGCAGACGTCAGTACCATGGAAGGCCTGAAGGAAAGCATGTCTCTCTTCGAACCAAAACATTTTATTTTTCCATTTTTAGCTCATGCCATAGGTACCTTAATAGGCGCTTATTTTGCTGCGAAAATTGCGGCTACAAGAAAAATGATGTTTGCGATGATCGTGGGTATAGGTTTCCTGATTGGTGGAATTATTAACGTAATCAACCTTCCGGCCCCTGCATGGTTTTCAACTTTAGATCTGATTGCGGCCTACATCCCGATGGGATGGTTAGGAGGACGATTGGGAACCAAACACTCTAGTAAGAACTAAGAGCACTTAAATATTGTTCTTTGTTACCGCCTGGTGGATACATTGACCCGGCCTTCAAATAGCTTATTTAAATTCTTCTGGTTCTTGATAACTTACATTAAGTAACCTTAAACCAACCATATCATGTCTGAACAGAAAAAATCCAAGACCCCCTGGGATATCATTCAATCTTCCATCCTGCTCCTTACCCCCGTTCTCGTTGCCGTAATGGGCTATTTTTTTAACAAAAGCCTTACCGAAATTGAAAGTCAGATCGCCAACGTAACGGCCATGAAGCCTTTTATGGAAATGATTGCCGATCCTGATATTACTACCTCAAAAATGGGGGCTTATGCCATCTATATGCTCAAAAAAGATGATGACCCCCAGATTGCGGCACAGATGATCTTAGCCCCTGGAAAACAACATTTGCTGGATGTACTTGTGGATATAGGAAATCGGGATACTGCCATAAAGAGTGTGGTAAATCACGTACTTGATAATCTCGATCTGTCCTCAGGAGATACAAGTCAGTTATCTGATATCCAAAAAAATGCTCTTAGCATTATCGATAAAATTGACAAGCAGACAGCCAGTGAACTGATCGATCCTGGTGAAGGAGAACCTTTAGCTAAGGACTGGCTATATCTGGGAAATTTTTCACCCGGCCAAAATAGTGACCGAATTATCAGTGAAAGGCCCCAAATTGGGCAGGAATATAACCTCATTAAAGACGCCAATGTCCGCGCAGATAAACCCAGAAAAGAAAATGGATACAAGCTACCGTCATTTGTTAGAGTAGCAAAAAAGGGGAGTACGATTAAGATAGACACACTCACCGTCGACAAAAAAGGACATAACTGGGCCAGAATCAGGTTTGTGAATGAATAAAGGATAAAACGAAAATGTTTTAAGTACCTTTAGGTAGCAGGAGGGATCAACAGGAATCCTCTGGCATACTTTAAAATCATCTCAAACCACATAACTATGAAAAAAGTATTGATCCTGAACGCGCTCATTTGGGCCGGTGTTATTCTTATTGCCTCTTCCCTTGTGGGGGACCATCCCCGATATCAGATCCTGATAGGAGTACTGGCTGTCGGTTTTACCTTACAAAATGGCTTCACCTATGCCTTCCTGAAGGAAAAAAACTAAGATTGAATTCTTTTTAATCGGTCTATGGAATCTACAAAGTACCTTCTGAGCCTTTTCCTGATCCTGAGTTTCACTATATTTTTATCTGCCCAGCAGCCAGGAATAATAAACACCTACAACAGGCCTTCCACTTCCTTAAATGGTTACTGGAAGTATATTGTAGACCCCTACGAAAATGGGTTTTACAACTACCGACTTGAAGCCTTCGAGAACCAGAAAGATCCGGGAAAGAACGCCTTTTTTACCAATTCAAAACCTGATAATCCTTCCGAGCTGATTGAATATAATTTTGATCTTAGTGATAGTCTGCAAGTGCCCGGCGACTGGAATACTCAGGAAGAAAAATTATTCTATTACGAAGGGTCCCTCTGGTATAAGAAGTCATTTGACTACGAGCTTGAAGAACCATCGAACCGTCTATTTGTGCATTTCGGAGCATCGAATTACCAATCGGATGTATACCTCAACGGCAAGAAATTAGGGCGTCATATCGGGGGCTTTACCCCCTTTTCCTATGAAATAACTAAACTTCTAAATGCCAGGGATAATTTCCTGATAGTGAAAGTAGATAACAAGAGGATAAAAGAAGGTGTTCCCACCCTTAATACCGATTGGTGGAATTACGGCGGAATTACCAGGGAAGTAAAACTCATTGAGACTCCTTCTACATTCATTAATGATTATTTTCTTTACCTCAATCCCCAAGACCCGACCCGGATTCAGGGTTTTGTTCAACTCAAGGGGAAACAACTTGCAAATCAGGCAATTGACGTAGGCATCCCGGCATTGTCTGTAACCCTTCCATTGATTACGAATAATGAAGGGTATGCTAAGGTGGATATTTCAGTACAACAGATCAGATACTGGTCGATTGAGGACCCGTTTCTGCACGAGGTTGTCATTTCCTCAGGGAAGGATAAAATAAAAGAACAGATCGGATTCCGCACCATTACGACCCAGGGGAGTAAAATTCTGCTCAACGGATCTCCTGTATTCCTAAAAGGGATTTCCATACACGAAGAAAAGCCTTTTAAAGGTGGCAGGGGAAACAGCGAAGAAGATGCGAATCAGTTATTGTCCTGGGCCAGGGAAATGGGATGTAATTTTGTTCGACTGGCACATTATCCGCACAATGAACATATAGTGCGAATGGCCGATCAAATGGGGTTACTGGTGTGGGAGGAAAATCCTGTTTACTGGACAATCTCCTGGGATAATCCCGATACTTATGCAAATGCAGCCCGGCAACTCCGAGAACTTATTTCCCGTGATAAAAACCGGGCTTCCGTCATTATCTGGTCTATGGCCAATGAGACTCCTGCAAGCGATGCGAGGACTGAATTTCTGACCAATCTTTCCCTTTTGGCCAGAGACATGGACCCTTCCCGACTCATAAGTGCGGCATTGGAGCAGGGAAGATATAACAACGATCCATTGATAAGAACCATCGATGACCCCTTCGCATCTGTTGTAGACATTCTAAGTTTCAATCAATACATAGGCTGGTATGATGGTCTCCCCGATAAATTAGACCAAATAAAATGGCGTATAGCACAGGAAAAACCAGTCCTGATCTCAGAATTTGGAGCAGGAGCCAAATACGGTCTTCATGGGGATAAGCTTACGCGATGGACAGAAGAATATCAGGAATTCCTGTATGAGGAAACTATAAAGATGCTCGGTACCATCCCGCAGCTTCAGGGTATGTCTCCCTGGATCCTGGTGGATTTCAGATCGCCCCGAAGAGTCCTTCCCGGGATACAGGACGGATGGAACAGAAAAGGCCTGATTTCAGAAGAAGGAAAGAGAAAAAAGGCCTTTTATACCCTTCAGAAATACTACCAATCCAAAGACTAAGCACTTGATTCTATTTGCACAGATTCTCGTAGCTCTTTTTGGACTGTTTCTGATATTCGTGGGGTTTCTGATGTTACTCGCACCCAACCGCATGTGGAAGACATTAAATAAAGCCGCCAGTACTCCTCAGATACATTTTGGCGAATTGACTTTGAGAATGATCCCGGCAGCCGGACTAATCATCTACGCCTCGCATTCAAAATTTCCTGAGTTCCTACAGATCCTGGGCTGGTTTATGATAGGTACTTCCATACTCCTAATGCTATTACCAAGAGCCTGGCATTATGCTTATGCACAAAAGTGTGCAACCATGCTTCCGCCCTATCTTATAAGACTTCTCGCCCCTTTTTCTTTTGCATTTGGCGGATTTATCCTTTATTCCATTATTTAGGATAGATAGCAGTGATATTATTGCGCATCCTTTATAATGGCTTCCACTACTTCAGGATTCAGCAAGGTGCTTATATCCCCGAGATTGGAGGTGTCATTTGCAGCGATCTTTCTCAAAATACGCCTCATTATTTTTCCGCTTCGCGTTTTAGGCAGACCAGGTACAAATTGAATCTTGTCCAGTTTGGCGATAGGGCCTATATGCTCTGAAATCTGCTGATTGATTTCTTTTTTCAGATTTTCCCTGTCACGCCTCTCCCCCCCGTGTTTGAGGATCACAAAACCGTAAAGGGCATTACCCTTGATATCGTGTGGATAGCCTACGATGGCTGATTCTGAAACCGACTGGTGTTCATTAATGGCGTCTTCAATAGGCGCAGTCCCCAAATTATGTCCGGAAACGATTATTACATCATCTACCCTACCGGTGATCCTGTAGTATCCCACTGCATTCCTCATAGCCCCGTCCCCGGTGAAGTACATATTTTTAAAGGCAGAAAAATAAGTATCGTAATAGCGTTGGTGATCTCCCCAGATTGTTCGGGCCATTGAGGGCCAGGGAAACTTTATGCACAATCGGCCCTCTACCTGATTCCCTTTTATTTCATTTCCCTTCTCGTCCATAAGAGCTGGCTGAATACCTATAAAAGGTAAGGTAGCATAGGTGGGGATTGTAGGAGTAACATAAGGAATGGGTGAGATCATTATCCCTCCTGTCTCCGTCTGCCACCAGGTATCTACTATCGGACTATTGTTCTTTCCAATATTGTTATTATACCAATGCCATGCTTCTTCGTTGATAGGTTCCCCTACTGTACCCAGTACTTTTATAGAAGAAAGATCATACTTGTCCACAAAATCCAGGCTCTCTTTGGCCAGGGCCCTGATAGCGGTTGGGGCGGTATAAAACTGGTTGACTTTGTGTTTGGCTACCACTTCCCAGAACCTACCGTAATCAGGATAGGTAGGCACCCCTTCAAACATTACTGTGGTGGCACCGTTGGCCAGGGGGCCATAAACGATATAAGAATGTCCGGTTATCCAACCAATGTCCGCAGTACACCAATAGATGTCATTTTCCCGATACCGGAATATATTCTTAAAGGTATATGCTGTGAATACCATATATCCGGCGGAACTGTGAACCATTCCTTTTGGTTTACCTGTGGAACCAGAAGTATACAGGATAAACAACGGGTCTTCAGCATCCATTATTTCCGCCTTACAATCTTCGCTGGCCTTGTCTAAAAGAGGAGCTATCCACTGATCCCTCCCATCCTTCATCCTGACCTCCCCACCTGTCCTTTTGACGACCAGGACAGCCTTAACCCCTTTGCAGCTTTCCAGGCCCTGATCCACTATTTCTTTGAGATTCAGGGTCTTTCCTCCCCGGAAGGAGCCATCGGAAGTAATTACAAGCCTGCAATCACAATCATTGATCCGCGCTGCAAGAGCCTGTGAGGAAAAGCCGGCAAAAACCACAGAGTGGATCGCACCGATTCGCGCACATGCCAGTACCGCAATGGCCAATTCTGGTATCATAGGAAGGTAAATACAAACGCGGTCTCCCTTGCTTACACCCTGTGATTTAAGCACATTGGCAAATCGGCATACTCTGGCATGCAATTCATTGTAACTGATATGCTGTGCTTCTTCCCCAGGATCATTTGGTTCAAATATTATTGCTGTTTTATTCCCACGTGCCGGAAGGTGCCTGTCGAGGCAATTCTCGGTGATGTTTAGTTTGGCCCCTTCAAACCAGGTTACTTCGGGTTTAGAGAAATCCCATTTCATAACATTCGTCCAGCGTTTTCTCCAGAAAAAGTGCTCTTCTGCGATCTCCTCCCAGAAATTTTCCGGTTCCCTTACTGATTTTCGATAGAGCTGAAAATACTCTTCCAGGTTTTTAATGCTGTAATTACTCATGCGTATCGGTTTAATGTGAATTTGCTCTCCCGGCGTTTTTTGGTAATCGGATGTTCTCTACAATTTCCTGTACCTCTATCGGTGGGTCCTTAAACAATGCCGAAACGGAGAGGGATACTATAAAATTAAGCAACATGGCCACAGTTCCAAAGCCTTCAGGAGAAATTCCAAGCCACCAGTCTGAAGAATTTCCCCCACCAAACATATCAAACTTGAATCTGAGCATATAATAAAGCATTATTAAGATTCCTGCCACCATTCCGGCGGTAGCTCCTTCCTTGTTCATTTTTTTATAAAATATGCCCAGGATGATTGCAGGAAAGAAGGAAGCTGCCGCAAGTCCAAATGCCAGTGCTACCGTTGCAGCCACAAAATCGGGTGGGTTGATCCCAAAATACCCTGCTATGCACACGGCTATTACTGCAGAAATCCTGGCCATTACAAGTTCGTATTTGTCGGAAATATTTGGTTTCCATTGCTTTTTTATAAGATCATGGGAAATAGCCGTGGAAATGACGAGCAATAAACCTGCAGCGGTTGAGAGTGCTGCAGCCAGGCCACCAGCAGCAACTAAGGCAATTACCCAATTGGGAAGCTTAGCGATCTCCGGATTTGCCAGCACAGTGATATCGGGATCCACGGTGAGTTCGTTCTTATCCGTATCTCCTACGTACTGGATAAGGCCATCCTTGTTTTTATCATCATATACAATTAAGCCTGTGGTTTCCCATTTCCGGAACCATTCGGGCATTTCTTCATAGGGTTGATCACTTACTGTTTCGATAAGGTTTGTCCTGGCAAATACCGCCACTGCCGGTGCAGTTGTATAAAGAATGGCAATAAAAAGAAGGGCGTATCCGGCTGATTTCCTTGCATCCCTCACATTGGGAACAGTAAAAAACCGAACGATGACATGGGGTAATCCTGCGGTACCTACCATCAGCGCAGCAGTAATACAAAAGATGTCAATTGTGGATTTTGAACCATCTGTATATGCCGTAAATCCAAGAGCTTCAGAAAGACCGTCTAATTTATCAAGCAGTGATATTTCCTCTCCTAGAACCTGTGCACCCATTCCCAGTTGAGGAACCGGATTCCCTGTCATTTGAATCGAAATGAAAATAGCGGGCACCATAAAGGCAAAGATCAGGACACAGTACTGAGCAACCTGGGTATAGGTAATCCCTTTCATCCCACCGAGTACCGCATAGAACAAAACAATGATCATTCCGATAATTACTCCCGTGTCTATAGGAACTTCAAGAAAACGTGAAAACACAAGTCCAACCCCCCTCATTTGACCAGCCACATAGGTAAATGAAACCAACAAGGCGCAAATAACAGCTACCGTCCTCGTTATATTAGAATAATAGCGATCTCCTATAAAATCAGGGACCGTGAATTTTCCAAATTTTCTGAGATAAGGAGCAAGAAGAAGAGCGAGTAGAACGTATCCTCCCGTCCAGCCCATCAAATAAACTGAACCGTCATAACCTGTAAAAGAAAGGAGGCCGGCCATCCCCAAAAAAGAGGCCGCAGACATCCAGTCGGCAGCCGTTGCCAGGCCGTTGGCCAAAGCAGGAACATGGCCTCCGGCAATATAAAAATCACTGGTTGAGCTGGCTCTCGACCAGATGGCAATCCCGATATAAAGGGAAAAGGATATGACGACCAGAAGGAGCGTCCAACTCTGTACGTCCATGTTTTAGCTTATTGTTTTCTGGATATCATTAGTCATCGTATCCGTATTTCTTATCAAGTTTATTCATCAGTCGGACATAAACAAAAATGAGGATTACAAAAACATAGATAGCGCCTTGCTGTGCAAACCAGAATCCAAGGCCAAATCCACCTATTTTAATAGCATTCAACCAGTCTTTTAAGAGGATGCCCGCCCCAAAGGACACGACAAACCATATAGAGAGCAATATCACAAGATACCTCAGGTTTTCATTCCAGTAAGCTTTTGCTTTCTTCTGTGGATTGTCCATTGCAGAATAATTATCCTATGCCAGGAACAAAATACTAAATAAATAGGGATTTGCACACCGGATCCGGAAGTGCGAAGATATTATCGCATTACTGCCCCAGAGGATTTGCCTGAAATTCCTGCAATTCACCAGCCGTGCAACGAATACTGATTTCTATCGGATTGCAACAAACTTCACAGTCCTCAACATAGGTCTGAGTAGAAACAGAAGTGTCTAATAACATCGAAATTTCTTCCCAGCAATAAGGACATTGAAAGAATTGTTCAAGCATGTTCTCGCTTATAGTTCAACATTGAGTAGTTGGCCCGTAAGTTGGAGGAGCTGTATTTCTGCCAGCTTTGCATCGTATTTAGCAAGGTTTTTATTGGTCTGGGCATTGAGGAGATTGATCTGTGCCTGCCTGAATTCTATGGAGGTAATCCGCCCTAGCTGAAACTGTTCCCTGGAGCGCTCGAAATTATTCTCATTTGTAATAACATTTTGCTCCTGTATGGCGTAAATAGACAACCTGTTCTCATAAATATCAAGAGCATTCAATATATCCCGATCTACCTCCAGCTCAATTTGTTTCTTCAGCAGCTCCTGATTTTCATAAGCGATCTTCGCATTTTTCACCCGAACATTGGTGCTGCCACCATCAAAGAGATTCCAGGTAAGACGTGCCCCGAGGTTGAGATTATAGGTCTCGTTATTGGTGCCCGGAAAAAAGGCTGAAGCTGCACTTTGATTTAAATTCCAGCCATATGAACCATTAAGGCCAATTGTGGGGAGGTACCCGGATCTACTTATCTTGATATCGTATTCATTGATCAACAGGTTTTTCTTCGTTTGCAATAGGGCGACATTATTTTCTCTTGCTTGAGCAATAAAGTCGTCCAATTGTAATCTGGGGATGAAGGCGACAACTGTATCAACTTCGAATGATTCATTCAGGTTTTGATTTAATACTACATTTAAATCGCGCTTTGTATTCGACAATTGCTGTTTTGCATTTAGCAGGTTGATACTGTCATTTGTGACATCAACCTGAGCATTTAAAATATCGAGCTTCGTATTCTGACCGTATTCAAAGGCGTATTCAGCACGGGTGATCCGGTCTTTTGAAATTTCCAATGCCTTCTTAAATACATTGACATTCTCTGAAAGTCTTGCTACTTCGAAATAAATACTCAGCAACTGCAGAACTGTATTTTCTATAGTTTCCCTTGCCTGTAACTCTGTAAGCTGGTATTGTTCTTTCAGGCTTTTGTAGTTGTAAAATCTGCCCATGCCGTCAAACAAAGTGAAATTCAGAGAAAGGCTGGAGTCGTATCTCTGGGCCTCGGCCTGGTTGAGTTCTACATCGGGTCTTGGTTCACCACTCTCGAGAAATTGTCCCGGAAATTCAATAGTTGCGTCATCTCTGTTATAAGTTGCCCCGGCACTTCCTGTTAAAGTAGGCAGGTAACCTGTATTGAGAATACTTTTGTTGTTCTCGGCAATCTCTACCTGGTTCTTTGCTACTTTAATTCCAAAATTGTTGTAAAGTGCTTTGGAAACTGCATCATCTTTAAATAATACTTGTTGCTGTGCTCTGGTATTTAAAGATATAAATGCCAGGAGCATGAAAATTGCTTGGTACTTTCTCATTATTTAGTATCCTCCAATTCTTTTTCTAAATCTTTTTCTGGATCTGAAACTGAAGAGCCATTGGTTGGTTCTTTCAATAGTTTAGTCACCATTTGATCCTGTAAATGAATCTCTTCTTTTTGTTCCTTAATTGCCCGTTCCACTTCTTCTTTTGTGATCGTATTCCCGGTTACTAACCATTTTGTACCCACTTTCACCTTATTGCTGAACGACAGGAATATTGGTAACATAATCAAAGTGAGAACTGTAGCGAAACCAATGCCATAGGCTATGGAGATCGCCATTGGGATCAAAAATTGTGCCTGCCTGCTCTGTTCAAATATTAAAGGAGCCAGACCAGCAGCTGTGGTCAGGGAGGTTAAGAAAATAGCCCTGAACCTGGATTTTCCTGCCTCAAAGATGGCATCGTCAAAACTCATCCCATTGCGCAGATTCCCATTGAACTTTCCTATCAGTACAAGGCCATCATTCACCATGATTCCTATTAGGGCTATAATACCCAGCATGGATAAGATATTCATTGGAAAATTGTGGATCCAGTGGCCCCATGCGACCGCTGTTAAACTAAAAGGAATCAGGATCAGTAGCATCAAGGGCTGACTGAAGCTTCTAAATGTAAAGGCTATAGTAACATAAATCAGAAAAAGTACAGTAAACCCAACAAATTGCAATGAATTCAGAAGTTTCCCTGCTTCCCTGTTCTGTCCTTCGTAAGAAGCTGATACCGTAGGATACCTCGATTGGATTTCAGGCATGATCTCGGTTCGAATCTCGGTCATTATATCTGTTGCACTGGTAGTTTGTGCATCTTTTAAATCCGCTGAAATTTGAATTTCACGTTGCCCGTCCAAATGGTTGATGGCAACCTCCCCCCGCTCTATGGAATAAGAAGCAATCTCTTTTAATGGAATCCGACTGCCATTTGGTGTAACAATGCGCATTTCATCAAGATCGGTAATGGACGATCGGTTTTCCCTGTCGTATCGCACCCATACCCGAATTTCATCCTGGCCCCTTTGAAACCGCTGTGCCTGAGTACCAAAAAAACCTGCTCTAACCTGATTCATTACGGTTCGAAGGTCTAAGCCTAACAGATAGGCATTTTCCTTTAGTTCTAAGCGTATTTCTTTGATTCCTGCAGGATCATTGTCGGCTACATCCTTTAATTCCGGATTGCGGAGTAAAGCATTTTTTAACTCGGTTTTTGCCCCTTTTAATTCTTCAATATTGTAGCCTAGTAACGAGACAGAAACAGGATCTCCACCAAAATTCCCCCCTGAGCCGTAAATCAGGCTTTCAACCCCGATAACCGGGCCCACCAATTCACGCAGACGTGTGGAAACCATGTCGGAACGTATCTCATCCGGACGTTCTTCTCCTGGAAGTAAGTTAATGGTCAGAGAGGCCGTTGAAGAACCAGGTCCAACATTTTTGATAACATTTTCATATAGGATCTTATCGGTTCCTTTCAAATATTGTTCAGTTAACTCCTGATTGACGATTTCGGCCTTCTCTTCAATAAGGCTAATTATTGAATCAGTAACCTTTTCATTTGTACCATTGGGCATTTGTAAACTTATCTGTACCCTGTCACTGGCTATTTGTGGGAAAAAGGCAGTACGGATAATACCCCCACCAACGGAGCCAAATGTTAACAAGAGTGCAAAAACAAAAAAGGAAAAAGTAAGCAGTTTATACTTCAGGGCAAAACGCAATGTCGGACTGTACATTTTATCCCTGAGCCATGCCATGGCCCGGTCGCCGGATTTATTGATAATCCTCAGCTTTGAAAACACCTTGGCTATCCCCTTTTTTGGTTTGTCATCTATCGGATGTAAGGCTTTGGAATGTGCAAGGTGAGCCGGAAGTATGATCAGGGCCTCTATGAGGGATACAGCAAGAGTGAGGATCACAATGACAGACACTTCTCCAAAAAATTCCCCAATTCTTCCATCCAGAAACAGGAAAATTGAGAAGGCCAGCACGGTTGTAATAATGGCAGATACAATGGGTGGGAGTACTTCCATGGTACCATCTATGGCTGCCTGTATGGGTGTTTTTCCCTTCTCGTAATGCTGATAGATATTCTCTGCGATCACAATCCCGTCATCTACTAATATCCCTATTACGATAATCATTCCGAATAAGGATAATACATTGATGGTTACGTCGAAATAGCCGGCAAAAATGAACATTCCCAAAAATGAGATAGGCAGACCAAAGGCTACCCAGAAGGCCAATCTGGTATTTAGAAATAAAGAAAGAAAAATAAGGACCAGGGTCATCCCCATGACCGCATTTTCGGTGAGTAGTTTTGTTCGCTCAGTAAGGGTAACAGATAAATCGCTAACTACATTGAGTTTAACGTTATTGTATTTCTGATTGAATTCCTCGATATAATTCCTAACCTTTTCGGCCGATGAAATAAGGTCTTCTGTATTCGTACTGGTAATGGTAGTATTTACTGAAAGGTTTCCATTAAAATAAGACGCATTGGGTGTTTCAGAAAAACGATCCCGGACTACAGCCACATCTTTCAATCTCACTGTCTGGCCGGAAGCATCCGCCCTGATAATTAAATTAGAAAGCTCATCTCCGTAATAGGATCTGTTATTGGCCCTGATTAAATACTCCTCAGAATCGGTTTTGATATTTCCTCCGGTTACCAGGATATTGGCATTTGAAACTGCCTGTGCTACCTCTGTAAAGGACATTCCATAAGCTAATAGGTTGTTCTCATTAACAGCTATTTCTATCTCTTCCTCGGGGTATCCGGAAATACTGATCTGGGATATCCCATCAATAGCCCTTATATCATTTTCAATCTGGCGTCCAATTTGTTTTAAAGTTACCAGGGGGATATTGTCTCCGCTAATTGCAAAACTTATGGTTTGTCTAACAACTTCCAGTTTCGAAACCACCAGGGGTTCCATACCTGTGGGGAATGTCGGCACCCTGTCTACAGCGTTTTTTACCTGAAGTAGCATAAAATCTACATCCCGGCCCTTTTCTATTTCTACATTGATACTCCCGCTGTTCTCCCGGGAAGTAGAGGTTACTCTATCAACCCCTTCAAGTCCCTTAAGGTTATCTTCAATCTTCAGGACAATACCTTCTTCAATTTCCTGTGGAGAAGCTCCCGGATAGGCAATGTTTATTGAGATATTCTTGGAATCCGTCAGCGGAAAAAAAGAAGATTTTAAAGACAGGGCTCCTACAATCCCAAAGATGAAAAATGCAATGATCACTACATTGACCGCCACATGGTATTTAATAAAATACGCTATTATATTTCTCATTGTTCAGTATTTTGTGCAGTCTCTTCCTTATACACTTTAACAAGCATTCCGGCATATGCACCCACTACGGGTTTGGTTATAATTGTCTCTCCTTCAGGAACCTCTTTAAGAACAACTTTCTTATCCGAAAAATAGACGGGCTTTACATCAATAAGATCGAGGATAGTATCGCGAACTACAAAAATCTGATCGTTTTCAAGAAGCAGGTTTCGGTCTATTTCAATAGCGTTGGTCTCCTGTTTAGCATTTAAATTAGCTTCAAGGTACATCCCTTCTTTGAGGTCGTTATCGCTGACATCTATAAATGCCTTTATGGTCTGAGTAGCCAGATCTACACTCCCGTTTATTCTGGCGACTTTCCCCTTGTATGTTTTGGTCCTGTCCAGATTAACCAGGTTGACAACCTCCCCTACTTTTAAAAGGTCGCTATAGGTCTTGCTTACTGCAACTTCTAACTCATATACATCGGTATTGATAAACTCGCCTAGTTTTTGTCCTGATCTTACCAGCGTGCCTTCGGTAACCAGTGCCTCTGTGAGAATGCCACTAAAAGGAGCTCTTATTGTATATTTACTCAACCGTTGCTCCAGATTTTTAACATTAAAATAGGTTGTTAAAATCCCTCGTCCGGATATAAAGAATTTCTCACTTTCAGAGGTCATTTCCGGGAATGGGGGCGTGGTTTTATCAAGATCAAAGCCCGAAAGATAGGCTTGCCATTTAGGATAAAACTCGGGGTAATCCAAACGAAGATCAGGCATTATAGAGGTGATCAGATTGTATAAGTTGCTTTTGGCAGATTGAACACTGGCATAATATTCGGAGGCATCAATTCGAATGATGGTTTCTCCGGCTCTGTATGGCTGTCCGGCTTTAAATAGCTTATTCCCTTTTCTGAATACCCCCTGAACTTCCGCATATAGCTCTACTCTTTGTTTCGCGGTAAGATTGCCATTTGCTGGAACAATGATATCTACTGTTCCATTATTTACAGTTTGAGTAAAAACGGTCTTTACGGCCTTTTCCACTTTTGGTTTGGGCCTGGTTTTACTTTCAACTATGCTGTTGGATAAAAAAATCCCCAAGACTATAATCAGGATTCCTAATATTGATAATATTATTTTTCTCATTGGTGGATTCTTAAAGTGTTTTTAATTCTTTGGTAAAATTATCCTGGATCCGTTTTAAAATTTCAATCATGCGTTTGATTTCCGATTTGCTTAGATCCATCTCCAGGATGTTTATTGCTTTTTGTATGATCGGTCTGGTTTTACGGAAAATTTCCCTTCCGCTTTCTGTAAGGTAAACCAGGTTAACTCGCCTGTCCTGTTCGTGCTGTCTTTTAATTATATACCCCTTTCTTTCCATCTTCGCCAATAACCTGGCTAAAGAAGATTTGTCTCTCCAGATTAAATCGGCAATTTCATTTTGGTTAAGTCCGTCATTTTTATTCAATTTCCCAAGAACAATCATTTGTTCTTTACTTATGTCCAAACCATGCTGCTGAAAAGCTTCGTGCAAATAGTAATCCGTAATTTTTATGGTTTTGCCTAACCAGGGGCCAAGCGACTTTTCCAAATCTATTT
This sequence comes from Muriicola sp. E247, assembly GCF_041358175.1. Classification (NCBI taxonomy): domain Bacteria; kingdom Pseudomonadati; phylum Bacteroidota; class Flavobacteriia; order Flavobacteriales; family Flavobacteriaceae; genus Muriicola; species Muriicola sp. E247. The sequence continues at coordinate 81,800 of NZ_JBGKBE010000009.1, forward strand.
CCAAGTCGAGTTCTTGCATGGGCCAAAACTAGATAATTATCCATTAGTTGCATATGCAACCATAGTTAAATAAATCATAATATTTTAAGGACTTCCTTAGTGTTAAAACAAAAAAAAAGGGATGTTTTCACATCCCCTAATTATAGCTAACCAACTTAAAATTGCCTATTTATGATCAGGATCATCTTCGTCTTCAAATTTCGTATCTGCCACGCGGGTTTTCTTAAAATCGATCTCCTTAAAGTTCAACTTGGCTTCTTCTTTGTCGTAGTCAAAGACCAGGAATTGTTTGGTATTCATTCCTTCCAGGCTTTTGAGAGAATTGAATTTGTTATTCTGTATCTGCAGGATCTCCAGACTGGCTAACTGACTGAATTCTGAAGGAATTGCTCCTTCTAATTGATTATTAGCAAGGATGAGCTCTTTGAGTTCCACCAGTTGCCCGAATTGTCTTGGAATAGATCCCTGGAGTGTATTTTCAAAAAGTCCCAGGCTTACCAAATTAGTCAATTTCCCCAGTTCCTCAGGTATTGCTCCCCTGAGACTATTACTTGAAAGATTGAGTACTCTTAATCGGGCGAGCTGCCCCATGCTTGAAGGAATACTTCCGGTGAAGAAATTATTAAAAGCCGTCAATTCTTTCAACTGGCTTAAATTTCCGAGAGTTTCTGGCAGTTCACCTTTAAATCTGTTCATCTCTATTTTGAGGACCTCCAGCTTTTCCATACGGGTAATGCTTTCAGGTAATTCGCCCGTCAAACCATTAAATGCAAGATTGAGAACCTTGAGATGAGACAACTTATCAAGGGATACAGGCAGTGTACCCTTTAAATTATTTCTGAAGAGATTAATTTCAACAATATGATCACCTTCCACCTTTACCCCGTACCAAGTTTCTACGGGAGTGGAGAAATCCCATGTTCTTACCCATTCCTTTCCATTAGTACTTTCGTATAGGTCTGTAAGCGCCTTCATCTCCCCTTTAGATACCTTGGCAGTAACATAGAGCGCTGAGCTTAACATTAACAGAGAAAGGAATAGTGTTTTCTTCATTTCGAATTTCTTTTCAGTATTCAGCTCTCACTTACAACAAATCTGATACATGAATTAAGAATTACCTTACAAATATAGTTCAAAGTAGAGATTACTTACTTATTTTTCCGACTAACGGTCCTATTTTGTTGTGAAAACCTGAATTTTTGTGGTGAAATAAAATATGTATTACACAGCCATTGCCGCTTATTTTTCGAGTTGTAGGGTAAGATCTTCCCATTGCTGCATCAGGGATTCGAGTTGTTTCTTCTTTTTTTGATATTTATCGAAGAAATTTGGCTGAGCAATCGTCTGATCATAATTCATCAGCAGTTCATGATCAATCTCAGAAATTTCTTTTTCCAGGCCATTGATCTTACTTTCTACCTGACTCAGTTTATTTTTAAGTCCTTTTAATTTCTTCTGATCATGGTATTGATTCAGGGACTTATCTTCATTTTTCTTTTTTGTTTCCAGCTCCGTTTTCTTTTCAATTGCCCTGAAGTCATTTGCCTTCCGTTCCTCAAGGAAGTAATTGATATCTCCGAGATACTCCTTTATTTTCCTGTCTTTAAATTCGTAGACCTTATTGGTTAGACCCTGTAGAAAGTCCCTGTCATGTGAAACGACGATGAGTGTCCCCTGAAAATTTATCAAAGCCTGTTTTAGTACATTTTTAGAAGCAATATCCAAATGGTTGGTCGGTTCGTCCATCACTAGGACATTAAAAGGTTGCAACAACATTTTTGCAAGGGCCAGTCTGTTGCGTTCCCCTCCTGAGAGCACCTTCACATATTTTTCCACCTCATCCCCGCTAAAGAGGAAAGAGCCTAAAATATCACGAACCTTACTCCTGTTGGTTTCATTGGCAGCATCAATCATGGTGTCTAGTACAGTTTTATTTCCATCAAGGTATTCTGCCTGATTCTGGGCAAAGTAGCCGATCTGAACATTGTGTCCCAATTTGAGTTCCCCCTGGAAATCGATCTCCTCTACCATAATTTTGGCCAGGGTAGTTTTCCCCTGTCCATTCTGTCCTACAAAAGCCGTTTTACTATCGCGTTCTAAAAGTAAATTGATGTCATTCAAAACTTCTTTGGAACCGTAATTCTTGGTGATGCCATTCATTTCTGCCACTACCTTCCCAGGAGTCACCGATACCGGGAAGCGCAGTTTTAAAACACTTTTATCCGTTTGATCCACTTCAATGCGGTCCATTCGGTCCAATTTTTTAATCAGCGATTGGGCCATGGATGCTTTAGAGGCCTTGGCACGAAATTTTTCTATGAGTCGTTCTGCCTGTTGAATCTCCCGCTCCTGATTTTTCTGTGCATTGATTTGCTGCTCCCTGATTTCTTCGCGCAGAACGAGGAATTTGGAATAGGGTTTATTGTAGTCGTAAATACGGCCCAGCGAGATCTCTATAGTGCGGTTGGTAACATTGTCCAGGAACATCTTATCGTGGGATACTATCACTACTGCCCCTGGGAAATTGGTGAGAAATTGTTCGAGCCAGATGATCGATTCAATATCGAGGTGGTTGGTAGGCTCATCTAACAAGAGTACATCGTTGCTCTGTAGTAACAACTTCGCCAGTTCAATACGCATTCTCCATCCCCCGGAAAATGTATTGGTCTTTTTATCAAAATCTTCCCTTTTAAAGCCGAGGCCCAAAAGGATTTTCTCTGTTTCGCCCTGGTAGTTATATCCCCCCAGGATCTCGTATCGATGGGTAAAATCATTCAGATCTACCATCAATTGATGGTATCCTTCGCTTTCATAATCGGTTCTTTCGGCAAGCTGTTCATTGATCTTCTCCAGGCGGCCTTCTACTTCCTGAAGTTCTTTAAATGCCTTATAGGCTTCTTCAAGTACGGTCTGCCCCTCCTCAAATTCAATATCCTGCCTTAGGAATCCGATGCGTAGTTCCTTGTCGGAAGCTAATGTACCGGTATCAGGAGCCACATCCTTGGCCAGCAATTTCAGCAAGGTAGATTTTCCGGCCCCATTCTTTCCGATCAGCCCTACACGGTCACCTGGGTTCAGACGGAACGAAATTTCCTCGAAGAGAACTTCACCTGAAAATGAAACGGAAAGATTATGGACATTTAACATGATTGTAACTCGGTTTACAAGGTATGATTAAGCAAAAAAGTATCTTTGCCAAAAGTTTTGCAAATGTTTAAAAAAGGAAGCAAACTCTACAGCATTTTAACAGGAAGTTGCCCAAAATGCCACAAGGAAAGCATGTACAAGGTACATAATCCTTATGTTCCGGGATCCCTTTTTAAGATGAATGAACGGTGTTCCCACTGCAAGACAAAGTACAAAATAGAGCCTTCTTTCTTTTATGGTGCTATGTATGTGAGTTATGCTGTAGGTATTGCCTTTGCCGTTGCAGCCTTTGTAATCGCCTTTTTCCTATTCAAGGCCAGCCTGCTCAACACTTTTGTCAGCATAGTTGTAACACTAATTCTCTTCCTACCAGTTATCATTCGTCTTTCAAGGAATATCTGGATCAATATTTTTATGCATTACGATCCGACGGCAGTCGTAAAATCCTAGAATTTACCAAAGCGTTTTCTGAATCTTTTTATGTCCATTTCCGCAGGAAGCTCTTCTTGATTTTCGATGTAATTGTACAAGGCTTTTGAAGCATATGGAGCGATCATTACGCCGCGGGAACCAAAGCCATTGAGAAGATACAGCGATGGGTGGTGGGGATGTTGCCCAACCAAAGGCCTCCTGTCTCCTGTGGTAGGCCTGATTCCTGCAAGTTGGTCGACCACCTCGTAATCGCATTTTAAAAAGGATCTTAATTTGGCTTCAAGTTCTTCTCTTGCCTCCGGAGTGGGTTCATTAGTCTTGTCCTCTCGTTTATATGTGGCACCGACTCGATATACGTGATTTCCCTGAGGAATAAGAAATACTGAAGACTTTATGATATGGGTTTCCTTGAGATCAGGAGCCTTGATCATAAGGTATTCACCTTTGGAACCATTTAAAGGAAGACAGTTAAAATAGGGATTTTGCTTCAGACCATAGCCAAGGGCAAAAACGAGATACCTAGCTTTAATATTTTTGTAAAGTATATGATCTTCCCCGAAGGCCAAGGAATTAAAATCAAACGATTCATTCCGAAGCAGATTCCGATCGAGAAGATAGTTCCTGTAGCCTATTTGAAGGAGTTTTGTGTCGACCCTGCCCGTTCTCAATACTTCGCCATAACTGTATTTCGCTTCAATAGCAGGATTGATATTCGATATTAGTGTGGTAGACATCAGGGGTTCAAGACCCGGCTTATCTGAAGCTTCAAACCATTGGTTTTGCTCTTTTATACTTGTAAATCTTCGCAGAACGCTGAGAGGGTAATCTAACTGAACACCCAATTTTTCTTCCAGACCGGCATAAAACTGGGGCAAAAGTGCAAGTTGTTCGTGGGCCTTCCACGACAAGTTAAATCTCTTGAGTGAAACCGGGTTGTACAATCCGCCTGCTACTGTTGAGGCCTTTTGGGACTGATCACTGACAACCATAAACGATTTTCCCTCTTGTTCCAGGGTTTCACAAAATGAGATTCCAGCCAAACCAAGGCCTGCTACCAGGTAATCAACCATTGTACAAAAATAAAAAACGCCGCTTCATAAAAGCGGCGTTTCCATTTTATAATTGAATTGGAATACTAAAGGAAATTCTAATAGGCCCACATATCCTGTTCCCGGTCTCTGATCGCTTCTTTTATACGATTAGATTCAAGTAACTGGAACAAAGCATTATCAGCGATGTAGTCGTCTATAGTACGATCTCCGTGAACATTGTCCTCCCTGTAGATGGTTGCGTTAAACCTTCTGGCGTTCAACAACATATCATATGAGATAGGCTGTGCTGAATTCCGTTGGTTAAACACCTTAGCATCGTGAAGGATTTTCCTGGCACTTGGAAACCAAACCCAGAACAATTCTACCTTGTTATCGGCAGGATTCATAGATTCGTCATCCACGAAGTTTACATCGGGAGCTACGGGAGCTATCCCGAGGAGTCGATACTTCAGTTCTCCCTGGCGCTTGTCAAAATACCAAATACCTTTAATACGATACTCTTCAATATCTGCGGCGGTTATATCTCTCCTGTTAACATATTCAGGGGAGAGTTCTTCGCCTGCATTGATCTGTTCGTATCCGAGATCAGTTGTATCTATCCTTGTCAGGGTTGCTTTCAGATCTTCAAACTTCCTTTTTTCAGTGAAGTATGAGTCAACGTAAACATCTGTCAACTTGCCGTTCTTGATGTTTTTTAAGAAAACATCGTAAAGCGATCTCCTGTCGGCTCCGATATCAATTGTATCGGTAGGATAATAGAGGGGAAAATTCACCCGCTCATCAAGGTCGATCACCTCCCATATGGTCTTAGACCAGAGAATATCTCTGTCGTCCACATAACCATAATCCAAAGGAACATCATCATCCATCGCCAACTGGTTAGCTGTTTTCTTTCCGATATCCTGTGGCTTTTTGGCATTTAAAATATTTGCCTGGGCCATGATTGAAATCGGTAGCAGAGAAACGGCTCCAACTAGTATTACATTCTTCCAATTCATAAAATTCAATTTTACTAACAATTCTTAGTTTGTGATCTCCACAATTACAGGAGATACTCTCTTAAGCTTATACGTTCTGTTATTTGTGATGTAAGCTTCGATATCAAAGATCTGAACAGCATCACCTCTTTTGGCTCTTTTAAGCGCAGACTTACCTCTGCTATCAAGCTTATTACCCTTGACAACAACTGTTGGTTGTCCTGGTACTTTGAATTTAAATCCGCTTACTGCAAGATTCAGGTCAAAATCAAAGTCTTCTAACAAGGCTCCGATAGTCGCGATTTCAAGGTTTCGCCTTGGCATCTTGGCACTTCCGGATTCCCCTCTCACAGATCCAGCAGGTCTAGGAATATCCTTGATCCTGAAGGTAGCAGGAGTGGTGATTCTCTTACCATCAGGTAAAACACCAGAGGCATTGATAGTCACTTCACGTCCTTTTCCGGGGTTCATTACGAACTTGCTTCCTGAAACTCTTTTTAATCCTGACGCACTCGCAGACACTTTATTATCCGGAATACCGGGAATAGAGATCGTCATTGGGTTGGCTACACCTCGGTAAACCACGTTCATCTTATCCGCTGAAATTACGGCTGCGTTAGGCATAGTAATCGTTGCAAATGTTGAAGAAACCGGTACTTCGGTACGCTCTCCATCCTGAATAAAGACCAGGTTTCCTTCGATCTTGTGATCTCCGGCAGCGCCGGCACTAACCAATAGCTTTACCTGTCCTTCTTTAATCTCATAGTCCTTCCCTTCAACCAGGGTTCTTCCATCGAGTTTCAGATTTACTTCATTAGGTCTTGTTGTCGCATCCTTACGTCCAAGGACGATAGCTCCTGCAAACTTCTCACCTGTGTAGAAAGCAGATTTCTCCTGCTCCAGTAAAGTGGTATAGTTTGTCATGGAAACCTCAGAGGTTAACTGACCCTGAAGCATTGCTTTTAAAGCATCTTCTTCGGTCGATTTAATATCGGCCTGCAGCTTACTAAGGTTCGCCAAAGATGCAACTAAAGGATATCCTTCATAATGGTAGTTTATCCAATCAACTTTTACACCATCTCTTCTTTCTACCTTGCCGTTAGCGTCTCCGGTTTGGAACCTTGAGGCTACAGCATCGCGAACTTCAGTAAAGTTCTCGGGCAGAAGGGCAGTGATCTGGGTTTTATAATCGTTGATCCTTTTCAGGAATTCCTTTCCTTCCGGGGCAAGGTTATCACCCTGAAAGAATTTCTGGTCTAGCCAGTCCGACTTGTCCATAACTACATAATCCTTCGGATCATCCAGTTCCTTGGTCATTGACGTTTTCAGGGTCTCGATATAATCGAAATATTCCTGAGACAATTCCTTGATCTTAACAGCGTCTTTGTACAAGGGTCCAAATTTCTCCTTGTTCTCAGATGCTTTGGTTTCTAAACCACTGAGGAAGGCCATATTGCTTTCCGTGGTTTTTTCGTTGGAAGCTTCAAACTTTTCATTCATTAATCCGAATGCAGCCAGAACTTCCTTACTCATATTGAGCGCCAGCATTGCGATGAAGATCAAATACATTAAGTTGATCATCTTCTGACGCGGTGTTGCTTTTCCTGATGCCATGTTTTTCTAATTAGTTTTGATTTGTAACTTGATTTGGGTTATTGGTTCGCGACTAATTAGTTCTTACTCATGGCAGATAACATACCGCCATATACACCATTTAAAGATGAGAGGTTAGAGGCCAATGATTCCATTTGATCTTTAAGAGCACCTGCGTTCTGAACTACTTCTTCGTTAATTGAAGCCTGTCTGCTGGCACTTTCCAACTGTACTTTGTACAAGCTGTTTAAAGATTCCATCTGTGAAGCAGCCTGGGCCATTTCATCTGAATATTTCTTAGTAGTTTCCATTGCGTCTACAGAAGGAGCGATTCCTTTGGCAGCACCTTCAAAATTGCGGATACTGTCACCAAGACTATGCATTAATTCTGCATCAATGTTAGCTTCTTTTAAAAGTTGATCTAATTTCTTTGAAAGTAATCCTTCTGCTTCTTTAGCGTCAGAACTGGCCTTTCCATTAGATTCTCCTCCAGCTAATTCAGGATAAACCAGAGACCAATCGAATTCATCATCCACCGGCTCAAATGCACTGATGGCGAAAATAAGGGCTTCTGTAATCAGACCTACTGCAAGTAGAAGTCCACCTGTCAACGGTCCGAATTCCCAGTGAAGGATTTTAAAGAGGGCACCGATAATTACTACCGAAGCTCCCAGGCCATAGGCCATGTTAAATAGTTTTTTTGTTGATTTTGACTGTGCCATAATTCTAAGATTTAATTAAGTTTAATAAATAAGTATTTGGTTTTTGTTTGATCTTTATTGGTAATCTGCTATTGTGTTGAATCTTCTTCTCCCATATAGTCCTGTACGGTTCTGAAACCGATGTAACTCCTGGCAGAATCACGATATTCATAATCTCTTGTACTTACCTGCAGGAAGTAAGCCACATCCTTCCAGGATCCTCCGCGGATCACTTTTCTGGCGTTATCGCCCGAATCTGCGTTGGGGTTCATTGTAGAAGCATATTCGTATGAACCGGGGAAATAACTACTGTTAGTCCACTCCGAAACGTTCCCTGCCATATTGTACAGGTTAAAATCATTAGGCTCATATGATTTTGCCTCCACTGTATATAAGGCTGCATCTGCTGCGTAATCCCCTCGCTGAGGTTTAAAGTTGGCCATAAAACAGCCTGTGTCACTAATGACGTACGGACCTCCCCAGGGATAGGTACCTCCTTCGATACCACCACGGGCAGCGTATTCCCATTCAGCTTCTGTAGGCAAACGGAACTGGTTCACAAATTGTTTCCCACGCGACTTCTGATCATCATTCTTGAATTTAGTTCTCCAGTGACAAAAGGCTTTTGCCTGAGTCCAGGATACCCCAACAACAGGGTAGTCACTATAAGCATCATGCCAGAAATAATCATTGTGCATGGGTTCATTGTAGGAATATTCAAAATCTCGGATCCATACCGTAGTATCGGGGTAAATTTCCAATTCTTCAGTCCTTAGGAATTCCTTACGGCGTGAATCCCTAGACCGGGCGGCCGATTCAATATCCATCCAGGTGTACTTGTATTTTAATTGGGTTACATCTATTATGCGCTGACCATTATAGGATTCTTCCTCAGGAATATAAAGGGAATCCATGATCTCCGTATAATATTCATCCGGGTAGTCTGAGGTATCCCAAACCAGGTCTTCCTCAGTATTTAAACGATAGCCTTCATAGCCCGTTTCTCCCATACCGGAATAATTGTCGAGCATATACTTTTCATAGACCGACATCCTGGTGGTATCTGCACTCTTAAAAGAGTATTCTCCGATACCTCCATCCTCAGGTCCCATTCCGAGTTCATCTGCCAGAATTGCCAATTTGGTCCTGACGATAGAATCGCGGACCCATTCAACAAACTGACGATATTCACTGTTTGTTATTTCGGTATCATCCATATAGAACGATCTCACCGTTACTGTTTTGGTTGGGGCGTTGAGAACCTGCGCCATATCTTCCTCGCTTTTTCCCATAATGAAAGCACCCCTTGGTATGAGTTCCATTCCATATGGTTTTTCAGGGTACCATTTCTTTCCTTGTACGCCCACTAGTTCTCCTTTTGTCTTAGACCCGCAACTTGAGAGTAAAAAAACAAACGCTATAGATAACAACAATAGCTTCTTCATACTTTAGGTTAAATTTCGATTTAGACTTTAAGCAGTAATGTCAATTATTATTCTCTAAAACTACTTTTTGAATAAAATATTGTACGTTACTAGCCTTCCTTTAAAAAAAATTCACGTTTAGTTTAAACCTTTCTTGTAGGCCTTAAACCACCGCTCAGGGATAATCTGGTCGCAAGCGTCCAAATAGTCCTGCTCAGTGCAAGGTAATAACGCAGGTGAATTTGATTTAGTATGCGAAGAAGCAAATGAAGGAACTTCCACCCACCACCTTTGGGTGAGCAGACTTTTGTAGAAAATTAGATCCTCGTTTTCAGTAGGGACTATAAACTTGGTAAAATCTTTACTTGAACCAGTAGGGCGTTCCTTGATCCGGAAGTTATATCCTTCCATAAAATACCAGATAATCTGAGCCATCAGCTGGAACGACAGGGGCGAGTTTTCACTTTCATAAATACCGAACACAGCCACATTTTCACTGATTCCGGCGTAACGTGCGATTGCACAGATCTCACGACCGTCAAAACCATTGGGCGAATAATTGGATGAACCTCCTATCTCACTGGCTTTTATGGCCCGGGCATCCAGACTTACCAGGTGGGCATTCCTCAACACTGGTTCGGCTAAGGTTATATCTGAAGAGATTTCACCAAGACGGTAAGCATCAAAGAACAACCGTTCCATCAGGTCGATTTCTTCCTGTGCATTAAAATAACTCTGGTACCCGATATTGGAAAAATTAAACAGATTGTTGGGCTTATCGGTAATGATCTTACTCATGTACGAACTGGAGCTGATCAATTCTTCATCTGCTCCAAAGTCGAAACGACTATCGATCGATACGAGATTGATCAGGTCTTTTATTTTGTCAAAAGCCCGGTAGGTAGGATATGTAATGTCCTGAGTGGCACCTATTATTATAGGTATCACATTTTCCTCCAGCAAACCGGCCGTAATTTCCTTGACGACGAAATAGGTGTCTTCCACTGTCTCTCCCTCCTCCACATTGCCGAGATCGACAATATTGAGATTCCAATTGCCCATCATCAACTTGTACAATTGAATACGAATCTCTACTATGGCGAGTTTCTCAGGTTTCTTTTCAAAGGCGTTACGCGATTCATTTACACCCATTATGGCAAATGAGGCATTAGCCAGGACTGGTAGTCCGTCCCTTTGAGTGTGTTTAAAGATGTTCTTTCCCAGGGATTGCGGCGGCAAGAGCTCGCAGTGTGCCAGGGCCTTATCTTCAACCGGAACTAAAAAATCAAATGCCATTAGACTATAGCAAAGGGGGGTTATTTACTTTTTTTTCTTGGGTTTCTTCTTTTCCAGAAGATTTTTGGCATCTTCCAGACTCATTTTTGTGACGTCTACTTCCTTGGCCAGTTCTGCCTTAGTTTTACCTTTGATAACATTATGCCGGCCCCAGCGAGCTTTCTCTATTCTGATACCTTCTTCGGGCCATTCCTTTACTACGCGCTCGGCCTCCTTCTTTTTCTTGGCCTCAATAAGCTCGGCAATATCTTCTTCAGAGAGTTGATCAAAATTATATTTCTTGTTTACGTTGATAAACATGCCGTCCCATTTGATAAAAGGACCAAATCTCCCTTTCCCTTTAGTTACGTCTTTCCCTTCATATGTGGTTATTGGCGCATCTGCTTTTTGCTTGGCCTTTATAATTTCAATAGCCCGGTCTAAGTCCACATCCATCGCACTTTCTCCACTTTCAAGGGAGACAAACTTTTTACCATAGCGCACGTAAGGACCGTATCGGCCCACATTGGCTTCAACTTCCTCCCCTTCATAGACTCCTAATTTCCGAGGCAGCTTAAAGAGATCCATTGCCTCCTCATAAGTAATTGTGTTTATTGACTGGTCTGGTAGCAGACTGGCAAACAGCGGTTTTTCTTCTTCCTCAACTGTGCCTATCTGCACCATAGGGCCAAATCTTCCCAGGCGAACTGAGACCTGTCTTTTGGTCTTGGGATCTGTCCCCAGAACACGTTCACCACTTGCACGATCTGCGTTCTCCTCCACATCAATCACATTGGGATGGAAATCCTTGTAAAAGTCTTTCATTACTTTCTGCCAGTCTTCCTCTCCCGAAGCGATTTCATCGAAGTCCTTTTCTACTTTTGCCGTAAAATTGTAATCCAGGATGTTGGCGAAATTTTCCACCAGAAAATCGTTGACAATCATTCCTATATCAGTAGGCACCATCTTCCCCTTGTCAGATCCGACTGTTTCGGTAAGGTGATTCTCTTTGATCTGTTTGTTCTCAAGAATTAACTGACTGTATTTTCGCTCGGTACCTTCTACTGTTCCTTTCTCAATATATCCTCTGTTCTGAATAGTAGATATGGTTGGAGCATAGGTAGAAGGTCTTCCAATCCCCAATTCTTCAAGCTTCTTTACCAAAGATGCCTCTGTAAAACGATAGGGTGGCCGTGTAAATCGTTCTGTGGCAGTGATGTAGTTGTTATGGAGGGACTCTCCTACCTGAAGCGCAGGGAGCATTCCTTCCTGTTCTTCGGCAATATCCTCTTCGTCCTTTCCTTCGAGGTAGACCTTTAAAAATCCATCGAACTTGACGACCTCTCCATTGGCCGTAAACTGTTCCTTGTGCGAGTTAGCACTAATCTTAACGTTGGTACGTTCCAATTGTGCATCGGCCATTTGAGAAGCCAGGGTCCGCATCCATATCAATTCGTATAATTTGGCCTGGTCTCTTTCTACCTTCGGATTCTGCATAGTCATATCCGTAGGACGGATGGCTTCATGAGCCTCTTGTGCCCCTTTGCTCTTTCCTTTATAGTTCCTAATCTTACTGTATTTCTCTCCGTAATTTGTTACGATTGCTTTTTTGGCATCATTAATCGCCTCCGAAGACAGGTTTACACTATCAGTCCTCATATAGGTTATCAGTCCGGCTTCATAAAGCCGCTGGGCCACCTGCATGGTCCTTCCCACAGAGAAATACAGTTTCCTGGAGGCCTCTTGTTGTAAGGTAGATGTCGTAAAAGGTGCTGAAGGTGATTTCTTTGCGGGTTTCTTATCGAGGGATGCAACTTCAAATTCTGCCTGTAGATTCGCCTTCAAGAACACTTCTGCTTCCTTCTTGGTATCAAATGTCTTGGAGAGTTTAGCACTAAAAACATCTCCTTTTTGAGTTCGGAATTCAGCATTTATCCGGAACGAGGCTACAGGAACAAAGGCTTCAATATCGCGTTCACGCTCCACTATAAGTCGCACCGCAACAGATTGCACTCTTCCGGCAGATAGACCTGGCTTTATCTTTTTCCACAAAACCGGGGAAAGTTCGTAGCCCACTAATCGGTCGAGGACCCTCCTGGCCTGCTGGGCGTTGACCAAATCATAGTTAATGGCCCGCGGATTGTCAATCGCGTTCTGTATAGCCGATTTAGTAATGGAATTAAAGACTATTCTTTTGGTTTTGTTCTTGTCGAGATCAAGAGTTTCAGCAAGGTGCCATGAGATGGCCTCTCCTTCCCGGTCCTCATCACTGGCAAGCCATATGGTCTCGGCCTTCTTTGCCAGGTCCTTAAGTTTTTTTACTAGGGACTTTTTGTCCTTATCGACAATGTATTTGGGCTTAAAATCGTTGGCTACATCAACCCCCAGTTCTTTTGATGGAAGGTCTGCAATATGTCCAAAACTCGATTCTACCTTAAAATCCTTTCCCAGAAATTTCTCGATAGTCTTTGCCTTGGCAGGTGATTCTACAATTACTAAATTCTTAGCCATTCATTGATTTTTGAAGTCACAAAAGTATAGCAAAAATTTGATTTGCTTCTTTTACTTCTTTTGTGATTCAAAATATCTTCGGGCGACTGATCGTTGAAAGCCCGTCCGGGGATAATTAATCCAGAGCCATGGAGCTGATCAATTCCAGGCTGGTTGAAGTATAGTTATATTGATATAAAACCTCATCCCCGATCATTAGCAAATGGTCCTGCATCGGAATAACATCAAAGGTGGTGATCCCATCAAAATGCTCCAGGGGGATTAAATCTGGCACATTGCTTTTGTCATAAACCTTCAACCCAAAACTTCCATCACAGACAAAGAGTTTATCGTCCTTTACACCCAGGCCATAGGGTTCTTCCATGGGGTATGTTTTAAGAAGGGCAGGATTGGAGATATCCGCTATATCGATGACGAATAATCCACTTTCGGTAGCGCCGCATCCATTTCCGCCTCTTAAGGTGACATAGGCGAAATCCCCGTCTACGACAACAGGATCACAGGCCGTACCGTGTTGAAATTCGGAAACAAAGCTGGGCTGCGCCGGGGAGGAAATATCGTAAATATACATTCCCCTTCGGCTCCCCAGAAACAAATGATTCTCCTGATTAAAAATTGTTTCGATATCGAATCCGGCATATACATCTTCCAGGTCTACGGGATTTGCCAGGTCTGAGATTTCAAAGATATTTATACTGTGATTGTCTACGGCATATAAATAATCTGCAACGATCTTAAAGCGTGCCAGTGAGCCTCCTTGTCCTACACTGTTTTCAGCGGCATTGGCCATCAGTACATCATCAAAGCGTTGCTGCACCTCTTCTACCAATCTGCGTTCAGTGACCACTTCCCAGCCAATAAGTACATTATCGGGATTTCCCCAATCATCGTATTCAAAAATATCTGCCTCCAGCGGCCAAATAACGTTATCCCGCAATACATCGTGCAGTCGGTTAACAATTTGCATGTTATTGATATCGGAAATGTCGATCACTATCAGATCCGTCAGACTATCTGCATACAGGAAATTGTTCTTTACGGAAATATCCACATTCCCTGCTATTTTAATGAAGGCTACCTTGGATGGGGAACTGGGGTCACTGTTATCTATCACGTGAACCCCTTTGTATTTGTCATTAATAAATATGTAATTCTCGTAGGCGTAGATTTTACCTGATTCATTTATGGGCTGGGGAACTGTGACGTCTACACCATTTTTAAATTCTTCCAAAGAAATCGTCAGGGGTCGGGCTACGAGATAATCGGCATACTTTCCCGAATCTTCCTTTTCACAGGAAAACAGACTGGAAACAGCAATAATAATAAGCAGGAAATTCAGGGTTTTCATAAGAAAGTTTATTATTGGATTAGGATACACTATAGATACGTATTCAACCGCGTAGTTGCGTCTTTTTTATGAAAATATTCACCTGTCAAATTGTCATAAAAAAGGATATTGTCTTATCTTTGCCCTCCTTTAATACGCCTGTCATTATAGAGTTTATATGGAAAAAGTAATCGATGAGAGTCTTCAGGGATCTTCCCTGAAGACAAAGTCAAGAAAGAAAAATGTGCGAAAGCTCTACATAGAGAGCTATGGTTGCCAGATGAATTTTTCTGACAGTGAGATCGTGGCCTCTATTTTGGCTGATGAAGGATTTAATACTACTTCCGAGTTGGAGGAAGCAGACCTGGTGCTTGTCAATACCTGCTCTATTCGTGAAAAAGCGGAAACAACGGTAAGGAAAAGGCTGGAAAAGTTCAATGCCGTAAAAAAATCCAGACCTCATTTAAAAGTAGGGGTTCTCGGATGTATGGCAGAACGCCTGAAAAGCCAGTTTCTGGAAGAAGAAAAGATAGTTGATATGGTGGTGGGCCCCGATGCGTACAAGGACCTGCCCAATCTTGTCAGGGAAATAGACGAAGGCAGGAATGCAGTAAATGTGATCCTTTCCAAGGAAGAAACCTATGGGGATGTTGCCCCGGTACGATTAAATTCGAATGGAGTAACCGCCTTTGTTTCCATCACACGCGGTTGTGATAATATGTGTACTTTCTGTGTTGTTCCTTTTACCAGGGGCAGGGAACGCAGCAGGGATCCCCGGTCTGTAATTAAGGAAGTCAATGAATTATGGGAAAAGGGTTACAAGGAAGTTACCCTACTGGGCCAGAATGTAGACAGTTATCTCTGGTATGGTGGCGGACTCAAGAAAGATTTCGACAAGGCATCAGAAATCCAGAAAGCCACTTCGGTAGATTTTGCAGGATTGTTGTCTCTGGTTGCAGAGGCACAACCCGGGATGCGAATTCGCTTTTCTACCTCCAATCCCCAGGATATGACATTGGATGTGGTAAAAACCATGGCTAAGTATAAAAATATCTGTAACTACATTCACCTACCGGTTCAAAGCGGAAGCGACCGGGTTCTCAAAGCAATGAATCGCCTCCATACACGAGAGGAATACATGAAATTGATCACGGATATTCGTAAAATTCTACCCGATTGCGGGATTAGCCAGGATATGATTGCCGGCTTTCCGGGTGAGACTGAAGAAGATCATCAGGATACCTTGTCTTTAATGGAATTTGTAAAATACGACTTTGGATTTATGTTTGCTTATTCCGAAAGGCCTGGCACCCTGGCGGCGCGAAAGCTGGAGGACGATATTCCTGAAGCCGTCAAAAAGAGGAGGTTACAGGAGATCATTAGAATGCAGCAAAAGCACAGTCTCTACAGAACCAGACAGCATGTCGGAAAGATCGAAGAAGTTCTGGTTGAAGGGCCTTCCAAAAAATCGGACGCACACTGGATGGGAAGAACCTCGGGCAACACTGTCGTTGTATTCCCCAAAGAACAGTACGAAGTGGGTCAGTTTGTCAATGTAAAAATCAATGATTGTACCTCAGCCACCCTCCTGGGTGAGGCTGTTGGAATGGCAGAAAATACGGCATAATGGAAAGTGTACAAGCTATAAAACAACGTTTCGGTATTATCGGAAATGATCCTAAATTAAACAGGGCATTGGAAAAAGCCATTCAGGTAGCGCCTACCGATATTTCTGTCCTGGTAACCGGAGAAAGTGGGGTGGGAAAAGAAGCCGTCCCAAAAATCATCCATTCCCTGTCGCACCGTAAACACGCCAAATACATAGCAGTAAACTGCGGAGCAATTCCTGAAGGCACCATTGACAGTGAGCTCTTTGGGCATGAAAAAGGATCATTTACGGGTGCCACTCAGACCCGTAGTGGTTACTTTGAGGTGGCAGACGGAGGGACCATCTTCCTTGATGAGGTAGGTGAACTTCCATTGACTACCCAGGTAAGACTCCTGAGAATTCTGGAAAACGGGGAATTTCTGAAAGTAGGTTCATCACAGGTTCAAAAAACGAATGTTCGAATCGTTGCGGCAACCAATATGAATATGATTGAGGCCATTAAAAAAGGTAAATTCAGGGAAGATCTATATTACCGGTTAAGCACAGTAGATATACATATCCCCCCGCTCAGGGACAGGAAGGACGACATCCATTTACTGTTTCGAAAATTTGCCTCCGATTTCAGCCAGAAATACAAAATGCCCACCATCCGATTGGAGGATGGAGCCATCCAACTGCTTGAGAAATACCGTTGGCCTGGTAATATCAGACAGCTCAGGAATGTCGCTGAACAGATTTCCGTTTTGGAGGAAAGTCGAGCCGTAACCCCCGAAACCCTGAACGGCTATCTGCCACACGCAAATGATTCCAATTTACCTGCTGTAGTGGAACACAGTTCTAAAAAAGGGGATTTCAGCAATGAACGCGAGATTCTCTACAAGGTGCTCTTTGATATGAAGGCCGATCTTAACGATCTTAAAAAGCTGACGCTCGAATTACTCAATTCCGGAGATTCAGAAAAAGTACAGGAAGAGAATGAAAACCTGATCCGAAAAATTTACGGTACCGACTCAGATGTAGAAGAGGAGAAGGCAAATGCTGTTGAACTTCTGCCTCCTCATGAGAGCAGGGTGGAAAAACCGATAGAGGTTACCAAGGAAGACAAGTACCACTTTGCTGAAGAAATAGAAGAAGAAGAAACCCTATCTTTACAGGAAAAGGAAATTGAATTGATAAAAAAGTCGCTGGAACGGAACCGGGGTAAACGCAAGGCGGCAGCTTCCGAATTGGGTATCTCCGAACGGACCCTCTATCGCAAAATAAAACAGTACGACCTTTAGTGATTAATAGAAAATACATCTTTATAACGATTCTACTCCTGACTCTGACAGGGTGTGGAGTTTATAATTTTACCGGGGGAGACGTTGGAACTGCTGAGACGTTTACAGTTAATTACTTTCAGAATTACGCTTCTCAAAGTCCGGGTTCTACCTTTGATCCGGGACTGGACAGGGAATATACTCTATCGCTACAGGACCTTATCCTGAATCAGACCAGTCTGGATCTGGTTTCTTCTAATGGCGACTTGCTTTACGAAGGAGAAATCGTGGAGTACCGGGTTTCGCCTATGTCGGCAACGGCTCAACAGACCGCCGCCCAGAACCGGCTTAGTATTTCTGTCAATGTGCGGTTCTTTAACAAGACCAAAGAAGGCGCCGAGTTTGAACAGCGTTTTTCCTTTTTCTACGATTATCCCGCCGCTTCTCAATTGGCAACTGTTAGGGATGAAGCCCATCAGGTTATTTTTGAGCGAATCAATCAGGATATTTTCAACGCATCACTCGCAGACTGGTAAACATGAATGTCACAGATTTTACATATTTACTCCAGCATCCCGACAAGGTGGTAGATCCTGTCCAGACAAGGCAATTAGAAGAAATTGTAAAAGAATACCCATATTTTCAGGCCGCCAGAGCATTGCAATTAAAAGGTCTGAAAAACCTCAATAGTTTCAGATATAATAATGCCCTGAAAGCAACCGCAGCCTACACAGCAGACCGGGATGTGCTTTTTGATTTAATCACCTCTCCGGAATTCCTTCAGAATTCCATTGCCGATACCATCAGTGGGAAAACGGAAAAGCTCGAGGTGCAAGAGGTAGAAGCAGAAGAAGTGATTGCGGAAAATGAGAGTCCGGCAGCCCTGCTACAGGAATCGGCCGATTCGCCCCTTCCCAGAAATACCAGGGATGCCGATGATATTCTTGATCCTTCCCTATTCACGTCCAAGGACCCGGAAATAGATAGGGAAATTGCCAGGAAAAAGGCAAAGGCGGCAGAAGAACTGGAACTTGGACAACCTCTGGCCTTTACCAAAAAGGAAAAACATTCTTTCCTCGAATGGTTACAGCTCAGTTCCTCAAAACCCATCGAATCCAGGATAAAATCAAAAGAACAAAAAGCGGATATTCCCGAAAACATGGAATTCCCTATTGCCGAGGAATCGGAGAAAAAGAAAAAGTTTGATCTCATTGATCGCTTTCTCGAAGAAAATCCGAAAATCATTCCTCAGGAACAGGATTCGTCCAAAGTGGATATCACAGAATCTACAAAAATCAATTCTGAAGAACTGATGACGGAGACTCTGGCCAGGGTCTATCTGGAACAAAAAAAATACAAGAAAGCACTGCAGGCTTACAAAATATTAAGTTTGAAATATCCGGAAAAAAGTAGTTTCTTTGCAAGCCGAATTAAAGCGGTAAAGCAATTACAAAAGGAAAATTCTTAAGATGAGTACATTTACAATATTCCTGATCCTTATCATTGTGGTATGTTTCCTGTTGGTCCTGGTGGTCATGGTTCAGAATCCTAAAGGGGGAGGATTGTCCTCTTCTTTTGGCGGTGGCGGCACACAGGTTGTTGGCGGAGTTAAGAAAACCGGTGATTTTCTGGATAAAAGTACCTGGACACTGGCCGGGCTGTTGATCGTTCTGATTCTTCTGTCTAACGTTGCCCTTAAAGGGAATTTTGGTGATGCCGATTCAAAATTACTACAGGGTGATGATATTGAAACAGCTGTTCCGGAAACAGTACCGGAAGAAGTTGTTCCAACAGATACCAACAGTCCTTTAGATACTATTCAATAAGAAATTGATAACAATAAGAATTTAAAATGCCAGCACAAATGACAAGCTGGCATTTTCATTTTACAAAGTGTCAGTTTTTACCACTTGGCATAATTTCTGTCATGTTAAATCCGAATTTCATAAAAATAAAATAAACACATATGGCTAAACTTAACATCAAACCATTGGCAGACAGAGTTCTTATTGAACCTATGGCAGCAGAAACTAAAACTGCCTCCGGGTTGTACATTCCCGATACTGCAAAAGAGAAACCACAGAAAGGAAAAGTAGTAGCAGTCGGACCTGGCACCAAGGATGAAAAAGTGACGGTAAAAGTTGGGGATACAGTCCTTTACGGAAAATATGCCGGTACCGAATTAAAACTGGACGGCTCCGATTATTTGATGATGCGGGAAAGTGACATATTAGCGATCATTTAAACAATTCATTAGGGTAATACTTTTAGAGAACATTTCCCTATAGAAATAAAACAAAAAACAATTTAGAATTATGGCAAAAGATATAAAGTTTGATATAGAAGCAAGAGATGGCTTAAAGCGAGGAGTGGATGCCCTTGCCAATGCTGTTAAGGTAACTCTGGGACCTAAGGGAAGGAATGTTATCGTTAGCAAATCCTTCGGAGCTCCTGCAGTGACTAAGGATGGTGTAACAGTGGCCAAGGAAATTGAATTGGCAGATGCTCTTGAAAATATGGGTGCCCAGATGGTAAAGGAAGTGGCCTCAAAAACAAATGACCTGGCCGGGGACGGTACTACTACAGCTACTGTTTTAGCCCAGTCTATCGTAAAAGAAGGCTTAAAAAACGTGGCAGCGGGAGCTAATCCTATGGACCTTAAAAGAGGGATTGACAAGGCTGTGGAAGCAATTGTCGCCCATCTTACTAAACAAGCCAAGAAAGTCGGAGACTCTTCGGAAAAAATCAAGCAGGTAGCTGCTATCTCAGCTAATAATGACGAGACCATTGGAGACCTTATCGCCCAGGCTTTTAACAAAGTAGGGAAAGAAGGGGTCATTACTGTAGAAGAGGCTAAGGGAACAGATACCTATGTTGATGTGGTTGAAGGAATGCAGTTCGACAGGGGATATCTTTCACCCTATTTTGTAACTGATTCTGAAAAGATGATCGCAGATCTGGATACGCCCTATATCCTGCTATATGACAAGAAAATTTCAACTATGAAGGATCTTCTCCCTGTGCTCGAACCAGTAGCACAATCCGGAAAGCCTTTATTGATCATTGCTGAAGATGTGGATGGGGAAGCCCTGGCCACATTAGTAGTTAATAAATTGCGAGGATCCCTGAAGATTGCAGCGGTAAAAGCGCCTGGATTCGGAGATCGCAGAAAAGCCATGCTGGAAGATATTGCAATCCTGACTAATGGAACCGTAATTTCGGAAGAAAGAGGCTTCTCACTGGAGAATACAACCATGGACATGCTGGGAAGTTGCGAGAAAGTTACCATCGATAAGGACAACACTACAATCGTAAACGGATCAGGAAATGCCAAGGACATCAAGACCCGGGTAAATCAGATCAAATCTCAGATTGAGACGACCACTTCAGACTACGACAAAGAAAAGTTGCAGGAGCGTTTGGCTAAGCTGGCTGGCGGTGTAGCTGTTTTATATGTAGGCGCTGCCTCAGAGGTAGAAATGAAGGAAAAGAAAGACCGTGTTGACGACGCCCTACATGCTACCAGAGCAGCTGTGGAAGAAGGAATTGTAGCTGGTGGGGGTGTAGCCTTTATCAGATCAAAATCGGCCCTGGCTAAAGTGAGTGTTGAAAATCCCGATGAAGAAACCGGATTACAGATAGTGGCAAGAGCCATTGAATCTCCGCTGAGGACAATTGTTGAAAATGCCGGAGGTGAAGGATCTGTTGTTGTAGCGAAGGTTTACGACGGAAAAGGTGACTTTGGATACGATGCTAAAACGGAAACATATGTGGATATGATGAAGGCGGGAATTATCGATCCTAAGAAAGTTACACGGATCGCCCTTGAAAATGCAGCTTCAGTTGCGGGGATGATCCTCACAACAGAGTGTGCTTTAACTGATATCAAGGAAGACAATCCCCCTGCCCCACCGATGGGCGGAGGTGGAATGCCCGGAATGATGTAATATCATTACCAAAATATATATTTCTAAAAACACCACCTTTAATAGAGGTGGTGTTTTCTTTTAAGGACAAAGCTCTTTTCATTTCACTAATTCCTATTTTTACAAAAAAAAGATGTTCGAGCAACTTCAGGCAAAGATTCCGTCCATTTTAAAGGCTGAGAATCAGACGACAGAGGAAAAACTCCAGACCCTGTGCGAATACCTCAAGGAAAATATCCCTTACTACGATTGGGTTGGATTTTATTTTAGAAACGGGGAGAAAGAAGAATTAAAATTAGGTCCGTATGCCGGCGCCCCGACAGATCATACCATTATTCCATTCGGAAAAGGGATTTGCGGGCAGGTAGCCCTTACTAATGCCAACTTTGTGGTTCCTGATGTGGCGGCACAGGATAATTATATCGCCTGCAGTATTTCTGTAAAATCTGAAATTGTAGTTCCCTTGTTTGTAAATGGAAAGAATATTGGTCAGATCGATATCGATTCAGAAACGCCTGATCCTTTCTCAGCGGCCGATGAGAGATTTCTGGAATTCGTGAACCGGGAAGTAGCTAAAATTCTTTAAAACTTTCCCCCTTTTGTTAATAAGACTGCTCGTGGAATAGGACCTAAAAACCTACCTTTGATTTTCTCACAACATGACAAAAATCTCATCACATGGGCACAGCAAAAAAAGCTAAATCTGCGCTGATTTCCGTCTACCACAAAGACGGCCTGGAACCAATCGTAAAGAAATTATCTGAACTGGGAATTACCATATATTCCACAGGAGGAACAGAATCTTTCATCCGCTCTCTGGGTGTTGATGTAATTCCGGTTGAGGATGTAACCAGTTATCCCTCTATCCTGGGAGGAAGGGTAAAAACATTGCATCCCAAAGTATTCGGAGGCATACTAAACCGACAGGACCACGAAGGAGACGTAGCCCAATTACAGGAATTTGATATCCCCCAGCTCGACATAGTCATCGTTGACCTGTATCCTTTTGAAAAAACGGTAGCTTCAGGGGCCAGTGAGCAGGAAATTATTGAAAAAATAGATATAGGAGGAATCTCACTCATTAGGGCAGCGGCCAAAAATTACAAAGATGTGCTTTGCGTATCTTCTATGGAGGATTACGGTACTTTTCTGGAAGTATTAAGTTCGGGAGAAGGAGTTAGTTCCCTGGAGGAACGAAAGTCTTTTGCAGCAAAAGCTTTTAATATTTCTTCCCATTACGATACGGCCATTTTTAACTACTTCAATCAATCTCACGAAATTGCGGCACTGAAGATCAGTGAATTAAATGGAAGGATTTTGCGCTATGGGGAAAATCCACATCAGAAGGGATTTTTCTTTGGAGATTTCGATTCCATGTTTACTAAGTTACACGGAAAGGAACTCTCTTATAATAACCTGCTGGATGTTGATGCTGCGGTTAATCTCATGGCTGAATTCCAGGATGACGACCCAACTTTTGCCATTCTGAAACACAATAACGCCTGCGGACTTGCCACCAGGGAAATTCTCCATCAGGCATACACAGATGCTCTGGCTGGAGACCCCGTATCTGCCTTTGGAGGTATTCTGATCAGTAACAGGGAAATTGACCTCCCTACTGCAGAGGAAATCCACAAACTGTTCTGTGAAGTTGTGATTGCCCCATCTTATCATAAAGATGCCCTTGAAGTTCTAAAAGGCAAGAAAAACAGGATTATTCTAGTACAGAAAGAAGTGCCTCTCCCCAAAACAATTGTAAGAACCTGTCTTAACGGAGTACTTGTACAGGATAAGGATCATCTTACGGATACGCGTGAAAACCTATCCTATGTAACCAGGAAAAAACCATCGGATAGGGAATTACAGGATCTTATTTTCGCTTCCAAACTCTGCAAGCATACCAAATCAAATACCATTGTCCTGGCAAGGAACAGGCAATTATGTGCAAGCGGAACCGGTCAGACCTCAAGGGTTGACGCCCTTAATCAGGCCATACATAAGGCCACGTCTTTTAAGTTCGACCTCAACGGAGCCGTGATGGCCAGCGATGCATTCTTCCCGTTTCCTGATTGCGTGGAGATCGCTGATAAGAGTGGTATCACCAGTGTGATCCAACCTGGGGGGTCCATAAAAGACCAGTTGAGCATTGATTATTGCGATCAAAATGAAATTGCTATGGTAATGACTGGCACACGTCATTTTAAACATTAATTTTACTACTTTTGTCGATGAAATTCACCCGTTTACCCGAACCAAACTAAACAATCATAATGGGATTTTTTGACTTTTTAACTGAGGAGATTGCAATCGACCTTGGTACCGCCAATACCCTCATCATCCACGCCGACAAAGTTGTTGTAGACAGCCCGTCTATTGTAGCCAGAGATCGGATTACCGGGAAGATCA
The DNA here is from genome assembly GCF_041358175.1 of Muriicola sp. E247. Classification (NCBI taxonomy): domain Bacteria; kingdom Pseudomonadati; phylum Bacteroidota; class Flavobacteriia; order Flavobacteriales; family Flavobacteriaceae; genus Muriicola; species Muriicola sp. E247. Next base: position 105,439 of record NZ_JBGKBE010000009.1, read on the forward strand.
TCGCCGTGGGACGGGAAGCCAACCAGATGCAGGGTAAAACCCATGAAAATATTAAAACTATCAGGCCCCTTAAAGATGGGGTAATTGCAGATTTTGATGCATCTGAAAAGATGATCAATATGTTTATTAAAAATATCCCTGCACTAAAGAAAAAATGGTTTCCACCTGCTCTGAGAATGGTGATTTGTATCCCTTCCGGGATTACTGAGGTAGAGATGAGGGCGGTTAAGGAATCGGCTGAAAGGGTAAATGGGAAAGAGGTTTATCTTATTCATGAACCCATGGCTGCGGCTATAGGTATCGGACTTGACATAATGCAACCCAAAGGAAATATGATCGTTGATATCGGGGGTGGAACCACCGAGATTGCTGTTATTGCTTTAGGGGGAATCGTTTGTGACAAATCAGTAAAGATTGCGGGGGATGTTTTTACAAACGACATCATCTATTATATGCGAACTCAGCACAACCTCTATGTAGGTGAGACGACGGCAGAAAACATCAAGATAAAAATAGGTTCTGCCACAGAAGACCTACAATCACCTCCTGATGAGATGTCTGTTCAGGGGCGTGATTTGCTTACAGGAAAACCTAAACAAGTATCCATTTCATACAGAGAGATTGCCAAAGCCCTTGACAAGTCGATCCTCCGTGTAGAAGATGCCGTAATGGAAACCTTGTCCCAGACACCTCCGGAACTAGCGGCAGATATATACAATACAGGTATCTACCTGGCTGGTGGAGGCTCTATGCTCAGAGGGTTAGACAGAAGGCTTTCCCAAAAAACAGATTTACCGGTATACATTGCCGAAGATCCGCTCAGAGCCGTAGTGCGCGGCACAGGTATAGCTCTGAAAAATTTAGAACGCTACAAGAGTATTCTCATCAAATAGTGCCCGGACAGATACCTTTTAAGTTTATGTAGGTCAGGTATAAAGAAGGAGATGAGACCACCCAATAGGTAAAGTGAATGCAGCAGATTATAAATTTCATCCTTCGCAACAAGACTACCTTGCTGTACCTCTTTTTACTCACTCTTGGAATTTCCATGAGTGTTCAATCTCACTCCTATCACCGCGCGCGTTTTTTTAATTCTGCCAATTGGTTAAGCGGAAGCTTATACGGTGTACAATCTGATATCTCTTCCTATTTCAACCTGCGGGAGGAGAATGAAAAACTGGTTGAAGAAAATACACGTTTGCGCAATCTGTTGTTCAATCTCGAAATAGATAGTCTGGAAGGTGTGGTAAAAGACTCATTCCCCTTTGAAGTAATTCCTGCAAAAATTATCAAGAATAGCTATGCCCTTAGAAATAATTACATCACCATCAATAAAGGCGCGGTTAATGGTATTGAACAGGACATGGGCGTCATTACTTCAAAAGGGATTCTGGGAATCGTGGAACACACTTCTAACGGCTTCGCCGCCGTTCAGAGTTTGCTCAATACCAAATCGAACATAAATGCTAAAATTAAAAACACCAATAATTTTGGCTCCCTCAAATGGAATACCGATCGCTTTGATGTGGTGCAACTCGAGGATATTCCGAGGATTGTCGAGCTGTATATAGGTGATACCATAGTCACTGGTGCTATGTCGAGTATTTTTCCTGAAAATATCCCCATCGGAACCATAAAGAAGTTCGATTTGTTGGCATCAGAAAACTTTTACACCATTGATGTTGCCCTCTTTAACGATATGACTAATATTAAAAATGTCTATATCATTAAAAACAGGGATAGTGATGAGATTCAAATTCTGGAAGAAAAAATAGAGAATGACCAATAACCTGTATTTGAAGAACGGCCTGCGTTTTGTGCTTCTCATCTTAGCACAGGTTCTGGTATTTAATCGGCTGAACTTCCTTGGGTTTATCAATCCTATGATCTACCTCCTGTTCCTTTACTGGTATCCAATAAAGCAGCGCAGGAGTATTTTTATAATTATAAGTTTTATCCTGGGATTCATCATAGATATTTTTTCCGACACCCTGGCATTCCATTCTGTCGCCTGCGTAACTATGGCCTATTTTCGTCCTGCAATAATGCGTTTTGTATTTGGAGTGAATTACGAATTCCAGAGTTTCAAACTGAGTAACACCACCAAAGCACAACAAATTGCATTTTTAGCGTTTTTAATAATAGGACATCATGCGATATTCTTTATGCTCGAAATTTTTAGTTTTTCGCATTTGCTATTACTTTTGAAAAAGACAATTTCTACCAGTGCAGGAACACTGATTCTGGGTATTTTGATTATTTCACTTTTTAGTGCCGAAAAAGAATGAAAAAGATTTTGCTTTCTTCCATTATCGTAATCATAGGGATTACATTTATTGGCAGGCTTTCCTATTTGCAGATCTTCCGTTCAACACCTAATCAGATACTGGAAGACTCTGCCATTAAGGCCATATACGATTATCCCGAACGTGGATATATTTATGACCGAAACGGGGAATTGCTAGTGGCCAATCAGCCCGCCTATGATGTAATGGTCATACCCCGTGAAGTAAAGTCCCTTGACACACTTGAATTTTGCTCCTTACTCGGCATCGATAAACCACGCTTTCTGCAACAATTGCGAAAAGCAAGAGTGTATTCACCGCGTCTTCCCTCGGTATTAGTTCCGCAACTATCTAAAGAAGACTATGCCCGCTTACAGGAAAAAATGAGGAAATACGAAGGATTTTATATTCAGAAAAGATCCCTGAGGTATTACGCAACTCATAGTGGCGCTAACGTACTTGGCTATATTTCGGAGGTGAACGAAAGTGATATTAGAAAGAATCCTTATTACAAACAAGGGGAACTTACCGGACGCACAGGAATAGAGAAACAGTACGAAGAAGTGCTTCGTGGGGTTAAAGGTGTAAAATTCATCCAAAAAGACAGATTTAACAGGGTGATCGGTCCTTATAAAGAAGGAACCCTCGATACCCTGCCGGAACAAGGGAAGGAGATACTTGTTACCCTCGACAAAGAATTACAGGAATACGGAGAACGATTAATGAATGGCAAAAGAGGGGGTATCGTTGCGATTGAGCCGGGTTCAGGAGAGATCCTGGCCCTTATTTCAGGACCCACTTATGATCCGGCATTGCTCGTTGGAAGGGAGCGATCAAAGAATTACAGTAAACTGCATTACGATACAATTTCCAAACCGACATGGGACAGAGCTCTTCTGGCTCAGCCATCCCCGGGATCTCCGTTTAAAACATTAAACGCCCTGATTGCCCTCCAGGAAGACGTCATTAGGCCAGAAACTACTATCCGCTGCTATAATGGCTTTTATGTAGGCAATAAAAAAAGAGGTTGTCATTGCGGAGGCGGGCTGCGAAATATGAATTCTGGGATCCATAAATCCTGCAACGCTTATTTTGCCGGAACTTTTCGCAAGCTTTACGACAAATATCCTACTACTGACGAGGGAATGGATGTCTGGGAAAAGCATATTAAAAGTTTTGGTCTTGGCGACTACCTCGGATATGATCTCCCAACAGGAAGGAAAGGCCGTATTCCTGACAAATCATATTACGACAGAGTTTATGGCGACAACCGATGGGCTTCATCTTTTATTATTTCCAATTCAATTGGACAAGGGGAGGTGTCGGCCACCCCGATTCAGCTGGCAAATATGACTGCAGCTATTGCCAACAGAGGCTATTATTACACTCCCCATATCATCAAAAAGATTGCGGGCGAGCCGGTAAACAATGCCAGGTATACCACACCCAACTATACTACAATTGACAAGAAACATTTTGAGCCGGTAATTCAGGGAATGGCCGATGTGTATACAAAAGGAACGGCCAAATGGTTACAGATCCCCGGGATAGAGATCGCGGGTAAAACAGGTACTGTGGAGAATTTTACAAAAATAGATGGCGTACGTACCCAACTTACAGACCACTCCATTTTTGTCGCTTTTGCCCCGGTAGATAATCCTGAAATAGCCCTGGCGGTTTATATAGAACACGGGTACTACGGTGCGAGATATGCCGGCCATATAGCTTCCCTGCTTATAGAAAAGTATCTCAAAGGGGAAATTACGCGTACCGACCTTGAGAAACGTATGCTGGAAAAAACCCTGGAAGCAGAATATGCTAAACCCTATATTGGGGAGGAGTTCAAGATAAATGAATATGTCTGGTAAAAGCGTCCTAAAAAGGGTAGACTGGTTAACCATTTTCCTTTTCCTGATGCTTGTTTCCATAGGCTGGGTCAATATCTATTCCACAACTTTCTCAGAAAACAGCACTTCCGTATTCGACTTCAGTCAGTTATATGGCAAACAATTATTCTTTATAGGCGTTAGTCTCATTGCTGCATTTATTCTCCTGGTCCTTGAAGCTCAATTTTATGAGCGGTTTTCAAGCCTTATCTACATTATTACCATGGTGATGCTACTAGGTCTATTTCTTTTTGGAAAGACCATAGCCGGCGCTACTTCCTGGTACGATCTGGGCTTTTTCAACCTGCAACCCTCAGAACTTGCAAAATTCGCAACTGCCCTGGCTCTGGCAAAGTATCTCAGTGATATACAAACGGATATCAAACGAGTAAAAGATCAGCTTTTTGCTTTGTTGATCATCCTTGTCCCCGTTGTACTGATCATTCCGCAACCCGACCCCGGTAGTGCTTTGGTATTCCTTGCCCTCGTCTTTGTCCTGTTCAGGGAAGGGCTTCCATTATTCTATCTGGCGATTGCTTTGATGGCGGTGCTAATTTTTATAACCACCCTGATGTTTGGTACCATTTGGGTTAGCATAATTTTGGCCTTGTTAATTGCCATCTTCCTCCTGGTTAAAAAAGCGAGTTTCAAAGTTCCCCTCCTGCCGCTTTTTATGTTCTTTTTTATAGCCGTGGTTTTTTCCCTCTCGGTGAATTTTGTCTTTGAAAATGTATTTGAGCAACGTCACCGGGATCGATTCAGCCTTTGGCTGAGACTGGAGAAAGATCCGGAAAGACTGGAGGAGATCAGAAAGACAATTGGATATAATACCTATCAATCAGAGAAAGCAATCGAATCGGGCGGAAGCCTGGGTAAAGGCTTTTTAGAAGGAACTCGTACCAAAGGAGATTTTGTTCCCGAACAGCATACTGATTATATTTTCAGCACGGTTGGAGAAGAATGGGGCTTTTTAGGAACATCCACGGTGATTGTATTATTTACCATGTTATTACTACGATTGGTATATCTTGCCGAAAGACAGAAAAGTGATTTCAGCAGAATGTACGGCTATGGGGTGATTTCTATCCTGCTCATTCACTATTTTATCAACATAGGTATGGTTACCGGTATCCTTCCCACTATCGGCATACCTCTGCCCTTTTTCAGCTATGGGGGTTCTGCCCTGCTCGGTTTTACAGCCCTGCTGTTTATCTTTCTTAAACTCGATTCGAATCGATTGAATGAATGGCTTTAATAACGCCAATCTGATCCGTTTGCACTACTCTCCAGTCGATTTTCAAGTTCATCGTCCAGTGCCTCAAAAAAATCAATCCCGCTTAGCTGCTCTATATAATCGACAGTTACCCTGAACTCGTTTAAAGGAAGTGTAGATTCTCTGTGGGGTATTAAAAAAGCTATAGCTTCCAGTTGGTCCTCATTTCCCCTGATCACAATTTTGTAAAAAGCTTCAGGTACCGAAACCGATTCATACCCAATATCAGGCAGGTCATCAGTGAGTACACCCCCGGTAACCACCCAGAGTGAATCGTATTGCCTGGCCCAGTTCCTTACCTGTATCTCCAGCCTGTTCCAGATTCCCGCATTAAATTCCCGGTTCATCGGACTGATATTACTGGTGTAAAAAGTCTCGTTGTAGGCCGATTCAGAGAATCTCCGGTCTCCTGCAGGACAAAGATGGCCGCGGTCATATCCCGAGTTCTTATAATTGCGCCAGTCTGCGGAACCCGACTTCACCTTTGGATCTTCAATAAAATAGGGTCTTTCCCGGATATCAGTAGTGAGCTGTGATCGAAATAACCCGTAGGCCACCCACTGCGCCTGCTCATGTTCCTCGCTATAAGCAAGGGCATAGTGGTTGTGTTTTACAATTTGTGCATTTTGAGTTTCCGGATAGACATATGCTGGTATTTCAACTTCAGCCTGCTCTTTGATCTTAAATTCCGGAGACCAGAAATACTGTTCTATGACCCAAAATATGACTATGCATAGGACGAGTAAAACCGTGTAGATAATTTTGTCTTTCTGTGCCTTCCGCATATCGAATAAATTGCGAGGTGTTCTGGTGCGAAAATACATTAATTCTGAAGAGGAAGCGCTACCTTTAAGGTGTAAGGAATCTTGCCTTGGAACGACAAGATATATGATCTATTTTAAGATTTCTAAAAATTAATTAAAGCCTATGCTTAACTGGAAGAATATTATACATTTTGCCGTACACGAAAACCCAATTCCCGATAACAGAGTGGAGAAAACCGAGGCAGAATGGAAAGAAATACTCACCCCTGATCAATTCAGAATCACGCGCCAGAAAGGAACGGAAGCGCCACATTCCGGCGCCTTGTGTAGCATACACGAAGCGGGCAAATACGCCTGTGTTTGCTGTGGTACTCCTCTGTTCGATTCAACTATCAAATTTGAATCGGGAACCGGGTGGCCCAGTTTTACACAACCAATAAAAGAAAATGCGATTAAATATGAAAAAGACAACTCCTATGGGATGGTCAGGGTAGAAGTCATGTGCAATACCTGCGATGCACACTTAGGTCATGTCTTCCCGGATGGTCCGGAACCAAGCGGATTGCGTTATTGCATTAATTCTGAATCGATGGAACTATTAAAAAAAGTAGATGTTAGAGACTAATTCTACGCTTGAAAGGGCCACCTTTGGTGGTGGGTGCTTCTGGTGCACCGAAGCCGTATTTCAGGAGGTAAAAGGCATCCAAAAGGTAATTTCAGGATATAGTGGGGGAAATGCACCTGGCAAACCCACTTACAGGGAGGTGTGTTCGGGACTGACCGGGCACGCAGAGGTAATTCAGCTTACTTTTGATCCCAAAATCATATCTTACCGGGACCTGTTGCTGATCTTTATGACCACCCATGATCCTACCACGCTGAACCGTCAGGGTGCAGATGTAGGGACAATGTATCGTTCTGTGATCTATTACCACAACAAAGAACAGCAGCAGATAGCTAAAGAAGTATTCGAGGCGCTAAAAGATGTTTTTGATGCCCCTATAGTTACTGAGCTTAGTGAGCTCGAAACCTTTTACGAAGCAGAAGACTATCATCAGGATTACTACAAGACCAATCCCCGACAGGGATATTGCAGCTATGTCATTACTCCTAAACTCAACAAGCTGCGAAAATTACATGCTGATAAGTTGAGTGTAAAGTGAAAAAGAAAATTTGATCCATAAAAAAAGGCCCTCATTCAGGGCCTTTTTATTACTGATTTTTATAAGTCTATCCCTTAACGTGGGCTAGTTTTTCATTCTTAATATTACTGGTCTTTAGATCTCTCAGAACATTTACTGCCTCTTCAATATATACATCCTTCGCCAGATTCTTGTGCCATCGCTCCCTTTTCTCCCTAAGCAGTGAATCTTGTGTAAACAATCCCTGTTCGTATTTTACCGATTCAAAGGTAAGTTTGGAATCATATTCAGATAATTTCTTAAAATACTCAGACTTAGCTCTGCTTTCCTCATCTCTCGACTTGTAAAGGTCGTAATTCAATGGAACGGACATTTCGTCCTGCTGTTCTTTTAGCCATTTTGCATTTTCTTCAATAAGCTTGATCTGCGGGTTGGAGGCGATCCTTTTGTTGCTCTTTTCAATCGTTGTTTCAAAGTCGATATACCCATCCCAAACCTTGTAATTGGCAGGCTTTATCTTATCCCAATTCATGGCATTCGCCTGACCTTTCTCACCCAGCACTATATAGCGGTATCTATCCGGAATGACAACATCACTCTTAATTCCTTCACGTTGGTTAGATTCACCATTAACCCGATAAAATTTTTGAATGGTAACTTTAATTGCACCCAGGTCTCCGTATTCATTTACGTGCACAACCTGTTCCAAAGGATACATGGTTTGAACGGTACCTTTTCCAAAGGTCTGTTCACTACCAATGATTATAGCCCTTTTATAGTCCTGCATAGCCCCAGCCAGGATTTCTGATGCAGAGGCAGAGAATTCATTGACAAGAATAACCAGTGGGCCGTCCCATTGTATTCTTTCATCCTTGTCTTCGTACACCATTTTATCGTTATCTGATGCGCGAACCTGAACTACAGGCCCGTCCTTGATGAACAGTCCTGCCATATCGATGGCTGTCCTCAGAGAGCCACCTCCATTATCCCGAAGATCGAGAATAAGACCTTCAATGCCTTCTTCCTTCAGGCGTTCAATTTCCTTAGCCACATCACTTGCGGCATTTCGCGAGGCATAGTCTTTAAAATCCGCGTAAAATCCGGGTAGTTGAATCAAACCAAATTTTTCATCTTTTTTGATGATTTGAGCTGATTTAGCGTATTGTTCCTCTAATTCTACGATATCCCGTGTTACTGTGACTTCCTCAATGGTTCCGTCAACTTTTCTGACGGTAAGATATACCTTGGTTCCTTTAGGACCTTTGATTAGCTTAACAGCATCATCTAAAGGCATGCCCACTATATTCACAGGAGTTTCATTTTCCTGTGCTACTTCAATGATCTCGTCCCCTACTTCAAGTAACTGTCCTCTCCATACAGGTCCCCCTGAAATAATTTCGACAATCTTAGCTCCTTCAGGCTCGGGTTGCAATCTGGCACCAATACCTTCGAATCTTCCAGAAATTTGCCGGTCAAAATAATCTTTGTCTTCTGGAGCGAAATAAGAAGTATGCGGATCGAATTTGTCAACAATAGAATTGATATACTGAGCAAAACGGTCTTTACGCTCGAGATTATCCACAAATTCAAAGAATTCTTCCAGGGTATTTCTGGTCACATCCCTTGATTCTGCTTCTACTTCTGATATTGTTCGTGAGACGTATTTTGGGTCCTCTTCCTTTTTCTGTATCTCGTCCTTAAGTTTTGAATCGAAAGTGTTCAATGTCCAGAATTTGAGCTGTTTTCTCCATCGCTCTTTTAATTCTGACCTGGAACTTGTGAAAGGCCTGTTGTCATAATCAGAATTTATTGACTCCTCCATCGTATAGTCAAATGGCTCGTCAAGAATCTCTTTAATAAGGATCTTTACCTCGTCCATTCGTTTGATATACCTTTCATGAACCAGATTAAAAAAGGAAATGTCTGTGTTCTTTATCTGGTCGTCGATCTGAAATTTGTACTTTTCAAAATCACGGATATCCTCTGCCATAAAATATCTTTTGGTAGGATCAAGGACATCAATAAAATCCTCAAAAACACTAACCGAAAAATCATCGTTAATGTCCTTTGGAGAATAATGTCCTTTTTCCAGGATATAAGTGATGATATCGAGGAGAAGTTTGTCTTTATCGTTGTTTTCGAAGGATTTGTTGGTAAAACTGCAGGAAGCCACCGCAATTAATACCGCTAAAAAGCCTAAAACCAGATTCTTTTTCATGTAAATGTTTTTTATTCGGGTTTTAACGTCATTTTTCATTGCCCATAAAATCCAGGCTTTAAAATATAATCAATGCCCTAAGATATAGAAAAAACCATGCCAATAAATGCCCCCGGCGATAATTTTTTGTTAAAGGCTATCTGCGCTAATCCTCAGTAAAAACGTATTTTTACGCCTTAAAGTATACAGTATGAGCAAACCTTTAATACTGGTGACAAATGACGATGGAATCACAGCCCCTGGTTTGCGTACGCTGGTACGATGTATGCGTCAACTTGGGGAAGTGGTGGTGGTGGCCCCCGATAGCCCGCAATCCGGCATGGGACATGCTATAACTTTAGACAACACCCTGTATTCAAAGCGGGTTGTTTTTGATAATGATAAAGATGCTCCAAAGGAGTATAGCTGTAGCGGAACACCCGCAGATTGTGTAAAACTGGCTCTGCAGGAACTGCTTCACAGAAGACCCGATATTTGTGTTTCCGGCATTAACCACGGATCTAATGCCTCCATAAATGTGATCTATTCGGGTACTATGAGTGCGGCAATAGAAGCCGGGATTGAAGGCATCCCTGCCATAGGGTTTTCGCTATGTGACTACTCCTGGGAAGCCGACTTTTCGCCCGCCGAAGAAGCAGTAAAAAAAATCGTTTCTGAAGCCTTGCAAAATGGAATTCCAAAAGGTGTTGTCCTCAATGTGAATATTCCCAAAGTTGATTCCTCAGGCCTTAGGGGGATTAAAATATGCAGGCAGGCCAGGGCCAACTGGAAAGAAAAGTTTGACAAACGTACGAATCCATCAGGCAAGGATTACTATTGGTTAACCGGTGAATTTCAATTGATGGATAATGGAGAAGATACCGACGAATGGGCACTTTCACAGGGCTTCGTTTCGGTAGTCCCTACCCAATTCGACCTTACCGCCCACTTTGCCATCCAAGACATTAACACATGGAATCTAAATGAATACTAAAAAAGAACTTATTATAGGGTTTATAGTCGGACTCATTGCCAATACATTTGGCACCTTGTTATACATCCTCATATTCTCAGACCTGGGGATAGTGGAAACCTTCAAAGCCGCTGAAGAACAAGGATACCTGGGAAGCTTACTCGCCCTGGGAGCTATTTTAAATCTCGTGGCATTCTTTGCATTTCTAAGGATTCGGAGAGATCAGCGCGCCAAAGGGGTTCTTGTTGCGACCCTGCTCACTGCCTTGGTCATTTTATACTATAAGGTTTTCTGAAATGAAGTACTATATCATAGCAGGGGAAGCTTCCGGGGATCTGCATGGTTCAAACCTGATTAAGGCTTTGAAATCAGAGGATACAGAAGCCGATATTCGTTGCTGGGGTGGAGATTTGATGGAAGATGCAGGAGGTACACTGGTAAAGCACTATAAAGAACTCGGCTTTATGGGCTTTGTTGAAGTGGTATCAAATATCCGCCGGATATTTAAAAATATAGCCTTCTGTAAAGAGGATATCACTCAGTTTAATCCCGACTTGATTATTTTTATTGACTTTTCGGGTTTCAATCTCCGTATTGCTTCCTGGGCCAAAACCGAAGCTTATCGCACTTCGTATTATATCTCGCCACAAGTATGGGCTTCCAGAGAAGGAAGAATTAAAAAAATAAAAGCGAACATAGATCATATGTTTGTCATCCTCCCTTTTGAAAAAGAATTCTATGAGGAAAAGCACAATATTCCCGTCCACTTCGTAGGCCATCCATTACTCGACGCAATTGAAGCCCGGGAGAGAATTGATCCCAAAGCATTTAAAAACAAACACCATCTGGATCCCCAGCGTAAGATAATCGCCTTACTCCCGGGCAGCAGAAAACAGGAAGTAGAAAAGATGCTGTCTGTTATGCTGTCTGTTATCCCTTCATTTCCCGATTATCAATTTGTGATTGCAGCTGCACCTAGTCTCGATAAGGAGTTTTACACCCGATTTTTAAAGGCTAAACAGGTACACATGATATCCGGTGAAACCTATTCACTTCTCAGTACTTCCCATGCTGCCCTGGTCACCAGCGGTACGGCAACCCTTGAAACAGCCCTTTTTAAGGTCCCTCAGGTTGTTTGTTATAAAGGTAGTTGGATTTCCTATCAGATCGCAAAACGCATCATTACCTTAAAATATATCTCCCTGGTAAATCTGATCATGGACAAAGAAGTGGTGAAAGAACTGATTCAAAATCAACTCACCACTAAAGCCCTGACCAGGGAGCTAAAAGAGATCATCGATGGAGCCAAACGCGATGAGATTCTGTCGGAATACTCACAGCTTGAAAAAAAACTGGGTGGTCCGGGAGCCAGTAAAAAAGCGGCTCGAAAAATCGTTAGTCTTCTCCGCCAGGAATAAAATATTCCTTCCGGGAATCCGTTCCTGAAAAGAGGTGCTTCTTTTAGAACTACGTCAGACTGAAGCCTGACTTCAGAATTAATCATTAATTTTGATGGAAGCCCGATCCTATCGCAAAGATCATGTTTAAAAAATTCATTATCACGTCTCTCTGTCTTGGGGTTGTTTCCTGTGGAGTTGTTAAAAAGAAAACTACCTACGGCAGTAAGAGAACGGCTGCTGTGGCAGCTTCAGAATTACCCGGCGAAATTGATAGCGATTCCATTTCTGACATCAAAAGTGACGAAAAGGTCATTGAAAGCGAGATCAGTCTCAATCGATCTGAAGAGATCATCAATACCGCCCTCACCTTTACAGGGGTGAAATACAAGTATGGCGGCACAACGCGAAAGGGTATGGATTGCTCCGGGCTATTGTACGTATCTTTTCTCGAACATGATATCTATCTCCCAAGGGTGTCATACTATATGGCAAATGAAGGTAAAAAAATTAAGCTCGATGAAGTCAGTAAGGGCGACCTCCTTTTTTTTACCACTTCTAAGCGCCGGAAAAGAATAAATCACGTGGGATTGGTGGTGGCTGTTGATGGGGAAGACATCAGATTTATCCACTCTACCACTTCCCGGGGAGTGATTGTTTCTTCCCTTAAAGAAGGCTATTGGAATTACGCCTTTGTAAAAGCCACCCGTGTCTTATGAGATGAAACCCCTGGAATTTATCTCAGTAAAGTTTAGCATTGGCCTGCTTCTGGGAATTAGCTGTGGCTGGTTATTTCCCATTCCTCAAGAACTGGCCATTCTCCTATCAACAATCTGCTTGGTTGTTACTTCGCTGTTTTTTCTATTTGAAAACTACCGTAAGGGAATATATTTTGGATTTGCCACATTTCTGAGTTTCATTTCACTTGGGATCGTCGCTATTACATTGGCACAACCGAAACTTTCAGCTCACCATTATTCACGTGACTACAACCAGGATAATGGATTTTGGATTCTTGAACTCAGGGAAGTGCTCAAGCCTACGAATTTCAACAGGCGATATATCTTCCAAGTACATGCTTTAAACGATTCTGCCAGAAGTGGTTTGATCCTGGGCAGTATTCAAAAAGAAGACAAGATTTCGGATCTCAAGGTGGACAACCACCTGATGTATTACGGAAAAGTACATCCCATTTCACCTCCCTTAAATCCTTACCAATTTGCCTATGATTCGTACATGGAAAGCAAAGGAGTTTATGACCAGATCTACCTTAATCCGGAAAATTCAATTCAGCTGAACACCACAGGAAAAAGCCTGAAGGGATGGGCAGCTCAATTACAACTTCATATTAAAAAAGAGCTATCCTCTACACCTTTGGGCGTTAAAGAGCAGGGAGTTCTCAGAGCCATCCTTCTGGGGCAAAGAAATGATCTCGATCCTGAGGTGTACCGGAGCTACAAAGATGCAGGTGCCGTTCATATACTTGCCGTTTCGGGTTTGCACATTGGAATTTTATTATTAATTATCCGGTTTTTCTTAAAGCCGTTGATGTCTTCCCACTTCGGAAGGAGCACCTCAATGATTGTTACGCTGCTGATTCTATGGGTATATGCTTTGTTTACCGGTGTCTCACCCTCTGTAGTCAGGGCTGTGGCTATGTTTAGTTTTATAACCTATGCCTTGTACCTCAACAGGCCTACCTCAGCTATAAATATCCTGGCCCTTTCATTTTTAGCCATTTTATTGATTCAACCTAAATTCCTGTTCCAGGTTGGCTTCCAGTTAAGCTATGCCGCTGTATTTACAATTGGTTGGATATATCCCCTGCTCATTCGATTCTGGAGGCCGCGAAATAGATTCATTAAGCGTCTATGGAAATTATTTGCGGTAAGCCTATCTGCACAACTGGGTGTACTTCCTCTCTGTTTGTATTACTTTCATCAATTCCCGGGAGCTTTTCTTGTTTCCTCAATGCTGATTATCCCCTTCCTGGGAATCCTCCTGGGCCTGGGGATACTGCTCGTCCTGCTGGCGAGTTTAAAGTCACTGCCCGATTCCCTCGCCCTTGTCTATAACCAAATGATCAGAACCATGAATGAATTAATCGGATACATTGCTTCTCAGGAAAACTTTATTATTCGGCAAATTCCTATGGACAGACCCGGACTGGTCCTGTTATCTGTCATTATTATCCTCCTCGTCTTAAGCCTCCAAAAGAAGAAGTTTGTCTATCTGTGTTTCCTGGGAGTTTCAATTGCCGGATTTCAGGTATGGAATTTATACCTGCTACATCAGAACAGGCAAAAAAATGAAGTTATGATTCTGCATCAAGTGGCCAGCACAGCCATTCTCTATCAAAATGGAGATGTTCTTTACGCGATGACCAATGACTCGATGAAAATAAAAACCCTGGTTGAAAATTTTGAGTTGAATCGGCGAATACAATCCACAAAATCAATTCCTGTTCCAAATTCATTTTATTTAGGTCAGGATCAATGGATACTACTAGACAGTTCAGGGGTACTTCCTCCGGTACTGAAAAATATCAAGGGATTGATTTTAACACAATCCCCCAGAATTCACCTGGGACGAATTCTCGAGCAGAGTTGTCCTGACAGAATAATTGCAGATGGCAGTAATTATGCTGATGACATCAGGCGCTGGAGACGTAGCTGTCAGATCTATGGAATTCCGTTTTATTCCACTGCAGAGATGGGAGCCCTGTCGTTAGGGCAAATGTAAAAAGGTTAACGAATACCGTGCATCATCCGTTTCAGAGGTCGGTTCAATACAATTGAAATACCCCCGAGGGCAATACAGAGAATGGTAAAGATCAGGAAGAAACTACTCAGGGAGTAGGTAGCCGTGATCTCGTCAATCATTCCTCCAAGTGTTCCTGCCAATTTCTGTCCGATAGCTATCGCCAGATACCAGATTCCGAACATAAAGCCAATCATCCGTGGCGGAACTAATTTACTCAGATAGGACAGTCCGACCGGAGAAACACACAATTCACCCATGGTGATCAGGAGATAGGCAAGTATCAAGTAGATCATACTTACTGAAGCTGTGGCTGCCCCCTGAGGGATACTCAGGGTTCCAAAGACCAGTACTGCAAACCCCAATCCTTGTAGTATGAGTCCGATACCGTACTTATGAGCTGCACTCGGGTTGTATTTGCTCTCCCACCAACGGGAAAATAATGGAGCCAGGGTAATAATAAAAAAGGAGTTCAAAATGGCAAACCAGCTGGCCTCTACTTCATTCCCCTCCTGAGCAAATTTCTCATAAAGACGGAATATCGAAAGCCCCCAGATACCTATAAAAGCTATACCCAAAAAAATGTTTGAGAAGGGAATCCTGGAATAGGTCTTTTTGAACAGCAAATACAACACCCAGGTAATGATTATCATCGGTACTGTTGTTAGAAGGGCATCGACGATTTTAAAGATCAGGGATGCAGAACCGGTTAGTGTCCTGTCTGTATAGTCCCTGGCAAAAATGGTCATCGTACCCAGATTTTGCTCAAAGGTGGCAAAGAATATCACCGTAAATATCCCAAAAATAGACACAGCGAATATCCTGTTCCGTACGAGCCTGGTATACCTTAAAGTCCGACTAATAATCAGGATCAGAAATATAAACAAGGCTAAGAGAACAGTAATAGTAGAGCCATCTAAAACATCTTCTGAAAACGGCAATTGCAAGGTAAAATCGAGGAAGTTGATATTCTCAATCTTGGATAGAGGATCATTGAATAAATACATCAGACCTCCCAAGGAAGACAGGATTATAAGGAGATAATCAAATTTGGTAAAAGGATTGAGCTTTTCCTCTACTTCCTGTTCCTGTATTTCCGAAGGATCGAATACTTCTGATGCCTTCATAGGCTTTTCCCCTATTTTGCCGAAGAGGCTACCGGCGAGCCAGAATTGCAGCATTCCGAAGAACATAAATATCCCAGCGAGGCCAAAGCCCCATGCCCAGCCGTAGTTCTCGGCCAGATATCCACAGAGCATCATCCCGAAGAAGGCCCCGGCATTAACACCCATATAGAAAATTGTATAGGCCCCATCCTTTTTGGATTCCTTGCCACGATACATTTCTGAAATCACCGAGGTGATATTTGGTTTAAAAAATCCGGTGCCAATAACCAGAAGTCCAAGACCTACATAGAGAGACCATACCGTTTCCAGCGCCATGCATGCATGGCCCAGGGTCATCACTGCACATCCTATGATGATTGCCTTTTTATACCCAATAAGCTTATCAGCTATATACCCACCCAAAATAGGCGTTAAGTAAAGAAGGGAAGCATAGGTCCCAATCAGTGCCAGGGCATGTTCCCTTGGCCATTCCCAGCCAGGATTGCTATCAAGGATAGGCGCAGTAAGGAACAATACGAGTAGTACGCGCATGCCGTAAAAGGAAAAACGCTCCCACATTTCGGTGAAGAAAAGCACAAAAAGGCCTGCCGGGTGCCCTAAAACTTTATCCTTAAACAGATTTTCGATATCAGTATTCATCGGTTGGTCTTTTTAAATCCTAATTGAATTTACGGCAGGGTATCCCTGATTTTATTTTGTTAAATCTCTTTCTTCTTCCTCCACTCCGTGAGTTAATCGTTTTAGTGGTTTTAAAAGCATAATCACCAAAACACCAAAGATGACGCAGAAAATGGTGATTCCGGCAAATATATTGAGTTCACCAGCTTCCGAAGCAGATTCTCCTATGAGTCCGGCCACTTTATTACCGAGTCCGGTAGCAGCAAAATACACACCCATCATCAGGGCCCCATATCTTACAGGTGCCAATTTGGTAATAAAGGAGAGCGCCACAGGGGAAGCACATAATTCGCCAAGGGTGTGAAAGAGATAAGCCAGGGCCAGCCAATACAATGCCGATTTTCCTAACTCCTCGTACTGCATAGAAGCAAATACCATAAAAACAAAACCAAGTCCCATGATAATTACTCCGTTCGCCATTTTAAACAAAGAAGAAGCCTCTTTGCCTCTGTGTTTCCACCACAACCAGAAATTAGCCACAGGAACGGCAAAGATCATGATATAAAAAGGGTTAAAGAACTGAAAAGCCGCAGCGGGTATTTCATAACCAAAGAGGAAGCGATCTGTTCTATTTTCAGCATAGAGATTCATTAGGCCGCCTGCCTGCTCAAATGCCCCCCAGAATACGATCACAATAATAAAGGACAGTAATAAAACCAAATATCTGTCTTTCTCAACCTGAGATCTGAGATCCTGATAAATGGTCACCATCATCCCTACTACGACTGAAAGAAAAATAAAGAATACGATATAGGCGATCTTCTGATGTCCGATAAAAAACCAGGCAGCCAGACTTGATCCTAGGGCGAGGAACAAGGTAATCAGCAGTGTTTTGCCTGAGCTAAATTGTTGCTGGAAAATCTGTTTGATGGAAACATCATCGCTATTCGCTTCCACGGGTTTTGGTTTATTACCTACTGATACCAGGTATTTCTGCCCTGAGAGATATACCACTTGTCCTAATACCATCCCAATGGCTGCAAGTCCAAATCCGGCATGCCATCCCCAAATATCAGCAACATATGCCACAGATAATGCTGCGAGGGCAGCTCCCGTATTGATGCCAATATAGAAGATTGAAAATCCTTTGTCACGTCGTTCGTCACCTTGTTGATACAATCCACCAACCAAGGTAGAAATATTAGGTTTCAGCATCCCTACACCTGAAATAATTAGTGCGAGACCTGTATAAAAGGCCCACATCAATTCAACAGAAAGAATCCCGTGTCCTGCTACCAGTAAAAAGCCTCCAATCATAACGGCTTTTTTCTGGCCGATGATTTTATCAGCAATAATACCTCCGGGAATGGAAGCCACATATACCAACATCGTATACCAGCCATAAAGGGAAAGTGCTTCGTTGCTCAGCCAGCCCAGACCGGGATTATCTCCCAGGGTCTCTGCAGTGAGATATAACACTAAAATACCCCTCATCCCGTAGTATGAGAAGCGTTCCCACATTTCTGTTAGAAACAAGATGTAGAGTCCGGCCGGGTGACCAAATAACTCTCTTTCGTGTGCTGGTTTAGTTGACATTGCCATATTATTGGATTGTTAGAGTTTGTTCTTTATAAAACTGGTCATTTTGCTGTAAAGTTGTAGTCGGGTATTTCCCCCGCTAATTCCATGACTTTTATCGGGATAAATGGCCCAGTCGAATTGCTTATTTGCCTGTACCAGTTCTTCGATCATCCTCATGGTATTCTGCACGTGCACGTTATCATCCCCCGAACCATGGATCAGCAAATAATCTCCTTTGAGCATAGAAGGATAGGTAAGAGGACTGTTGTCATCGTAGCCATTCGGGTTTTCCTGGGGCGTGCTCATATAGCGTTCGGTATATACAGTGTCATAAAACCTCCAGCTGGTAACAGGGGCTACGGCAATTGCCAGTTCGAAGGTGTCGTTACCCTGTAAAATACAATTAGACGACATAAATCCTCCATAGCTCCAACCCCATATCCCGGTACGATCTTCATCTATCCAGGAATATTCACTCAGCTTTTTCCCTACTGAGATCTGGTCTTCTACTTCGTATTTCCCAAGTTCCTTATAGGTCATTTTCTTAAAGTCTCTTCCTTTGTAGCCAGTTCCCCTTCCGTCAACACAGGCGACCACGATTCCTTCCTGGGCGAGCATCTGATGCCAGTAGTCATTACTTCCCCACCAGCGATTCGCTACCTGTTGTGATCCAGGACCACTGTACTGGAACAAAAACAACGGATACTTTTTTCCCGGGTCAAAATCGGCGGGTTTAATCATCCACATATTTAGGTCATAGCCGTTGATATTGATGGTTGAAAATTCTTTAGGACTTGTTTTGTAATTCTTTAAAAGTTCGGCGACTGAAGAGTTGTCTCGAATGTCCTTCATTTTTAACCCATCCGTTGCCCTGTGTAAGGTATACCTGTATGGAGTTTCCACACTTGAATAGGTATTGATAAAATAGGAGAAGTCCGTACTAAATGCAGCACTATGAGTCCCTACTTCTTCGGTTAGCTTTCTCTTATTTTTCCCATTAATTCCTATTCTATATACGTCGCGGTTGATCGACCCATTCTCAGTGCTCTGGTAGAAGATCGCTTTCTTTTTGGGATCATATCCGTAATAACTTGTCACCTCCCAGGGACCCGAGGTCAGCTGCTTCCTGATACTGGTTTCTGGCTTGTAGTGATAAATATGGTTATATCCGTCTTGCTCGCTGGTCCAGATAAAACTGTCATCTTCCAGGAAAGTGAGGTCGTTAGTGATATCTATATAGGCCTCATCGCGTTCCTCGAGCAGAAGGGACACCACTCCGTCTGGAGCCTCAACGGTATACATCCTCAAGTGGTTCTGTGCCCGGTTCAGGGTTTGTACGCTCAGTTCATCAGGATTCTGCTTCCAGAGCAACCTGGGAATATAGTATGCCTCCGGGAGGGGGACCTCCTTTAGGCTGGCATTCTCCAGGCCATAAAGATGAAGCGTGACCTTGGAGTTCTCCTCCCCCGCCTTGGGATATTTAAATCGGTTTTGGGAAGGATAAAGTCCCTCCCCGTAAATATCCATGGAAAATTCAGGTACAGCCCTTTCATCAAAGCGCAGAAATGCGATTCGGGTACCGTCCGAATTCCAGTCGAATGCCCTTACAAACCCAAATTCTTCTTCATATACCCAGTCTGTTACCCCGTTGATAATAGCGTTGGCCCTTCCATCCTCTGTGATCCGGGTGGTTGCCCCGGATAAGAGATCGAAAAGGTAAAGGTCATTTTCAAATACGTAGGCGACCTTGGATCCATCGGGCGAAAGCTGTGGGGCCATGATTTTGTTATCCGATATTTTTATAATTGTTTTGGCGGAAGTATCATACACATAGTATATTCCCCTTCTTGAGTGTCGGTAAATTTTTTCTATCTCCGTGGCTAACAGGATGACAGACTCGTCTTTACTAAAGGTGTATGAGCTGAAATAAGGCACTCCATTTTCCGGAGAAGAGCTGAGAATGGTAGTTGTGCTTTCCAGAGTTTCATAGGCGTACTTTTCAATACTACTTACCCCTGTAGCCTTATCCAGATTGAGAATGCTATAGTGTTGGCCATCGTTCATCGACCTGAGTTCCTGGAGGCCCTTGGTAGAAAATTTACCTCCCCAGATCTCTTCGAGAGTAATTTTTTGTTGTTGTGTAAAAACCAGAGTGGATGCTGTAAGGAAAATAAACAGCAGGAGGGAATTTTTCATTCGATAGTTTTGTTCAGATTCAAACCCTCAAGTTTACTAATATTTTCCCTAAAAAAATAACTTTCTGCCCGCCAATTGCTATTTCAATCGTTCAGAAAATGGCTTATAAGTCCTTGGTTTTACCCGAATGTTTAACCCCCGGAGGATCATCGGATGTTAAGGCAATATTACTATCTTTGAAGCCATATACCCTTTAAAATGCCCTTACCCATTGAAGGTTTTTCCAAGCTGTCTAAAGATGAAAAAATACGCTGGATAGCCGAGCAGTATACTGACGACCCAAAAGCGAGTATTTCCTTGATCAGGAAGTATTGGAACGACGACAGAAAATTACAACAACTCCACGATGAATTTATAGAAAATACCCTCACCAATTACTACTTACCATTGGGTATCGCCCCCAATTTTCTAATTGACGGAGAGCTTTATGCGATTCCCATGGCTATAGAGGAAAGTTCTGTAGTGGCTGCGGCAAGTAAAGCAGCGAAATTCTGGATTTCCAAAGGGGGATTTAAAACTACGGTACTTGGTACAGAAAAAATCGGACAGGTTCACTTCATGTACCGAGGAGACAAAGCCCGGATAGGAAAGTTTTTCGACGCCATAAAACCAAAATTTTACGAAGAAACAGCTGCAATAACAAAAAATATGGTTGCCCGGGGCGGTGGGATCAGGAATATTGAACTTAGAGACAAAACCCTTGATCTGGAGGACTATTTTCAATTGCACTGCACTTTTGATACCCTTGATGCCATGGGTGCCAACTTTATTAACTCCTGTCTGGAACAATTCGCCAAAACACTTCAGAAGGAGGCTGGTACATCCACTATCCTGCAGAATACTGAGAAGGATATTGAAGTTGTTATGAGCATTCTCTCCAACTATGTACCCCATTGTCTTGTACGAGCCGAAGTAAGCTGTAATGTAGACGACCTTGGGTCTGATATGGGTATCAGTGCCCTTGAATTTGCAGAAAAGATAGTGAGAGCCGTTTCCATTGCCAATGTGGAACCCCATCGAGCTGTAACTCATAACAAAGGAATTATGAACGGAATTGATGCTGTCGTTCTGGCCACCGGGAATGATTTCAGAGCAGTTGAGGCAGGCATTCATGCATATGCATCCAGGCAAGGGTCGTATAAAAGCCTTACCCAGGCTCGCATTGAAAACGGGGAATTTCATTTTTGGATTGAAATACCTCTTGCACTTGGTACGGTTGGCGGCCTCACAAGTCTTCATCCCCTGGTAAAAATCGCACTCGAAATTTTACAAAAACCCAATGCAAAACAACTTATGGGTATTGTGGCGGTAGCCGGACTAGCTCAGAATTTTGCAGCGGTACAATCCCTTGTAACAACCGGAATACAACAAGGGCATATGAAAATGCATCTTTTGAACATACTCAATCAGATGAGCGCATCTGATGAAGAGAAAAAACAATTAGTTGAATATTTTAAAAAACACAGTGCCACCCACCATGCCGTGGTAGAAGCTTTGGACCGACTAAGAGGAAAATCCTAAATGAGTAAGACTTACAGAAGTAATGGAAAACTTTTACTCACCGGAGAATACGCAGTTCTCGATGGTGCCCTGGCACTTGGCCTTCCCACAAGACAGGGGCAGGAATTGCTGATTGAGCCAGGTAAAAACAAAGGACTTCAATGGAAAAGTATTGATGTTGAACAAAACATCTGGTTTGAAACCACTTTCGATCTTGCAGAGTTCAAAGCAGATGCCCCCGTAACGAAAGGTTCTGATATCCGCCATACTTTATTAAGCCTGCTGAGAGAGGCAGTGCGCCTCAAACCTGAATTCCTGGATGCTCTTAACGGCACACAGGCTACAACCAAACTTGAATTTCCAAGAAATTGGGGCCTAGGCAGTTCTTCAACCCTGATCAACAATATAGCCCAATGGGCTGCAGTAGATGCTTATTCCTTGCTATGGAATGCATTTTCGGGGAGTGGCTATGATATCGCCTGTGCTCAAAGTAACAAACCGCTTATCTATAAAGTCATTAATAAAATTCCGGAAGTTGAACTAATCGAGTACAATCCTCCCTTTAGAAAAAACCTATTTTTTGTTCACCTCAATCGAAAGCAAAACAGCAGGGCTGCTATTTCACACTATAGAAAGAATGTGGCTAATCAACAGGGATTCATAGCTCAGATCTCCGATATCACAAGGGCAGTTGCTGCTTGTACAGAGCAAGATGCTTTTGGCGCCTTATTGCTGGAACATGAAGAACTCCTTTCGGATGCGCTTCAAATTCAAAGGATTCAGGATCAGTTATTTCCGGACTTGGATGGTGTCGTAAAAAGTCTCGGGGCCTGGGGAGGTGATTTTGTATTGGCTACCGGGAATGAAACTATTCCTTCGTATTTCAAAACAAAGGGATATCAGACTATTTTACCTTTTGACGATCTCATCCCATAAAAAAACCCCGGTATTTACCGGGGCTATTTCACATTTAACTTCTTCTATTAATAGAACACAGAACGATTGTCCTCGATATCTGCTTTTTCTTTTAAGGCTTCAACCAAACTGTTAGCTACCCTGGCGGCATTTGATGCCTGGAGATTATTGGAGTAGGTAACGTAATTGTCAAGCGCCGGTGCTTCTTCTTTATTCGTGACCTCGAACATGAACACTCCTGATTCCCCTGAAATAAAGCTGGATGTTTTCCCAACTTCCATAGAAAATGCAGTACCCACTACCAGAGGCTCTCTACCAGCCCCAGGAATGGTAGGCGATTTTACGGTCAATGCTGTGGCATTGGAAACGGTAGTAGCATAGGCAGCAGCAATTTCCGACATGGATTTACCAGCATTTTCGGCTTTGATTTTCTCCGCCTTTTTCTTTTTACGAAGGATAGGTAATACGGTTACTGAAGCATCTTCAACATCCATCAGGCCTTTTTTGTAAGTCGCTGTTAGCTGTACAACCGCATATCCGTTATTCACATCAAATCGCTTGATGTCTCCTAGATTTGTATCCTCACTAAAAGCCCACTGAACAATTCTCCTCTGAGCACCCAGACCCGGAAGATTTTCATCCATAGCTTTGAGTCGGTTTACCGGTCTCACCACATAGTCATTCTCCTGGGCAACCTCACTTAGGCTTTTATCAGAATCTACTGCAGTCATTTCAAATTTAGTGGCGTCGGTGAACAAAGCATTTATGGTTTCATCCGAGGGCTGTATGTCTCTGGTAAGTGTGGCCAGTTGAACCAAATCACGCTTTTCATCAACCTTTACAATATGAAAACCAAATTCTGTTTCCACCAGACCAATATGGCCTACCGGATTTCCAAAGGCAAAGTCATTGAACTTAGGAGTCATTATCCCCTCCTGAAAGAATCCGAGATCTCCCCCTCTAGGTGCAGATGGTCCATCCGAGTTGTCTCTTGCCAGCTGGGCAAATACGGCATCTTGTTTCAGAGCCTCCTCTAAAACATCTTCAGCTTTTTGTTTTGCTTCTTCCTTGGAACGTGTTACTTCGGGATTGGCACGTTCGGCACCTTGGTAGGTAATTAAGATATGGCTGGCTTTTACAGATCCGTTAGGTTTTTTAGCCATCATTCTGGAAACCTTAAAGACGTCCCCATCTCTGTAAGGACCATACAACTCCCCAGGAGTTAATTCGAAAAGGGCGTCGGCAAATTGTGTTGGTAATTCTGATTTTGCCTTAAATATACTGTCGTATTTCGCATCCGAATTCCTATCCAGAAATGCATTAACATCCTTAGTATTCCTGAATCCGGGAATGGTTTCAGTGGTATCCCTGTCTTCAAAATATTCCACACTATCATCCAACAAAGCTGTAATGGCGGCTTCTGTTGCATCTATATCCTCATCAGACGGTCCTTCTTCAAAATATACAAACTGAATGTCGCGGGATTTTTCCTGTGTATATTTCTTCTCATTCTCTTTAATATACGCTTCAATCTCATTTCTCGTCACTGTGATAGTGCTGTCAGGAATCGATGCATAAGGAACACGGACGTATCTGATATCGACCTTATCGTTAGCTAATTTGTAATCTAATTCTCCTTCTTTTAATGTAGCACCCATACCTGCCCGAACCAGATTGAAGTATACCTGTTGCTTGGCGTTTTCAATAATGGCTTGTTCGTCCTGTAACCAATCTTCATACTGGCTTGGGGCATTAATTTTTAATTCCAGAATAAAATCCCTGAACTTCCTTTCATCAAACTGCCCGTTTTCATCAGCAAATTGAGGATTCTGTGCAAGACCTGGGCTGCTTTTAATCACCTCGATAATCTGGTCTTGTTCTATGTCGATTCCCAGTGCTTCAATCTGTTGATCAAGCAGGGTATTTCGCTCTACCTGATTCCAGATAGTATTGACCAGCTGCATGGACGAAGCCGATTGTCCACTGGTTCTCGTAGCCCTTTCCAGTTTTTGTCTGAAGGCGTCTATTGATATTTCCTCCCCGTTGATATCACCCACTGAAGAGCCCACCTTTCCTCCGGAAAATCCATCACTGGTGAAAATTCCCGAAATCACAAATGCAAATAATGCCATTCCTATGATCAGGATCAAAACAGTGGTTCGTTTCCGAATATTCTCTAAAATTGCCATTTATCTAGATTGTTTAAAATCAGTGGGCGAAATTACCATTTTCCCTTAAATAATAAAAGTTAATATCCAGCTATCTGAGCTAGGTTTTGGGCTTAGTCGTTTTGTATCACTTCGAGGGTGACCAAATCGATCTTGGTACTAGACACTTCAAGGATGGTAAAGAGGTAGTCTCCGATTCTGATTTCTGTGTCTTTCTCAGGAATTTCCCCTGTTTCATGAACCAGAAGACCTCCCAGTGTTTCAAATTCCTCAGTGTCAGGAAGCTCAAGTTTATAAGTTTCATTTATGTAATCTACTTCCAAACGTGCAGAGAACTTAAAAGTTGTTTCACTGGTCTGCTCCTCGAGAAGATCCGTAGAATCGTGTTCGTCTTCTATCTCGCCAAAGAGCTCTTCAACAATATCTTCCACGGTCATCACCCCCGAGGTGCCTCCGTACTCATCTAAAACAACGGCCATACTTTTCCGTTTTTTGGTAAGGATTTTAAGAATCTCATGGATCAGCATGGTCTCGGGTACAAACTCTACCGGCAGCAGGATACTTTTTATGGTTTTAGGCTTTTTAAACAGCTCATAGGAGTGAATATAACCTATGATATCGTCAATCGTTTCTTTGTAAACAAGGATTTTGGAATAGCCTGTCTCTGAAAATAATTTTGCGAGAGACTTAGGGGTTTCATGTATTTCTACGGCTGTAATTTCCGTCCTGGGCACCATCACTTCCCGTGCTTTGACCGCAGAGAATTCAAGGGCATTCTGGAAAATCTGAATTTCAGAATCAACATCGTCTTCTGCTTCCACAGCCTCCATCTGTTCGGTTATATAATCTCCCAATTCCATTTTGCTGAATGCGAGCTGTACCTGATCTCCATCTGTCTTAAAAAAGGTTCGCAGTATAAAGTCGGACACTTTAATGATAAAATCGGATATAAGTGAGAATATCGCATAGAACATATAGGCCGGTATTGCCAGAAACTTCAGTAAGGTATTTGAATATATCTGAAAAAACACTTTGGGCAGGAATTCAGCGGAAATGAGAATGATCAGTGTTGAGATAAGCGTCTGAGTAAGGAGGCTGAAATCGGTTAGGGCGAGCTGGACAAATCGGTAATCGGACGGGAGCATCTTACCGAACCACGCCATAAGCAGGTCACCCATAAAAAAGCCGTAGACTACAAGGGCAATATTATTCCCAATAAGCATGGTAGCAATAAACTTGGAAGGTTTTCGGGTTAGGCGGGCCAGGACTTTAGCCAGGAAGCCGGTTTGCTTTTTTTCAATCTCGATATGGATCTTGTTAGCCGATACAAAGGCGATCTCCATTCCGGAAAAGAAAGCAGACAGCACAAGGCAAATCACAATGATCAGAATAGAACTATCCAAGACTAAGAGTTGTTATCACGCTTTCTTTTTTCAAATCGCTGGCGGTAATTTCTTCGAAAAATAAACATGCCCATGGAAACTACGGCAAAAAAGATAAAGATATAGGTACCCTGTCTGTCTGTATCCCATAATTCCCAGATCTTATACATTGAGATCAGGGCAACAATTAGGTAAAGGTATTCAGTAAATCGCAAAATCTTGATCATGATTCTTCTTCGTTTATTGTCATTAAACCATAGGTTCTATGGGCATTAAAAAAACTGAAATCGCGGTTAAAATCCATTCCTTCTCCGTCCATAACGGTTCCGTCTTCCGGATTAGTATAGGTAAATTTTTCCTGGGTAAAAATCCACTCCTCCTTTCGGTCCCAGTATAACTGGGGCGTCTCGAGCTTTTTACCGTCGTGGGTTTCTATCACAACTTCACCTCTCAGGTCGATTATATTAGTCTGAGAGTAGATGATTCCGTAATTGGCTTTGATGGTACTTTTGTTATTGTCTTTGTCATAATATTCTACTTCAAGCCCTTCAGGAAAGGTTCGATACTTAAATAACATATTGTCAAAGTCTTCACTAACCGGACTTTTCAGGACCGCGATCACCCTGGAAGCGCCTTTGTCTTCACTTTCCAATTCTTCCGGTGTCTCCGTATAAGTAAGTCTGAAATTCTGAGCTACACCCTGGGGATAGATTTCAATTTGCTTTTCATCTCCCACCCTTTTGTAAGTGTCCTGACAGCCAAAAAAAAAGATTGCCACAGTACATACTATGGCAATCTGATATGTTATTTTTTTACCCAGGGGTATCATCTCCTTACAAGCTCGGGACTGTTATGCTCCCACCTACCCAGCACTTAAAGCTAAGGGTTTTACCGGCCATTCCCGAATTAAAGATGTCCGTTTTTGAAGGCGCCTTGGCCGCATAACTGGCAGCAGCCTGTCCTGCCCTGCCGCTGAGTGATGGATCAACACGTCCGGCTCTTCGAGCCATATCAGCAGCTTTCCAGTACACTGCCCGCTTTTCAAAAGGCGTATCTCCACATTCGTTTGCGCTTGAAGCGTATAAGTTAGCTATCAGCAAATAAGCATTTCCGTTAGATGGGTTGGCATCAATTGCTTTCATTGCATAATTTCTAGCGGTCGACTTGCTGCTTCTTCGGTAGCTAGTGGCGATCTTATATGCGATATTTGATTTTTTCTTAGGATTAGTTTCCAAATCTAATGCCTTGTTAAAGTCGGCTATTGCCCCGCTGTTATCTCCGGATTTCTTTTTGAGCGTTCCTCCGTAAACATAGGCATCAGCAGAGGGATCCAGTGCTAGCTGAGCTTCGAATAATTTTCTGAACATAGGATCATCTGTACAATCCTTGCTAAACATTCTCCCCACGGCTCTTTTAACCCAGGTGACATCCCCTTTTTTTGCTTCAAAACTTCTTTCGTAAAGCGGAATCAGGTTTTCACAATCGGCCAGAGCTCCTAATTTTGAGTCCACACTTCCGGCAATTTTACCGTAAGACTCTGAGTTGGTCGTTGCCACTCTTAACCTGCGCTTTTCTTTAGATGTCAATGTGCCTGCGTCCTCTTTTGGCAGTAACTTCGTGATGATATCTGTCAACTCCCCATTTTCTTCTTCAATTTTTTCAGTGACATCGTCATAGGTGTTAAACACATCCTGCAATTCTTTTTTATTAGCCTCATAAAGGTCAACGAGGCTCGAAAAGTATAGATAAAGAGCTTTTGGATTCTTAAAATTCTCCCTGTCTTCCTTGAAAGCCTTATCTAACATATTAAATATCTGCTCGTTGGAAGCCATTTTATTATCGTACATTAAGAGTACTTTATCAATCGCTACTCCACCAGGGGTAAAGCTTTCAGGGAAATATTTCTGGCTATTGTCATAAAGGGATAATAGATCCTGAATAAACGCGTCCTTTTCAGCACCACTGCTGTTCTCTATCTTATATTTCAGAATTCTTTCACCATAGGAGAAATTAGCCTTGTTAATATCCGGGCATGCTTCATAAACCATTTTCCATGGTCCGTAGGCAGCGTCATAATTTTTAACTTTGGCATGCTCTGCATATATGGAGAGATTGGTCATGCATTCAGGATTTTGCGCCTGTCCTAAACTAATGCCTGTAAAGCCCAGAATGGCAAACATCATTAAGTAAAGTTCCTTTTTCATCGTGTTACGTTTTAAAGCGGTTAATGTACTAATTTTTTATCAATTTATTTTCCTTTTTTGGAACCATCTATCATTAAATGAGAGTCCTATGTTGACCCTGAAGTATTTTTCTTCGATCAGGTCAGCGGCAGTTGTACCTCTTTTCCCCCATTCAAATCCTAGATTCAGGTTGGAGAAATTTCCTCCCAACGGTAAACCAAGACCAAAAGTTATGCCAAAGTTTTGAATTTCCTTTTCGTTGACCACCACTCCTGAAAAATCGTATCTCAGTCCGGCTCTATAAGTAACTCTTTTAAGGTAGCTCCCAAAGGATGTATAATCTGGAATATAAAAAGCACCCAGGGCATAACTGCTGGCATCTGTATACTCCTGATTCTGGATTTTTAAGAATCGATTTTCAAAACTACTCAGTTGCTGAAAGCTATATTCAGCTCCGAGAAACCATTTTTTATCTTCCCCAAATCCGAGGCCGAAAGTAGCAATGGTGGGGATCTTAAGTTCTGTGTTTTTTAGTCCTTGTTCCTGCAAGTTTACGTCGAGTTCTTCGATAGTAGCTCCTGTTGCCTGAGAGAATGACCCTATGGTTTGTTCATTTTCAGAGATCAGGTTTACCTGTGTGTTAATGACGGCCGAAGTGAAGAGGGTATATTTTTTTCCGATCTTGGGAGTATAGGTAAGGCCATAAACAAAATCGTAACCTCCAACTTTCGACTCTTGTGTTTCCCTTGTACCAAACTGAAGGCCATCAATTTGCTGAACTGTTTCATTTTCCAGGCTACCAAAATTGTAGTTAACGGATGCCCCCAGGTTGAGATTCTTTGCCGCTTCGAAACCTATTGACAAAAAGACCTGATTGATACCCCCGCTACCGGAATACAGATTGGTTACATCATCACCATTGGAGTTCACGGTCTCCTGCAATACATCATAGCCTACAGAGGAGAATGGCCTGAGGCCGAGTCCGGATGAAATCTTGGGACTCAGAGGAAAACCGATAGCCAGGTATTCCAGATTAGTGACAGACGACTTTTCCTGCTCTGTAAAACTATTAAGGGATATTTCTTTATGACTCAAACCGGCGGTGTAGGTGGTGAGCCTTAACTTCCCATAGCCCGCAGGGTTTTTTAGTGAGATATGGATACTGTCTGTGTAAAGACTCAATCCTCCCATCATTTGATTTTCAATAGTACTGCCTGCTCTGAGGTCGCCGACCCCGAAATAAGAATAGGGAGAGACTGTTCCATCTTGCGCGTACAGACCACTGGCTGCGAGGCATATTATGGCAAAACCTAGTTTTCTGATCATTTAGCGTTTGTTGTATTCGAGCAAATAATTCAAGCCCTCCAGAAGAAAATTCGAGTTGGCAAATATGGTATTTTTTAGCCGATTCGACAAAAATTGACCGTCCCCTCCTGTTAAAATAACTGTTAAATGTTCAAACCGACTTTGATATTGTGTAATTACGCCATCGATCTCCCTGCATATTCCGTTAATTACTCCGCTGTGGATACTATTTTCGGTCGTATTACCGATTAGCTCCATAAATGGGCTGGGGTCGAGCAGGGGCAGGCTTGCTGTGTGTTCATGAAGTGATTTATAGCGCATGTGTAACCCGGGTGAAATGGCCCCGCCTAGATATTCTCCATAATCGTTGACCATATCATAGGTGATGCAGGTACCTGCATCTATGACGAGGGTATTGGTATTGGGGTAATTGAAGTAGGCTGCAGTGGCCAGCGCAATACGATCTACCCCAAGGGTTTGCGGACTGGCATATGAATTTTTAAAGGGCACAGAAGCTACCGAGGTCAGCAACTGAACCTTGCAAAAAATGGCCAAAACATTGAGTTCCCGCTTTGTGAGCGAGCCAACAGAGGCTACCAGGGCATGATTTATTTCCGGAAATTTTGAGAACACATCTTTTACCGCCTTATGAAAGCCGGGTGTATCCGAACTGGTTAGAAACAACAGGTCGTTCTTTCTGAACACAGCCAGCTTGTTGGAGGTGTTGCCCGCATCGATAACAAGATTCATAGTACAAAGATTGTAAATTGGAAAAAAAGACGGGCCTTTTTTTCCTTTTTTATTGGTAGTTCCTAAATTTGAAATTATATTTGCCCCCGCCTACGCACTAGGCTTCGGCGGGTGCAGACCCGCAGAAGGTACCTTAGCTCAGTTGGTAGAGCAACGGACTGAAAATCCGTGTGTCCCTGGTTCGATTCCTGGAGGTACCACTTAAAGCACAAAAAGCTCATTCGCAAGAATGGGCTTTTTTCGTTTCGAGCATTGCAGAAAGCTCGCTTTCTAAAGATGGGAGAAACGGAAAAAGCATTGCCGCAAGGCAATGAGCTTTGCAGTATTTTCAGCAGCGGGATCAAAGGAAGCCCGAAGTAGTGCAGAGCGCACTTCGGGCAAT
>NZ_JBGKBE010000010.1:0-98198 GCF_041358175.1 Muriicola sp. E247
AGGGGATCGGTTCCATCGGTTACTTCATCACTATTGGTCACCCCATCGCCATCGCAATCAGTTGAATTCCAATCGTCAGAAGGATCAACAGTCTGGCTCGCCAGTACAAAGTCGCAGGCATCGAGTGGGTCCGTATGATCGGTTAGTTCGTCACCGTTGGTTACGCCGTCACCGTCACAATCTTCAACCAGGTAATCCCCGCTTTGATCAAGGGTTACACTGTCCGGGTTATAGGAACATGGATCCAAAGGATCGGTTTCATCGGTAACTTCATCACTATTGGTAACCCCATCACCATCGCAATCAGCTGCATTCCAGTCGGCTGAAGGGTCTACGGTCTGACTGGCAAGGATAAAATCACATGGATCATTCGGATCGGTTCCATCATCGTCTTCGTCATCATCTGTTACTCCATCCCCGTCAGAATCCCCGTCATTATCGGGATCCAGATAGTCTGGAGTACCATCATCATCGGTATCATCATCTGTGGGGTCTCCATTTTCATTGTCATCTTCATCCGGAGTATCAATACCATCTCCATCATCATCAAGATCACGGTAATTTACATCATCTGTCCCGTCAGTATCAGGAAGGTCATTGGCCGGATCATTTATTTCGTCATTTACATCAAATCCGTCATTGACATTGGAACCTTCATAACCGTCATCCAGACCATCTCCATCCGAATCATTCCCAGTAAAGGTCTGATCGGGGATACCGTCAAAATTAAAATCATTCCCTTCATTATTATCAGGAACAGTATCATTGTCTGTATCGAGGTCCCTGAAATCAACCTCATCGGTCCCGTCGGTGTTTTGGGGAGTAATCCCATTATTCTCGTAAGCATCGTCGAGGCCGTCATTGTCTGCATCCATCCCGGTAGGTGGCACATAGCCGGCTGTCGTCTGAGCTTCTACATTATCAGGAATTCCATCGTTGTCAGAATCGATATCCCTGTAATCGGGATTGTTGTCACCATCTGTATTAACAGGGTCTAATCCTTCCCCAGCCCCGGGAGCACTTTCATAATGATCATCCAGGCCATTGCCATCGCTATCATTGTTACATACCGGTATAAATCCGGAGGTAGTCTGAGCTTCCAAGTTGTCTATAATCCCATCATTATCGGAATCGATGTCGATATAATCCGGAATATCGTCCCCATCTGTGTCAACAGGAGTAAGGCCGCATGGATCGGGTATTTCAGGACATGGTCCCAATGTATCACCATGATCGAGGTGAGCCTGTACTGCTGATGGTGCTACAGTGATCTCGTGATACCCGTTGCGTGGGTTGTTCGGACTTTTATCTTCTTTATGACAGAGGGTAACCTTGTCTTTACCTTTGTACTTAGCCTCTTTACTATTGTAATTACAGACTCCGTCTCCGTTGTTGTCGTCATCCTCATCATCCTCATCATCATCATCATCATCATCGTCATCATCATCGTCATCATCATCGTCCTCATCGTCACCTTCATCATTACAGGCATATATGTCATCAAGACCGTCACCATTGGCATCAATTCCCGAAGGAGCCAGGTAGCCTGCGTCTGTCTGAGCCTCTATATTATCAGGAATCCCGTCATTATCCGAATCGATGTCAAGAGAGTTAGGAATTCCATCACCATCCGTATCAGTTTCTTCACCTTCAACGGTATCGAGGATACCATCGTTGTCATCATCGATATCATCTTTGTCCTTTACACCATCCCCATCGGTGTCCTTACCCTTGGAAAGCTCCAAAGTATCAGCGATCGGATCTATACTTCCATAGGAATCCGGAGAATGTATTAACAGGAAAAAGGAAATTAAAAAAGTGACAAAAAGAGTCTTTTGTCCCTTATAAAAAGTAATGTTCTCCATATAGGCTAGCTTTGTTTATCTCAAGCACCATAACGGGGGATAAATTACTTTAGGTAAGATTTTGGGAATCTATATAGTAGCATGCAATATATGGCATATAAGAAGATCATCAAATTGTTTCCAGCCTTTCTTTTATTACTATCTTTTATTGACCTGAATAATCGATAAACTGAATTTAATACAGTTTTTTCCTACAGTTTATATCCCTGAATTATTTCCAACCCCCATACAGTTTCCATCCCTTTATCGAAGTTTTCTGCAGCTCATCCTTTTTACCTTTTATTTGGTCTGATTTTCAAATTTCAAAAACAAAACTGAACCATTCCTCCTATAAGTCCGCCATACTGATCTCATCCAGATAAAATCCATTACTTTTGCAAAAATTTTTTTTGTGAATTTTAAACAGGAAATAGCAAAACGGCGAACATTTGGTATCATCTCCCACCCTGATGCGGGAAAGACCACCCTTACCGAAAAATTACTCTTATTCGGGGGAGCCATCCAGGAGGCCGGAGCAGTTAAAAATAACAAGATAAAAAAGTCGGCTACCAGCGACTTTATGGAGATTGAAAGACAAAGGGGAATTTCCGTTGCCACTTCTGTTCTTGCATTTCTATACAGGGACAAAAAGATCAATATTCTCGACACCCCAGGACACAAGGATTTTGCAGAGGATACTTTCAGAACTTTAACGGCAGTAGACAGTGTAATTGTCGTAATTGATGTTGCCAAAGGAGTGGAAGAACAGACCGAAAAACTGGTGGAAGTCTGCAGGATGAGGAAAATTCCTATGATCGTTTTTATCAATAAACTCGACCGGGAAGGAAAAGATGCATTTGATCTTCTTGACGAGGTGGAACAGAAATTAGGCCTTGTTGTTAGCCCTTTGAGTTTTCCCATTGGCATGGGATACGATTTTAAAGGTATCTACAACATCTACGAGAAAAACATCAACCTATTTAGCGGGGACAGTAAAAAAAATATTGAAGAGACCATCGCTTTTGACGACCTAAGTAATCCGGATCTCGATAAAATAATTGGGGACTCCTCAGCCAATGCCCTCAGGGAAAATCTCGAGCTCATAGAAGGTGTTTATCCCCCTTTTAACAAGGAAGCCTATCTGGCAGGAAATCAGCAACCTGTTTTCTTCGGTTCGGCACTGAATAATTTTGGAGTTCGGGAATTGCTTGATTGTTTTATAGAGATCGCCCCGCCCCCCAGGGATAAAATGGCTGAAGAACGCCTGGTAAAGGCCGATGAGAAACAAATGACCGGCTTTGTATTTAAGATACACGCCAATATGGACCCAAAACACAGGGATCGTCTCGCATTTGTAAAAGTAGTCTCCGGGACTTTTGAGCGCAATAAACCCTACCTGCACGTCAGGCAGGACAAGAAGCTTAAATTCTCCAGTCCCAATGCTTTTTTTGCTGAGAAAAAAGAGATTGTAGACACCTCATTTCCAGGGGATATTGTTGGCCTTCACGATACCGGGAACTTTAAGATCGGCGACACCCTAACAGAAGGGGAAAGCATAAATTACAAAGGAATACCCAGTTTTTCCCCAGAACATTTCAGATATATCAACAATGCCGACCCAATGAAGGCGAAGCAGTTGTACAAAGGGATCGACCAGCTTATGGATGAAGGGGTAGCCCAGTTGTTTACCCTTGAACTCAATGGAAGAAAGGTGATCGGTACAGTGGGAGCTCTGCAGTATGAGGTTATTCAGTATCGTCTCGAGCACGAATACGGCGCCAAATGCACCTATGAGAATTTCCCGGTACACAAAGCCTGTTGGGTAGAACCCGAGGACCCAAGCAGTGAAGAATTCAGGGAATTTAAAAGGGTAAAGCAAAAATTCCTGGCTACTGATAAACGAGGGCAGCTGGTATTCCTGGCTGATTCGGCATTTTCATTGCAAATGACTCAACAGAAATACTCTAAGGTGAAATTGCATTTTACGTCTGAATTCGCATAAAATACAGTATAAATTAGGCAAAAAAAATCCGGAACATATTCCGGATTTTTTGTTTTATGCCTCCCCAGTTGGCCCGAAATTCAACGGGATAGGAGGTTGTTCATAGTCCTTAATGGTTCCATGTGCGTTTTCAAACCTACTAACATTGTCACTCAGCGCCTTGAGGAATTTCTTGGCGTGCTGAGGAGTGAGTACGATCCTGCTCTTTACCTTGGCTTTGGGAGCCCCCGGCATCAGACTGATAAAATCTATAACAAACTCGGACACGGAATGATTGATGATAGCCAGGTTTGAATACACCCCTTCGGCCATTTTTTCATCCAGTTCTATATTGATTTGTTTTTGCTTTTTGTCTTTTTCGGCCATGGCCTGATATTTTAGAGTTAAACAAAAAACCCCCAACCTGAAGGTTGAGGGTTTTGGTATTAGAATTTTAATTCTTCCTTGCGGGCCATGATCTCATCGTACTCCTGTTTGGAGCCCACGATGATAGATTCATAATCTCGCATTCCTGTACCGGCGGGTATTTTATGCCCAACAATAACATTTTCCTTCAGGCCTTCAAGATCATCAACCTTACCGCTTACCGCTGCCTCGTTTAATACTTTGGTCGTTTCCTGGAAGGATGCGGCCGAAATAAACGATTTAGTTTGCAGTGATGCCCTGGTAATACCCTGGAGAACCGGTGTAGCAGTCGCTGCAACGGCATCTCTGGCAGTAACCAGATTTTTATCTGAGCGTTTCAGGATAGAATTCTCGTCTCTTAAATCACGTGCAGAAATAATCTGCCCGGGTTTAAGGTTTTCAGATTCTCCGGCATCTTCAACAACTTTTTTGCCGTAGATCTCGTCGTTCTCCCTAATGAAATCGTCCTTGTGGACTAATTGATTTTCAAGGAATATTGTATCTCCCGGATCCTCAATACGCACTTTACGCATCATCTGGCGAACAACCACTTCAAAGTGCTTGTCATTGATCTTCACCCCTTGCAGACGATATACCTCCTGTACCTCATTTACAAGATACTGCTGAACAGCAGAAGGACCTTTTATGGCCAGGATGTCTTCAGGCGTGATAGAACCATCAGACAATGGCATTCCTGCCCTCACATAGTCATTTTCCTGTACAAGGATCTGGTTCGAAAGTTTGACAAGGTATTTCTTCTGTTCGCCCAACTTTGATTCAATGATGATCTCTCGGTTTCCTCTTTTGATTTTACCAAAGGAAACAACCCCGTCAATTTCTGAAACTACAGCTGGATTAGAAGGATTACGCGCTTCGAATAATTCAGTTACTCTTGGCAGACCTCCTGTAATGTCTCCTGCTTTTGCAGATTTACGTGGTATTTTCACCAGAATCTTACCTTCCTTAATCTTATCTCCGTCATCAACCATGATGTGAGAACCTACAGGTAAATTGTAGGAACGCAGCACTTCATCTTTGGTATTTTTGATCAGCAGCGTTGGAATAAGCTTTTTATTCCTCGATTCTGAAATTACTTTCTCCTGGAATCCGGTTTGCTCATCAATTTCCACCTGGTAAGTTACTCCCTGCTCTATATTTTCATAGGCAATTTTACCCGGGAATTCAGAAACAATAACACCGTTATATGGATCCCACTGACAGATCAACTGACCTTTTTTCAGTTTCGCTCCGTTCTTGATAAATATCTGAGATCCGTAAGGAATGTTATTGGTACTCAGCGTAATTCCTGTTTTACCATCTACAATCTTTACCTCAGAGGTTCTGGAGATCACAATATCTACAGGCTTACCTTCACTGTTCTCGCCTTTTACGATACGCAGGTCCTCAATTTCAGCCTTGCCGTCGAATTTGGCTTCCAGCTTATTGTCTTCCGAAATGTTACCGGCAATGCCTCCAACGTGGAAGGTACGCAGCGTAAGCTGTGTTCCCGGTTCCCCGATTGACTGTGCAGCCACAACACCAACCGCTTCACCTCGCTGTACCATTTTATTGGTCGCCAGGTTTCTTCCGTAGCATTTCGCACAGATTCCTTTCTGAGCTTCGCATGTAAGTGCTGATCTCACTTCAACCCTTTCAATTGGAGAAGCTTCAATTTTTCTTACATCGGCCTCCATGATCTGTTGTCCTGCCTTGAGAAGAAGTTCTTCTGTCAGCGGGTCATATACATCGTGTAAGGCAACCCGGCCAAGAATCCTTTCTCCCAGGGTTTCCACCACCTCTTCATTCTTCTTAAGCGCTTCAACTTCAATACCTCTCAGTGTATCGCAATCTTCAATATTGACGATTACATCCTGAGAAACATCAACGAGTCGTCGCGTAAGGTAACCAGCATCTGCTGTTTTTAGGGCGGTATCTGCCAATCCTTTACGTGCACCGTGAGTGGATATAAAGTATTCCAGAATAGAAAGTCCCTCTTTAAAGTTAGAAAGAATCGGGTTTTCGATAATCTCTCCTCCTCCTGCTGTGGATTTCTTTGGTTTTGCCATCAATCCCCTCATTCCGGTAAGCTGTCTGATCTGTTCTTTAGACCCCCTTGCTCCGGAATCGAGCATCATATACACAGAGTTGAATCCCTGCTGGTCTTCCCGAATCCTCTTCATAGCCAACTCTGTAAGCATGGCGTTTGTGGAGGTCCATACATCGATCACCTGATTATAGCGTTCGTTGTTGGTGATCAGACCCATATTATAATTCATCATAATGCCATCAACCTGTTGGTTGGCATCATCGATCATTTCGTGTTTTTCTTGTGGGATAATGATATCCCCGAGGCTAAAGGACAAGCCACCTTTAAAGGCAAACTCGTATCCCATTGTCTTGATTTTGTCAAGGAAATCAGCTGTTGTTGGCACATCAGTTACAGAAAGTATCTTTCCGATAATATCCCTCAGCGATTTTTTGTTCAGTACATCATTGACATAACCAGCTTGTTCAGGTACTACCATATTAAATAGAACCCTTCCTACTGTTGTCTGTATGATCTGATTAACCAGCTCTCCTTCTTCATTAAAATCCTTCGCCCTTACTTTAATACCAGCGTTGAGTTCAACCCTGCCCTCATTAAAGGCAATCACTACCTCTTCATAAGAGTAAAAAGTAAGTCCTTCTCCCTTAACCGGCCTTTCCTTGGTCGACTTCCTTTCTTTGGTCATATAGTACAATCCGAGTACCATATCCTGAGAAGGAACCGTAATAGGTGAACCGTTTGCGGGATTAAGTATGTTGTGCGAGGCTAGCATCAACAGTTGTGATTCCAGGATTGCTTCAGGGCCTAACGGAAGGTGAACTGCCATCTGATCCCCGTCAAAATCTGCGTTAAATGCAGTACATACCAGGGGATGCAGGCGAATAGCCTTTCCTTCGATCAATTTTGGCTGAAAGGCCTGAATTCCCAATCTGTGTAGCGTGGGGGCCCTGTTGAGTAATACAGGATGTCCTTTAAGAACATTTTCAAGTATATCCCAAACTACCGGCTCTTTCTTATCGATGATCTTTTTGGCTGATTTTACAGTCTTAACGATCCCTCTTTCAATCAGTTTCCTGATTACAAATGGCTTGTAAAGCTCTGCAGCCATATCTTTCGGCAAACCGCACTCATACAAACTCATTTCAGGACCTACTACGATCACTGAACGAGCAGAATAATCAACACGTTTTCCCAGGAGGTTCTGACGGAACCTACCTTGTTTCCCTTTAAGGGAATCGGAAAGAGACTTTAATGGTCGGTTCGACTCG
Organism: Muriicola sp. E247; assembly: GCF_041358175.1. Taxonomy (NCBI): domain Bacteria; kingdom Pseudomonadati; phylum Bacteroidota; class Flavobacteriia; order Flavobacteriales; family Flavobacteriaceae; genus Muriicola; species Muriicola sp. E247. Next base: position 7,567 of record NZ_JBGKBE010000010.1, read on the forward strand.
GTTTTAACAGCCGATGCTTTTCTTGTATTATCAAAAAGGGAGTCAACAGCTTCCTGAAGCATCCTTTTCTCATTTCTGAGGATGACTTCGGGGGCTTTGATTTCCATCAATCGCTTTAAACGGTTATTTCTGATGATCACCCTTCTGTACAGATCATTAAGGTCAGAAGTGGCAAATCGACCACCATCAAGTGGTACTAATGGCCTCAGTTCTGGTGGGATCACAGGAACTACCTTCATAATCATCCATTCAGGCCTGTTCTCCCGGTTATCCTGAGATTCACGTAAAGCCTCCACTACCTGAAGTCGCTTCAGGGCTTCCGTCTTACGCTGCTTCGAGGTTTCCGTATTGGCCTTGTGTCTCAGATTATAGGAAAGCTCTTTAAGGTCGATCCTCGACAACAAATCAATCAAACATTCAGCACCCATTTTAGCAATAAACTTATTGGGGTCAGAATCTTCCAGGTATTGATTTTCCGGTGGAATCGATTCCATGATGTTCAGATATTCCTCTTCTGTGAGGAAATCGAGCATCTTCAGTTCTTCTCCTTCCGGTCCTTGTGCAATTCCGGGCTGAATAACTACATAGCGCTCGTAGTAAATGATCATATCGAGCTTCTTGGAGGGCAAGCCCAGCAAGTAACCTATTTTGTTGGGAAGGGAACGGAAATACCAGATATGGGCAACAGGAACCACCAGATTGATGTGTCCTACCCGGTCTCTACGTACTTTTTTCTCAGTTACCTCAACCCCACAACGATCACATACGATGCCGCGGTATCGGATCCTTTTGTACTTTCCACAAGCACACTCGTAATCTTTTACCGGCCCAAAGATGCGCTCACAGAACAAACCATCCCTTTCAGGCTTGTGTGTTCTGTAGTTAATTGTTTCAGGTTTGAGGACTTCACCTCTCGACTCCGCCAGAATGGATTCCGGAGATGCCAGGCCAATGGAAATCTTGTTAAACCTCTTTACTGCTGTGTTATCGTGATGTCTAGCCATAATGCTATTAGTGATACTAAATTAAATGTGTAACAGGTACTCTAATTATTCTTCCAATCTGATATCCAAGCCCAAACCTTTAAGTTCGTGCATCAATACGTTGAAAGATTCTGGTAATCCAGGTTCCGGCATGGTTTCGCCTTTTACGATCGACTCGTAAGTTTTGGCCCTTCCGATAACGTCATCCGACTTTACAGTAAGGATTTCCCTTAATGTTGCCGACGCGCCATATGCCTGCAGTGCCCAAACTTCCATCTCTCCAAATCGCTGTCCACCAAACTGGGCTTTTCCTCCCAGGGGTTGCTGCGTTATCAAAGAATACGGTCCTATGGAACGTGCGTGCATCTTATCATCGACCATATGTCCTAATTTCAGCATGTAGATCACACCTACAGTTGCTGCCTGGTCGAATCGTTCACCGGTTCCTCCATCGTACAGATAGGTATGCCCGAATTGAGGAACACCTGCTTCTTCTGTCAGATTATCGATCTGTTCAATGGTGGCCCCATCAAAGATCGGAGTGGCAAATTTCTTGTCTAATTTCTGACCTGCCCATCCGAGAACTGTTTCGTAAATCTGCCCGATATTCATCCTCGAAGGTACTCCCAGAGGGTTTAATACGATATCTACGGGCGTTCCGTCTTCAAGGAAAGGCATGTCTTCCTGGCGAACAATACGGGCAACAATACCTTTGTTTCCGTGTCGTCCTGCCATCTTATCCCCTACCTTCAGTTTTCTCTTCTTGGCGATATATACCTTAGCCAGTTTCATGATCCCAGCAGGAAGTTCATCCCCGACAGAAATAGTAAACTTATCTCTTCTGAGATTCCCCTGCAGATCGTTTAACTTGATCTTATAATTGTGCAGAAGATCAGCTACCATCGCATTGGTTGCCTTGTCTGTTGTCCAGCTTCCGCTAACCAGGTGGGCGAAATCATCCACAGCGTTCAGCATCTTCATGGTGTATTTCTTACCCTTAGGTAATACTTCTTCCCCCAGATCATTGGCAACCCCCTGAGAGGTTTTTCCATTGATCATTTTAAAAAGTTTTTCCACCAGAACATCTTTCAGCTCCTGAAATTTTACTTCATATTCAAGTTCCAGCGCGTTGATCGCTTCCTTGTCTTCAGATCGCTTTCGCTTATCCTTGATCGACCTGGAGAATAATTTCTTGTCGATTACCACACCCCTCAATGAAGGAGATGCTTTTAAGGAGGCGTCTTTTACATCTCCGGCTTTATCCCCGAAAATTGCCCTGAGCAGTTTCTCTTCCGGAGTTGGATCTGATTCTCCCTTAGGAGTAATCTTCCCGATTAGAATGTCTCCCGGTTTTACCTCGGCCCCAATACGAATCATTCCGTATTCATCAAGGTCCTTGGTTGCTTCTTCTGAAACGTTGGGAATATCATTGGTAAGCTCTTCAGCTCCCAGCTTAGTGTCCCTAACTTCCAGAGAATATTCATCGATATGGATGGAGGTGAAAATATCTTCACGGACCACCTTTTCTGAGATTACTATAGCATCCTCAAAATTGTATCCTTTCCATGGCATAAAGGCCACTTTCAAGTTTCTACCTAGGGCCAGTTCTCCACTTTCGGTGGCATAACCCTCACAGAGAACCTGACCTTTCTTAACCTTGTCACCTTTCTTAACGATCGGCTTAAGGTTGATACTGGTTCCCTGGTTGGTTTTCCTGAACTTAACCAACTCGTAGGTCTTTGAATCGTCCTCAAAACTCACCATACGTTCCTCTTCGGATCTGCTGTATTTGATGGTGATCTTCTTGGAATCTACATACTCAATTACTCCGTCTCCCTCAGCATTGATCAATACTCTTGAATCTGAAGCCACCTGTCTTTCTAGTCCGGTCCCAACAATAGGCGACTGGGGTTTTAAGAGAGGTACAGCCTGACGCATCATGTTTGATCCCATCAACGCCCTGTTGGCATCATCGTGTTCCAGAAAAGGAATAAGAGAAGCCGAAATAGAGGCAATCTGATTAGGTGCAACGTCTGTATAGTTTACTTCTGAAGGATCTACTACGGGGAAATCTCCTTCTTCACGGGCAATGACCTTTTCACGATCAATGGTTCCGTCTTTCTTCAGAGGGATATTCGCCTGAGAGATCTTCATTCCTTCTTCTTCTTCCGCACTGAGGTAGATAAATTCTTTGGTATCAACTTTTCCTTTAACAACCTTACGATAAGGAGTTTCCAGGAAGCCCATTGAATTGACTTTTGCAAAAACAGACAGAGAAGAAATAAGTCCGATATTAGGTCCTTCCGGCGTTTCAATAGGACAAAGTCGGCCGTAATGAGTATAATGAACGTCCCTTACCTCAAAACCGGCTCTTTCCCTTGATAAACCACCTGGCCCTAGTGCAGACAACCTCCTTTTGTGCGTAATTTCCGCGAGGGGGTTCGTCTGGTCCATAAACTGTGAGAGCTGATTCGTCCCAAAGAAAGAATTGATCACAGAAGAGAGTGTCTTCGCGTTAATCAGATCGATCGGGGTAAATACTTCATTATCCCTTACGTTCATCCTTTCACGGATTGTTCTTGCCATACGGGCAAGACCAACACCGAACTGAGAAGAAAGTTGTTCCCCAACTGTCCTTACCCTTCGGTTAGAAAGGTGATCGATATCATCAATCTCTGCCTTGGAATTAATCAATTCAATAAGATACTTGATGATGGTGATGATATCCTCTTTAGTAAGGACCTGTTTGTCCATCCCGATATCAAGTCCCAGTTTTTTATTCATCCGGTACCTTCCTACTTCACCCAGGTTGTATCTCTGATCAGAGAAGAACAACTTGTCGATAATACCTCTGGCTGTTTCTTCATCCGGCGGTTCAGCATTTCTCAACTGGCGGTAGATGTGTTCAACCGCTTCTTTTTCAGAGTTGGTAGGGTCTTTTTGCAGGGTATTGTGAATAATGGCATAATCACTCTGCGCATTATTCTCCTTGTGCAATAAAATCGTTTTTACATCAGCGTCAATGATCTGCTGAATATGATCTTTTTCCAGTACAGTATCCCTGTCGAGGACGATCTCGTTTCTTTCAATAGAAACAACCTCCCCAGTATCTTCATCCACGAAATCTTCATGCCAGGTATTGAGAACTCTGGCAGCGAGTTTTCTGCCCAATACCTTGGTAAGGCCAGTTTTGGAAACTTTTACCTCCTCAGATAGGTCGAAGATCTCAAGGATATCCTTATCTCTTTCGAAACCAATAGCCCTGAATAAAGTGGTTACTGGTAATTTTTTCTTTCGGTCGATATAAGCGTACATAACGCTGTTGATATCGGTCGCGAATTCAATCCAGGATCCTTTAAATGGGATTACCCGGGCAGAGTATAATTTAGTTCCGTTTGCGTGGAACGACTGTCCGAAGAAAACTCCCGGAGAACGGTGCAGCTGAGAAACTACAACACGCTCGGCTCCATTGATCACAAAAGTTCCACTGGGGGTCATGTAAGGAATCGTTCCCAGGTATACATCCTGTACAATGGTTTCAAAATCCTCATGTTCGGGATCTGTACAGTAGAGTTTTAGCCTTGCCTTCAGTGGCACGCTATAGGTGAGACCCCGCTCAATACACTCCTGGATGGAGTAACGTGGCGGATCTATGAAATAATCAAGGAACTCCAGCACAAACTGGTTCCTCGTATCGGTGATGGGAAAGTTTTCCATGAAGGTGTTGTACAAGCCTTCATTGCCCCTTTCGTCAGATTTTGTTTCAAGCTGAAAAAAATCTTGAAATGACTTAATCTGAATGTCCAAGAAATCCGGATAATCCGGTATGTTCTTAGCGGATGCGAAACTTATTCTTTCAGTTTGTTTTGTGAACATCTATGGACAAAATTTTGAACGTGAATACTATAATGGGTTGTATACGACTTCGTATACTATCTATAAAAGGGTTTAGGTCTAGCCACCCAGAGGGCGGAAAGACCTAAACCAAAACCATATGGTCGTCGCAATTATTTAAGCTCAACTTCTGCTCCTGCTTCTTCCAAAGATTTTTTGATGCCTTCAGCTTCGTCTTTAGACACAGCTTCTTTAACGGCTTTTGGTGCGCTGTCAACAATGTCTTTAGCATCTTTCAGTCCAAGACCAGTTAATTCTTTCACCAATTTAACTACGGCGAGTTTAGATCCACCTGCAGCTGTAAGGATAACATCAAATTCTGTTTTCTCTTCTGCGGCTTCAGCTTCTCCACCTCCGGCAGCACCACCAGCAACAGCTACAGCTGCAGCAGCGGGCTCAATACCGTATTCTTCTTTTAGGATATCAGCTAATTCGTTCACTTCTTTTACAGTGAGATTAACCAATTGTTCTGCGAAATCTTTTAAATCTGCCATTTTTCTATCGTTTAATAAAATTTTAAAATTATGCTTGTTTTAGTGCGTACTGATTATTTTTCTGATAAGGTTTTCAGGATACCGGCCAGTTTGCCACCACCCGACTTAAGGCCGGAGATTACATTCTTAGCAGGAGACTGGAGCAATCCGATGATATCACCGATTACTTCTTCCTTCGATTTAATACCTACCAGGGTTTCCAACTTATCATCTCCTACAAAGATGGCCTCTTCAATAAAGGCACCTTTAAGTAAGGGTTTATCCGATTTTTTACGAAAGGTTTTGATAAGTTTTGCCGGGGCATTCCCGGTTTCGGAGAACATTAAAGAGGTATTGCCCGCAAGCACCTCCGGAAGTTCACCAAATTCTTTGTCAGAAGCCTCCATGGCTTTTGCCAATAAAGTGTTCTTCACCACTGACAACTTGATATTTGCCTTAAAGCAGGCTCTTCTCAAATCTGAAGTGGTCATAGCGTCCAAGCCCGAAATATCTGCCAGATAAATGGTAGTATTCTCGGCCAGTTGCGCAGTCAGATCTTTTATTACTATAGCTTTTTCTTCTCTTGTCATTACGTTACATTTTCAGAATTAAACCGCTTTTGGATCTAATTGTACACTGGGACTCATGGTACTTGACATGTAAATGCTTTTCATGTACACACCTTTGGCCGCTGTGGGCTTCATCTTATTCAGGGTATCTAAAAGTTCTTTGGCGTTGCCAGCGATCTTGTCAGCCGAAAAAGAAGCTTTTCCGATGGCCGCATGGACAATTCCAGTCTTATCTACCTTAAAATCGATTTTACCTGCTTTTACCTCAGAGACCGCTTTAGCGATATCCATGGTTACTGTTCCGGTCTTTGGATTGGGCATGAGTCCACGAGGTCCGAGAATTCTTCCCAGAGGTCCAAGTTTACCCATTACGCTTGGCATGGTGATGATCACATCAACATCGGTCCAACCGCCCTTGATCTTATCCAGATACTCATCTAATCCGACGAAATCTGCACCGGCTTCTGTAGCTTCCGCCTCTTTATCTGGAGTTACCAGTGCTAAAACTTTTACATCTTTTCCTGTTCCGTGTGGTAGGGTTACTACTCCACGAACCATCTGATTTGCTTTTCTGGGATCTACTCCCAAACGAACAGCCAGATCAACGGATGCGTCAAATTTAGTATTGGTAATTTCCTTTATAAGGGACGAAGCCTCTTCTATGGAATAGAGCTTATCTTTTTCAATTTTAGCCCTGGCTTCCTTTTGCTTCTTAGTTAACTTTGCCATATAAAAATGCTTTATAAGATTTTAAAAAGGTCTTTTACCTGCAACTTTGAGACCCATAGATCTCGCAGTACCGGCGACCATGCTCATTGCCGATTCAACAGTAAATGCATTTAAATCTACCATTTTGTCTTCTGCAATTGCCTTAACCTGATCCCAGGTAACGTTTCCTGATTTTACTCGGTTAGGTTCGCCAGATCCTTTTTTAATCTTAGCCGCTTCCATAAGTTGTACTGCCGCTGGCGGTGTCTTTACGACAAAGTCGAACGACTTGTCTTTATACACGGTGATAACCACAGGCAGGATCTTACCCTGCTTGTCCTGAGTTCTGGCATTAAATTGCTTACAGAACTCCATGATGTTAACGCCGGCAGCACCTAAAGCGGGTCCAACCGGTGGCGATGGATTCGCGACACCTCCCCTAACTTGTAGTTTAACTACTTTACTTACTTCTTTTGCCATTGTTTAAAATTAAATTTCAAACCGTGTTTAATTTGGAAGCAACACAGCTCTTATATATGTAACACTTGTATTAAACTTTTTCTACCTGCATATAGCTGAGTTCCAGAGGAGTCTTTCTCCCAAAAATCTTTACCATCACCTCCAGCTTTCTCTTTTCTTCATTGATACGTTCAACGGTTCCATTAAAGCCGTTGAATGGACCATCTATTACTTTTACGGTCTCACCTAAAACAAAAGGTATGGCTACACTGTCTGTATTTACAGCCAGTTCATCCACCTTACCAAGCATACGGTTTACTTCCGATTTCCTCAGCGGGACAGGATCACCACCTTTAGTTTCTCCTAAAAAGCCAATTACATTGGTAATAGACCTTATAATATGTACCATTTCTCCTCCCAGGTTGGCTTTGATCATAATGTATCCAGGAAAGTATACTCTCTCCTTGTTGATCTTTTTTCCATTCCTGATCTGAACAACTTTTTCTGTTGGTACAAGAACCTCTTCCAGATAGTCACCAAAACCGGCTCTTTCTACTTCAGATTCGATATAGCCTTTGATCTTGTTTTCCTGACCACTAACGGCTCTTACCACATACCATTTTTTCTCCAATACTTCAGACATAGAACCGATTAATTTAAGGTATCAAAATACAGTTGAATTAACTTGCTAAAAACCGTATCCACACCCCAGGTAGCCAAGGCGAATAAAATGGAAAATACAGCGACAATTACCATCAGGTTTGAAGACTCTGCCCTGGTGGGCAAAGTAACATTGTGCTTCAATTCTTCAAAAGATTCTTTAATATAGGTAATCATCTTGTACTTGTTTTTGGGTTGTGAAATTCTTCTTAGATAATTTTTCCAACCGTCTCTGTTTGTGCACGGGAGGAGAGACTCGAACTCCCGACACCTGGTTTTGGAGACCAGTGCTCTACCAACTGAGCTACACCCGTATTTATTTACATTGAAAGGCATCCCGCCGTAGCGGGATACCCTTAATTATATAAACTTTTACTTTTTAATCTAAAATTTTGGTGACCTGTCCGGCTCCTACAGTTCTACCTCCCTCACGGATAGCGAAACGCAGTCCGACGCTAAGGGCAATAGGCTGAAGAAGATCAACAGTAATGGTAAGGTTATCCCCAGGCATTACCATCTCAACACCACTAGGAAGATTAATAGTTCCAGTAACGTCGGTTGTTCTTACATAGAACTGTGGACGATAGTTGTTGTGAAATGGAGTGTGTCTTCCGCCTTCTTCTTTTTTAAGGATATAAACTTCCGCTTCAAATTTGGCATGTGGTGTAACCGATCCCGGCTTACAAATAACCATACCCCTTTTGATGTCAGACTTCTCAATACCTCTTAAAAGGATACCTACGTTATCACCAGCTTCTCCTCTGTCAAGGATTTTACGGAACATTTCAACCCCTGTAATTGTAGAAGTCAATTTTTCAGCTCCCATCCCGATGATATCTACTGGATCTCCTGTGTTAGCCACCCCGGTCTCAATTCTTCCGGTAGCAACTGTTCCACGTCCTGTGATAGTGAATACATCTTCAACTGGCATAAGGAATGGCTTGTCTACATCCCTTTCCGGCAATTCGATCCATGTATCAACAGCTTCCATCAACTCCATTACAGTATCTACCCATTTTTGCTCCCCGTTGAGGGCTCCAAGAGCAGAACCAGAAATTACAGGTCCGTTATCACCATCGTACTCGTAGAAAGAAAGCAATTCTCTTACTTCCATTTCAACAAGCTCTAACAATTCTTCATCATCCACCATGTCTACCTTATTAAGGAATACAACAATACGTGGAATTCCCACCTGACGTCCTAAAAGGATGTGCTCACGGGTTTGTGGCATCGGTCCGTCAGTTGCAGCAACAACTAGGATCGCTCCGTCCATCTGAGCAGCACCTGTAACCATGTTCTTTACATAGTCGGCGTGACCAGGACAATCTACGTGAGCATAGTGACGATTTGCAGTCTGATACTCAACGTGTGACGTATTGATCGTAATACCCCTTTCTTTTTCTTCAGGAGCATTATCAATAGAATCAAAACTTCTTACTTCAGACAATCCTGCGTTGGATAATACTGTAGTAATAGCTGCTGTCAATGTAGTTTTACCGTGATCTACGTGTCCAATAGTACCAATATTTAAGTGCGGTTTGGAACGATCAAAAGTTTCCTTTGCCATTTTTGTGAATTTTAATCTTAGTTTATATTAGTGTACAAATGTTTTTCTTCGCAGAGCCAACGACGGGAATTGAACCCGTGACCTCTTCCTTACCAAGGAAACGCTCTACCCCTGAGCTACGTCGGCATTTTGGGTGTTTAGTTTATGTTCAGGGACGTGACCACACCCTTGCAACCATCACCCCAAACAGCAAACGTTTACTCAAAGTTCTAGAGCGGGAGACCGGGTTCGAACCGGCGACATTCAGCTTGGAAGGCTGACGCTCTACCAACTGAGCTACTCCCGCATTAATTTTGGTATTCCAATATGTCAGGGGATTTCTCCCGAACGCTTTTTTCTCTTCTGCAATGCTCCGCAATTCAATGTGGCACTGCTCTCAGATAATTTTCGTGGGGAGAGCAGGATTCGAACCTGCGAAGACATAGTCAGCAGATTTACAGTCTGCCCTCGTTGGCCGCTTGAGTATCTCCCCTCTTTTTTATTCCTTTTTTAGAGCCGATAGAGGGACTCGAACCCACGACCTGCTGATTACAAATCAGCTGCTCTAGCCAGCTGAGCTACATCGGCTTTAAGCGCCTTTAAATGCATAAAAAAGTCCGCTATTTCTAACGGACTGCAAATGTAGATAATTTTTATTTTAAACAAAACTATTTTACAAAAATTTTAAAGCTGGGGAAACCCTCGGTTTTTGTTTCTTTTTCAATAGTTTCCTCTCAACGGAGCTACAGGCAGAATCAACTGCTTCTTCAAAGGTTTTACACTGTTTTTTTACGATAAAAGTGTCTCCGGGAATATGCACCTTGATTTCAACAATTTTGTTCTCCTTTTCACTTGTATTTTCAACTTTTAAATACACATCCGAATTGATGATCCTATCATAAAACAATTCGAGTTTGTCCAGGCGTTTCTGTATAAACTCTATCAATTTAATATCAGCATTGAAATTTACAGATTGCGTATTTACTTTCATACATTAAAAAATTTTGAGTTAAACAATGATGGAATTCTGTCACTTTTTATTCCTGGGGTGTGCCCTGGAATGAACTTTTTTAAGTTCGGCTATACTATTGTGTGTATAAACCTGTGTCGATGCCAAGCTGGAGTGCCCCAGCAATTCCTTAACCGAATTTAAGTCGGCTCCCTGATTGAGCATATGTGTGGCAAATGTGTGCCGAAGGATATGTGGGCTTTTTTTTACCTTACTTGACACCTTACTAAAATATCCATTTATAATTCTATAAACAAGTGTTTCGTAGACTTTCTTCCCCTTTGATGTTATAAACAGGTATTCAGACAGGGCTGAATTTTCAACCTCCTCCCTTGCTGTGAGATAGGCCTCAAAAAGACCTCTTGTACTTGCCAGCAGGGGAATAATTCGCTCTTTATTGCGCTTGCCCAGCACTTTGATATTTCCATTGGGGAGATCCAGGTCGGATAATCGGAGGTTTATCAGCTCAGATCGGCGAATTCCGGTTGCATAAAACAATTCTATGATCAATCTGTCCCTGATTCCCTCAAAATCATCTGTAAAAGGAAACTCGTTGAATAAGGTGGACATCTCGGCCTGAGAAAATGGAATTTCAATTTTTTTTGACGTTTTCAACGCCTTATGCCTGGCGAGGGGATTCGTCTGAATGGCACCTATTTTAAGTAGGAATTTGTAATAAGATTTTAGCGAAGTGATCTTTCTGTTCACACTTCGATTACTTAGTCCGCCTTCAACTAAGGAAACGATCCAGTTCCTGATGTCATTGTAATTAACTTCCTCAAGGGAGATCTCATTTGCTGAGGACTCCAAAAATAAACTACAGTCTTGTAGATCCCTCCTATAGGCCTTAAGGGTATGAGGGGAATAATTTTTCTCCTGAGCGAGGTAAGATATAAATGCATCCACAGCCATATATCAAAGATACAAAAGCCCCTTTTGAGATAAGGGCAAAAAAAAATCTCGCCTGAGCAAGATTTTTCTTTGAGTGTAATTTTTGAGTATTATATCTCTTCCTGGTCCCTAAGACCTTGAATGTATTGGGCCTTCTGGATCTGTTGTCTTCGTTCTACAGAAGGTTTGGTAAACTGCTGGCGCTTTCTCAATTGCCTCATCGTACCTGTCCTGTCAAACTTACGTTTAAAACGCTTTAGCGCTCTGTCTATATTTTCTCCTTCTTTAACTGGTATTATTAACATGGGCTACAACCTCCTTTCTTTAGGGATTCGGGACTGCAAAGATAAAACGAAAAATCGGTTAGAAACAAACTTATTTCAAAATATTCTTCGCGATGACCACTTTTTGGATTTCAGTAGTGCCTTCTCCGATGGTGCAGAGCTTGGAATCCCTGTAAAATTTCTCTACGGGAAAATCCTTTGTATAACCATACCCGCCATGGATCTGTACAGCTTCGTTTGCCACTTTTACACAAACCTCAGATGCGTACATCTTTGACATGGCACTCCACTTGGTCATTTTTCTGCCCTGGTTCTTTAAAAATGCGGCCTTGTGCAGTAACAATTCTGAAGCCTCAATCTCGGTAGCCATGTCTGCCAGTTTAAAGGAAATCCCCTGGAAGGAACTGATAGGTTTCCCGAACTGAATCCTCTCCTTGGAGTATTTCAGGGCTGCTTCGTACGCTCCTTTAGAGATGCCCAGGGAGAGTGCACCGATGGATATCCTGCCTCCGTCGAGAATTTTCATGGATTGAATGAACCCATCCCCCACTTCGCCAATTCTGTTTTCATCAGGAATTCGGCAATTGTCAAAAACGAGCTCAGCTGTTTCACTGGCGCGCATTCCCAGTTTATCTTCCTTTTTACCACTTGAGAAGCCTTTAGTACCTTTTTCAATGGCAAAGGCCGTCATCCCATGACTGTCTCCCTTCTCACCTGTGCGAGCAATTACTACTGCAATATCCCCGCTAATACCATGGGTAATAAAATTCTTTGCTCCGTTGAGAATCCAATCATCTCCATCTCTAACCGCTGTGGTGTTCATCCCTCCTGCATCTGAACCGGTATTGTGCTCGGTAAGACCCCAGGCTCCAATCCATTCTGCAGATGCTAGTCTGGGGATCCAGCGCTCCTTCTGCTCGGCATTCCCAAAAGTTAAAATATGATTAGTGCAAAGCGAATTATGAGCTGCGACAGACAATCCTATCGAAGGATCCACCTTGGAAATCTCTTCAATAATAGCGATATACTCGTGATATCCCAGGCCTGAACCCCCGAGTGTCTCTGGTACGAGAACCCCCATAAATCCCATTTTTCCGGCTTTCTTAAAAACTTCAACGGGAAATTCCTGAGACTCGTCCCATTGCATTACATAGGGTTTTATGTGCTGCTCAGCAAATTGCTTTGCGGACTCGGCAATCATACGTTGGGTTTCCGAATAGTCGAACCCAAATTCAGTCATTGTTCCTGTGATCATAATAGCAATTTTTACAGGGCCAAATATAGCTTAATTCTCTGAATCCTATCTGTTGGAAAATCTTCAATTTTTGTTAATTGTTCGATAGAGTCGTATCTCCCAAGTTCCTCACGATACGCTACTATCTTTCTGGCGATTTCCTGATTTAGATAGACCAGGCCCGTGAGTTCGTTCACCTGAGCTTGATTCAGGTTAATCTTCCGAATCTCAGGAGCATTAAAAACCTGAAACATTTTCATAGCTTTTTCCGCAACTTCCCTGTCGAGGCCATAAACATCAAGGAGTTGTTCGGTCACTATAAATCCCCCCAAACGATCACGGAATCTTATAATACGGGAAGACAGAACCGGTCCAATCCCTGAGATCTGCTGTAATTCTCTGGCCGTTGCAGAATTCAGGTCCCTGGGAATGCTGATCTGATCTGCCCCTGATCGGGTTTTATTTCTCTGTCTAAGTCTGGGAAACTTAAAATACGGTTCTACCTGCCCGAGTAGCTCCTTACTGATTTTGGTAACTGCCTGAAATTCTTCTGTGGTTCTGATGTACCGTCCTGTTTTTCGAAAGGCGTAAAGTCTGTCGAGTTCTTCCGGAGAGATGCCGAGGACATAGCCCCTGTAATCTGTAATAAAGTTTGGATTAAAGGGATTTAGTTTTAACCTTTCATTCTTTGCCGGAGATGCCTTAACGCTGTCGATAAATGCCTGTGCCAGTGTATCCACAGTAAAGTACGGCTCTTTCTCCCGAGTCGATTTTAAATTGACAAAATAAAATCCGGATTGCAAGGAGGCAATCAGGAAGAGTAAAAAGAAGATCCCTCGTTTTTCCTGCTTGCTGTACCGGAAATGGGATTTCATTTAACTATATCCTTTATTTTTTTAAAGCCTTAATGGCATCGAGGTATTTTGCCAGTTCATCCCTCACACTGGGAAACAGAAACATCAATCCCAGCATATTAGGGAATACAAGAGCCAGAATCATGGCATCGGAAAAGGCAAAGACAGCGCCCATTGAAGCAGACGCCCCGATAATGACAAATGCTATGAACAGCAATTTATAAGTTAAATCTGCAGTTCTACTGCGTCCGAATAAATATTTCCAGGATTGCAGGCCGTAATAAGACCAGGATATCATGGTTGAGATGGCAAATAAAACAACCGCAAGGGTAAGTACATACGGAAACCATGGGAGTACCGATTCGAATGCGAGAGACGTCAGTGTTACGCCCCCAAGGGATGCACCGTTAACGATTACATTTCCTGCCCCGTCGCCTCCATATTCAAATACTCCGCCACTGTTGTAAAAAATAATCACCAGGGCGGTCATCGTACAGATCACTACAGTATCTATAAAAGGTTCGAGAAGAGCAACAATACCTTCACTAGCGGGATATTTTGTCTTTACGGCTGAGTGGGCTATGGCCGCCGAACCTGCTCCTGCTTCGTTTGAAAAAACAGCTCGTCTGAAGCCAACGATCAACACCCCGAATAATCCACCCAGTCCGGCCTCAGGGGTAAAGGCTCCTTTAAAAATAAGGACAAAGGCGTCATCGATATATGAGAAATTGGCAAAGATTACGGCAAAGCACGCCAATGCGTAAATCACCGCCATAAATGGCACTACTTTTTCGGTCACTGCAGCAATTCGCTTGATTCCCCCAATGATTACAATCCCAACGATGATAGCCAGAATTACACCTATAATAAAACCAATCGATCCGCCCTGCAGACCCATCATGGCAGCCAGTTGCTCTGCAGCCTGGTTAGATTGCACGGCATTGCCACCTCCAAAGGAAGCGCCCACACACAGAACGGAAAATACCACGGCTAAGATCTTCCCAAGACGGACAAAACCTCTTTCCTTAAGTCCTCTGGACAAATAATACATCGGGCCACCGTAGACGGTTCCCGTTTCATCCACATCCCTGTATTTTACTCCCAGGGTACATTCAACAAATTTAGTACTCATACTTAGCAAGCCGCAAACGATCATCCAGAAAGTTGCCCCCGGTCCGCCAATGGCAATAGCCAGAGCGACACCTGCAATATTTCCCAGACCCACTGTCCCTGAAACTGCTGTGGCCAATGCCTGAAAATGACTTACTTCTCCCTGTTTGCTTTCATCTCTTATAGTATCGGGTAAATCCCCATCCACAATATTGACATTGGCTTTTTCAACACCGTGTCCATCTGGACCTTCTACATCGTCGAACTTCCCACGGACTACATTGATCGCGAGGGGAAATTTTCTAATATTGACAAAGCCAAAGTAAAGGGTAAAGAAGCCAGCACCAAGGACTAAAATTATCACGACCAGAGGAATGCCCGTACCGGGAACCTGCCAGAATACAATTGCTTCCCAAACTGCGGTGATAGGTTCAAACCATGCGTTGATGCGTTCATCGAGTCCCATTTCTGCTGTTTCCTGTGAAAAGCCGGATAAAGGAAATAGCACGGCAAGCAGGGCAACTAATATCTTCTTCATGATTTTTGCTTCTTGTAGAGTTGATTGTTTTTTAGTTTGGTCCAGTATTCCCGCAGATCTCCTTTTACTTCACCAGACATAATGTAAAGTCCGATAATGTTCGGGAATGACATGGCCAGAATCATCATATCTGAGAAGTCGAGAACAGCACCCAAACTCACTGAGGCACCTACTACAACAAACACAAGAAATAATATTTTATAAAGCATTTCGGAACGCTTGCTCTTTCCAAATAAATACGTCCATGCCCTCATCCCGTAATACGACCAGGAAATCATTGTTGAAAAAGCAAAGAGGAAAACCGCGATTCCAAGCACATAAGGAAACCAGGAAATGACACTGCCGAAAGCGTCCGAAGTAAGTTGTGCACCTGCCATACCCTCTACTTCGTGCATTCCGGTAAAAATAAGAACCAGGGCAGTAAGGGTACAAACAACTACTGTATCGATAAAGGGCTCTAAAAGAGCAACGAAACCTTCTGAGGGAGGGTTGTTTGTTTTGGCCGTACTATGCGCAATAGCCGCCGAACCTACTCCTGCCTCATTAGAGAATGCCGCCCGTTGAAAACCTACCACCAGCACCCCGATCACACCCCCTTTGAGGGCGCTGGGGCTAAAAGCTCCGTCTATGATGGCCGAGAAGGCCGGACCTATATTCTCAATATTCACAATGATTACAGCCAGGGCTGCAATGATGTAAATGGATGCCATAATTGGCACTACCTTTCCCGTTACCTTGGCTATACTTTGGATTCCCCCGATAATAACTACCCCAACCAGGATTGCTGTTATCACGCCAAACCAGAATCCGTTGCCTTCGAGCATTGAAAATTGTCCTGCCAGTTGTTCAAAAGACTGGTTAGCCTGAAACATGTTACCCCCGCCAAATGAAGCACCCACGGCAAGCACGGCAAACAAACCTGCCAGAACCTTTCCAAATCCTTTCATATTTCTTTTTTCAAGGCCATAACGCAAATAGTTCATCGGTCCGCCAAAAACGCGACCATCAGGAAGGATGTCACGGTATTTTACCCCAAGGGTACATTCCACGAACTTGGAAGACATACCGAGCAAGCCACAAACAATCATCCAGAAGGTTGCTCCCGCCCCGCCCAGTGATACGGCAACTGCCACACCGGCTATATTTCCTAATCCTACTGTCCCTGAAACCGCTGTAGCCAGGGCCTGGAAGTGAGTTACCTGCCCCGGTGCATCAGGATCATCGTATTTTCCTTTTGCAAGGCTGATAGAGTGTCTGAATCCCCGGATATTGATAAAGCCCATCCTGATGGTGAAGAATGTTGCTCCAAGGACCAGCCAGATCACAATAAAAGGTATATTCTTTGTTACTGGGTCACCGTTTGGATGTCTAATAATCTCAGGGGTATCGTATTCCACTTCGGCCAGATAATGAGCGCCTTGTTCAATGACATGTTCTTTATTATCTGAATTATAAATCACTTTCCCCTCGCCTACCAGGTATTTAAGTTTTCCATCAGCCAAAGAACTTACTGTATCCAAAGATCCATCCCTACTTGACACAAGGGCAATCTCCTGTCCTTTCACAACATGAGCACCCTCTTCCACTAACCATTGCTTCAATACAAAACGGTCGTCCACCGTGGCAGACCAGCCTGGAGTGGCAATGAGTTTGACATCGGCATAAACCACAGGATCATAAATGCCGGTGGCTTCAAAAGGATCCCAGAAGAGAACACTGCCAAGGGCACTAACTGCCGGAGCCATATTTCCATTGAAAATCTCCGTAATGGATTGAGTTTCTATAGTGTACTCGTTTGTAACTGAAATTCCAGAATTATCGCTTACAGTTACCGTGTAGGGCACCCCTTCAACGAGGCCGCTCGCAGTATTGGAGGTAAGGGGGGTTTGCTGGTTACTCCATTTATAAGTGTAAGGAGGCGTACCGCCTTCCACTTCTAATTGGATTACCCCGTCATTAATATTGTCGGATGGATTTATCGTCTTGCCTTTGACGTCCAGGTCTTGTGATACCATGGAAACACTGAAAAAGATCAGAATAAAGAAGGGAGATAACTTCATAAAGTGATATAGGATTAAAATAGGCAGTCGGTTGAACTGTCGGGCAATATCCTAAAAAATATAATCCCAATCAAATATTCTTTCCCAAATGTCAGGCTTGGATATGGAACATTTCATTTAGTTTCCTAATCTGTTCGGGGCGACCCAGGACAATTACCTTACTCTTGGGCTTCAGTGGCAAATCAGCTTCGGGATTGATGATATAATTGCCATCTGGTTCAATATAGCCAATGATGGTACAGCCGGTTTTCCTTCTCAGATCGAGATCTCTCAGCGAATTACATTCCACCTGATCAGAAAAGTCTTCGATAGCCACTTCTTCAAGATTGGTAGTATGCTCCCCTTCCATAGAAAGTTTATCCATAAAGGTGATAAGGTCTGGTATTACTACCAGGGAAGCCATATGGTCCCCTCCTATCTTATCGGGCATGATCACCTTATCGGCACCGCCTAAATGCAATTTTTTTTGAGAAGTAACCTTTGATGCCCGGCTGATGATAAATAGGTTTTTATTAAGCTGTCTGGCTGAGAGAACGACAAACAAATTCTCTGCATCATCCGGAAGTGCTGCGATTAAGTAACTGGCTCGTTCTACACCGGCCTCTATCAATACGCTGTCTTCATTGGCGTCGCCTTCAATAAAAAGCACCTCGTTTTCATGTTTTTCTATGACCTCCCTGTCTCTTTCAATGACAATAAACGGACGATTATAAGCCTTTAATCGTTCTGCAGCCTGCATGCCATTTCGCCCGAAACCACAGACCACTACATGGTTAGATAAACTGTTGATTTGATTTCTCACTTTTTTCTTTTTTAAAAGTTGTAAAGAATTTCTGCTCAGGATGTATTCTGATATTACCGAAAGCGCAAAGGAAAAGATAATGACACTACTTATAATGAGCATCACGGTAAAAATCTTTGATTCGGCATCTAATGGTTTTACCTCCATAAATCCGACGGTCGTTACCGTAATGATGGTCATATACAAGGCATCTAACCAGTCATAATCTGATATATACCGATAACCCATAACTCCGATGATCAGCACAGTAATCATCAGTGCGATAGCTAGGTAGATCTTGGAACGAAAAAGTCGTAACATATTAAAGGTCAAAAACTGAAGTGCGTTTGGTATACATTAGATCTTTTATTCGCAGCCAGAATGCCAAAAACAGATACAAAGCAAATCCGAAACCCAAAGTCACAAAGGTCAGATATATAAAGGTTGTGCGCACCACACGGGCTCTTATTCCCAGACGTTCAGCTATTCGTCTTGAAACCTCAAACCCCCGTTTTTGAAAAAAGTATAGCAGGCGATAAAACAAATTCATACCTTAAAATTACTATTTTCCATACAATAAATAACTGCCCCAGTGGCATTGTAGACATTTATTTTTTCTGCAGAAATTTGAATAGAGATGAATAATCGCCTGGGATTCCAGTGTATTTCTTGAGGGAATCCCTTCTTTTTTAAAAATTCGGATCACTTTGTTTTGTTCTGCTTTCATCTCCTCTGCCCATTGTTTTATTCTGTGGTGGACCTTTTTTCCGACAGAAGCACCGTAGCATATCAGTATAGGAAAAACAGCATTTAAAAGGAGTATGTCCTTAAAAGTATCGCTGAGTTCCTTAACACCAGAAGGTGCTTCCCTTCCAAAAGTAAAATGAGAATTCCAATACGGACTAGCCTGGGCATGAAGCAGGGTTTTTAATGAGGATAGTGAATCTGCTTTTCTGATCTGATCGAAAAGATTGGGCCTCCTATGGTATAAGTGGGCAAATTGTGATAGCCTGATCGTAGGAAAATTATAGGGCCTTAGCGAAAAGAATTCAGGATGCTGGCAGGCATCAGCTATCAGATTATATTTTGTTTTTAAAAACAAATACTCCCTTTTCAGAGAGGAAAAATATGAACTGTCGCATTTATCTTCCTCCAGCAAACCGCTGAGTCCGAAGAGTACACTCTCCAGGGCAAGAGGATCCGGTGTTAATCTTCGAAATACGGAAAATGGAAGTGCCCGGTCCAGGCTGAGAAATGCCTGTCCGTTGAGGTTAAGGCCAAAGCCCTTTAACAACGCCTTAAACATTACGTATTCCCAATCGTTATCGAATTTGTGCAGCCAGAGTTCTATTTGAGAACATTTCACCTCAAGGCGTTGCCAGAACAGTTCTTCCCTCCATGAATTCAGCATATCATCGGGTACCCCGGAAAGTATTCCTTTACAAGCTAGTTCCTTAGGTATATTTTGTCTGGTGGATTTCCGAACCCTATTCAACACTTTTTGCGAAACAAGCTCAGAAAGTGACAAGGTGGGAATTGCCGTACCGTCCTTTCGAAGGACTTCGGTATCAGCTTCCCAGACAACGTGAAGAATCACCGTATTATAAGCGTGGTCTTTGTGATGTCCATGCAAATACCAGTCGGAAGCCTTTATGTGCAATTCCACATGGCCACTCCATTCGCTATCACCAATCTTTATTTTCGAGTGATGAAAATCGGGGCCTGAGAGAGAATTGGGTTCTCCCGCTGAAACCACATGGATGCTTTCTCCCCTGGTGGTGAAAAGAGCATTGATGGGAAAATTCTGTGATTCCCAAATACGGTGCAGAACGATCTCATACATCTGTAAATGTACGATCGTAGCCTGCAATCAGAATTCAGAAAAGAAGTAAATTATGACAAGTCGCCCTCCCATTCAAGCACACCACCCTGTAGGTTATAGGCACTCTCAAAACCGAGACTGTTCATGATGGCACACGCCTGCCCGCTCCTATTCCCGGAACGGCAATACACATAGTAGTTTTTGCTTTTATCGAGTTCCTGTAGAGCATCGACAAAAGCCTGCCCTGTATAGATATCAATATGCATCGCATCTTTGATAATCCCCTCTTCAACTTCTTCCGGAGTACGGACATCCAGAATTACTGCATTGGAGTCTTCACTTAACTTCTTAGTCCATTCTTCCTGAGTAAGATCTGCCATGTTTTCTATTTTGAATTGCAAAAATAGCAATACTTCCCTTTATAGAAAGGATTTGTTGATTCGACTTGCATGCTGCAAAAGGTATTGAATAATGTTGCCAGATAATTTAACAGATTTTTATCATTCAATTTCTTTTTAAATCAAAAGGAATACATACATTTGTATATACAATTGTTGTAGTTACATGAATGTTGAAGCTATTATAAAAACCAAGAAAGAAATTCCGCTCACCAGCAGAACGCTGATTCACCTAATGCTGGTTAATAACAAGGTAGTTGAAACCATTACCCATGCGCTTAAACCCTTTGGAGTATCATTGCAACAATTCAACGTACTTAGGATCTTAAGGGGTCAGGGAAACCAGCCTGCGAATCTCTCTACCCTCAATGAACGTATGGTAACTAAAATGAGCAATACGACAAGATTGGTAGACAAACTCCTGCTCAAGGGACTTGTAGACCGCTCCGTTTGTGAGGCCAACAGAAGGAAAGTCGAAATAACAATCACTAAAAAAGGTCTCGGCCTTCTCCAGGAAATGGATGAAGTAATAAAAAAGACCGAGAATTCTCTGGTTTCAGCTTTGAATGAAAAAGAACTAATTCAACTCAATACGCTCTTAGATAAATTTTAAAAAATTGCTATGAATTCATATTTAGAAAGTTTGAAATGGCGGTATGCCACGAAGAAATTTGATGACAAAAAAAAGATATCGGCCAGAGATCTTGAATTGTTACTCGAAGCCACTCGTTTGAGTGCCTCCTCCTTTGGACTTCAGCCATATCACGTATTTGTAATTACTGATCCTGAAATAAGAAGCTCTTTGAGAGAAGTCTCATGGGGACAGTCGCAAATTACAGACGCTTCCCATTTATTTGTCTTTGCCAATATCAAAACCTTTGGTCCTGAACTGATAGACAGCTATTTAAAAGAAGTTAGCGATGTTCGTGAAATTCCATCAGAAGGATTAAAAGCCTACGGGGAATTTATGAAGTCTAAACTGGTAACCTTTCCAGAAGAGGACAAACAAAACTGGACCGCCAAGCAAACCTATCTGGCCCTGGGCAATCTGCTCTCAGCTGCAGGGGCAATGCACATTGATGCCTGCCCTCTGGAAGGATTTGAAGCGGAGGCCTACGACCGGATTCTGAACCTGGATGAGCAGGACCTGACAACCTCCGTGGTTGTTGCCCTGGGATATCGATCAGAACAGGACGAAACCCAGCACCTTAAAAAGGTGCGAAGACCTAAAGAAAGTTTATTTACACATATATAATTATTTAAAAACAGTTCAATTATTAAATTTAAAATCATGAAAAAAACAATTCTCAGTATTTCTATGGCTCTTGTTTTCGGAGGTTTTGCCTCGGCAGCTACCGAACCGACAAATGTCATCACCAAAACAGTAAAGACCGAAGAGAGCTCGGTTATGTGGAAAGCCTACAAAGTAACAGGGTCGCATACCGGACTTGTTCAGCTTAAAGAAGGACAGTTGTCTTTTGACGGCGATAAACTGGTAGGTGGAAATTTTACCGTAGACATGACCTCTTTAATCTCTACAGATCTGGAAGGTGGATCCAAAGCGAAACTGGAAGGTCACCTGAAATCGGATGATTTTTTTAGTGTTGAGAATCATCCATCAGCATCGCTGGTATTTACCGAAGTGAAAGCGGTAGGGAAAAATTCTTATGAAGTTACCGGTGACCTAACCATTAAAGGTATCACCAAGCCAATCACATTTGATGTTTCAGTTTACGGAAGCAAAGCCACTGCTACAGCCAAGATTGACAGAGCTCAATACGACGTACGCTACGGATCAGGTAGTTTCTTCGACAACCTCGGAGACAAAACCATCTACGATGAATTTGATCTTGTGGTTGACCTGGAATTCTAGATTTTAAACATTCAAAATTAAAGTCCCGGACATGTTTTTGTCCGGGATTTTTTTTAAGGTAACCAGAGAATATCATCTCAAAATTCTATTTTTGGGCATACTTTTAAAGATGACACCAAAAAAAACAATTTCATCAATTTTTATTTTCCTCATTGGCTTCTGGATCCTGAGCGGTTGTAGTTCGGGATTTGATTATTCTATAGAACCCGTTTTAAATCCTAATAACATTGCCCCGCTGACTGCAGTTTTACAGATTGAAGCTGAACAACCGGTAAAAGCAAGTGTGAAAGTGCTGGGTGATATTCCATGGGAACAACAATTCGATGAAGAGTTCACGAATTCTGAAATACCAGTACTAGGTCTGTACCCTGATAAGAACAACCAGGTGGCCGTAAAACTGGAGTATGAAGGAGGAGTGATCCACGACACCCTTGAGATCAAAACGGGCAAACTCCCTACGAGAATTCCCCAAATCGTAATTAACACACTGGATCGGAGCAAAATGACTTCCGGTATGCACGGCTGCGATTTGCATTTTGCCAACAGGGGAAAATTTAGCTCAGGGCCATTAATTTTTGATGACCAGGGGGAAGTTAGGTGGTATCTCGACCTGAGTTTTGCCGGCAAAATGGTAAGTCCCTTCCAACGCCTCAGGGACGGAACTATATTGATGGTGAGCAGGCATGTGATTTACGAGTTTGATATGCTGGGAAAAATCGTCAGGGAAACTTCCATCAATAATAATTATGGAATGCACCACGATGTAGTAGAATTGCCTGATGGAAATTTACTGATCTGTGTAGGGAAGCGGAATAACTTTATTAAACTCGATGGTAATTACGTTGAATCGGATAGTGATTTTATCATTTTGTTCGATCGGAAAAAATCTAAAATTGTCAGAGAGTGGGACGTCGCCAAAGTATTAGATGTAAGTCGGAAGGAACTCAATTTCTTCAGACCCGGGGATTGGTTGCATATGAATGGCCTGGCATTTGACCCCCGAGATAATTCCATCATCGTCTCAGCAAAGAACCAGGGGCTCTTTAAAATTTCATGGAACAACCAACTGCAATGGATCCTGGCTCCAACAAAAAATTGGGGGAAGTCTGGAAGAAATGGCGATGGATTTGAAACCGCTCCTTTCTTACTTACCGCAGTGAATGGAGCAGGAGAACCCTATCCGGAAAATATCCAGCAAGGCGTTGAAAGTTCGGAGGAATTCGATTTTTCATGGGGTCCACATGCACCAAAACTCACACCTGACGGAACTTTGCTCGTTTTTGACAATGGGACCTACAGAAACTACAATCCAAAAATTCAGTATTCCCGGGCCGTGGAATACAACATTGATGAGGAAAATAAGACAGCAGAACAGCTCTGGCAGTATGGGAAGGAAAGGGGCCTCAATTTCTTTTCCACTATTGTAAGTGACGTGGACTACCTGCCGGAAACTCAAAATATACTTGTGACCTCTGGGTATCTTAAGGAAAATGGGCGCCTGGCTGCCAAAATTGTGGAAGTAGACCGAAGCAGCGGGAAGGAAGTTTTTGAAGCCACCCTTTATTTAAAGAGTTTGAAAGGTAACAGCACCCCTTCATGGGGTCAAACAGACATCCTTTACAGATCGGAGCGGATGCCCTTGAAATATTAAATACATATTAACCAAAAGAGTTTCCCAAGATTCACTTAAATAGATTTGAATATTTCAAATTCCTTTCTATATTTGATGCCATGAAAAGAATTACAGTAAATACTTGGTGGTGGAGTAACTTACGTCAGATGTCGTGAGCGAAGCACATTGAAGTACTACTGTACGAAAAGGCTTGTCTATCACGACAAGCCTTTTTGCATTCTTAAGCACTAGCATACCCAACGAATTTAGCATAATAAAATGCCGTATCAACTTAAGACCCATTACAAGAAAATCCTGGCAGACACCATTACTCCGGTTAGCGTGTATCTCAAGATCCGGGATCAGTTTCCCAACAGCATTCTGCTCGAAAGCAGTGATTACAGGGCAAATGACAATACGTTTTCCTATATCTGCTGCAATCCCATTGCCTCCATTACTATTGAAGATGAAAAGATCCGCGAGAAATTTCCGGACGGCTCCTTTAGCGAAACCGAAATTACTGAAACTACAGATGTAGCTGGTGCTATCCACAGCTTTGCCAAACAATTTAAAGTTTCTGAGCAGGGTTTCAAATTCATCAACAATGGTTTGTTTGGTTATCTGGCCTATGACGCCGTGAGGTATTTTGAAGACGTTGAGATCCGTAAAAAGGAGGACAGGAATCAAATACCGGATGTTTTCTATGCGGTCTACCAGAACATCATTGCGATCAATCACTTTAAAAACGAAGCCTATATCTTTGCCCATTGTTATGAGCGCGAGAGCAATGTGGATACGATAGAGCAATTACTCAATGCCCGTAATTTTGCTTCCTATACCTTTAGTAAATCAGGGGAAAGGGAAACCAATCTCCACGATGATAAATTCAAAGAATTTGTAAACCTGGCCAAAGAGCATTGTCATCGGGGCGATGTTTTCCAACTGGTACTATCAAGAAGGTTCTCACAGCAATTTAAGGGGGATGAATTTAATGTCTACAGGGCACTTAGGTCCATCAACCCTTCCCCTTATCTGTTCTACTTTGATTACGGTAATTTTAAAATCTTTGGCAGCTCCCCGGAGGCACAGCTTATTGTCAAGGACGGCAAAGCTGAAATCCACCCGATCGCCGGAACTTTCCGGAGAACAGGGAATGATGAAGAAGATGCTATTCTGGCAAAAAAGTTATCAGAAGATGCCAAAGAAAACAGCGAGCATGTGATGCTGGTAGACCTGGCGCGAAATGATCTCAGCAGAAATGGTTCCGAGGTCCATGTTGAAAATTACAGGGAAGTTCAGTTTTTTTCACATGTTATTCATCTGGTTTCTAAAGTTAGCGCTCAGAAGAAAAAAGATATTCCAACATTAAAAGTAGTCGCTGATACATTTCCGGCAGGAACCCTCAGTGGTGCACCCAAACACAGGGCCATGCAACTGATAGAGGATTACGAACCCACTAACCGCGGCTATTATGGAGGTGCCATAGGATTCATGGATTTTCATGGCAATTTTAACCATGCCATTATGATCAGGACTTTCCTAAGCAAAGATCACACCTTGTATTACCAGGCTGGTGCTGGTTTGGTTGCAGCTTCAGACCCGGAAGATGAATTGCAGGAAACTTATAACAAACTGGGTGCCTTAAACAAGGCACTGGAAATCGCTGAAGATCTCTGATATGATAAAAGTATTGGTAATCGATAACTACGACAGCTTTACCTATAACCTCGTTCATTACCTGGAAGAGTTGAATTGCGAAGTAGTAGTAAAAAGAAATGACAAACTCACCTTGGAGGAAGTAGCGCCTTTTCATAAGATCGTTTTGTCTCCGGGGCCCGGAATACCAGATGAAGCCGGACTGCTAAAAGAAATCATCAGGACTTATGCCCCAACCAAAAGTATTTTCGGGGTTTGTCTGGGTCAGCAGGCTATTGGTGAAGTTTTTGGAGGAAGGCTTATCAATCTCGATAAGGTTTACCACGGGGTAGCTACTGAAATCGAGATCACAAAAGAAGATCCAAATTTTAAAGGCCTTCCTGAAAAAATAGTCGTAGGGAGATACCATTCCTGGGTAGTCGACCCTCAACTTCCCGACGAACTGATCGCAACATCATTTGACTCCAACGGTCAGCTGATGTCTCTGAGACACAGTAAGTACGACGTGTCTGCTGTTCAATTCCATCCGGAATCTGTACTGACTCCGGAGGGTAAAAAAATATTAGATAACTGGATACGAAATACGGTATGAAAGAGACTTTAAATCGTTTGATCAACCAGGAAATCCTGAGCAAAGAAGATGCCAGGCAAATCCTGATTAATATGGCCGGGGGAAAATACAATCCTTCCCAGACCGCAGCCTTTCTTACTGTTTATATGATGAGGAGTGTCACCATAGAGGAATTGGAAGGTTTCAGAGACGCCCTCCTCGAACTATGCCTGGCAGTCGATCTGGATGAATACAATCCTGTTGATCTCTGTGGAACCGGTGGGGATGGTAAAGACACTTTTAATATTTCCACCCTGGCATCTTTTGTCACCGCCGGAGCGGGAATAAACGTAACCAAACACGGTAATTACGGTGTTTCTTCAACATGTGGAAGCAGTAATGTGATGGAATTTTTGGGAATTCGGTTTAGCAATGAACCCGATTTTTTACGCAGGAGTATTGATTCTGCCGGAATTTGCATTCTCCACGCCCCTCTGTTTCACCCTGCAATGAAGAATGTTGCACCTATACGCCGTGAACTGGCCGTAAAGACCTTTTTCAATATGCTGGGACCCATGGTTAATCCGGCTTTTCCAAAGAATCAGATCGTAGGGGTCTTCAATCTTGAATTAGCCCGGATGTATGGATATCTTTATCAGAATACAGACAAAAGATATACAATCTTACATGCCCTCGACGGCTATGACGAGATCTCCCTTACCGGACTCACGAAAACTATTTCTAATGCTACCGAAGCCATGCTCTCACCCGAAGATTTTGGTATTTTAAAAATCGAAAAGGAAGACATCCAGGGAGGGGCAACTATAGAAGATTCAGCTCAGATCTTTATGGATATCTTGCAGGGAAAAGGTACCGAAGCCCAGAACCATGTGGTATGTGCAAACGCAGGTATCGCCATAGCAACCGTTAAGGGTCTCACTCCGGCAGAAGGATTTATTTCCGCCCGGGAATCTCTGATGAGTGGTGCCGGTTTAAAAGCATTGAGAACACTTCAAGAACTCAGTAAATAATGGACATCCTTCAAAAAATAGTTAAGCACAAAAAGCGCGAGGTCGCTTTAAAAAAAGAGCTGGTCCCGGTCCATCAGCTAGAGGCAAGTAGTCTGTTTCAACGCCCTGCCCTATCCCTTTCAGCTGCATTGAGAAAAAGCGCATCCGGTGTTATAGCCGAATTCAAGAGAAGATCCCCTTCAAAATCGGTAATCAACCATCACAGCCCCGTTCACGAGGTAGCCATGGGTTATGAGCAAGCCGGCATCTGTGGGATGTCTGTACTTACAGATGGGCATTTCTTCGGGGGCAGTCTGGAGGATTTGCAAATGGCGAGGGCGACCACAAACATACCGTTGCTGAGAAAAGATTTTATGATCGATGAATACCAGTTCTTTGAAGCCAGGGCCCACGGAGCCGACGTCATTTTACTGATTGCGGCCATCCTGGATAAAAATACGATCAGAAGATTTACAGATCTGGCGCACGAACTGGGTTTAGAAGTATTACTGGAAGTCCATGACGAAAAAGAATTAATGCGGTCCCTTCTGCCGGATATCGATATGATAGGAGTTAATAACAGGAACTTAAAAACATTTGAAGTCTCCCTTGAAACCAGCAGAAAACTGGCTGCTGATATTCCCGGTGAGATTGTAAAAGTCTCAGAAAGTGGCCTTTCCAATATTGAGTCGATTCGCGAACTGAGGGGGATGGGATATCGTGGATTCCTCATCGGGGAAACCTTTATGGCAACAGAAGATCCAGGGCGGAAGGCTACCGAATTTATAAAAACACTTGAACAATGAAGATCAAGGTTTGCGGGATGAAATTTCAAGAAAATATAGCAGAGGTGACAGGTCTGCAACCTGATTATTTGGGATTTATTCTATGGGAAAAATCCCCCAGGTTTTTTAATGGCAAAATCAGCTCCCTTCCCAAAACCCTGAAAAAGGTAGGCGTATTTGTAGATGCACCTTTGAATGAAATAGTTGAAAAAGTCCGAACCATGTCACTGGACTATGTTCAATTGCACGGCGCTGAAACTCCGGAATTTTGTTCCCGGCTGAAAGAGGCGCTATCCACAAACAATGAATTGAAGGATGAAGTCCGGAACAGCGTTGGAATTATCAAGGCTATAGGGGTTGGTGATTCTTTTCCGTTTGAGAATCTGAAGCCCTATGAGGAGGTTGTGGAATATTTTTTATTTGACACTAAAGGCCCCTTACCCGGGGGAAATGGCTATGCATTTAACTGGGAGCTTCTGAATTCCTACACCTTGCAAACCCCTTTTTTCCTGAGCGGAGGAATTGGATTAAACGACATGGACAAACTAAGGAAGTTCCTGAACAGCTCCCTGGCATCAAAATGTCATGCTGTTGATGTAAACAGTGCCTTTGAAATCGAACCTGGATTAAAGAAAAAAGAAGATTTAGATACTTTTATTAAAAAAATAAAGCAGTGAAAATGAATACTTATCAAGCCGATGAGAAAGGTTATTACGGAGAATTCGGAGGAGCTTTTATTCCCGAAATGCTCTATCCCAATACTGAAGAACTCCGGCAGAATTACCTCAGTATTATGGAAGACCCGGCTTTTAAGTCGGAATTCCATCAACTTTTAAAAGATTATGTGGGAAGGCCTACTCCGCTCTATTTCGCCAAACGCCTATCCGAGAAATATCAGACCAAAATCTACCTGAAACGGGAAGATCTTTGTCATACCGGAGCCCATAAGGTAAATAATACCATCGGGCAAATCCTGATGGCCAAAAAGTTAGGAAAGAATCGCATCATCGCAGAAACAGGGGCAGGACAGCACGGTGTTGCTACAGCTACAGTCTGTGCGCTAATGGGAATCCAGTGCATAGTCTATATGGGGGAAATCGACATTGCCCGTCAGGCGCCCAATGTTGCACGAATGAAAATGCTGGGTGCTGAAGTAAGGCCTGCACTCTCGGGAAGCAGAACATTAAAAGATGCGACTAATGAAGCTATACGCGACTGGATCAATAATCCTGTTGACACCCACTACATCATTGGTTCTGTAGTTGGTCCTCACCCCTACCCCGATATGGTAGCGCGGTTTCAGGCTGTAATCTCTGAAGAAATTAAATGGCAGCTTAAAGAGAAAGAGGGGAAGGAACAACCGGATTATCTTGTGGCTTGTGTTGGTGGGGGAAGTAACGCCGCAGGCACTTATTACCATTACCTCGATAATGAAGAGGTAGGAATTATAGCCGTGGAAGCCGCCGGAAAAGGTGTGAATTCAGGTGAAAGTGCCGCCACCTCAGCTCTTGGAAAAGTAGGGATAATTCATGGGAGTAAAACGCTGCTAATGCAAACCGCAGACGGGCAAATCACAGAACCTTACTCTATTTCTGCCGGACTCGATTATCCGGGGGTTGGACCCATGCATGCCAATTTGTACAAAACAGGTCGGGCCGAATTTATTGCAATCACAGACGAAGAAGCTATGGAAGCTGGCCTGATGGTCTCCAAACTGGAGGGGATTATCCCGGCTATTGAAACTTCACATGCCTTCGCCATATTCGATTATAAAAAATTTAAAGAAGATGATATAGTGGTAATCAACTTATCGGGACGTGGGGACAAAGACCTGCAGACCTATATCGACTATTTTAATTTGTAGAGTGTTGACAAATCCGGTTTATCTGATAAAAACATGAACAGAATTCAAGAAAAACTTAAGGAAGATCACAAGTTGCTGTCGATCTATTTCACAGCCGGTTATCCAGAATTAGAGGACACGGTCTCCGTTATTGAAAAATTGGAGAAATCCGGGGTCGATATGATTGAGATAGGTTTACCCTTCAGCGATCCCCTAGCAGACGGGCCTACCATACAGGAGAGTTCAACTGCTGCCCTTAAAAATGGAATGCATACACAGCTCCTCTTTGAACATCTTAAGGATATTCGCAAGACAGTATCCATACCCCTTATCATCATGGGTTATTTTAATCCTGTTCTTCAATATGGAGTAAAAGCATTTTGCGAAAAATGTGAGGAGATTGGAATTGACGGACTCATTCTCCCCGACCTTCCCCTTGATGTCTATCAGGAAGAATACGAGGAGATTTTCAGGGCTCATGGATTACTCAATATCTTCCTGATCACTCCTCAGACCAGTGATGATCGGATTAGAAAAATAGATGGTGGTTCAGAAGGATTTATCTATATGGTGAGTTCTGCAAGTACCACCGGGGCCAAGTCTGGTTTTGGTGAGGAGCAAAAAGAGTATTTTGATCGAATTGCAGCAATGGAACTAAAAAATCCTCAAATCGTAGGTTTTGGAATAAGTAATGCGGCCACTTTTAATCAGGCGACTTCGAAAGCAAAAGGGGCCATCATCGGTTCTGCCTTTATTAAAATGCTGACCGAAAAAGGAACTCAGGGAATCGACTCTTTTGTTAAATCCATAAAACCGTAAAATTGGAACTACTTAATAACTGGAAATTGATGCTTTTGCTCTGCCTTACCCTGGGCCTTGCACCCTATTTCCCCGAACCTCATCTCTGGGGCAAAATCAAGTGGGTAGCCGGTGGTGCTACCGGAATGGCTTTTATGGACTGGTTCGACCTTCTTCTGCACGGCACCCCATTTTTATTATTGCTTCGTGCAGTCATAATTAAAATAAGAACCCCTAAGCAATAGGAGTTGAGAATTGTTTACATTTAATTTTTTTTTATAGAGCCCTGATACCATGAACAAGCTTTTTACACTGATTACGATTGTCTGTATTGGGATGATGGCCTATCCGCAGACCGATATTGCTATAAAATCACAGGTAAGACATGCCATTGACGAGTTAGTACAATTTGTGGCTATCCCTAATGATGCGCTTGAAGAAGCCGACATCAATCGAAACCTCAGCTGGCTTACTACCCGATTTAATGATCGGGGATTTAATACTTCTGTACTTCCCACAGAAGGAAGACCGCTGTTTTTTGCAGCCCTCCCAATGGAAGATGACAAGCCCACCATACTGATCTATATGCATTTTGACGGGCAATCAGTCGAGCCTGCAAAATGGAACCAACCCAATCCCTATAAAGTGGAATTAAAATCCCTTGAAAACGGGGTGTTTACTTCCAGGTCCTTCGATGATTTACAGGAAGATGTCAATTATGACTGGCGACTCTTTGGCAGGTCTACTTCGGATGATAAAGGTCCCATTGTAATGTTACTGAATGCCATTGATTTACTGCAGAAGGATAACAAAGAAATCCCGTTCAACATCAAGGTCATCCTCGATGGGGAGGAAGAAAAAAGCAGTAAGCCATTGCCTAAAGCGGTAAAGGCATACAAGGATCTACTGGCCGCCGATTTTCTTATAATTAATGATGGACCTGTGCATCCCTCGGGTAGCCCAACCGTGGTTTACGGTTGCCGTGGTATAACAACCTTGAGTCTTACCACCTACGGGCCTGAATTACCTCAACACAGTGGACATTATGGAAATTATGCCCCTAACCCGGGATTTCAGCTGGCACAATTACTGGCAGAAATGAAAGATACCGATGGAAAAGTAGTTATTCCAGGTTTTTACAAGGGGATCGAGATCGATGAGGCCACCATGGCTGTTTTAAAAAGCGTACCCGATGACGATTTAAAAATCAACGAACATCTGGCCATTAATAGTCCTGATAAAGTAGGTGATTTTTACCAGGAATCACTGCAATATCCATCCCTGAACATCCGAGGCCTGGGATCGGGATGGATTGGAGAAAAAGCCAGGACCATAGTTCCGGCTACGGCCACCGCCGAAATCGATATCCGACTCGTACCGGAGTCTGATGGCACTACACTTAAGAAGCTGGTTAGGTCGCATATTAAAGAGCAGGGCTTTTATATAACCGATTCTATCCCTACACGGGAAGAGCGCTTAAATTACCCCAGGCTCATAACTGTTAGGGAAGGACCTGTAACTGATGCTTTCAGGACTGATTTAAATAATAAATACGGTGATTTTTTAGTCCGTAGCCTGGCGGATGCTTTTGATAAGGATGTGGTTCAAATCAGGATTATGGGAGGTACAGTGCCTATTGCACCTTTTGTAAATGAATTACAGATCCCGGCTTTTATCGTTCCCATGGTGAATCCGGATAACAACCAGCACAGTCCGAATGAAAATCTCAGGATTGGGCAACTCGCCTATGGTATTCAGGTATTTTATCAAATTCTGAGCAACACCCTGTAACAATCAGAGGTTTTTGTAGAATTTTGAAGCCGTAAGCAGCGTAAATATATTATACCAGAATACTTTAGGGGTAAAATCGTTTTTTGTGGAAATGGTATCTAATGCTTCTCTGGCTTTACTAACCAATTCAGCCTTTTCTCCCAATGCGTATTCGTCCATCGAAATATATCCCATGTCCCAGGATTTAAACTGCCGCATTGATGTCGACCCTTTTGACAAAATTTCAAATTGGAAATGACGCTTGTCCTTTTTTATTTGGGTGTATAGCTGTTCAACGATTCCTTTTTCACCCTCCAGCAGTTGTATAAAAAAACCCTGATCGAACACCAGGCAGCCTGTAATATCATGCTGTTTATTAAAGGTAACAGCCTCACCGACAATCTCCATGATCTTCGAGGCAGTAAGGCCCTCTGCTGCCCTGGAACGATAGGTTAGCTGAAATATATTATTATTTATACCATACGAATTCATGACTTTTTTATCATGCTGAATTTCTACTCGCATTAATATTGCCGTACAAGGACCGTGTTACGATTTTCTCGTATACCTCTCTGTTTGAGGTTTCCTGACTGATCTTATGAAGTGCGTATTGCTGAATAACTAACAAGGGTAATACAATATTTTCGCGAATTTTTACAGATTCACGTGAAACTACCTCGTTCTCCATAAGGATTTTAAAGTTACTGATTTTAAGCAGCATGCGTTTAGAGAGTTCGTACTCTTCATGCAATAATTCCCAGAACTCACCAAATTCCGGATCATCTTTCATATATGCAGTAAGTTCAAAATAGGACTTAGATAAAGACATCATACTATTGAGCATCAGGGCTTCAAAAAAGGGTACTTCCTTGTAGAGTTTTTTTAGTTCACTAAGCCTCCCTTGTTCAACAAGGGCATTGAGGGCTGTTCCTATACCGTAATAGCCCGGAACATTCTGCTTCAGCTGGCTCCAGGAGCCTACAAAAGATATGGCGCGTAAATCTGAAAGTTCCAGTTTGGCCTTTTGCCCTCTCTTGCCGGGTCTGCTTCCAATGTTGGCCTTGGTATAATACTTCAGCGTACTTTTATTCTCCAGATAAGGAATAAATTTGGGGTGCTGTTTTAAGGCGTCGTACTTCTTATAACTCAACTGAGACAATTCTTCTATGAGTTTCCGAGAGGCCGCATTGATCACATGTTCTTTCCCAAAGAGGTTATTAGAAAGTCCTGCAGTGAGTAATTGTTCTGAATTGTGAATAAACTGCTCTTTTGTCCCGTAGGTACTGGTAATCGTTTGCCCCTGAATGGTAAGTTGAATCTCATTATTGGCGATATCCCGTGTTTGTGCCGCATAGAAGCGATGTGTTTTTCCTCCACCCCGGGCAGGAGGACCGCCTCTGCCATCAAAAAAGATGGCCTTATACCCGTGTTTCGAACATACTTTGGAAAGAGTTTCTTTCGTTTTAAATATAGACCAGTTGGCCTTGAGATAGCCTCCGTCTTTAGTCCCATCTGAGAAACCTAGCATCATAGTTTGCTTCTGTCCGCGTCTGGCCAGATGACTTTGGTATTCCGGAAGTGAAAACAGGGTATTCATGATCTCCTCAGATCGTTCCATCCCTATCATAGTCTCAAAAAGTGGCACTATGTCAAAGGCAATATCCTCAGCTGCATATCCGCACCAGCGAAATAGCGCATGAACAAAAAGCACCGAATTGACATCTTCAGAATTGCTGATGATATATCGGTTACACCCGTCTTCGCCATTCTTTGCTTTGATAGCTTTAAGTTGTTTAATATTGCGAATTGTGTCTTTCTGAATATCGTCATCGAAATCCTTTTCCTCTAATCGTATTTCCTTATGAAGCAGAATGTCAATTAGTTTTTTCTCCGGTATTTCAGTAAGCGATTCTTTTGCGATTCCTTGCTTTAAAAGGATTTGCTCTATCAATTGATAGTGCTTACTGTGATCCTGTCTGATGTCAAGCGTAGCAAAATGAGTTCTGAAAATACTCACCTTATCCATAAGCTTTTCGAGGTCCTCACTGTATAAGCTCTGATACCTACTTTCAAGCATTTCGCTAATCTCCTTCAGGGGGGCCATGATCTCATCGAAACTCAGGGCCTTACCTGCGTCGAACATAGCAACATAGAGTTGGTCCTGCAATTGATTTAGTGGCTTTTGAAGTCCTTTAAAAGTAAGTTTCTTCCTGAGTCTTTTTAGTTCATTGTAATAGCACTTCATAAGGGTAATCCGAAGCTCATCGGCTACACTTTTAGTAATTTCAGCCGTTACAAAAGGGTTCCCATCGCGATCTCCCCCGGGCCAGAATCCCAGTTTTAAAATATCATAGTTGACGAAATTTTCCTTGTGAACATTGGCTTTTATATAGCTGTAGAGTTCCCCAACCGCATCGTAGTAGATATTTCTGAGGATATAAATAATATTTTTAGCTTCCTCAAGAGGAGTTGGTTTTTTGGCATTGATCAAAGAAGTAAGGCCCAGTTGCTGTAATACCACATCAATATCATTGATTTTATCCTCTAGAATCAATTGTCTTAACTCCTCAATAATATCAAGCACAGCCGGCGTGTAGAATTGTGTGGGATGTGCGGTTAGGACGATGCGGGCGCTAAAGGACTCCAGTTGTTTCGATATTGTATTCCAGTTCTTCGTCTTGTCGACCATCTGGAAATAATCCCTGATAGACCTCGAAGTGCTGTATTCGTGTAGTTTGGGAAAAGCCGCATCCTCTACGCTATCATACAATACAACTTGTCTTTCCACGTATTGTATGATCCTGAACATAAAGTCGACTTTATCCTTTTCACTGGAAATCTCGGCGTAATTCTCAAAAAAATGATCGAGTATTTCCTGTGGTTTCAGTCCGGATTGCAGGCCCTTTTCACACTGATAGAAAAGAAGGGGGATCATTACCCCTATATTTTCAATATTTTGGTATGGGAGGTTGAGAAACAAGCTGTTGTAAACATAGAACTTGTTGGTGACCAGTTTTTTAAATTCTTCAAGGCGTTTGCTTTGTGGCATATGATTAACTATACTAGTTTGGTTGAACCGATAATTTAATCGGATTTAGCGCGGTAAAGATCATCATTAATCCGATTCTAATCTGTTTTGGAGAACCGAAATAACAAAATAAGGCATACTGACAACAAAACCAACAGCCTTCACAACAATGATTATCCCTTTCCCATCCCCGGTCATATATTGCAGATGTAATTATTGATAACAATTTTTCATTTTCACATAGTGTTCTCGTTAAAGGGCCCTGTTTTAAAGCAGGGTTCTTTTTTTTGCTCAGAAATAGGATTTGTACTGCATCACCCGGAAGTCGAATGTATTAAATTCAGGACGAGTCGCTTTTATTGCCTTATAAGTCTCCATGCTCCCTACTGCGCGATTCGCCGCCCCTGATGGTGCAGTGAGTGAAACCGTACGAATGGTTCTCCGGGGAAGGTCGAGCTGAAACTCGTGAATCCGGGGGACCTCAGTCACAACAGCTTTTAAGTGCAATCCCTGTTCTTTGATTTGTTTTCGGAAGAGGTATTCAGGACCGTTGGCACTATTTCCTCCTGTAAATAACAGTGTGTTAATATTCGGGTATTCCCTGAGGTAACCAATAATATCACGCAGTTCAATATCCTTCATCCCCAAATCCGAAGCATCCACTTTTTGTCGTCGTGCACTCGCTACAATATCACATATGGCGATACGCCTCTCAAGCAAAAACTGCTTTCGCTCTTCAATTGCTTTTTCAGAGGTTTCATAACTGAGATTAAGATCAAAAATAGTATCAAGAATACGCCAAAGTTGCCCATCTCGGCTGCCGTAGCAGAAATTTACGTCTCCGGATTTCAACTCGCCCTGAGTAAAACGTGGCGGAGGTAATGTACCGACAATCATCTTAGTGGCGCTATGAAAAAGGAAGGGCGGATATGGATGAGTGTGCAGGAACAAGGAATCTGAAACTTGGGGAACAAGGTACTATTTCTCCCCGACTAGTTCAAATACAGCTCCACTAGCAACTTGTTGCTTTGAGAAACAATAATTAACTTATAGAAAATTTTATAAAATGGGTAAAGGAGATAAAAGCAGTAAGCGCGGTAAAATAGCTAACAAGTCCTACGGAGTAAGACGACGCAGGAAAATAAAGAAAAGACCTACAGTAGAGGAAAAAATCAGTACAAAAAGTAAAACTTAATCAATTACAAATTGTAGTATAACCTCGCCCTCTTCTGTTAGGCTGAGATCATAGGTATAAAGGCCAAGGGGTAACTCTTCTTCCCCAACGAAGTCGATTGGCTGCAGTACAAAAGACTCTTCTCCTGAAGTAATTCTGATATAGGCATAACGGTATGCCATTTCGAATTCCTGATATTCCGAATAGGAATCAGAACCTAAATTCTCAAATATATGTTCTTCATCTGCTACGACAACCTCGTCGAATGCTAGGGAACTCGAGTTCTTTATCCTAATATTTACCGCAGATAAATCGTCGTCCCTGTCGGTACAGCCCAGGTTCATTACAGCCATTGTGACGAAAAGAAAGAGTACCTTTTTCATAAATTGAATATCTAAGAGCTTACAAGAAATTAAACGTAAACTTCTGCGAAATATTACCGAATAAAGACCGGTTGATCCTCTTTTAGGGTATGTTCCCTGCTAAACTGGTATCCGTCTTCCGCAAATCCCCTTATGTCTTCAATAGATTCAGCACCCGAAACTATCAGATACCTAACCATGGAACCCCTGGCCTTTTTGGCAAAAAAGCTCAGCACTTTAAGCTTGTCATTTTTCCAGTCCTTAAAAACGGGAGTAATGATCTTTGCCTTGAGCTTTTTGGAATCCAGGGCAGTAAAATATTCATTGCTCGCCAGATTTACCAGCATTTCGCCATCCTCCATCTCATCATTCAGGGCATTGGTAAGGATAGGTTTCCAGAATTCATAGAGATTCTTTTTCCTGCCAATTCTCAGGGATGTTCCCATTTCCAAACGGTATGGCTGAATTAGGTCTAGTGGTTTTAGAATTCCATACAAGCCGGAAAGGATGCGCAATTTTTCCTGGACATCGGCTAATTTATCCTCTGCAATTGTATAAGAATCAAGGCCCGTATAAACATCACCGTCAAAGGCGTACATAGCTTGTCTTGCATTTTCCGGCGTAAAAGGCAGGCTAAAATTCTGGTTGCGTTCCCAGTTGAGTTCTGCCAGGGATGCTGAAATA
Organism: Muriicola sp. E247; assembly: GCF_041358175.1. Classification (NCBI taxonomy): domain Bacteria; kingdom Pseudomonadati; phylum Bacteroidota; class Flavobacteriia; order Flavobacteriales; family Flavobacteriaceae; genus Muriicola; species Muriicola sp. E247. The sequence continues at coordinate 44,985 of NZ_JBGKBE010000010.1, forward strand.
TCCATCAATTTCATCAGCGACCTGGGTTTCTTTTTAACCATAACTTTCTGAATCCTTTCTGTCTCTTTCAGGAAGGATGGAATGCTGTGCTGATCTACAGGCACTTTAGTTTCAAAATCAAGTGACTTTGCCGGGGATATAACAATTTTCATAAAGCTGCAATTTCAAACGAAAATATAAAGGAAAATTAGAATTTTTCAATACACTGTCTAATTGTTTCTGATAGAGATATTGAAAGGACTTATACTATCGACTATGTTGGGAATAATGTCTCCATTTATCAATACAGCCAGCCATATCTTCCGGAATATCTGTATCGAATTTCATTTTTTTTCCCGTTTTTGGATGGATAAATCCGAGCGTTTTGGCATGAAGGGCCTGTCTGGGTAGAATTTTGAAACAATTTTCAACAAATTGCTTGTACTTGGTAAATGTTGTGCCTTTTAAAATCTTATCACCCCCGTATCGCTCATCGTTAAAAAGGGTATGACCAATATATTTCATATGCACCCTGATCTGGTGGGTTCGGCCGGTTTCAAGCTCGCAGGAGACCAGGGTTACATAGCCAAGTCGTTCCATTACCTTAAAATGAGTAATCGCTTCCTTCCCCTGTTCACCTTCCGGAAATACCTGCATCTGTAGTCTGTTTTTTGGATTCCTGGCGATATGTCCTTCTATAGTGCCTTCATCCTCTTCAATACTCCCCCATACAAGGGCAACGTATTGTCTTTCACTCGATTTCTCAAAAAACTGTCTTGCCAGATGGGTCATGGCTTCACTGGTTTTTGCGATAACCAGGAGTCCTGAGGTATCCTTGTCTATACGATGAACAAGTCCGGGACGTCCACTTGAATTTTCCGGAAGATCACCTATGTGGTAGGCCAGTGCATTTAAAAGCGTCCCTGAATAATTTCCATGTCCCGGATGAACAACCATCCCTGCAGCTTTGTTAACCACCAAAAGGGAGTCGTCCTCATATACAATATCCAAGGGGATATTTTCAGGTGTAAGAAGGAATTCATAAGGGGGATGTTCAAAGAGCACCCGTACTTCATCTTCAGCCTTTACCTTGTAATTCTGTTTTACAACCTGGTTGTTAACCCATATATTTCCGCCTTTAGCAGCTTGCTGAATCTTATTTCTGGTAGCATTTTCAATAAAGTTCATCAGAAATTTATCAACCCTTAGGGGTTCCTGACCTTTTCCGGCTGTAAAACGGTAATGTTCAAAGAGATCGTCTTCTCCGGGGTCCTGGGCGGCTTTGCTTTCCATAAATCTATTGGGCTTCAGATCTTATCCTGGCCTGACTCGGTATCTTCCCATTCCCGCAGATGAGCTCTATCTTTGAAGTTTTGGGGAGTTTGTCGCCGGGCTGAATATTTTTACCCTTATACCTGGCGTAGTAGACCATGTCTTTTCCCAATTCATCAATATATGTGACACGTTCAATGTCGAGACCCACTGCCCTGAGCATAGATGCTGCGTTGCGCTGGGTAACCTGGACAATATTAGGGACGGTGATTTTTTTGTAGCCTGAAGGGTTTATGGTAACGTAAATTTTTCGGTTCTCCTTAACCATATTTCCTGCTGGCGGATTCTGTTCAATAACTGAAAAACGAGGGTAATCAGGATCATAGTTAGCCGAATCCAGAACCTCATATCTAAGATTGGATGCTTCAATGGCTTCCCGCATCTCCATCACCGACATTTTTGAAACATTGGGAACCTCTACGAGTTCCCCGTGCTGAGTTGACGATTTTAACCATTCGAGCGCCAGCCAGGAGATTAAAAATCCGGCCAGAAGGGCCAGGCCCAGGTTAATCAGAAATGTCTTGCTGCGAAGAAAATCAATAAAATTCCTCATAAAGTTTAGCTTAACGCCTGGCAAAGATAGGAAACCGAATGCTTTTTTCTTTACTTTGAAAGAGTTATAACGGCTCATTATATCATTCAAATGCAATCACCTCAGTACTTATGAAATTGAATATTGCCATAATCATGGGCGGCTATTCCAGTGAGCACCAGATTTCTCAACTAAGCGGGCAAAATGTATTTAAACACCTCAGCAGGGAACGATATAATCCGTACCGGGTAGTGATATCTACGAATAAATGGGTATGCCTGGACGATTCGGATAAGGAATATCCGGTAAATAGGGCCGACTTCTCAGTTGAGATAGAGGGAAAAAGGATCTCCTTCCACTGCGTTTTCAACGCCATTCACGGCTCGCCGGGGGAAGACGGCTTAATGCAGGCCTATTTCAGCTTACTCGGCCTGCCGCAGACATCATGCGGATATTATCAGGCTGCACTTACATTTAACAAAAGAGATCTTTTGAGTGTTTTAAAAGCTTATGGTATTAATATGGCTACTTCCTATTACCTGAATGAGGGTGATAAAATAAACGAAGAGGAGATTTTAAAGAAAGTAGGGCTTCCCTGTTTTGTAAAAGCGAACAGGGCAGGAAGTAGTTTCGGGATCACCAAAGTCCACAAACCCGAAGAGTTGAGCAAAGGGATTGAACACGCCTTCAGGGAAGATCCGGAGATAATCATAGAATCCTGTCTGGTAGGAACAGAAGTTTCTGTAGGCGTCATTACTTACAAAGGTGAAACAAAGGTACTGCCCATCACCGAAATTGTGAGTGAAAATGACTTTTTTGATTATGAGGCCAAATACCAGGGAAAATCGCAGGAAATCACTCCGGCGCGAATTTCTGAAAAAGATAAAAAAGAAGTGAGTAGGGTTTCCAAAATGATCTATAACACCCTGGGGATGAAAGGATATACCAGAAGTGAATTTATATTGATAGACGGAGTTCCTCATATGCTGGAGATGAATACAACTCCCGGACTCACAGAGCAGAGCATTTTACCACAACAGGCCCTGGCGGAAGGTATTTCCCTATCTGAACTCTTTGAAAGTGCCGTGGAGGAGGCTTTACATGAAAATTAAGTACCTTTAACCCTACATAGAAGTCGGTACATGAAACGCGCTATTTTCCCGGGATCTTTTGACCCCATCACTTTAGGACATTACGACATCATTGAACGGGGCATTCATCTCTTTGATGAGATCATCATAGCTATAGGAACCAATGCTGAGAAGGCCTATATGTTTGATGAGGATCAACGGAAATCTTTTATCGAAAAAGCATTTAAAAACCAAGAGCAGATCAAGGTTGATACCTATGAGGGGTTAACTATCGACTATTGTAAAAAAGTAAATGCAAACTTTATTCTTCGCGGTCTCAGAAATCCGGCCGACTTTGAATTTGAGAAGGCCATTGCACATACCAACAGAAAACTTTCTGGTATTGAAACGGTCTTCCTTCTTACCTCTTCCGGGAAATCCTACATCAGCTCTTCCATTGTTCGCGATGTCATTAGAAACGGAGGTGACTACACCTCCCTTGTTCCCGACACGGTAAGGTTTAACTGATTTATTTCCAGTAGATAAGGAAAAAACAGTGACTTTACCCCAAGGATTCAGCATCAGCGATCATTCACTTATTATTTAGTATTGTAAGTTTTTTCTTACTTTTGTGTTGTATTTGCCTACATTCCATAGAATATTGTACGCACACAACGTCTTTAGGCAGGTTCACAACAATCATTAAGTAATGATGAATAATCAGAATACTTTAGTAGGAAATTACAACAATATGTTGCGTGGAACGCCTACAGTAACCTTAAACTACCTCGTAAAACAGTTGCCAACGGCAACTGCTTTTATTAATAAAAATTACGAGGTCGTCCATGTTTCTGATAAGTGGATCAATGATTTTGATTTTGATAACAGGGACGTTATAGGACGTAACCTGACAGAACTTTTTGGCAGTGTTGATAAGGACTGGGGAAAAGCTCTTAAAGATTGTCTTAAGGGGATTGCAAGTGGAGAAAGTGTACATCAGCACCTTGGAGCAGATGGAGCCCTTCAGTGGTTTGAATGGCAAAATATACCCTGGTATGACGAAAAGGAAAATATCGTAGGTGTAATCCTGCAAGCAGAAGATGTCACCGAGCGAATCAATGTAGAATTGCAGGCCGAAAAGCTGGAAACCCTTCTGGCGGCAAAATCGGAAATTACTGATGTAGGTAGTTGGGAATTTGATCTGGAGCGCAATCGGCTTCAATGGTGTGAGATCACAAAAAAAATTCACGAAGTTGTCCCAACTTATGAACCCAATATAGATACAGCAATAAACTTCTACAAGGAAGGCTACGGTAGAAATACAATTGCAATGGCCTTTGATAACGCTATTCAGAAAGGCGAAGCCTACGAAGTTAGCTGTGAACTTATTACCGCCAAAGGAAATGAGATTACAGTTATAGCTACAGGAAAGCCAATTTTTAAAAAAGGTAAACTACTTGGGCTCGTAGGTACATTCCGGGATATTACGCCCAAGATCAAATCCGAATTAAAAAGCAAACGGCAGGAGCGCCACTTTAAAAGTATTTTCAATTCCTCCTATCAGTTTACGGGAATCCTCGATACTCAGGGTACTTTTCTTGAGGTCAATGAAACGGCATTGCGATTTTCAGGCCTGAAAGAAGAAGAAGTTGTCAACAAAAAATTCTGGGATGCCTACTGGTGGCCAACTCCGGATTATGTGAAGGACGGACTTAAGGAAATCATCAGGGCTGCCTCGGAAGGAGAAGTAATGAGAAGCGAGATCGTAGTGCTCGACAAGGATAAGAATCCTATCCCCGTAGATTTCAGTTTAAAACCCGTTTACGACGAACAAGGAAATATTTTTTCGCTTCTGGCTGAAGGACGAATGATCAAAGAAATGGTAGCAGCCAGACGTAAATTAAAGGAAAGTGAAAAGAAATTCCGTGCACTTTACGAATTGTCTCCTACCAGCTATATCCTGAGTGATTTTGAAACCGGCGAGATCCTGGACTTCAACTCCTCTTTTGAAGAAACGACCGGATATACCAGAGAGCATCTTGGAAAACTCAAGGTACAGGACATCCTATTGACCGTTTCTAAAACCCAGCTACTCAGGATCAAAAAAGAAATTGAAACAACCAGCACCTTCGGTCCTGAAGAACAGGAATATATTAAAAAGGATGGCACACAGTTTCCCGTACTGGTCAGTGGCTCCCTTGTAGGAAATAAAAAAGGAAGAAAATTACTCTGGTCTACCGCCCAGGATATTTCGGAAAGTAAACTGACAGAAGCGCAGCTCAGGGAAGAGAAACAATTATTGAAAACCCTTATTGACAATTTACCCCTTAATGTCTTTATCAAAGACCTCGAATCGAGGAAAATACTGGTAAACAAAGCCGAACTAGACTATGTAGGCCTGACAGAATCGGATGTTATCGGGAAAAACGATTTCGACTTCTACGATAAAAAGTCGGCTCAAATCTCAAGGGATGAAGACCTGGAAGTGATCAATTCCCGTAAACCGATGTTACGAAAGGAGACCATAAGTGTTAAAAAAGATGGTACATCAACATCCTTCTTAAGTTCAAAAATCCCATTGGTGGGCAGTGATGACAAAGTGAAAGGTCTGATCGGTATCAGTCTGGACATTTCAGACCTCAAGCGCAAGGAGGACGAATTACACGACCTGATTAATGTGACCTCCATACAGAACAAAAAGCTTGTCAATTTTGCTCATATCGTTTCCCATAACCTCAGGTCGCATACAGCTAATTTCTCAATGCTTCTCGACTTCCTGGTGAGTGAAACGGATGCAGAAGAAAAAAACAGAATTATAAAAATGCTGATGGAGGCTTCAGACAATCTTCTGGAAACCCTTGAAAACCTCAATGAGGTGGTGGCGATAAGTACCAATATCAACCTGGATAAAAAACCGGTTTGTCTTTTCGAGAAAATCCAGAATGTTGAGAAAAACCTCACGGCCTACTTAAAAAACCACAATGCTGTGATCATCAATGATGTAGCGGAAGATCTTGAAGTTAAAGCAGTGCCAGCCTATGCAGAGAGTATTCTGATGAACTTTATCACCAATGCAATAAAATACAGGAATCCGATGCGAAAACCCGTGGTCAGGGTTACGGCCGAATCAGACGGAGACTATACCGTCTTGAGCATTAAAGACAATGGCCTTGGTATTGATCTGGAAGAACACGGCAGCAAATTATTCGGGATGTACAAAACATTTCACGAGAACCCTGACGCCAGGGGGATCGGACTATATATTACCAAAAATCAGATAGAGGCAATGAACGGAAAAGTAACTGTTGATAGTGAAGTCGGGAAAGGCACAACATTTAAAATCTACTTCAATGACAAAAATTAAAAGTGTTTGCATCATTGATGATGATCCGATTACCGTATTTGGAATAAAGAAAATGCTGAGTCTTCTCGATCTGGCGGAGGAAATCAAAACCTATGTCAATGGCAAAGAAGCAATAGACGATATCAGTAAGAGAGTAAAAAATCAGGAAACCATTCCACAGGTCATCTTCCTGGATATCAATATGCCCATTATGGATGGATGGCAATTTCTTGAAAAGTTTCTTGAACTCGAGGTTGAGGAAAAGATAAGAATCAACATCGTTACTTCTTCCATTGATCCTTATGACAAACAGCAGTGGGAACGATTTAAGGAAATTACCCACCATTTGTTGGAATTCAAAAACAAACCTATTAGAAAGAATGATATTCTTGAAATTACAAAGGCAGCTTAGTGGAATTTATCCACTTCGAACAGACTCTTGATATTCGTATAGGAGTTTTCAAGTGCCTTTTTTATTTTTCTGGGGCCTTTCCACTTCACCTTTTCAATCTTCTCACTCTTCTGCCCCACAAGTTTTCCTTTGTAGGATGTTTTCATTGCGTACCAGTGAACTTCCTTTAGTTTGTACACCCCGCCTTTTTTAAAAACGTGGTAGGTGGTCTTAAGGTAGTTCTCTATTTTAAGTCCTTTCACCCCGGTTTCCTCTTCCACTTCCCGTATCGCACATTCCTCAAGAGTCTCGCCTTTATCAATCCCGCCTTTAGGAAGATCCCATTTATCGTTCCTGTAGATAAAGAGTACTTGCCCTTTTTTGTTGGTGACCACCCCTCCTGCCGCCACTGCAAGCGGAATCTTTTTGGTGAATTTTTTGAGGATTTCTTCGTGGTTGGGATGATAAATATATGCCGCCTCCAGTTTTTTTTTGGCCAGGGCATCGATCGCGGTTTTGATCGCCGTCCCATTAAGAGGAAAATATTCTCCGTTAACAGTTTCCGACAGTTTGTTTGTTAAAACCAGGGGAGCGTCATTAACAAAAACTTTATACATTTGCGAAATGATTTTGGATAAGCATACTGCGAGTAAAACTGCTGAACTTCTTCTGCAAATTAATGCAATTAAGTTGAGACCCGAAAATCCGTTTACATGGGCATCCGGATGGCAATCCCCCATCTACTGTGATAACCGAATTTTGTTGTCCTTCCCAGTAATCAGAAACTTTATCAAAGAAGAGATTGCCAAGCAGGTTGAGGAGTTGTACGGTAAACCGGATATTATCGCCGGCGTGGCTACGGGGGCAATCGGAATTGGCGCCCTGGTGGCAGAATACCTTGGCCTTCCCTTTATCTATGTAAGACCGGAAGCAAAATCGCATGGAAGACAAAATCAGATTGAAGGCCTGCTTGAACAGGATCAGACCGTCGTAGTAATTGAAGACCTTATCAGTACTGGCAAAAGCAGTTTGAATGCAGTTGATGCCCTGGTCAAAAGCGGAGCCAAGGTAAAAGGGATGATCGCGATTTTCACCTACGGATTTGATGTCGCCAGTGAAAATTTCAAGAAAAAAGGTATTGAGCTCCACACCCTCAGTAATTATGAAACACTTGTTCAATTGGCCTCTGACAGCCATTATATAAAAGAAGAACAACTTAATACGCTAATGGAGTGGAGAAAAAATCCTTCGCTCTGGAAACCCTGAACTTATGCACATAGAAAGCCCTAAAAAGACAGTTAATAAAAACAAAGAGGAGGTATTCTCATTTCTTACAGACCTTAAAAACTTTGAGAAATTGATGCCAGAATCCATTGACAAATTCGAGATATTAGATGAGGACACCTTCCTTTTTGCCCTTAACGGCATGCCTCAGATTGTATTGAAACGGAAGGAGCAAATTCCTCATGAGCGCGTTGTTCTCGGCGCTGCAAGTGAAAAACTACCCTTTACCCTTAGTGCGCAAATAGATGAGATAGACGCGAGCAGCAGCGAGGTAACACTTAGTTTTGAAGGTGAATTCAACGCAATGATGGCGATGATGATAAAAAATCCAATTACGAATTTTATCGGCACGCTCTCCGACAACCTTTCTAAAATGTAAGCTACTTTAATTCTGGAATTACAAGGGATACTTGATTTCTTTGAGGCCGCAGGATAAAAGCTGGCCTCCTTCGGCTTCCACCAGCAGCCTTCCTTCCGAAGTGACCCCCCTGATAGCCCCTATTATCTGCTTCCCGTGAATTTCATAATTTAACTGCCGATCTCTCATATACAATAAGCTTTTATAGTCTGGCGAAAGGTCCTTCTTAGCATGTTCTACTTCCTCCATTGAATCGTGAACGAGATCGAGCAGACGATTGAGTAATATATCAAGGGGATACGACTTTCCTGTAATCTGTTTTAAGGAAGCTGCATTGGGAAGGTTTGAAAATTTTTCCTGATTTACATTGATTCCGATTCCAAGAACGGATTGTTTTAACATAAATCCCTTTAAGGTATTCTCAATCAGGATGCCACAAATCTTTTTATTACCTGACATTATGTCGTTAGGCCATTTGATAGCTAATTCCGGGATTTCCAGTTCCTTGAATAGCTGAATCAACGAAAGGGATAAGGCCATCGAAATTAAAAATCCCTGATCTGCTCTTAGCGCTTTAAAATATTTCAAAACACTAATTGTCAGGTTTTTACCGGGTTCAGAAGACCAATTTGTTCCTGCCTGTCCTACCCCTTTTAACTGGGAATCAGCGACCAAAACCGTAAAGTCAATCAAGGTAGTATCAGCCATCAATCTCTTCAGATGGAGGTTAGTGGAATCCGTGGCATTAACTTTGATTACTTGCATAGTGTATAAATACCCCTGAGAACTGTACAATGTTATGTTAAAAACTAGGGGCAAGAAAATAAAAAAATAATAACTTTGTATAAACTAAATATTTTGGATGCAGAAAGGAAAGCCTAGCGCAGATGAGTTAATCTCTTTAATATTACAAGGAATAGAAGAAGTTAAAGGACTAGAAATTAATTTACTCGACCTTAGGGACATTGAAAATACTGTTTGCGACTACTTTGTTTTATGTAATGGTACCTCCAATACGCATGTCAATGCGATCGTAAATTCAATCCAAAAAACAGTTAGCAAAGGCATAAAAGATAAACCCTGGCATGTTGAAGGTTCTGACAATGCCGAGTGGGTGCTTTTGGATTATGTTAACGTCGTGGTTCACGTGTTTCAAAAACAGGTGAGAGAATTCTACGATATTGAAGGACTTTGGGGCGATGCGAAAGTGACGCTGGTAGAAAGTAGTTTTAATCAATAAAAAATGGCTAAAGAAAAAGATAATAATACCCCGCAAAAAAGACCAAAATTCAGCTCTTGGTGGATTTATGGCCTTATCGCCGTTCTCCTGATTGCATTCAATTTTTTTGGGAGTGGAAGTCTGGGGACCACCAGAAAAACAACTACCTCTGAGTTGCAACAATATCTCAGAGCCGGTGACATTTCTAAAATCCTTATCATCACAAATACTAATCAGGCCAAGGTCTTTCTTACTGAGGAAGCCCTGGCGAAAGACGTGCATAAGGAGGTAGCTAATAAACCCTTCTTTCCGACCACGGCAGAAATTCCCCAGTATGTCCTTGATTATGGGGATCTACAGATTTTTCAGAATGAGATTACAGAAATAAAGAAGGAAAATTCACTGAATACCATTGTGGAATTCGACAAAGAATCGAATTTGTTCATGGACCTTCTGATTACTATTCTTCCCTTTGTACTCATCATCGGAATCTGGATTTACCTGATGAGGAGAATGTCTGGCGGAGGAGCCGGAGGCGCCGGAGGACAGATATTTAATATTGGTAAATCAAAGGCTAAACTCTTTGATGAGAAAACAGATACGAGAACTTCATTTAAAGATGTTGCCGGGCTGGAAGGTGCCAAGGAAGAGATCGAAGAGATCGTGGAGTTCCTGAAGAATCCTGATAAATATACCTCTCTGGGGGGTAAAATCCCTAAAGGTGCATTGCTGGTGGGCCCTCCGGGAACAGGTAAAACATTACTGGCAAAGGCCGTCGCCGGTGAAGCGAAAGTTCCGTTTTTCTCCTTGTCAGGTTCTGATTTTGTTGAGATGTTTGTCGGAGTTGGAGCATCCAGGGTAAGGGACTTGTTCAAACAGGCCAAGGACAAAGCTCCTGCGATCATTTTTATTGATGAGATTGACGCCATTGGCCGCGCCAGAGGCAAGAATAATTTTACTGGGTCTAATGACGAGCGTGAAAACACCCTCAACCAGCTATTAACGGAAATGGATGGGTTTGGAACCAATACCAACGTTATTGTGCTCGCAGCCACCAACAGGGCTGATGTCCTGGATAAAGCCCTAATGAGAGCGGGTAGATTTGACCGTCAGATTTATGTGGACTTGCCGGATATCAGGGAAAGAAAAGAGATTTTCGAGGTACATTTAAGGCCTATTAAAACTGCTGAAACACTTGATTTAGATTTTCTCGCACGCCAAACACCAGGTTTCTCCGGTGCCGATATTGCAAATGTTTGTAACGAAGCTGCACTGATCGCAGCCAGAAAGGAAAAGAAGGCGGTTACAAAACAAGACTTCCTCGATGCGGTTGACCGAATCGTAGGCGGACTCGAGAAAAAGAATAAGATCATTACCAAGGAAGAAAAACGTACGATTGCCTATCATGAAGCAGGGCACGCTACCGTGAGCTGGATGCTCGAACACGCGGCACCCCTGGTAAAGGTAACTATAGTACCCCGGGGCCAGTCTCTGGGTTCAGCCTGGTATTTGCCTGAAGAACGCCTAATTGTGCGACCCGAGCAAATGAAAGATGAAATGTGTGCCACCTTAGGAGGCAGGGCAGCGGAAAAAGTCATCTTTAATAAAATCTCTACCGGAGCCTTGAGCGATCTTGAAAAAGTGACCAAACAGGCCAGAGCCATGGTGACCATTTACGGTCTTAATGATCAGATTGGGAATCTAACCTATTACGATTCCTCAGGGCAGAATGAATATGGCTTTACCAAACCCTATAGCGAAGAGACCGCTCAAAAGATAGATGAAGAAATCTCTAAACTTATAGAGGAACAGTATAGCAGAGCAATTGATGTTCTGAAAAAAAACAAGGATAAACTCACCGAATTGGCGGAACGACTATTGGAAAAGGAGGTTATTTTTAAAGAAGACCTTGAAAAAATCTTTGGTGAGAGACCTTTTGAAAAGAAGTTTGATAAAAAAGGCCAGGAAATCTCCGTCAATGAAGAAGAAACAGAAGAACCTGAAGAACTGACCGAGGATAATAAATAAAGTTCCCGGTTCGTTCTAGAAATTAGTACATTACAGCTGATTAAATCAAGAAATGGGACTATTTTCCAGTTTATTTGGAGGAGGTAAGAAGAAGAAGGTTTCCAAGGCTACCGTGGAAACCAGGGGGGTACATATGCCCGACCTCAATCTTCCCATTGATGAAAAATTCACCATCCATTTTAAAAAGAATGGGGGAAAATTCCTTTACTGTGATTCCTTTAAAGAAGTGTCTGAAGCACTCCGGAATATCGTTGAGGAAAATCAATGGAAGAACTCGCCTTTCTTTATCATGGATGAGAGATTGGAACAAAAATTCTCAAAAGAAGACATATCTTTTACACAAAAGGCTAGTAATAGCGAGATCTTTTTTACCACCTGTGAACATCTGATCGCCCAAAATGGCTCCATCCTCGTTTGCTCAAATCAATTAAAGGAAAAGAAGCTCAACGAACTCCCGGAAAACGTTATTGTCTTTGCAACTACCAGTCAGCTCGTAGAAAATATCGGAGAAGGCCTTAAGGCGATCAAGAAAAAATACAAGCAGGGTATTCCTGCTAACATCACCACCTTAAAGCACTTTCAGGCTACAAATGAAAATGCCGATGACTTCCTGACATACGGCAGCAGCTCCAAGCATCTATACCTCTTACTACTGGAAGATTTATAGGATGAGGGAACTTCTACGGCGGTTACTTACGGGGGTTGTTTACGTGATTTTACTCCTTTCGGCCGTTTTTTTAAGTTCAGACGCCTTCGACTTCCTTTTTATGGTATTTGGGCTTGCCTGTTTATACGAATTCAAGAAACTTGTGGGATTAAGAGGCTACTACCTATTTGCAGCCTATCTCGGTCTGTGGTGGCTGTTTATTTACATCGTCAGGGATGCAGTTCTTATTAATATCCTGATGTTTCTTTCCATTACGGTCAACATAACGATGATCTACTTCCTGTTCACTAAAAAGAAATTCTACAGAGCCTATGAAAAATTTGTCATAGGTCTCTTTTATATCGGTGGTGGATGTATATTCCTGACCATGATTCCCTACAAGGATGATGATTTTGCAAAACTGTTGATCATGGGAATCTTTATCCTAATTTGGGTGAACGACTCTTTTGCCTACCTGGTAGGATCATCCATTGGAAGAACAAAATTATATCCCTCTGTTTCCCCTAAGAAAACTGTAGAAGGAACTTTGGGAGGCTTTATTTTTACGCTTATTGCTGCCTATATTCTTTCCCTTTACGAACCCATTTTAAAGCCGGCAGAGTGGATAATTCTCGCTTCGGTAATTGTCATAATGGGCAGTCTGGGAGATCTGATTGAATCAAAACTAAAAAGATTGGCAGGAGTAAAAGACAGTGGTGCAATTCTTCCCGGGCACGGTGGGATGCTCGATCGTTTGGATAGTCTTATATTTGCAGCACCATTTGCATATCTTGTATTAAATATTTTTACCTATGTTTCATAGAGAGGGACGCACCATTATCCTCCTGACTTTCTTCACCGTAGCCATCATCATTCTTCTGGCGCATTTTTATATGGGTAATCCTACCTATAAACTAATCGTTCAGGGTCTGGCATTAGTGGTACTTATCCTTATTCTCCAATTTTTCAGAAATCCAAAAAGAATATCCAATAAAAATTTTAACGAGATCCATGCACCGGTGGATGGAAAAGTTGTTGTGATTGAAAGGATCATGGAAAAGGAGTATTTTAATGAAGAAAGACTACAGATTTCCATCTTTATGTCTCCGGTAAATGTACATGTGACGAGATATCCTGCCAGTGGAGTCATTCAATATTCCAAATACCATCCGGGAAAATACCTGGTAGCCTGGCATCCCAAATCAAGTGAAGAAAACGAACGGACCACCGTGGTCATACGAACTCCAAAATTCGGAGATATTCTCTATCGTCAGATTGCCGGGGCCATGGCCAGACGCATAGTGAATTACGCGGAAGAGGGCGAAAGTGCACAACAGGGTGAAGAAAGCGGCTTTATTAAATTTGGCTCCAGGGTTGACGTACTACTCCCGGTAGATGCCCGGGTGGCTGTAAAACTCAATCAAAAGGTAAAAGGTGCCATCACCTGTCTGGCTACAATTAAAGAAAATGATGGAGAAGGATAGGCTGCATACCGAATTTGAAAAAGCAGTTAACTATATCAGTAACTATACTGACCCTCTCCCCCCCGATCTGCTCTTAAAACTATACGCATACTACAAGATCGCCAATCAGAATTACAACAATCCCGGAAGTAAGACTCCCCTTATTAATGCCTTTAAAGCGAATGCACTTTTCCAGGCACAAAATTTACAACCCGAAGAAGCGATGGAAAAATACATTGTCCTGGTTAAAAAAGAATTCGGAATAAGCTCTTTTTAATTTCAGGCATAGAGATCTTTAGTATCCGCCTTACACAGCTCGAAGATAAATTCAGACATTTTTAGAGTTACATCTTTAAAAAGACGTTCACCCTTCTCTGCAGTGGCATTCGATGGATCCCCTACCCCAGTATCTTCTGATATTTCAGACCACCTTCTTTCTGCCCATGCCCATCCTTCAGAAAAAGCTTGAATCCTGAAATTTTTCGCTTTCCCATCACCCCACTGGTTTTTATCGAGGACCAGATCGGGACGGAAATACAGCATCAGACTGGTTTCTCTTTCATCGGCGTGATCTCCTTTTTCAACAATATAATCGGCATTCTCCAGGGCTTTGAACCAATTGGAGACACAGAGGAACATGTTGGGAAATTTCAGGCCTAATTCTCTTACCAGCGCTTTAAAATTATTACCCCCGTGACTATTGAAAAGAAGTAATTTATGTATCCCCTGTCTCTCCAGTACGGTGATGATATCTGCCAGTATGGCTAGTTGTGTGCTTGGATTTAAGTTGATATCAAGATAGATATCAGATTGTCCGGTATTGACACCAAAGGGTATGGTTGGCAGCACTATGGGCTTAGCTCCCTTTTCCCATGCCAGTTTAGCAGCTTCAGCAGCCAGATGATCGGCCTCGTAGATATCCGTTCCATATGGGAGATGGTAATTATGTGCCTCGGTAGCTGCCCAGGGTAAAATTGCCAGTTCAAATTGAGTTTGCTTTAACGCCAGCCAGTTAGTTTCAGCAAGGATGTAAGGTCTTATTCCCATATTATTTTATAAAGCGATTTGTTGTTCTATGCCTGCTCTTTCGACAAAGGTAAAGTAGAATCCACCCAAAATGGATAGACCGAAATACGTAGCAATTACAAGACTACCATATTCCCAGATCGAATTAATTCCAAACCAGTCATTTGTTACCCATATAAGGGCGATACCGGCAATACCCCTGAAAAATTCTATATAAAACGCAAAATTCTGACGGTCCATCAGGCTGGTATACCCAAAAATTCCAAGAAAAATATAGGCTCCGCAAAGAAGTAGCCCACTAAACCCGATCTCAGTATAATTGTAAAACATAAAGAGAATTAAAGCCAGGGTACAAACCATCTGAAAAATGGCATAGCCTTTTAAGAATGAGGAGGCCAATGTTTTATATCGTTTAAAACCGTATACATCCTGTATTATCTTGGTGGGATATTTTTCCTGTACGTCTAAGGGCCGCCAACCGGTAGGCATAAACCATATCCTGAATTTGTCTTTTAAACTCTTAGTCCGCCAGGCATCCACAGATAATCTCCATAAATGCTGAAAATTGATCAATATGGGATTCCAGGTATGTGCCGGTTTTAAAACCCCGTATTGGGGAGGTACCTGCTCCAGTTCTTCCTGGAAAGTTCCGAAGCACCGATCCCAGACACAAAGGATCTGCCCCAGATTCTTATCGATATATTCGGGATTGATCGCATGGTGTACCCGATGCTGTGATGGTGTCACAATAATGTATTCGAGCCATCCCATTTTTCCAATATGCTGCGTATGATACCAGAACTGTGCAAACAAATGTACAGGTGCGATGATGGCGATCACCTCAGCAGGAACACCCAGAAAGGCAGCAGGAAAGAGAAAAAGAGGAAAGTAGCCCAGTAAATTTGAGATGGACTGGCGTAAGGCACAGGCCAGGTTAAATTCCTCACTGCTGTGATGGATCACATGTTGATTCCAGAAGATATTTATATGATGACTGAGACGATGGTTCCAGTATCCGGCAAAATCAATAGCCAGAAAGGCGACTAACCAGACCAGCCATGTAGCTTCAATCTCTGTTATTGCAAGGTTTTTCAACAGGAAAGGATAACTTACCAATATCAACCCCAGGCCCAGAGAGTCTTTAACAATATTGGTCAGTCCGGAACTAATACTGCTTACCGTATCCAATACCTTATGATGCTGATTTTTTACAAAATGCCCGTACAGAATCTCTATTAACAACAAGACTATAAAGAAGGGAATAGCATATAAGAGGGCATTGGCGTAAGTTTCCATTTTGTGATACTGTCTGTCAGGGATAAAATAACAAATTCAAAGAAGGTATAAAACTAATTAAAAGGTCCTACCATAATATGTGCCCTGTGGGTTCCCGGATCCATCAGCCACGGCATTCCCGGAGCGTGAGGTTTATCTGGCAGACCTGTTGATTCTGTAGTGGCAAAAGGAGTATAGATCACATATCGAAACTTGCCATTAGGCAGGGCTCCGGTAGTAGTATCATAGTCTTCCTCCTTGCCAAAGAAGACATAAAGCATACTTGGTTCCCTGGGCATAGGAAGGGCACCTGTTTCAATTTCCCGACCCCTGATTTCATTTCGTTCATCCTGGGATTTACCCTCAGCATTTAACTCCCTTCCCCTTGCCATAAAAGGTTCAAGTTTTACAGAGTAGCAACTGGAACTGATTCCTTTTCTATATGGATTATCCCCGACACAAACCATGTTATTGGTTCCCTTTCTCAGGACTACGAATTCTCCATCAGCATTATAACCATAGACCATGGCTCCCTCCTTTTGATTTTCAGGTAAGGGCAATACAGCAGTTGCAATCTGAACTTCTTTAGGCAGAATTTTTACATTCTCCTCTTGTGCACCTAAAAAAAACGGCAATACAAGGAATAATGATACAAGTGTTTTCATTGGATTCGCTTTGCCTAAAGATAAAAAAAACAGGCATCAATTTTGAAGTTCCTATTTTTTAAGATGTAAAACGACATTAGTTACAGTTCAGGGCGTAGTTATCGTCCATATCCTTGGTCCATTGAGCAGGGATGTCATTTAGAATCTCTTCATTGACCTTGATACAGGTAAGTGGATTATTCTCAACCGCGAATGTGTTCAACTGCAAACTATTGGGAATGGCCGACAGATCAATTGCCCCTAAAGTATTGTCATTGATTTCCAGAAGCTGTAAAGTACTGCTGTCAGAAATATCAAGTTGGGTAAGGTTGTTACCCGGAACAGACAACTTCTCCAGAACATTCAGATTAGATACATTGATACTTGTTAATGCATTATTCTGAACGTAAATAAACTTAAGAAGCGTATTGCCAGAGAGATTCAGACTGCTTATCTGATTGTCATTTACCCAAAGATTATCGAGCATAATAAAATCAGAAATGCCCTGCAGGCTGGATATACCCTTATCGTTCATGACAAGAGAGGTAACCATTTCAGCTTCACTGGTCAGCACTGATCCGTCTACAACATCATCTATTCCCAAATCCACAAGAGCCTGTTCAAATGCTGCATCGACGATGTTTGTTCGAAGCGCTGGTGCCATCTGTTCCTGATTTGTATCTGAATTATCGCCGTCATTTGAACATGAAAGCAAGGCAAAACAAAGAATTCCCAGGAGGATAAAATTAAATTTTTTCATAGTTCCTTTTTGGATAAATATATCACAAGTAGTTGAAAACCTGCTTCTTATTAGCTTTTTATTAGGATTTGCTACGCTCCGGAGAGGGAGGCAAGACTTTTCTCGAGGGTAATGATCTTTTCCTCTGCATCCATTGCCTTTTTTCTTTCAATAGCCACAACAGCTTCCGGGGCATTATTAACAAAGCGATCATTCGCGAGTTTTTTCTCGACAGATTGTAAAAATCCCTTAGTATAATTTAATTCCTCAGTTATTTTTTTGATTTCAGCCTCAATATCTACCGAACCCGCCACAGGAATAAAATATTCATTGCTCTTTACCCGAAATGACAGTGCACCTTCGGGGGCTTCCGAAATTGTAGTGATTTCTTCGATATTCCCCAGTTTTTTCACAATAGTATCCCATTCAGGGTCTATTTCCTGAGAAATAATACACGCCAGGCTTAAAGCCTCTTTTAAAGGGATATTTTTATCCTTCCTGATCGTCCTGACTCCCGAAATGACCTCAGCCGTATAGGAAAAAGCCTTTAGTACTTCAGGTTCTAATTTCCCGGGCTCTGGCCAGGCGGATACCACCAGGGCTTGCTCCGGGGTCCTTTCAGCCATACATTGCCATACTTCCTCAGACAAGAAAGGCATGAATGGGTGCAGGACCTTCAGGTTTTCTTCAAACAGGCCGATGACCTGCCCATAAGTTTTCTGGTCAATGGGCTGCTGATAGGCAGGTTTTACGATTTCCAGCAACCAGGAACAAAAATCGTCCCAGATAAGTTTATAAATGGCCATCAGGGCATCGGAGATACGATATTTTGAAAAATGGTCGTCAATTTCTACCAGGGTTGCGTTCATTTTCGCCTGATACCATTTTATACCAAGTGCTGCCGCTTCAGGTTGTGGCATATCTTTTACTTCCCAGCCTTTAACCAGTCTGAACGCATTCCAGATCTTATTGGCAAAATTTTTCCCCTGCTGACAGAGCGATTCATCAAATAGCAGATCATTTCCTGCAGCAGCACTGAGTAGCAATCCTACCCGTACTCCGTCTGCACCGTAATTTCCAATCAATTTTAGTGCATCCGGTGAGTTCCCGAGTTGCTTAGACATTTTTCGTCTCTCCTTATCCCTTACGAGTCCGGTAAAATACACGTTTTCAAAAGGTCTTTCTCCCCTGAACTCATAACCTGCCACTATCATTCGGGCTACCCAGAAAAAGATGATATCCGGACCGGTTACCAGGTCGTTGGTTGGATAGTAATAGCTTACCTCCTTGTTATCGGGATCCAGTATACCCCCAAAAACACTTATTGGCCAAAGCCAGGAGGAAAACCAGGTATCGAGAACATCTTCATCCTGTCTCAGATCTGCGGGCTTTAAGGATGGATTTCCGCTTTTTTCTCTCGCTTCTTCCAGGGCTTCTGCTGCATTTTCGGCAACCACAAGGTCATCAGGGCCATCTCCGTAATAAAAAACAGGAATCTGTTGTCCCCACCACAATTGGCGGGAAATATTCCAATCCCTGATATTCTCCATCCAGTACTTGTAGGTATTCTCAAATTTCTTTGGAAAAAACCTTACTTCCTTAGTTTCGGTTACTGCCTTCAGCGCTGGTTCTACCAGGTCTTCCATTTTAAGAAACCACTGATCTAACAAACGGGGTTCAATAACAGCTTTAGTACGTTCCGATGTACCCACTTTATTGGTGTACGGCTCAATTTTTTCTAATACACCCAGCTCTTTTAGTTCCTCACTGATTTCCTTTCTAACTATAAAGCGATCTTTCCCCTCATAGTGGAGTCCGTAGCTGTTTAGTGATGCGTCCTCATTAAAAATATCTATGGTCTCCAATTGGTGTTTTTCTCCCAGTTGCCAGTCATTCTCGTCATGGGCCGGGGTAACTTTCAGACATCCCGTCCCGAATTCCATATCGACATATTCATCGAGAATAATAGGAATTACCCTGTTACATACAGGAACGATAGCATTTTTCCCGTGAAGATGAACAAAACGTTCATCCTCAGGATGCACGCAAATGGCTGTATCCCCCAAAATTGTTTCTGGCCTGGTGGTGGCAATGGTAAGTTTCTCCTCGCTTCCCTCTACACTGTATCTGATATAGAAGAGTTTTCCTTGCTTTTCTTCGTAAATAACTTCTTCATCAGACAAGGTGGTCTTTGCTTCGGGATCCCAGTTGACCATCCTGTAGCCCTTGTAGATCAAATCCTTCTTATAAAGGTCGATAAAAACCCTGATTACGGAGGCGGACATATCCTCATCCATAGTAAATTTCGTCCTGTCCCAATCACATGAACATCCCAGTTTTTTTAGCTGTTCCAGGATTACACCGCCATAAGTATGCGTCCAATCCCAGGCGTGTTCAAGAAATTCGTCCCTGCTGAGATCTGATTTGCGGATACCCTCCTCTTTGAGTTTGCTCACCACCTTGGCTTCTGTGGCAATGGAAGCATGATCCATACCCGGCACCCAGCAAGCATTTTTACCTTGAAGACGTGCCTTCCTTACCAGTACATCCTGAATCGTATTATTTAACATATGCCCCATATGCAATACCCCGGTAACATTCGGGGGTGGAATTACAATGGTATAGGGTTCCCGATGGTCAGGAACAGAATGGAAATACTTGTTTTTCAACCAGTAATCATACCACTTGTCTTCTATTTTGCCGGGATCGTATTTTGAAGGAATGTCCATTTTGGTATGATTCTTGACTTTTAGGGGGTGAATGTGTTGTATTTTATGGGTTGATCAGGGATTTTAACCTGAAAACCGAACAAAAATTAAATGTGAAATACGAAACAAAAATAAGTAACGTTAGTAGATAACAAAAGAATTTTGGATGTTGTTGCAAATATGCTACATTTGAGATTCCTCAAAAAGTAATGTGATGAAAAAAATAGTATTAGTATTGTTTGTTGGCCTTCTGGCCTTAAGCGTTCAGGCTCAGGAAAAAATGGCCAAAATACAGTTCAAGACTGAAACTGTTGATTATGGTCAGATTGAAAAGGGTAGTGATGGAGTCCGAATTTTCGAATTTACAAATACCGGAGAGGCTCCTTTGATCATCTCAAAGGTGAGTTCAAGCTGTGGATGTACTATACCGAAAAAACCGGAAGCACCCATTATGCCCGGTAAAACTGGCGAAATTCAAGTGAAATATGATACGAACAGAGTGGGTCCTATCAGAAAGGCCATTACTGTTATTTCCAATGCTGATACCCCTACCAAGGTTTTAAAAATCAAAGGTGAGGTGAAGCCAATTGACGGAAAATAAGATTAAGAATATTTTATAAGAAAGCCCTGGCCGACTGGTCAGGGTTTTTTGTTGAAGACATCTTTGAGCGTAAAGGAAAAGAGCAAATCCGAATCGTATCTTTCGATCAGAAGCCGAACTTTCTTGCCTTCTTTTTCATTAATCATGTTCATGATCTCCTGGAGTTTGTATTTATGGACTCGCTTTCCATTTACCGCAAGAATAACATCTCCTTCTCTGAGTCCGGCCTCATCCGCGGGGCTACCCGCTCTGATACCCGATACGATTATCTCGGGAACCAAACTGAGTCGGGTTCTGTTTTCCATCAGAATCTGAACATCCCCGAAACTGCGCTCGTCATTCTTGACAACTCCCCGGCTATCGGTAATTCTCTCAGCAATATACCGAACCCCATTGTGTTGTAATTCTAGACCGCTCATATTAAACTTAAAGGGTTCATTAAAAAAGCTATTCTTTTTTAATTGTATAAAATTCTCGCGATAATTAAAGACGATGTTAAAACGCCTGAGTATCTCACCACCCAAAGTACCATTCCTGTCACCATGGTCCTTTATACTACTAAAGGAAAACATATCTGGAAAGGCAGCCTTAGCATTTTTCAGGACGAAATCGCCCAATTGTACTTTCCTTACTTTTGTACGTTTTCCAAAAATGCTCCCATTAAGACCCTTCCCTAAATAATCTACATAGTGCTTTTCGGGGATATTGATGCCTTTTTCCAGATCCTGAAACAACCAGACCGCATCACTACTTCCTGTATCGACCAGTAACTTAACAGGGACATTGTCCTGGTCCTCAAAACTCACTTTACCCGTGATATAGGCTTTCCTGTCGACGATGGAAAGAGGAATGGTCTGAGCATTGTTTGAAGACTTTTCCTTATAATATTCGGGATTGTGAAACCTGATCGTCTTCCCTCCGTAATTCACCTCCACAATAAAGTCCCGAAACAGGTCGAAGCCAATGATCCCATGAACCGGAATCCCCAGGGTGGGCGAAAAATTGATATCCTTGTCTAAAACGACAAAAATTTGCTGATCGTTATTTCGTATTTTTTTAAGTTTAAAATTATTCCCTTTGGAATTGAGTGCTTTTATTGGCTCCCCGGCTCCCAGGCCATTGATAGTGATTTCCGAAACATTTTTAAGCTGTATGGAATCCTGATCGGAAAGGTTAAACAGTATGGGTTTGCTGACGCCCGAATCCAGGATAAAATTCAGTTTGGCTTCATTGATTTCCAGTGGAATTACAATGAGGTTGTTAATGAGTTGAAAATTGATTTTTTGCGACTTCACCCCTTCAGGCATATAAAATCTTTGTGCTGTTCCTGAAATCGGGATGCACAACAGAAGTATTAGGCCCAGCCAAAATGGATGTTTTAACATGCTAAGTACCTAAGGGATACCTCTCTAAGATACAAATTAAATTTTTAGGTTGTGTTACTTTTAACATTCCCTTATTTCCTCAATAATAAGCTTATTGCAGTTGTTTTGTACATCCTTATTTACCATTTTTGCTGAAAATTAAAAACATGCCTGTTATATCAAAAAAAGGCCGGTTAATGCCTTCATCACCTATCCGGAAGTTGGTTCCTTTTGCTGAGGATGCCAAAGCGAGGGGGGTTGATGTAATTCATCTCAATATCGGGCAGCCCGATATAAAAACGCCTCAGGCAGCCCTTGACGCAATTAAAAACAACGATATTGAGGTACTTTCCTATAGCAGGACAGAGGGAACGGACGAGTTTCGCAAGAAAGTCGCTTCTTACTACAAAGTCAACGATATTGAGGTAACGCATAAGGATATCATTGTTACCACAGGCGGATCGGAAGCACTTGCCTTTGTAATGGGTAGTATTGCAGATACCGATGATGAGATCATTATCCCCGAGCCCTTTTATGCCAATTACAATGGATTTGCCGTAGCCGCAGGAATAAGGGTGGTACCCGTTGTTTCTAAAATCGAGGATAATTTTGCTTTGCCCCCCCTGGAGATTTTTGAAAAATCTATAACCGATAAAACCAGGGCTATTTTGATTTGTAATCCGGGGAATCCAACCGGATATTTATATAAAAAAGAGGAAATTAAGAAACTGGCTGCCCTGGCGAAAAAACACGACTTATTCCTGATTGCCGATGAAGTTTACCGGGAATTCGCCTACGATGGAATAGAACACTATTCCATTTTGCAGGAACCGGGAATGGGAGATCACAGTATTGTAGTTGACTCAGTATCGAAAAGGTACAGTATGTGTGGTGCCCGGATTGGTTTTCTGGTAACCAAAAACAAGTCGGTTATCCAGACAGCCCTAAAATTTGCGCAGGCAAGGCTTTCCCCGCCCACATATGCTCAAATTGCCAGTGAAGCTGCCCTGAGTACACCCCAAAGCTATTTTGATGCTGTGATAGAGGAATACGTAGAAAGGCGGAATATTCTGTTAAAAGAGTTATCGAAAATAGAAGGCCTGAAGATCGCCAGGCCGCAAGGAGCTTTTTATTGTATGGTCGAATTGCCTGTTGCAGATGCAGATGATTTTGCACAATGGCTGCTTGAAAAATTCGAACTAAACGGCCAGACTGTTATGGTTGCCCCTGCTGCCGGCTTTTATGCCTCAGAAGGCCTGGGGAAAAATCAGATCAGAATTGCCTATGTTCTTGAAAAAAACCAACTTATCAAAGCCGTTGAAATTCTCAGAGAGGCACTTAAAAAATATCCTCAGGCGTGAAAATTCTGGAACATGTTTCCCTTAAACCCTATAATACCTTTGGTATTGATGTAAAAGCGCGATACTTCGCGGAAGTCACTTCTATTGAGGAGTTGACATGGGTCCTTCAACAGGATAAATATCCAAATAAAATGATTCTGGGGGGTGGCAGCAATATGCTTCTTACCAAAGACCTTGATTTACTGGTTATTCACATAGGTCTGATGGGGAAAGAAATCATTGAACAGCAGGATGATTTTGCAGAGATCAAGGTGATGGGAGGAGAAAACTGGCATGATCTGGTGCTTTGGACACTGGAAAAAGATCTGGGAGGACTGGAAAACCTCTCTTTAATACCCGGAAGTGTGGGAAGTGCTCCAATTCAGAATATCGGAGCATATGGGGTTGAATTAAAGGATCATTTTGTGAGTTGTGAAGCAATGGAAATCGAAACTCAGAAACTGCACACTTTTTCATTGCAGGATTGCCGGTTTGGATATCGCGAGTCTTATTTCAAACATGAGGGAAAAGGGAAATATGCCATAACTTCTGTAAATTTCAGGTTGAGCACCAAAGATCACAAGCTACGGATAGGATATGGCACTATTGGGGAAGAGTTAAGTAACACAGGAATTTTACAGCCCACCATTAAAGATATTTCAAAAGCGGTAATCAGCATCAGGCAGCGTAAATTACCTGATCCCGCCATCCTGGGAAACAGTGGTAGTTTTTTTAAAAATCCTGTGGTTTCGGTCGATATTTACGAGCAGTTGAAGGAACGCTACCCTGAGATCCCTTCGTACAAGGTTTCCGAAGACAAGATTAAAATCCCTGCAGCATGGATGATCGATTCATGTGGTTTTAAGGGACTTCGCCAGGGCGATGCGGGAGTTCATCAGTATCAGGCACTTGTCCTGGTCAATTACGGAAATGCCAGCGGAGAGGAAATCCTCAACCTGGCAAGACAAATTCAGAAAAAAGTGAAGCAAAACTTTGGCATTTCTATTGAGCCAGAGGTGAACGTACTATAACTTCCGAAATGGGATAGATCATCAAAAAATAACCCCCGGAATCTGCTATCCCGGAGGTTACTTCAAACCAAACTAACCAAAAACTATATGAGCAATAATCAGTTGCTCATTTCTCTAATTAAATGTGAGATCCCGTTTTAATAAGAATCAATTTTATAAATTAGCGTTTCCACTATATACGTGAAAAATGATATTTTTGGATGCCCCCGGGGTATTTTTTAATATCTCATCCAGCCATGAGCATACTGCTTGAAAAACACATTGTAGAGTTATTGCAGGAACGCAATGAAAAGGCCATTTCACTCTTATACGACCATTACGGAGATACGCTTTACGGCGTAGCGCTTAAGGTTGTCAGAGATGAAGATCTGGCTCAGGACGTGGTGCAGGAAAGTTTTGTTAAAATCTGGAAAAAATCTGACACTTACGACCCCTCCAAAGCAAAATTGTTTACCTGGCTTTTCAGAATTATCAGAAATACGGCAATTGACAAACTCAGAAGTGTTCAAACAAAATCGGACAAGGAAATCCAATTAGACGTTTCCAACGTATATAATTTAGGAATTGACGACATCAGACCAGAGTTTATGGATGTCAGGGAGAATCTCGAAAAGATCGAGCACAAATACCAGGTGGTACTTGAAGCACTTTTCTTTCAGGGAATGACCCAGCAGGAAGCTAGCGACGAACTAGATATTCCCCTTGGCACTATCAAATCACGATTAAAAATAGGCCTGAGGGAATTAGGTAAAATTTACGGCAGTACCCTGATGATGTTGATCTTATTAATTCTAAAGTGATGAAAGACAAAATAAAGATTTTTTTAGAGTCGGATCTTCTTGAGAGATATCTCCTGGGGGCGACTTCCGCTGTTGAGACAGCCCGTGTTGAGCGCTATATCGTCATGTATCCCGATGTGAGGAAGCAATTTGAAGAACTCCAGGAAAACCTGGAGATTTATGCAAAAATGCATGCTATACCAACGCCTGATGGCCTGAAAGCAAAAATCCTTCAAAGAATCAGGAAGCAGGATCTGGGGAGGAGAAAAGTGCGTCGTTTCGCTATTGCTGCAAGTATTGCTGCCTTCCTCTTTGCAGGGTCTTCTTATTTTTTCTGGAATCAGAATATGAACCTGCAGGATGAGAATACCATGGTGAACAACCGAATTCAAAACCTGGAAGCGGATATGAAACAACAATTGGAGGATGTTCGCAACCAATTTATCGTTCTCAACAACCCTCAGACCAAGAAATATCTTGTTAATGGCAATGAAAAAGCAAGGGAATTGAAGGCCGTGGCGTATGTTAACCCTGTTAAAAAACTATCTTATATCAATGTCAGGAATTTACCAAATCTCCCTGAGGATAAGGTCTATCAAATGTGGGCAGAGGTCAACGGAGATATGGTGAATCTAGGCATCATTAAAAGTATCGAAGACAAGGACAAATTACTTCCTTTACCCTATGGTAAAAATGCGATCGGCTATATTACCATTGAACCAATGGGCGGAAATCCAAGTCCGACCGTACAAAACATCGTAGCCAATATATCTTATTAGATTTTTGGTGATTGATTAACTTTTAAGCCCCCACTTCGGGGGCTTATTTTTTATATCTTTGTACAAACTTTAATCATGAAGTTAGTTTTATTGACAATTGGTCTGTTAGCCCTCGCTTTTGCAGGCATCGCCATTAAAATCTGGACGCAGAAAGACGGTAAATTTGCCGGAACCTGCGCAAGCCAGAGCCCCTTCCTTAATAAAAGTGGGGAAGCCTGTGGGATGTGCGGCAAACTGCCGGATGAACAGGAATGCAGAAACGAGACTTCGCGTTTGCAGTAGGCCATATTATTCGATCATCCTTACTTCCTAATCAGATAAATTGGATACCTCCTCCCTAAACCTCAAGGAAACGATTGAAAAAGCCAAGGCCGGTAATCAGATGGCCTTCAGTGCTCTTCTTGACAGGTTCTGGAATGAGGTTTACGGATTTCAGCTAAGCAGGACCAAGAATGAAAATGATGCTGAAGACATTACGATTCAGACATTTTCCAGGGCATTCGACAAAATTCAAAGCTATGACGATTCCTATGAATTTAAAACCTGGCTATTTACCATTTCCAAAAATATACACATCGACCTGATAAGAAAACGTAAAAGAAACGTTTGGGAACAGAGTCATCGCGGGAATCAGGAAGTCATCAAAAAAGTGCTTGACAGTGCTCCCAGTGCTGAAGATCAGTTAATTCAAAAGCAAAATCTGGCCAGCCTTTTAGGTCATATCAGGAATCTTAAGCCACATTACAGAGAAGTGATTAACCTGCGATATTTTCAGGAACTTTCCTATGCCGCCATTGCTGAGGAATTAAATGAACCAATCAACAATGTAAAAGTTAAATTACTAAGAGCTAAAAAACTTCTCGCTGAAATGATCAAGGCGAAATAACCCCCCTACGTAAAGGAAAATTGCGATCATTTTTGTTCGTATATTTGTACAAATTTTACCTATGAGTGAGGAAAGTACGGCTACGGTAGCCCCACCTAAAGGAAAACCAAAATGGTTAAGGGTTAAACTTCCAACAGGGAAGAAATATACCCAATTGCGAGGTTTGGTAGATAAGTATGACCTGCATACCATTTGTACATCCGGGAGTTGCCCTAATATGGGAGAGTGTTGGGGAGAGGGCACTGCCACTTTTATGATCCTCGGGAATATCTGTACCCGATCCTGTGGTTTCTGTGGCGTAAAAACAGGCCGGCCGGAACAAGTAGACTGGGAAGAACCCGAAAAAGTTGCTAGGTCTATCAAGATCATGGGAATTAAACACGCGGTGATTACTTCTGTGGATCGGGACGACTTAAAAGATATGGGTTCTATAATCTGGGCAGAGACCGTAAAGGCAATTCGGAGAATGAATCCACAGACCACATTAGAGACCCTTATTCCCGATTTCCAGGGTATTGAACGGCACTTGGACAGGATAGTAGAAGTAGCTCCCGAAGTTGTTTCCCATAACATGGAAACTGTAAAAAGGTTAACCCGGGAGGTAAGGATACAGGCCAAATATGAACGTAGTTTAGAAGTTTTGCGCTACCTGAAAGATGCAGGAGTCAACAGGACCAAATCAGGTATTATGCTTGGTCTGGGAGAACTGGAAGAAGAAGTTATTGAAACACTGAAAAACCTTCGAGAAGCTAATGTTGATGTCGTAACGATTGGGCAGTATTTACAACCGTCAAAAAAGCACCTTCCTGTGAAGGAATTTATTACCCCTGAGCAGTTTAAGAAATACGAAACCATAGGGCTTGAAATGGGCTTCCGACATGTGGAGAGTGGTGCTTTGGTTCGGTCTTCTTACAAGGCTCATAAACATATCCTCTGATCACCAGGACAGGCGAAGACCAAACCCGGGCACAGGATCTTCTGCCTGGACATATTTAAAATCCCATGAAAAAGATAAATATCGGCATCAATGGATTTGGTCGTATAGGCCGGACCTTATTTCGTCTACTACAGGGGCATCCAAGCATAAGGGTTACCGCAATAAATGACCTGGCAGATCCACTTACCCTTGCTCATTTATTGAAATACGACAGTATCCACGGACCTTTCAGTCAGGAAATCGAAGCCCGGGGAAACTTCTTACTGGTGAACGGGCAGGAAATTCTTATGACCCAACATGACCACCCGGAAAAAATAAACTGGACCACAGCTGCAGTAGACCTGGTTGTTGAAGCTACGGGAAAGTTTAAATCTAAAGATGATTTAAACAAACACCTGACTAATGGGGCAAAGAAAGTTATTCTGGCAGTGCCACCGGAAAGCGATGACATCAAAATGATTGTATATGGGGTAAATCACAAAACGCTTACCGCCGATGACCATATTATTTCAAATGCCTCTTGTACTACCAACAACGCAGCACCCATGATCAAAGTCATCGATGATCACTGGGGAGTAGAGCAGGCTTACATTACCACGGTACATTCCTTTACTTCAGATCAAAGCCTTCACGATCGGCCACATCGTGATCTGAGAAGGGCAAGAGCGGCTACACAATCGATCATCCCGACTACAACGGGGGCGGCCAAAGCTTTAACGCGTATTTTTCCCGATCTCGCCGAAGTTATCGGCGGTTGCGGGATCAGGGTTCCGGTTCCAAATGGATCTCTGACCGACATCACACTAAACGTTAAAAAAGATACCAGCATTCAGGAAATTAATGATACTTTTGAGAGATTAGCGGCAAATGAACTAAAAAACGTACTTTTTTATACGAAAGACCCTATAGTTTCTATAGATATAAACAATAGTTGCTATTCCTGTACGTTTGATTCTATGATGACATCTGTACTGGGTAAAATGGTAAAAGTTATAGGTTGGTACGATAATGAAACCGGATATAGCAGCAGGATCATCGATGTAATTCAATTTTTAGAGCGTAAAGAATATATTTGATCGATCTTAGACCAT
Organism: Muriicola sp. E247; assembly: GCF_041358175.1. NCBI lineage: Bacteria > Pseudomonadati > Bacteroidota > Flavobacteriia > Flavobacteriales > Flavobacteriaceae > Muriicola > Muriicola sp. E247. Next base: position 73,830 of record NZ_JBGKBE010000010.1, read on the forward strand.
ATAAACAACGCTTAGGCTTTCTGGTACTCTTTGTACTGGCTACCATCCTTATGCCCTTACGGTCGCAGGATACAGCTTCTATTGAAGCCACTCTGTCCGAATACTTTGAGGAATACACTACTTATAAAAACCAGGATCAGCTTGACAGGGCCTTTGATGTACTTGATAAGGCCCAGCAATTTGCAGAATCTTCCCTGAACGAAAAAGGAATGATTGGCACCTACAATCGTTTTGCGCTGCTGAATTTGTTAAGGGGCGACAGAGAAAAGGCCGAATTTTACCTGGCGAGAGCCAATCGAATGCTGGAAAGCTACCTGTCTTATCCCTCAGGTGAGGGGTTTTCCAAGTTTGTGGAAGCTAAACTACTCTTTAGTTCAGATCTCAATTTCAGAGCATTACAGGAGCTAATTGAAGCTAAAAAGCTCAGTAATGACAGAAACCTCCTAAACAACATGGTTTTGTTGGAGGGAATGATATATATGCGGATCCAGGATTATGAAAAAGCCTCAATAAGTTTCAATGCCCTTCTGGTAAACACAGATCCAGTAGAAAAGAATTTTCTCACTACCAAAGCATACCTAGGTCTGGCTCAACTATACCTGCAAACCGAGGATTTTAAAGAGAGTATAAAGAATAGTATAAATGCCCTTGAGCTGGCTAAGCGTAATAATTTTAAGACCGAATTTCTGCAAGCCAACGAATATCTTGCCCAGGCCTATGAAAAAGATGCGCAGTACAAACTGGCACTGCAATACAAAGAGAACATTGTTAAAATCAAGGATTCTATTTTTACCATAGATAAATTAAAGGCTGAAACCAACAAAGCCGATAAGCTGGCTATGGAAGATGCCAAGGCTGTTATTGCAAGACAGGATGAACGAATTGAGGAACTCAGTGAATCGGCCAACCGATCTGAGATTACCGCTATACTCACATCGGCCTTTTTAACCATAATTTCACTCCTTGCTGTTTCCCTGTATCGCAATAACCAAATCAAACTCAAGACCAACGATTTGCTGCAAACCAAGAACAGGGAATTGCAGGCCGCAAGGGATGCCGCCGTACAGGCTATGGAAGCTAAAACAAATTTCCTGTCAACTGTGAGTCACGAGTTACGGACGCCGCTCTATGCCGTTACCGGATTAACTCATTTATTGCTGGAAGAAAACCCTCCGGATCATCAGAAAGAACACCTCAAATCCCTTAAATTCTCAGGGGATTACCTCCTGAATTTTATCAATGACATTCTCCAGATCAATAAAATTGATGCTGATAAATTAGAACCAGCAAGCATAGAATTCTATCTGAAAAAGATTATCAGTGAGGTGATAGATTCGCTCCAGCAAAGTGCCAAGGAAAAGAATACCAAGATCATTCTCGAATACGATGACAATATACCCCAGCATCTGATGAGCGACCCTTTAAAACTCTCTCAGATACTTATCAATCTTATAGGAAATTCCATAAAGTTCACTAAAAACGGAGAAGTTCGGGTAATAGCAAAGTTGCTTAAAAAGGAAGAAGAAAATGTCACCATCTATTTTGAGGTCAGGGATAACGGTATCGGAATCAGCACAGAACAGCAGCAAAGTATTTTTGACAGTTTTGAACAGGGCTCTATTCAAATCAACAGAGAATACGGAGGAACTGGTCTGGGACTGACCATCGTAAAAAGTCTTCTGGGACTATTCGACAGTCAGATCCAACTGAAAAGTGAAATAGGTAAGGGCAGTTCTTTCTTTTTTGAACTGGAACTTAAAGCAAAAGATAGTGTCGTGGATGACGTGCCATTTGAACTGGAGCAGAAGGAGTACGATCTCAATGGCCTCCATGTCCTTGTGGTTGAGGACAACAAGATCAACCAGGTAATTACCAAGAAAATGCTGGCTAAGCGAGGTATTGGCTGTGATATTGCCGAAAATGGTATGGAAGCCATCGACAAGGCCAATAAAAACCAGTACGACGGTATTTTAATGGACATCCATATGCCCGGAATAAGCGGGGTTGAAGCTACCATCGAAATCAGGAAATTTGATCGCCAAACCTCAATCATAGCATTAACGGCCATTTCATTAGACGATAGTCTGGAATCTTTTTATGCAGCCGGATGTAATGATGTAGTAACAAAACCTTTTAAACCGGAAGTGTTCTATCAGAAAATCGGAGAGAACTTTGTGGACGCCAAGCAGAAAAAATCCGCTTCATAAAGTATTCAATATACTTAGAAACTTGTCTTTTCCATCTTTCAGAAATTGATGTTGTACGGGTAAATAATAGGCCCCGGATACCTTCCCTCCCATCCTTGTAAAATCTTTTTCCGTGGTCAGCACAATAGGTGCATTATTAAACTCCATAATCTCCTTTTCAGTAAAATAGTGGTGATCTGGAAAATTTCTATGTTTGAATTGAATCCCTTTTTGCCTGAGGTGAAGTAACAGTGGTTCAGGATTAGCGATGGCAGTAACCAATAAAACCTCCTCCGACACAAAACTACTCAGTAAGCGGGAATCGTTTTTTCCGATAACCTGATCATTGTATGCCAGACTTGAAAATAAAACTAATTGAGAGGGACCGGGATCCAGGCTGCTGATAATTTTATGCTGTTCTTCCTTATCCAGGTCAACAGGACATTTGGTTACAATAATGATCTTTGCCCTTTTAGACTGATTCTTGTGATCTCTCAGATTTCCCGTAGGGAGATACCAGTCTTGTGAATACAATTGAGAATAGGCTGTAAGAAGGACATTTAAGCTTGCTTTTACCTTGCGATGCTGAAAGGCATCATCGAGCAATATAAGTTCAGGAGAATGCTGCATTTCCAAATTGGCTATACCTCTTTGCCTGTTGCGATCTACAGCGACAATCGCATTTGGAAATTTTTTTGCAATCTGCAAGGGCTCATCCCCCGCTTCTTCAGGAGCTAACCCCGGTTCTACGACTAAAAATCCTTTGGATTCTCTTTTGTAACCCCTGCTCAGCACTGCGCATTTTTTATTTTGCTGAAGCTGTCTTAGTACCCATTCTATCATGGGAGTTTTCCCGGTTCCTCCTGTGCTGAGATTACCAATACAAACGGTTGGTGTGCGGTAACTTTTCGACCTGCATACCCCTGTATCATAGCACAGATTACGTAGATAAACTACCATGGCATAAAGCAGGGAAAAAGGAAAGGCTATTTTTCTCAGGAGTTGCATCGGAACGAAAATATAATATTTTATCTTTGAAGCTCGGTTATTTAAGCATGATTGTACAAGAAGTAGCGGATATTCTGGAGGAGCTGGCGCCATTAAGCCTAGCCGAGGATTTTGATAATGTGGGACTGTTGGTGGGAGATCCTCAAAGGGAAGTTAATGGTATACTGGTAACCTTAGACACTCTGGAAAACGTAATTGATGAAGCCATTGACCGGAAATACAACCTTATTGTTAGCTTCCACCCTATTATTTTTTCGGGATTAAAAAAAATTACCGGTAGGACTTATGTTGAAAGAGTGGTATCCAAGGCCATTGAACATAAGATCAATATTTATAGCATACATACAGCCCTCGATAATGTGTCCAGGGGTGTCAATGGTAAAATATGTGAAGTTCTGGGAATTGAGAATCCCAGAATCCTTCTCCCTAAGTCGGGTAGTATTAAAAAGTTGAGCACCTATATTCCAATAAATGCTGCAGAAGAAGTAAAAGAAGCCTTATTCGCTATTGGAGGCGGCGCTATTGGAAACTATAGTCACTGTAGTTTCTCAATTGAAGGGAAAGGAAGTTTTAAACCGGAGGAAGGGGCCCAGCCTACCCAGGGAAAACAGGGTGAAATTGAGATAACAGAAGAAATCCAGCTCAATATGACCTTCCCTGCGCGATTGGAGAAAAAAATAATCCGGGCATTGTTTGAAAGTCATCCCTACGAGGAAGTTGCTTATGAAGTGATTACTTTAGACAATACAAACCAGTTGGAGGGAATGGGGATGATCGGCCTGCTGGCTGCACCTATGACAGAAAAGGAATTTCTTGCCATGGTAAAGAAAAAAATGAAAGTGGGATCTATCCGACATTCAGCTCTTTTAAATAAACCTGTTCGGCGTGTGGCTGTTCTGGGGGGGAGTGGCGCATTTGCAATTTCTGCTGCAAAGGCCGCGGGAGCTGATATTTTTCTCACTTCAGACCTGAAATACCATCAGTTTTTTGAAGCTGAGGGAACCATTGTCCTTGCGGATATAGGGCACTACGAATCAGAACAATACACAAAAAATCTTCTTGTAGATTATCTTACAAAAAAAATCCCTAATTTTGCAATCGCTTTATCGGAAAGCAAAACCAATCCCATTAAGTATTTTTAATATATGGCAGCAAAGAAAGAAGCTACAGTAGAGGATAAATTAAGGGCTCTTTACGATCTTCAACTCATCGATTCAAGAGTAGACGAAATTCGCAATGTAAGGGGGGAATTACCCCTGGAAGTGGAGGATCTGGAAGACGAAGTACTGGGACTAAAGACCAGGATGGATAAGTTAAAAACAGATCTGGAGACCATTAATTATGAGATAACTGCTAAGAAAAATCTTATTGACGAGGCAAAGGTTCTTATCAAAAAGTATGCAGAACAGCAGAAAAACGTAAGGAATAGCCGCGAATTCAATTCTTTGGCCAAAGAAGTTGAATACCAGGAACTGGAAATCCAGTTGGCTGAGAAAAACATCAAGGAATTTAAGGCACAGATAGAGCAGAAGAAGGAAGTAATCGCTGATACCAAAGAAAAGCTGGCCGAACGCGAAGCTCACCTCAAGCATAAAAAGAGCGAACTGGATGCAATCCTTGCCGAAACTGAAAAAGAAGAGAAGGCCCTGCTTGAGCAATCGGGAAAATTTGAGAAGCAGATCGAAGAGCGCCTTGTAAAAGCTTACAAAAGAATTCGCACCAATGTTAAAAATGGCCTGGCAGTTGTTCCCATTGAAAGAGGAGCTTCCGGAGGATCGTTTTTTACAATTCCACCTCAGGTACAGGTAGAAATCGCATCGAGAAAAAAAATCATCACTGATGAACACAGTGGACGTATATTAGTTGATCCTGTCCTCGCTGAAGAAGAGCAGCAAAAAATGCATAAAATGTTTGACAAGATTTAATTAATCTCACCCTATTAAATCGCAAGCCATCTTTCGGGATGGCTTTTTTTATACATTTGATTCAGAAGGGGTATGATATGCGGAAATTTAAACTTTTATTGAGTTTTATTTTGTTGATCAACTATACGATGATTTCCCAGGATTTAAGTGCTTACCGCTGGAAAAATCGGATTCTCCTTTTATGTGATTCAGGTGAAGGTCTGGAAAAGAGCAAATCTCAGCTCCAATTGTTTAGTTCCTATCAGAAGGGGTTGGAAGAACGTGATCTTATTATTCTGATTTACGATGGCAACACCATCAAAGACGAGAAATTCAGAACGGTTTCAGGAGTTTCCAAAAAAGAAATCGAATTTGAACAAGAAGGAGTATTCCTTATTGGAAAAGACGGGGGAGTTAAACTTGAATCCGGATTTTACACCGAACCTATTACTATTTTTGATTTGATAGACAGCATGCCCATGAGGCGTGCGGAAATGAGAAGAAAGAACAATCCGTAATTCTTTTATTCTTTTGTCCTGAGGAGCTGAAGAATTCTATCCTCCACCTTTTTACTTTGCCATACCTTTTCAATATCCGGTATTTTCATGACTTCCTGCATGATGGCTTCCTGAAAATCTCCAATAGCCAGTGCCTCAGCATAGGACCTGTCAGAAAAAGTTACTCTCGAATACGTAGGTTCCCATAAATCGGGATGTTTATCAGCAAACCACTTCTCGATCTTCTTCTGTAAGAGAAATGAGGGGTTGGCGGTCTTACTACTCATCTCGATAAAATTACGGTAACTCAACTCGGCGATAGCGTCTGCGTTGGGTTTTCTTTGTTTTTGAAAGGTCTGGAAAATAGTCTCCCAGTCATCTCCAAATTGCTTTATGATCTTATTAAGGGAATAGATATCTTCAAACCCTGCATTCATTCCCTGGCCATAAAACGGGACTATAGCATGGGCAGAATCCCCTACAAGGGCAACCTTATCCCAGTATGTCCAGGGATAACATTTCATAGTTACCATGGCGCTTGTGGGGTTTTTAAAGAAATCCCGGGTCAGATTCTCTATATCCTGCATTACATTCGGAAAATAGGTGGTAAAAAACTCCTTGGCCTCCTTTTTGGTTGTGATCTTTTCAAAAGACACCTCTCCTTCAAAAGGGAGAAAAAGGGTACAGGTAAAGCTCCCGTCGAGATTGGGCATTGCGATAAACATAAATTTTCCTCTGGGCCAGATGTGAAATGAATGCTTGTCGAGTTTATGAGATCCGTCCTTGTTAGGGGGAATAGTAAGTTCTTTGTATCCTACTTCCAGGAAATGCTGCGAATAGTCAAAACGGCTCCTTCTTTGCATTTTATGCCGAACTCTTGAAAATGCCCCGTCACAGCCAAAAATGATATCGAATTGGTATTCCTGCCACTCACTTTTTTCGGAATCGCCGGTGTAAAGGGTAGCAGTGGGTAGGTCAACATCCCACACTTTCTCGTTAAATTTAAATTTGGTCCCCGCCTCCTCTGCCAGGTCGATCATCCTTCTGTTTAACACACCCCTTGAAATTGACCAGATGGCCTCTCCTTCTTTCCCGTATTTCTGAAAATACTGGGGCTTTCCCAAAACGTGCATCGCCCTTTTATCGAGGGGTATGGCAATTTTCTTTATCTCCTTCTCCAGGGAAACTTCCTTCAGGGCGTTCCACCCTCGATCACTCATGGCTAGATTAATGGACCGACCAGAAAATTCTACGGTTCTGATATCGGGTCTTCTATCAAAAACGGTGATGCTGTGTCCTAAACGACGTAGGTAGATCGCTAAAAGTGAACCCACTAATCCTGATCCTACAATCGCAATGTTCTTGGGGCTTTGAGCCATAAATTTTCAGGTAGACCAATTAAAGATGATAAAAGTAAGAAATTATCATCAGAGCGCTTCTTCTGATTTTATTATACCCTTAACGCTATTATGTTTAACTTTTAGATATTTTTGTTAAACAGTTAATAATATGACACATATTGATCTCGAACGTATTGATAAACTCGATTCGCGATTCAGGGCAAATTTTATAAACAGTCTTACGGGATACAAGTCGTGCAACCTCATTGGAACTCGTTCCGAGAAGGGAGAAACGAATCTTGCGATCTTTAGTTCACTGGTGCACATTGGCAGTTCTCCTGCGATGCTCGGCTTCATTCTTCGTCCCCTGACGGTGCGTCGGGATACTTTTGAAAATATTAAACAAACAGGACTATACACCGTAAATCAGGTTGCCTCTGATTTCCTGGACCAAGCTCACCAAACTGCAGCGAAATACAAGCAGCAAACGTCGGAGTTCAAAGAAGTGGGGTTAAACGAACAATACTTAGATGGTTTTAAAGCCCCCTATGTGGCGGAAAGCAAAATCAAGATTGGATGCAGTTATAAAAACCATTACCTCCTGGAAGAAAACGATTGTATCCTGATGATCGGGGCGATTGAGCACATTTATTTTCCTGATCATATTCAGGACACAGACGGTTTTCTGGAACTAGATAAAATCAACACCGTAGCGGCCATGGGCCAGGACGGATATGCCCTGCCCAAATTTTTAGGCCGGTTGTCATATGCTAGGCCGGAATCTAAGCCAAATTTTATCAAAAATGGCACATAAGAAACTTAGCCTTCCCGAAAAAATCTGTGTCCAATGTGGCCGCCCCTTTAGCTGGAGAAAGAAATGGAAAAGAGACTGGGCAGAAGTAAGGTATTGCAGTGAGAGATGTCGCAGAAATAATTATAAATCAAAAAAATGAAATCATTAGTCTGGTTCAGAAACGATCTGCGAGTAGCCGATAACGCTTCCCTGCAAAAGGCTTGTCAGGGTGACAGGGTTATAGCAGTATATTGCATAGACCCCTCCCTTTTTGAAAAAGGTCCCTATAGTTTCAGGAAGATGGAGAAATACAGGGCGAAATTCCTTCTTCAAACCCTGGGGGACCTGAAAAAAAACCTCGCCTTGCTCAATATCAGTTTATTGATCTACCCCCAGAAAGCAAAAGACGTAATTCCGGATCTGATAGAGAAATACGAAATAGACCGTGTCTGTTTGCAAAAAGAATGGACCAGGGACGAGTTAAAAGAGCTATCAGAAGTAAGGGAAAAATGCTCAGTGAATATCGAATTCATTGAGACCTATGACCAATTTCTCTTCCATCCGGAGGATATTCCCTTTAAGAATATATCAGATCTCCCTGATATCTTTACCCAATTCAGAAAGCAATGTGAAAAATACGCAAGGGTTAGGGAGTGTCTAGACATACCAGAGGCCAAAGGTCCGGAAAATATGCTCTCTGAATCCACCCCCATTCCCGAATTAAAAGATCTCGGTTTCTCCCCTTTTGAACCTCATCCACATACGGCTTTTCCATTTCGGGGGGGAGAAAATGCAGCCCTTGCACGAATTGAAGAATATTTTTGGGAGACCAAAAAACTGGCTTACTACAAAAAAACAAGAAATGGATTACTGGGTAAAGATTACAGTTCAAAACTTTCCCCCTGGCTTGCCAATGGAAGTATATCGCCCAGGACAATCTACCGGGAAGTCAAAAGATTTGAAAAGGAAATTAAAAAAAATCAGGACACCTATTGGCTTATTTTTGAGCTGATCTGGAGGGATTATTTTAAATATGTTTCCTTAAAATACGGGGATGCCATATTTCAGCTCGGGGGAATACTCAAGAAGGATTATCCCTGGAACAACTCCGAGGCAGCCAGAACATCCTGGATTAATGGTACTACCAGTGAACCTTTTGTAAATGCTAATATGATTGAATTGGCAAAAACAGGATGGATGAGTAACCGTGGGAGGCAAAACGTTGCTTCTTTCTGGGCAAAGGAACTGAAACAGGACTGGAGGATAGGCGCTTCCTATTTTGAAGCCATGCTGATCGATTATGACGTTCACAGTAACTGGGGCAACTGGATGTACAACAGTGGGGTAGGTAACGATCCCAGGGATAGGAAATTCAATATTCAGAGACAGGCAGAAATGTACGACCCCCAGGGTAAATTCCAGAATCGCTGGTTGCAGCAGAGCCTTTTTTAAAAGATAAGAAACAGATGAATAAATTACGCTTAATATTGGGAGACCAGCTAAATCTTCAACATCCGTGGTTTAAGGAAGTGGACCCCGATTGTACTTACCTCATGGCCGAAATGAGGCAGGAAACCGACTATGTGACGCACCATATTCAGAAAATAGTTGCCTTTTTCTCTGCTATGCGAAATTTTTCAGCCTCCCTTAAAGAGCAGGGTCATAAGGTGATCTATTTGAAAATTAACGAAGAGGAAAATCCACAAGACCTGGATGAACTTATCCATAAATACATCGGCAAACTAAAGGCAGATAAATTTGAGTACCTGTTACCCGATGAATACCGTCTCGATCAGCTATTGAAAGAAATTACGACTTCCCTTGACATTAGCTGTGATTTTTCTGATACTCATCATTTTCTAACCAGCAGGGATACCCTAGAGGAGTTTTTTGAAGGAAAGAAACAACTGGTCATGGAATCCTTCTATCGCATGATGCGAAAAAAACACAATATCATGATGCAGGATGGGGAGCCCGAAGGTGGTAAATGGAACTACGACCAGAGCAACCGGAAAAAATGGAAGGGTAGTCCGGCCATTCCCTCCGAGTATGACCTCCGTAAGGACGTACAAAAAATAATTTCAGAAATAGACAAGGCAGGGATTAAAACCATAGGGAAAATAGATCCTCAGGCCTTTAACTGGCCTACATCGAGAAAAGAAAGTCTGGAAGTGCTGAATTATTTTGCCGAGAATTTATTACAGCATTTTGGAGACTACCAGGATGCGCTTCACACCGAACAGAGATTCCTGTTTCATTCGCGTATTTCCTTTGCCATGAATAGTAAAATGATCTCTCCAAAAGAGGTGATTGATAGGGTTCTTGAGGAATACCGAAAGAAAAAGACAGAGATTGATATTAGTCAGGTAGAGGGATTTGTCCGTCAGATTCTTGGCTGGCGCGAATTTATGAGAGGCGTATATTGGAGGGAAATGCCTCATTATAAATCAAAAAACGCCCTTGACAACCAAAATAAACTCCCGGATTTCTACTGGACTGGAGATACCAAAATGAATTGCCTCAGTCATTCAATAAACCAAAGTCTGGAAGAGGCTTATGCCCATCATATCCAACGCCTGATGATCACGGGAAACTACGCCCTGCTCACCCAGACCCATCCCGATGAGGTAGATGCCTGGTATCTGGGAGTATACATCGATGCGATTGAATGGGTTGAGATCACAAACACCCGGGGGATGAGTCAGTTTGCAGATGGGGGAATTGTGGCCACCAAACCTTATGTTAGTAGTGCCAATTACATCAATAAAATGGGAAATTATTGTTCCGGATGTACCTATGATCACAAGAAGAAAACAGGGGACAATGCCTGCCCTTTTAACGCTTTGTACTGGAATTTTCTCGATGCCAAAAAGGAATCGTTTAAAGACAATCCCCGAATGGGAATGATGCTTAATTTGCTATCAAAGTTGGGAAAAGAAGAAATGGAAGAAATAAGGTCCAGGGCCACGCAGATCATTGAAAATCCCGATCAGTTTTAATCAATATTTCAGGAAATATCATCCGGATTAATCGTTTCAAACGTACATATTATACCATCCGCCAGTGGCGTCTATATAAAATAAAAGTCCGGTACATATTTGCACCGGACTTTTATCTTTTCTGGGAGTTGATTCTTATTCCATGACCGCATCAACAATACCGTATTCCACGGATTCTTCTGCACCCATCCAGTAGTCTCTATTAAAATCTTTCATGATTTTTTCAAAGGTCTGTCCACAATTCTCCGCCAGAATCTTAGCCCCTAATTCTTTTGTTTTAATGATCTCCTTGGCCTGAATCTCGATGTTGGATGCCTGTCCTCTTGCACCTCCACTGGGCTGGTGGATCATCACCCTTGCGTGCGGCTGTATAAACCGTCTTCCTTTCTTTCCTACAGATAATAGTATAGAACCCATAGATGCCGCCAGACCGGTACAAATTGTAGAAACCGGGCTTTTCAAAGATTTTATGGTGTCGTAAATTGCGAATCCGGAGGTGACATATCCTCCCGGACTATTGATATAAAGCTGAATTTCCTTGTTATTCTGCATATCCAGATACAGCAATCTGTCAATAACATGCTTGGCTGAATCATCATCAACCATACCCCATAGAAAAACTTTTCTCTCCTGCAGTAATTTGTCGTCAATTGCTTCCTGTACCTTTCCCTTTTTAGCACCCATAATCACATTTTATTTGACTTCAAAGGTACGCATTTACCCCAAGTTTTACCAAGTGAGTTTGCTTCAAAAAATAGGCTTATCAACCCTCTAATTATCAGTAATTTATAACAGCTGCAATTAAACTTCGATTTTAACATATGGATCAAAATGTGCATTTCATCGGATTTCTTGCAAAGCGACAATAACTTATATCGAAATCCTTAGTACCGTACGAACCATAATAATTTAAATTCAACCTTGTAATTTCAGGAAATTCTAAAACAAGGATCAAACCCTTATCTTTGAAAAAAAATATCATGATAAAGAATGCACTCTCCCTGGCTTTCCTTCTGCTCTTTCTTTTAGCCTGTAAGACTGATAAAAAAATTACTCCGGTAAAAGAGGAAACTATTTTGGAAAAAGTAGCCAACGCACATGGCATTGACCGATGGAACGACGTAAAAGAGATCCGTTTTACCTTTAATGTAGATCGGGATACCATGCACTTTGAACGCCATTGGGTATGGAACACTAGAAGTCAGGAAGTACAAGGTATTTCCAGAGGGGACACTATCCTCTACAACAGGAAGGCTGTTGACAGCCTTTCCAAAAAGGCAGATGCCGCTTTTATCAACGATAAATACTGGTTACTGGCCCCTATCAATATTTTTTGGGATCAAAATAACCTTACGTACAAGTTTGAGGAAAATGCCCTGGCACCTATTAGTAATGATTCCCTTTCAAAACTTACTGTAGTCTACGGAAATGAAGGAGGGTATACTCCCGGGGATGCCTACGATTTTTACATGGGAGACGATTATAAAATAAGGGAATGGGTTTTCAGGAAAAGTAATTCTCCAGAACCTTCAAGCATTACTACCTGGGAGGACTATGCCGATCTGAACGGGCTGAGTATATCCAGAATGCATAAAAATAAGGAGGGGAACTTTTCTCTTTATTTCACTAATGTGGAGGTAATTAATTAACACCACATTTTCTTTATTTTACTTTCTTCTCTTTAAAAGAAGGGTTGTTCCCAATACTGCGATTACAGCAACCAGGAGAACCGTAAAACTAGTGTTAAGGGAAAATTGTTCCGCCAGAAATCCCAGGATTACAGGCCCTACTAAAAATCCTGAATATCCGGTTCCGGCGATAAAAGCTACCCCCTGAGAAGACTCTACCCCTTTTACATTTCCCCCGATCCTGAAGAGTTCAGGAATAATCACCGAAAATCCGAGTCCGGTTAAGGCAAAGCCTACTATAGCCAGATAGGTACTGGCTAAAAGCACGAATAAATACCCTAAAATGGCTATGGATGCACCTAGTGCTACAATCTTAACTGAACCTATACGCGCACTGATGGCATCTCCCAGAAATCGACCCAGGGTCATAGTGACCTGAAAACCGAGAAATCCCGCCCCCCATAGCGTTTCAGGGGCTAATGTTATTTCTTTGAGAAACAAGCCACTCCAGTCTACTATAGCACCTTCACTTCCCATAACAACAAAAGAGACTATTCCGAGGAGCAAGAGAGGCTTGAAATTCTTTAGCTTAAAAGGTTCTTTTTCAATCGGTGCTGCTTTTATATGCCGATAGCGTTTATGGAAAATAAGATTGATGGATAAGACAAGGAAAATTGCCGCCAGCATATGCAGCATCCTGCTTTCAAATACTAGGATTAGAAAGCTACCCAGCCCTGCCAAAACACCCCCGAGGCTAAAGAAGCCATGAGACGCAGACATAAATTTCTGCTGGTCTTCTTTTTCGATTTCCGTGACAAGTGTGTTCATGGAAATATCCAGAAAGCCGTTAGCCGATCCAAAGAAGAACAGGGCAAGGGCCAGGGTGATAAAACTATTGGCCATCAGGGGAAATAAAGCGGTAAAGCACAACAATAAGATCCCGATCCAGGTCGCCCTTCCCACACCAAGAAAATTCACGATTCGCGACGCTACAGGGAACACTGTGAAAACCCCCAGGGAAAGAAAGAACAAGGCAATTCCCAGGGTCGCCTTATCGATTCCCAAATCCTCTTTTACCAAGGGTATATAAATGGCCCAGGTACCGAATAGTATATTCAGACTGGCGAAGGCCCAGGCCGGGCCAAAATATCTGGGATTTGTTAAGATGAGTCGAAGCGACCTCATAGGTGTAAAATTATTAAAGAGGCCTTCTTTTTAAGACTCCTCGATTCCTTGCTTCAGAATCTGTCCAAAGTGATACATATCTTCAAAAGAACAATAAAAGGGTGCAGGGGCCAGACGGATAACATTGGGCTCCCTCCAGTCTGTGATCACACCATTTTTCATAAGGTAATCGAAAAGCGACCTGCCTTCTCCGTGTAAAAATACCGAAAGCTGAGTACCTCTGGCCTTTGGTGTAATAATCTCAAAGGAGCTGTCTACTTCCTTATCAATTTCACGAAGGATAAATTCAAGATAGGCAACTATTTTATTTCTTTTTTCAATCAGTGCCTGCATACCAACCTCTTCAAACATTTCAAGGGAAGCCAGGTATGGGGCAAGGGCAAGAACAGGGGCGTTACTGATTTGCCAGGCATCGGCGTTATCCATGGGATCGAATTCCGGTTGCATCAGAAATCGCGTTTCCTTCTTGGTTCCCCACCAGCCCTCAAAACGGGGAATATCAGTACGGCCGTGGTAGCGTTCGTGTATAAAAACGCCCGAGGCATTTCCTGGGCCACTGTTCATATATTTGTAACTACACCAGGCCGCAAAATCAGCATTCCAGTCGTGCAGTTTAAGTTCTACATTTCCAACAGCATGTGCAAGATCCCATCCTACATATGCTCCTGCCGCTTTTCCGGCCCTTGTAATGGCTTCCATGTCGAATACCTGCCCGTTGTAGTAATTCACTCCCCCCAGAAGAACGAGGGCAAGTTCATCTCCAACTTCTTCAATTTTTGCCAGCACATCTTCTGTACGCCAGAAGTGTTCGCCTTCCCGCTTCTTCACTTCCACCAGGGTGTCGGAAGTGTCAAGGCCGTGAAATTTAATCTGACTCTGGAACATGTACTGATCAGAAGGAAATGCTTTTTCTTCACAAAGGATCTTGTATCGTTTTTGTGTAGGCCTGTAAAAAGTAACCATCAATAGATGCAGGTTAACCGTGAGGGTATTCATTACCGAAATCTCAGAAGATTTAGCTCCAACAACTTTGGCAAGTGGTTCTGCCAGCCTTTCATGGTAATCCCACCAGGGCTTTTCTGCATGAAAATGACCTTCCACAGCCAATTCCCGCCAGTCTTTCATGATTTCCTCTACAAAAGCTGAAGTACTTTTGGGTTGCAGCCCAAGGGAATTTCCCGTAAAATAGATGACATCCTTTCCATTTACTTTTGGAAAATGGAATTGATCCCGGTAAGCCGCCAATGGATCCTCCGCATCGAGTTGTTGTGCAAAGGAAAGCGTATTCTGAAAGGTCATAGACTTCTTTTTCTCAAAAATACAACAACACTTATGAATCAGCTATTCTCATAAAGAATTCATGCTAATGAAAAGTCAGTCTCATCTCCACAATATGCTTTTTAAAACCAGCTTTGGCATAGGCCTTTAAAGCCGGGATATTATCCTCATAAACTGTAAGACGAATTTCATGCAAGTTGTTTTGATACGCCCAGGCCTTTAGTTCCTCTATGATCAAATTGTTAATGCCCTTTCCCCTGTATCCGGGAAGGGTATACATGAATCCTAAATATGCATAATTCTCATGATCGAGATAATTCCTGGCAGGACGACTTAAAGCATATCCCGAACTCACAATAGTACCTTTGTCTTCTGCAACCACTACCTTAACCTCCTTGCTCTCAATATAGCTTTGCAGGTCGTAGTAATGGATTTTTCCATCTCGGATGGTAGGGTCGAAGGGTCGTTCAGCCTCAATCAGCTCTTCTTCAAATTGCAAAAGAACAGGCAGGTCACCTAAAACAGCATCGCGAATCAGTATCTCGTTCATATCAGGGTATGTTTAACCGCCTTCAAAGTAGCCCAAAAAGCCTATTTTTACAAAAAGAATGGCATGCATTTTTTATCAGACAGCCTGCAGCAATATCTATCAGATCATACGGAAAATGAACCGGATTACCTGGCTGAATTAAGCAGAGAAACTCATCTGAAAGTGCTTCAACCAAGAATGATCACAGGGCACTACCAGGGCAGGGTACTCAGTATGCTTTCCAAAATTATCATGCCGCAGCGTATCCTGGAAATAGGTACTTACACGGGCTATTCGGCTCTTTGTCTTGCAGAAGGCCTTCCGCATACCGGCGAATTGCACACCATAGACATCAATGAAGAACTGGTGGATATTCAAAGGAAGTATTTTGATCGATCGGGCTTCAGCAATCAAATCATACAACATACCGGAAACGCTCTGGAACTTATTCCCCAACTACAGATCGAATTCGACCTGGTCTTTATCGATGCAGAAAAAAAAGAATACCAGCGTTATTTTGAGGTTGTGCTCCCAAAGACGAGACCCGGAAGTATTATCCTTTCAGATAATGTATTGTGGTCCGGGAAGGTAGTAGAACCCCTCGATCCTTCGGATAAAGCGACAAAAGCTTTATTAGACTACAATAAAATGTTGAAGGAAGACCCGAGAATAGAAACTGTAATGCTCCCCGTCAGGGATGGCTTAACCCTAAGTAGGGTACTAGGATCTTAGTAAAAACCCGGTAAAAAATAAATGCCATCAGCAAACCGACCAGGGCTCCAGCGATCAGGTCCAGGGGATAATGTACCCCAACATAAATTCTGCTCAAGGAAAACAAGAGGGGCCAAAGGTAAAAGACCCATACCCAGGAGAGTTTGGAACGGAGAAAAAGAACTACCAGAGTTGCGATCGCGAATGAGTTGGCGGCATGACCTGAGAAAAAGCTGTAGTCCTCCGGTCTGAACAGGATACGTACAAGTCCGCTGAGTTCTGCTGTATTATTAGGCCTGAGGCGACCTACATATTCTTTGGTGAGGTACATCAGGGCCATCACAAAACCGAAAAGCAGGACGGTCATCAGAATCATGGCCAATGCATCTTTCCCTTTAAAATGGCGTAGAAATAAAATAAAAAAGAGGAGTATCAGGGGAATCCAGGTGGTAGTTTGGGTTACCAGTGACCAGAACCAGTCGTATTCTTCAATGCCTAGGCTATTGAGGTAGATGAATGCATTGCGATCCCACTGTAACAACCTCTCCCACATCCGGTCCTTTACTTTCTTTTGATAGTTCCGGAGACGTCTTCGATATTCTTCTTCACCTGATTCATCTCCTTTTTAATGTCATCAGTAATACTCGTATCGATCCCTTGTTTTTCGGCACTTTTCTGAATCTCCTGTTTGATATCTTCGGTTGCATCTTTCAATTGACGCATGCCTTTCCCCAGTCCCTTGGCAATTCCCGGGATTTTGTCTGCGCCAAAAACCATCACCACGATAAACATGATAAAGAAAATTTCAGCACCGCTAATAAATAAGACCAGGATCAAATTCATAGTACAAATATAATCAAGTTTAAGCCCTTTTATAAAATAAAACGATCCCGAACATAATTGTCGGGATCGTAATACTTACAACAAATTTTTTTTAGTCGCCTTTTATCCCCTCCTTAAACTGGTTAAATTCTGAAGGTGATTCTTTTTTGGGCCAGCTGTTGTTTGTGACATCAATATCTGCAGTCTCGGCCCGTGGGTCTACTGTAATGGCCACAATTTCAGTTTGTGAAGCAATGACACGCCTGAACTCGGCATCATTTTTACGCCAGATCTCCGGTGGGTAAGTTACCTGTTCGGAACTTCCATCCGAATAAGTGTACTCCACGATCAAGGGCATTGGGATACCTCCTGGTTTGTCAAAGGTTACTTCGTAAAAATACTTAGGTTCTTTTACCCTGGCTCTCTCTTCTGCCGTGAGGTTATCCATCATGAATTCTTTCAGGGAAGATGAAACTTCACTCGGTGCTTTGCCAACCATTGTCGGGTCTATTTCATCGGTATTTTGCTCAGCAAGATACACAAGGGGAGGATAGTCTGATTCCGTCAGGTTTCTCGATGTCATATATTCCTGCATTTGCTTTCCGGGCTTATCACTAACTACAAATTTCTTCACCCCTTTCACTCCGATATCGACAAAATCAGTCGTATAAAACCAACTTCTCCAGAACCAATCCAGGTCTACCGCAGAAGCGTCTTCCATGGTGCGGAAGAAATCCTCCGGTGTAGGGTGCTTAAACATCCAGCGCTGTGCATATGTTTTAAAGGCGTGATCGAACAATTCCCTTCCCATTACGGTTTCCCTGAGGATATTCAGGGCGGTTGCCGGTTTGGCATAGGCGTTAGGGCCCAGTTTGTAAACGTTTTCCGGATTAGACATGATAGGCGCTATCGTGGTTTGGTCCCCACTCATATAAGGCACGATCTTAGAAGGATCTCCCCTTCTGGAAGGGTATTTTTTGTTAGGAGTTATGACTTCCGGAAAGGCCTCTCCAAATTCCTGCTCTGCAAGATATTGCATGAAGGTATCAAGTCCTTCATCCATCCATCCCCATTGACGTTCATCTGAATTAACGATCATAGGAAAAAAGTTATGACCCACTTCATGGATGATCACACTAATCATCCCGTATTTTGTCCTGTCTGAATAGGTCCCATCTTCATTAGGCCGACCGTAATTCCAGCAGATCATGGGGTATTCCATCCCCTGGTTTTTAGCATGTACAGAAATGGCTTTGTGGTATGGATAATCAAACGTATGGGCCGAATACGACTTCAGAGTACTGGCAACTGCCTTGGTTGACAATTCTTCCCAAAGCGGATTTCCTTCCTTGGGATAAAGCGAAACCGCCATGACATCCTTATTGCCAATTTTTACCGCCTGCATGTCCCAGATAAATTTACGGGAAGTGGCAAATCCGTAATCCCTGACATTTTCAGCCCTGAATTTCCAGGTCTTTTTCTTTTCAGAAAAACCCTTTTCTGCTGCTTCTGCTTCTTCCTGAGTTACAATCAGCACGGGTTTATCATATGATTTTTTTGCCTGCTCATAACGCTTTATCATCTCCTTACTGAAGACTTCTTTACGGTTAAGCAACTCACCTGTAGCATCGAGGATATGGTCTGCCGGAACCGTGATATTCACATCGTAATTCCCGAAAGGAAGTGCAAATTCACCACTCCCCCAGAACTGATGGTTCTGCCAGCCTTCTACATCACTGTAAACTGCCATACGAGGAAAGAACTGGGCGATTACATAGGCTCTGTTTCCATCTTTTTCAAAATACTCATAACCAGATCGCGCCCTGTCTACGGTATGGTCCGGTATGTTATACCACCATTTTACCGAAAAGGATACTTTCTCGCCAGATTGCAGTGCTTCGGGTAAATCTACACGCATCATTGTCTGGTTGATGGTATAAGGAAGTGGGTTGCCATTACTGTCTTTTACAAATTCAATATTGAACCCTCCGTCAAAATCTTCCTTGAGATATGTCTTTGAAAACGCTGCTGTGGTATAAGCCACTTTCAGGCTGCTTGAATTTCTAAGTGGAGATTTAGAATCTCTGGATCTGACGTTTTGGTCGAGTTGCAGCCATAGGAATTCCAGGGCTTCGGGCGCATTGTTGTGATAGGTTATCGTTTCTTCCCCATATATCCTTGCATTCTTATCATCAAGCTCGATGTCCATCTTATAATCAGCCTGTTGCTGATAATAATCAGGCCCGGGAGTACCGGAAGCAGATCTGTACATATTCGGGGTTGCAAACTCCTGGTACATCTGCCTGAATTTACTCTCATTCAGGTGGCCGGGATCTCTTTCATAAATCTTCTCTTCCTGAGCAAAAAGGACAGTCGCAACAAGAACGAGGACTGCCGTAGCATAATTTTTTATCTGATCCATATAATTAATTGTGATTTGATTTTTTTCCGGCGCGGAAAATAGGATTTTTCAGGGAGAATTAACCTTGACTTTTTAAAAATTTAACATTCCCTTATTGCTTTCCCTGATCAGTACGTAACTCTTTTTTCTATCGCCTATTTTGAAATGGAGGATATTCTTCTGTTCCTCAAAGACATCCATCAACAGTTCGTTTTGAATTTCTATAGATTTCAGTTTATCCAAAGAAATTCCCGGAATCTCAAGAAAGAGGATCATAAGGTCACTGTCTGTCTTTTTTCCCAGGTATTTGTATTCTACCTTACTTCCATTAATTCGAACAACGAATTTTGCCATGAGATACCTTTCTACAATACCGTCAGTTTCCTTTACCTCCTTTGAGGTCGCCAAAAAAGTCTGAACATCATATCGTTCTAACAGGGCCTTTTCCAGGTCATCAATAAAAACCCGACTCGTAATTTGGATAGCTTCCTCCGGTGCGTAATATTCGACCTGGGTAACACTTACATAGAATTTATGTACGCCAAAGGCGATGAGCAGCGGTATGATAATGAAGTAAAGTCCTTTCAAGAATATTTATCTAAAGTTTCAATTATTTCAAAAGCAATTCCTGTGCCAGGTATGTTCATTCGAGCTGATTATTTTCCCTGTATGCTTTGCTTTTCACCTGGAGGAGGTTTAAGATGGCTATATGATCATCTGTAGCGACAATAGAATCAAACTTCTCATCTACTTCACAATAGTACATAAAATCGTCAATCCGCTCGGCGGGAATTCTCAGTCTCTTTACAAAAATACTATCGGGATAATAATTGCGGACCTGTTCTGTAAGCAGGTATTTTTGATCTCTCGCCACTCTTTTTTTGAGCATTTTGGTTCGTCCCGTGATCATATTGATCAAAGGATTAAAAGGAACCGCAGTGAGCATACCTATTTGAAAAGGTCCCATGGATGCTTCTTTGAGCAGACGTTCACTTTGCATCAATGGCTTTACGTACGCATTGGGCAGACCCAGGGTTGATGCGGTTACCACCGGCTCTGTTTTTATCCCATTCATATCCCTTCTCAAATCGCCTGTCAGGTTATAAGGGCGTACCACTACCTCATCGAGTTCATTTACAAATTCCTCAAGGGTAATATAAACGAAACTACTTTCTAATATAGATGCTGAAATGACCAGGCTCTTTCTCTGATATTGTACGGCTGAGAAAAGAAGTGTATCCCCCATAGTAACTGAGATGGCAAACCTTCCATTCTGGTTAGAAATAGTTGCTTCCCCTGCAGTTATATTCATGATATGCACATCGGGCACTCCCTTCCCTTCGAACATAGTCTGGCCTTCCAATTGAAAATTGAAGTAAGATTGTCCGCTCAGCAGGGAACAGCAAAAAAGAAAAACAGGGAAAAGGTAATTATTCCTCCACATCGAGTCCCTTTCTGAATTCCTTACTTTGAGTGACCAGAAATTCGATCAGTTGAAATTCATTGTCCTTCCTCAGAAGAGATTGGGCAGGAAGCTTGCTGTCGCAATACAGGAGAAACGCATCGATCTTGTCCTGGGGTAGCTGGAGATCGCGCACAAAAAAATCATCGTCATACACCTGCCGGAGCACTTCGCTGACCTTTAACGGCGTTCTTGCTGTTTCGGCATTGTCATTAGAAGACAGGAACAAGGCCTTAAAGATATTCTTGAAATTAAGTCCGTCCTGCATCCCCCTTACTGTGGGATCCAGAGCGATATTCTGCACCTCTGCGGTGGCGTCGGTTTCATAAGCGTACTGCTTGAATTCCTCATTTTGCAACTGCAGGAATTTTTTCTGATTTTCCGGGCTTACAGTAACCTCGTCGAGTTCGGTCACTTTTTCGTTGACCTCCACTACAAGTCGATTTTTCCTTAAAATATCGGCCGTTACTTTCAAAATCTCGATCTGGTAGTTGATGGCGGTAAAGACCAATTCATCTCCTTCTGCAACATAGATCAGAAACTCACCCTTATCGTTGGTGATCGTAGCTTTTTCGGTAGTTGTATTGATAACGTTTTCATTGGGAACAGGTACATTCCGGTAGATCACCTGCCCCCTCAAAGGTCTGCGATCATCGGTTTGAGAAAAGCCAAAGGAGAGAAAAAAGAGTGCAGGTAAAAGAATTAACAGTTGTTTCATGTGTTGCATCAGTGCGTAGAGCACCCATTTGAATTATAATTGAGACCGGAATCCCTTGAGTGGATAAAGAAAAAATAAGTTCGACTCATAAAAAAATAATGTGTCATAAAACTTATGTTAAAAAGTACTATTCTCCGTATCCGTAATCAGGGTATTATTCAAGAAATTACGAAATTTTAGGGAAATAAAGGCTTTGTAATCAATACAGGGTGATTTACCCATTAATTATGTATTTCGGGGTGTATCTTTAGTCCGATTCCGATATAATTCTACTTTTGTAGTTGCCATCTTTGCGATGTAAATTTTTGATGATGAAACGAAGAATTCTACTGACCTTACTATTCATGGTCTTGTCTGCCGGACTTTATTCACAGATTAAGATCGGTGACAATCCGCAAAATTTGGATCCTTCTTCCGTCCTTGAGTTGGAAAGCTCTAACCGGGTATTCGTCATAACACGTATCAGTACAGCTGAAATGAATGCAATTACTCCTTTGCCCGGGGCCATGGTTTACAATACGGATGAACAATGCCTCTTTTATTATGAAGGCACAGAATGGATCAATCTCTGTGATGCACTCAGGCTCACCTTTACGGCAGACCCTATTGTCAACGATTACAGTACAATTGTAATCACAGAAAGTGCGGATAATGTCAATTTTGAAGTACTCGAAATACGGGGACAAAACATTGTCGATTTTACGATAACCAGTGTTGATATTCAGAACAATGCCATTACTTCATCAAAACTTGCGCCCGATTCTGTAGGGAACGAGGAATTACAGGACAATACAATCACCGATGACGAAATGGATTACTCACAGGTCACTCTGATTGACTTCACCAATGACGCAGGGTATATTACCAGCGCGGCTATAGTAAGTGCAGATGCAGGGAATTCCATCATCCCCGGGAGCGATAACGGGGCATTTTTAGATCTCACCCCTGTACAAACCGCTTTAAACGATCTGGATGTAGCGGTTACCACTATCTCTTTAGTGGATAATGGGGATGGGACTTATAGCTTTTCCGATTCGATGGGAAATATTCAGTTAATAACTACCAACGGACTAACAATTACCAATACGGTGGCCGGTAACCTTATCGCAACAGTTACTTTATCAGACGGCAGTAGTACGAATATCAACGAAACTATTACCAGCCTTACTGACACTGGCGACGGTTTTATTACCTATACCACGGAAGATGGAACCCAGGAAACTGTAGCCAAGTCTGATATGGCAGACAATGGAGATGGGACTTATACCTTTACCAATAATGATGGTACTGATGTAATTCTTAATACCAACGGACTTACCATAACTAATACGGTACCCGGTAATTTAATTGCAACACTTACCCTTGCAGACGGAAGTAGTACTTCTGTAAATGAAACCATTACGGCCCTTACAGATAATGGGGACGGTCTTATCACTTTTACCAAGGAAAATGGTGGTCAGGATACAGTGGCCAAATCTGATATCACTGATAACCTTGATGGTACCTATACATTTACGAATAATGACGGATCTGACGTAATCTTATCTACTAATGGTTTAACTGTGACCAATACTATAGCTGGAAATTTGATTGCCACTCTTACTCTGGCTGATGGCAGCAGTACAAATATCAATGAGACCGTTACCAGTATCATTGATAATTCAGACGGATTTGTCACCTTTATAAAAGAAGATGGCACTCAGGATACTGTGGCCAAGGCGGATATCACGGATAACCTTGACGGCACCTATACATTTACTAACAATGATGGTGTAGATGTAACCATTACTACAAATGGCCTGGTTGTTACCAACACGGTAGCCGGTAATTTGATTGCCACCCTCACACAGGCCGATGGAAGTAATACGGATATCAATGAGACCATTACAGCTTTAGTTGACAACGGAGATGGATTTGTCACTTTCACCAAAGAAGACGGCACTCAGGATACTGTGGCCAAGGCCGATATCACTGATAATACCGATGGTACTTACACCTTTACCAACAACGATGGTGTGGATGTTATTCTCGATTTCAATGCAGCTGCTCTGCCTTTTGATAATACCATTCTTGGCAATCTAACCGCTACTGATGTGCAGGCCGCGATTGATGAAGTAAGTACAGCTGTAGCCGGGGGGTCTGATGATCAAAATATCTCAGGTTCCGTACTAATTGGAACAGACCTTACCATCGGTATTGAAAATGGTACAAATGAAATAGTGGACCTTTCCAGTTTAGTTGATGATGCAGATGCAGATCCGGCAAATGAATACAATACAGCTTTAGCCATGAATGCAGGAGCCCTTGAAATAACAGATATCGGGGCTACACTTTCAGAAAGCTTAATTAGTACAGATGCAAATAATGACCTGCTTTTTGGGGTAGATGGCCGACTTTACGTAAATGTAGATGCTGCGGCGAGCGGGGAGACCAATACTACTATTCTGGACAATGGAGATGGCACTTTTACCTACACGAATGAACTTGGGGCCGCAGAAATAATTTCAAAAGCGGATCTCATAGATAATGCCGATGGCACTTACACATTTACTAATAATGATGGGAGTGACGAAACCATCGACACCCGGGCAGCCAGCAATCCATATGATAATACGATTACTGGACTTCTCATTGCCTCAGATGTGCAGGGTGCTTTGGATGAATTGGCTGCGGGGAGCGACAGTCAGGATATCAGCACGGATAATAGTCCAGGTAATATTTCTATACAAAATGGAAGTACCCTCACATTGAACGTGGACGATGCAGATTCTGATCCTACGAATGAATTACAGACTTTATCCCAGGCAGGAAATAATGTAACCCTATCTGACGGAGGAGGTACAATTTCTGTGGCCGACAACGATAATGACCCCACCAATGAAAATCAAACCGTTTCAGCAGGTACAGC
>NZ_JBGKBE010000011.1:0-93243 GCF_041358175.1 Muriicola sp. E247
CCATCACCCAGTCCGCTTAAGTTAATCCCGGATATGGTTTGTCCTGGCCCTGCAACTGTGCCTGAACCTGTTACAGGAATACCACCTCCAGTACTGCTGAAACTATAATTGTAAGTAGCTCCTATTTCGGCTGCTGTAAAAGTAAAACTTACCGCCGTCTCATTACCACCATTGATAGGATCCTGATTGATCAATACTGTATACCCGCTTGGAGCTGTATTATCTACCAGAAAAGTCGCACTAGGACCTGCAGCAGATGCTGTGTTGCCCGCATCATCAGAAGCTGTTCCAGCAGCTAGTGAAATGCCTAGTGTTCCATCGCCAGTTATACCGCCGATCGTCACTGTTCGAGTAGATCCGGCACTTCCCGATACCGATGCCGAACTCGCCGCAGCTGTTCCTGTTGGGTTCAAGACTATATCATCATCGGATAAGGATATCGAGGACTCCCCTGAATATGTAACAGTGTAACTAACTGGCCCACCCGAAGTGGGGTCTGCACTTGGGGCACTGATTAAAATACCAGGTGGAGTAGCATCATATACAAGTGTAAATGATGGGATTAATAGTAAATTTGGCAATCCACCGGTAGTTGCTACTGCTACACCAGCAGGTATATCTACCGTAACTGTTCCATCAGCTATTGGAGATATATCAACCGTATAGATAGAGTCTCCATCACTTCCTATAAAATTGGAAGTTACTCCATTAGTCACTATAATGTCCGCCTCCACAAAAGAGTCAACTGGTTCACTAAAAGTTATTGTAATACCAAAGGAAGTAGCATTAGTTGGTGAGCTTTCAGTAGTAGTAACGCTCACAATAGGTTGCGCATACCCAAAAACCCCAAACATCAAAAAGAGCCCGAAAAAAAGCAGGCTTTTTGAATTGAGGATACTCCAAAACAATTTCGAGAGGTTTACTAATAGTTTTATTTCCATATACAATCCCAAATAGGCCCTAAATTTGCAACCTGATCGACAAACTACATACTTAAAACAGGGAATCAATATTAAGAAAAATTGAACCCCCAGACTAATAAAAAGGCCTAATTAACCTTTTTTCAGATATATGGCAACTATCACTAAAAATATGGAAATTAACTTTCGGGAAGTTCAGCTGAAGAAGCTACGGCGTTAGGGTCTATCTTCTTCACCAGACCTTGTAAGACTTTGCCCGGGCCAACCTCGATAAAAGCAGTTGCCCCATCGCTGATCATATGTTGTACACTTTGTGTCCAGCGTACTGGGGCGGTAAGCTGAGCGATCAGATTATTTTGAATATCCGAAGCTCTGTTTACAGCCTTAGCAGTCACATTCTGATAAATCGGGCAGCTCGGTTCAGAAAAGGAAGTGTTCTCAATGGCAGCTGCCAATTCTTCCCGGGCTGGTTCCATCATTGGGGAATGAAATGCCCCGCCTACGGGAAGCATTAAAGCCCTTCTGGCCCCTGCATCCTTCAATTTCTCACAAGCCTCTTCAACAGCGCTTATCTCCCCGGAAATTACCAACTGGCCAGGGCAATTATAGTTGGCAGGAACAACAACCCCTTCAATAGAAGCACAAATCCGCTCCACTACACCATCTTCCAGCCCTAAAACAGCAGCCATTGTACTTGGCGCCTTTTCACAGGCTTTTTGCATGGCCATGGCCCTTTTAGAAACCAGTATTAAAGCATCTTCAAATTTCAAAGCCCCATTAGCTACCAGGGCAGAAAATTCTCCTAAGGAATGTCCGGCAACCATCTCCGGGCGGAAAGCATCTCCCAATACTTTGCTGAGGATAACGGAATGTAAAAAGATGGCGGGCTGAGTCACCTTGGTCTCTTTTAATGCATCAGCCGATCCCTCAAACATAATGTCTGTAATAGTAAAGCCTAAAACATCGTTAGCTCGTTCGAACATTTCCTGTGCTAGAGGATACTTTTCATACAAGTCGAGGCCCATTCCACTGAATTGCGCTCCTTGTCCGGGAAATAGATATGCTTTCATTCTCAATTAGGTTTTATGTTTCAAAAATAAACAATTCGAAGAGATCCTACCTAGGCTCTTTAAACCAACTGGCGTATTTCACATAAGAATTTGCGATTCGCCGGATTTCCCCCTCGCTCAAATCCTTGCTCACTTCCTTGATCTTCCTGGCCGGCATCCCGGCATATACGCTTCCGGGTGGCACCCGGGTACCCTTGGTAAGGACCGCACCAGCCGCAATAATACTGTTCGACCCTACTATACAATCGTCCATGATGATGCTTCCCATCCCTATCAGCACATCATCCTCCACCGTACATCCGTGCACTATGGCATTATGCCCTATGGAAACATTGTTCCCGATGGTTGTCGGGGATTTTTGGTACGTACAGTGTATGATCGCACCATCCTGCACATTAACCTTATTCCCCATTTTAATATAATGCACATCACCTCTTACTACAGCATTAAACCAAACACTGCACTCCTCCCCCATAACTACATCACCTACAATGGTCGCATTTTCAGCTATATAACAATTCTCACCTATTTTAGGGGATATCCCCTTTACCGATTTTATGATCACCCTATAACTTTGAAGATTAATAATTCTTGTAAATCCAGTCTTATTCGAAATACGAAAGTAATTCCTTTTTCCTGGACGCCGACACCAGCAGTTCCTTCCCGTTCGATATGACCACACTTCCCCCCTTGCCCTTCCGATACTTGACTACTTCATTAATATTCACAAGAAATGACTTGTGAATCCGGACAAAGTAATACGCCCCAAGTGAATCTTCAAAAAACTTTAAAGTTTTACTAGCTACGATCTTTTTATCCCCGGTATAAATCTCAGTATAATTGTCATCTGCTGCACAATAGAGTATCTCCGACACGTTTAGCACCTGAAAGCCATCTAATTGGGGTACCGTAATCTTCCCTTCTACTTTCCTGACTGATGATGATAGTATTCTATCATGTAAAAGTTCTTCTTTCGAGACAATCTCCTCAACATAGGTCACAGCATTTATAAGCTCATCAATGTTTATTGGCTTCATAAGGTAATAAGCCGCATGCTGATTCAAAGCATCCTTCGCATACTGGTCATAGGCTGTCACAAAGACCGTTTCAAAAGTCCTGTCAGGCATTTTTTCAAGCAGGTCAAAAGCATTTCCAAAAGGCATTTCAACATCAAGAAATACCAAATCAGGTTTATTTTTCTCGATTAGTGCGACCCCCTCATTAACAGACCCTGCTTCCCCCAGTATATCTACCTGATTACAATAGTCCCGGAGATAATTCCTGAGAATTTCTCTGCCAGTAATTTCATCATCGATGATTACAGCCTTTAATTTCATCTTTCCCTATCTATTGTTAATACAACCTTGGTCCCTGTTCCATCTTCCTGTAAATCCGTGACCGTTACCCCAATATTACTTTTATACATATCATTAAGTATGGCGATTCGCTTTTGAATATTCCCCATGGCGGTGGAACGCTGTTTTTTTTGATGCTGTGTTTTGAGGGTGGCCGACTTTCGCCTGCCAATACCGTTATCTTCTATACTTATCTGAAGGCTATTTTTATTTATTTCCGAAATACATATTTTCAGACTCCCCTGCGATTCTCTATAGCGAAGTCCGTGCCAAATAGCATTTTCTATATAGGGCTGTAATATCATTGGAGGGATGGTATAGGCTTCTCTGTCTAAAGCATCTCCTACTTCAAGGCTGTACTGAAATTTATCCGGAAACCTGGAATGTTCCAGTTTCAGATAAAGTTCCAACAGTTCAATCTCCTTGTTAAGTGAAATAAAATCCTCTTCAGAATTTTCCAGAACAGCTCGCATGAGCCTTGAAAAATCACTTAAATAGCGATTTGCACTGCGCTCATCATTTTTAGAGATATAGTTATTGACCGAATTAAGGGCATTGAATATAAAATGTGGATTCATCTGGGAGCGCAGGGATTTTAAGGCCAGCAAATGGTTTGCTAATTTCTGCTTCTGCGTGCTCCTGTAGAAGAAAAAGGCGGCTAATGACATAAGCAACATTCCAAACAACAAGGAATAAATAATCCACTGTTGCCTTTTGTTGCTCTCTTCTGTTAATCGCTGTTCTGCCAGGGCCAGGTCGTATTTACTCTGAGACAATTCGCGCTCCTGCTCCAGCCCTGTAATACGATTCTGGGAGGCAGCAATTTCCCGGTTCAATCTGGCTGACCTGGATATTTCCTGTTCTTTGCGGATATACAAAGTGTCGACTACCGCTACGTATTTTTGATAGGTTTCTAGGGCTTTGTCAAAATCTCCCTGCTGTCTATAAACTTCAGATAGCTTTCGGGTAGCATCCTTTTGAACGACGAGATCTTCCTCCATGTCGGCTGTTGCTATACTTCGTTCTAAATAAGGAATGGCTTCCTCATATTTATCCTGAGCTATATAAGCATTGGCTATTTTGTAGTTGATTCGCTGCTGGGTGATGCTATCAGGGCTTTTAGATACTCCGGGTTCTTTTGTTATCGCCTCTGGAATCTCTTCCAGTTCCCGCAAACTACTCTTACGCAGCTGAATTTCATCATCGAATCGATTCGTTTTATTTAAAAAATCGGCAACTTTTTCCTTTTCCCTGATGGCCCGTTGTGGCGCCTGTTTTTTAGCTTCACTCAGAGAATTGTCGTAATATGCTTTTGCCTCCTCCATTCGATTTACACTGGCATAGGCATCCGCTATTTTAGAATTCAGATCAGGAATTTTAGGGCTAATCTGATTTTTCCTGGCAATATTTAAACCCTCCTGGTAAAAGGCCACCGCCCTGTTGATATCACCAGATCCGGCGTATGCAGCCCCCAGATTTTCATATGTTTCCACGCGTTGATATGGGACCAGAGCTTTGTTTTTTTCAACAGGAGAAAGAATAGATATCGCATCTTCCCATTGGCGGTTCAGGACATAAACCTTTCCCAAGGCCAGGGCGGCAGAACTACTGTAATTCAATTCAAGAGCATCTTCGTAATTAGCAATAGCAAGGTCGAATTGCCGGTAGTTACTATATACCTCAGCCAGAAGTACCAATGAGGCCGCCAGTTCCTTTTTATTACCCTTGGTTCCTAATTCTGATATGGCCCGGGCGATATAATCAATGCTCTTTTCTATATCGGTTTGTTTGTACATCCTGGCTGAATCCAGAAAGCCCTGATGCCTTGCCAAATCAGCCTCAGTATCGGTCATATCCCTACTCTGGAGTTTTGTTTGAGCAAAAACACCAGAGGTTAATAGAACCGTGGTCAAAACCAGAATTAATGTGCGAGAAAACTGTAACATCAGGATAAACTTAGTCCATTTGAACGGCATTAAAAAATGGCTATTAAGGAGTTTGTGCCTGAAAACAGGCCTTTAATTCCACTTCCATAAAACATCATACCCTTTCACTCATTCAAAGGGGCAGTTCCCTCATTGGCGGTTTTTTAAAAAAAAGTATCGTCCTAGTTTGCCACCATTATAATAATCCTTAAAACAAAATGTTATGAAAAAGATTATCAACAAAACACTAATACTCCTCGCTCTAATATTTTTTGGAAAGAGCTTTGCCCATCATGAAGTACTATCCAAAGAATTTGACACTCAAGCCCTGCAGATCAGATCTGAATCGAAAAAACCATACAAAAGGCAAACCGTTAAAATTGCTTTGCTGCTGGATACCAGTAATAGCATGGACGGACTCATCAATCAGGCTAAATCACAACTCTGGGATATTGTAAATCAATTTGCCTTCGCCAGATGCGGCGACAAGAGCAGGCCCGAGTTACAAATTGCTCTTTATCAGTATGGAAATGACGACCTATCGGCTCAGGAAGGTTATATTCAGCAGGTACTCGGTTTTAGCAGCGATCTGGATAAAATCTCAGAAAAGCTGTTTTCATTAACCACTAACGGCGGGGAAGAATATTGCGGGCAGGTTATCCATAAATCCCTAAAGCAGTTAGACTGGGGTAAAAATCCTGATGATCTTAAAATGATATTCATTGCAGGGAATGAACCTTTTACCCAGGGAAGTAAAAACTTCAGGGATTCTGCTGTAGATGCCAAAGAAAAAGACGTCATCATAAACACAATTTTTTGCGGTAATTACTCAGAAGGTGTCAACACCCGGTGGCAGGAAGGGGCTGTGCTAACCGGAGGTGAATACATGGCGATTGACCACAACAGACAGATTGTCCATATTAAAACACCCTACGATGACATTATTATAAAATTAAACACTCGCTTAAATAACACCTATGTCTCTTACGGTCCGAAAGGTGCCAGCAGGAGAGCACTTCAGGAAGTGCAGGATCAGGAAGCCATGGCTTTGGAAGAAGCAGTAGTGGTAAAACGAGCAGTTAGTAAGAGTTCAGCCTATTACAACAACGCCGAATGGGACATGGTAGACGCCTCCAGGGAAGATGATTTTGATTTAAAAAATTACAAAAAAGAAATGTTACCCCAACCTCTAAGGGGAAAAACAGAGGCTGAAATAAACAAATTCCTGGCAGAAAAGAAGGCAGAAAGAAGTAGCATTCAGAAGGAAATACAGGAGGCGAATGCCAAACGAGAAGAATACATTGCCAAACAACAAAAGAGTGAAGCCGGAGAATTGGAAAAGGCTATGCTGCAAGCCATTAAAAAGCAAGCCTCAAATAAAAACCTGTATTGGGAATAAAGTAATAAAGTGACCGGATAAAAGGGACTCCGAAGTAATTTTTGGGGTCCTTTTATTAATTGGCCGCGGGACAAAAACAGTCGTACCTGTTCTCTCTTTCCGGACCAAAATCGTAGCCCAGCGTGATCTGGTGAAATCCGCCATTGTCAAATCGGATATCCCCATTCTGATAGGAGTAATTATAGGAGAACATAAATCGGTTGTAATTAAATCCGACTATTGGAGTGAAGAGCTGCAAACGCTGCTCTCCAAACTGACCATTGGCCTGGTATTGCGCCCCGTCAAAACTTCTTCTGTATGACAATCCAGCCCACACTGTTCCAAAAGAAACATCCCGGTAAACCTTAGCATTGATGTCTATGGTTTCCTCTTCTGTAAATTCGGTAAGTTGAAATAACACAGAAGGTTCAACTCGCCATTCACTCTTTCCAAAAATATAACCTACAGAGAAAAGATATCTCCTCAGATTGTCAAATTCAATGGCCGTGTAAAGATCCCGCCCACTTCCCAAAGCATTGAGCAAAGTAGCGTGAGCATAAAACTCCATATAACTGTAAGACATCCCAAAATCCACATTAAAGTACCCAACACTGTTACGGGCACCGGAAATAATGGGATCTGGTATTACCGATCTGAATTCAGTTTCATCGAGGCTGCTAAGAATAAAACCTGCGCTGAGACCAAAAGATAGTTGATTCAGCAGACGTATATCCCCTCCAAACTGCAGGTGATGGGCGTAAGTTGCTTTAAAACCGGTTTGGGAATGATAGCCGTTGGCATCATTAAATAAGATGGCTCCTACCCCACTTGGGCTTTCCCCAAGGCGGTAATTCACACTCAGGGTTTGCAAATTCGGGGCTTCATCCACATTAAACCATTGTTTACGGGCTGTTAGTCTGATCTTTCCTCCTGCACCTATACCAGCCATAGAAGGATGAACCAGGTAATAATTATCGGATAGATAATCGAAATAAACCGGAATACCTTCCTGTGCATTGGCAAGACCAATACTACTGAGGTAAGCAAACAAAATAAAAAGGATTTTTCTCATCTAGGATGGGACAAGGTGTATAGCCAGGTGTTCAAATATAATGTATAACGGCATAAATAGAACATTATTATATGTTCCGGGGCTGGAAAAATGGTTGTATTTTTGCGAAAAAGAAACAAGGATGAGTGAGTATGTAATTACAGTTAAGGAAACCAGCAATAAAGCCATATTGAAGTTTGAAGCAAATCAGTTTCTTACTACTAACAAAAATTACGAATTCAATAACATTGATGAGGCCAAATCATCACCCTTGGCACAGCAACTCTTTTATCTGCCATTTGTAAAAACAGTGTACATCTCCGGAAATTTTATAGCCATCGAACGATTTGACATTATTGAATGGGAAGATGTGAAGGATGAAGTGGCTCAACAACTTGTAGAATACCTCAATTCAGGCGCTCCGATACTAGTGGAAGAAGAACCGGCATCGGCTATTGCCATCACCTTATACGCTGAAGTGACCCCCAACCCGGCGGTAATGAAATTTGTTGCAAACAAAAAACTGGTCCCCGCTACCTTCGAGTTTAAGAATATTGATGAAGCGAAAGATTCTGAGCTTGCCAGGGCACTTTTCCACCTGCCGTTTGTAAAAGAAGTCTTTATGGATGAGAATTACATTTCTGTGACCAAGTTTGAAATGGCCGACTGGAATGAGATCACTATGGAGCTCCGCGAAATGATCCGTACCCATATCGCCGAAGGAAAAGAAATCGTTTCTTCGGCTGCTGAAAGCACTCAACTCAGACAACAGGAAGGCAGAGGCAAGGTAAACCCTGATGATGAGACTTCGCAGCAGATCATCCAAATCCTTGAAGAATACGTTAAACCGGCAGTTGCCAGTGATGGTGGGAATATTCTTTTTCAGTCCTATGATGAAAAAGACAAAACCGTTAATGTGATACTCCAGGGGGCTTGCAGTGGCTGTCCTTCTTCTACATATACCCTTAAGAACGGCATAGAGACTATGTTGAAAAATATGTTAGGAGATAAAGTTGCTGAAGTGGTGGCCATAAACGGGTAAAAGCCCCTGTTTTATTTGCTTTTTGCCTAAATTCTTCAGACCTTTAAAAGAACCTAAAATTAATACAACATGGCTATTTTAAAAGTTATAGAAGTACTGGCAAATTCCGGTGAAAGTTGGGAAGACGCCACACAGAAAGCAGTTTCTCAGGCATCCAAATCTGTTAAGAATATCCGATCGGTTTATGTAAATGAACAAAGTGCAACCGTTAAGGATGGGAAGGTCGATGACTTCCGTGTGAATGTGAAAATCACCTTCGAAGTAAAATAGGTTGTCTTACGATTTATGAAGCACCTTTCGAGGTGCTTTTTTTTTGCTAAAGTATCTGAAAAGAGCAGTTTTGAAATCAGCCCCCGAACATACAAATTCCTTAATCCACGAGACCAGTCCGTATTTGCTTCAGCACGCACACAACCCGGTAAACTGGTACGCGTGGAAACCGGAGGTGCTTAAAAAAGCCAGGAAAGAAAACAAACCTCTTCTAATTAGTATCGGTTATGCCGCCTGTCACTGGTGTCATGTAATGGAAAATGAATGCTTTGAAGATCAGGAAGTTGCCGAGGTAATGAACAGGCACTTTATAAATATTAAGATCGATCGGGAAGAACGACCTGACATTGACCATATTTACATGGACGCCCTGCAGATGATGACCGGAAGCGGGGGATGGCCACTCAATGTGGTGGCATTACCCGACGGACGACCCTTCTGGGGAGCAACCTTTGTTCGTAAACAGGACTGGATAAAGGTCCTGGAACAGCTTGCAGCACTTTATCACACCAATCCATCCAAAGTGCAGGAGTACGCTGCACAATTGGAGGAAGGATTACATACAATTAATCTTATACCTGCACCGGAGAAGGAAGGGCATTTAACCCAAAAAGACCTCACATCTATTGTAAAAAATTGGTCGCAGTATTTTGACACTTTCCTGGGGGGATATAA
Organism: Muriicola sp. E247; assembly: GCF_041358175.1. NCBI lineage: Bacteria > Pseudomonadati > Bacteroidota > Flavobacteriia > Flavobacteriales > Flavobacteriaceae > Muriicola > Muriicola sp. E247. The sequence continues at coordinate 9,687 of NZ_JBGKBE010000011.1, forward strand.
AAGGGCGCCGAAATTTATGATGCCCGTTAATCTCGATTTCCTGCTGCATTACAGTACTCTATTTCAGGATTCCGAAACTGAGGAATACCTACATACCACACTTCGCCGAATGGCTTACGGGGGAATCTATGACCATCTTGGTGGTGGATTTTCACGCTATTCCGTGGATGTTAAATGGCATATCCCTCACTTTGAGAAAATGCTTTATGATAATGCCCAGTTGATATCGCTCTACGCCAAGGCTTATGCCACAGTAAATGATCCTCTTTATAAAGATATAGTGGAGGAATCCATTGGATTCGTCACCCGTGAATTAATGCATCCCGATGGGGGCTTTTACTCTTCTCTGGATGCAGACAGTCTGGACAAGCACGGAAATCTGAAAGAGGGGGCCTATTACGTGTGGACAGAAAAAGAATTAACTGACAATCTAGGAGAGGATTATCAAATTTTCAGTGACTATTACAATATCAACTCTTATGGTCACTGGGAGGAAGACAACTATGTATTGATCAGGGATAAAACCGATGAAGAAGTAGCAAAGAAATACAAGCTGTCAGCCAAAGACTTAAGAGCAAGGATAAATCAATGCAAAAGAACTCTGCTAACTAAGAGGGAACTTCGTCCCAGACCACGTCTCGATGATAAAATCCTGACCTCCTGGAATGCCCTTATGATAAAGGCTTTGGCAGAAGCATATCGCTACCTGGGGAAGAAAGAATACCTGGTCATAGCCAGAGAAGCAATTGCATTTCTCGAGAGTACCGTCCTGACTGAAGACGGTGGCCTGTTTCACAATCACAAGGAGGGAAAAAGCACCATTGAGGGCTTTCTGGAGGATTACGCCAACCTGATTAGTGCATATTTGGAACTATATGAGGTTACTTTTGAAGAGTCCTGGGTAAAAAAGGCCAGTAAACTCTCCGAGTACTGCCTCCTTCATTTTTTAAATGACAAAAGCGGCTTATTTTATTTCACTTCAGACAAGGAAGAAGTAACGGTTAGGAGATCCTTCGAAACCGCAGATAATGTCATTCCGGCATCCAATTCTGTTATGGTTCTCAACTTATATAAACTCTCCATACTTTTCCCTGAACAACCATTTGGAAGTATAGTGGATAAAATGCTCTTGCAAATGAGGGAAAGTATACTTGAAAACCCCAACAGCCATGCCAACTGGATGCATCTCCCTTTATATAAGGTTTTCCCCTTTAAGGAAATAGTGATTTCTGGCCCTTCTACTGCGGAGTTTGCAACTTCCCTCCTCTCACGATATCATCCGAACGCCTTATTTGCAGGGGCTGTCAGGGAAGGATCACTTAGTTTGCTCGAGGGGAGAATCCATGCTGAGAAATCTCAGATCTTTATCTGTGAAAACGGGGCTTGTAAATTACCTGTCAATACTCCCGAAGAAGCCTTATCTCTGCTTTGACATGATCTGTAGTTAACAAGACTTTAGTGGTTTAAATTTGAATAGACCGCGAATTTTTGCTTGTTTTGCACCAAAATTTAAGCATATGGCTTCCTTATCGGAATATCAGGAATATATAGATGAAGGTATCAATTGGTTGATGGATATTTTACCCAACCTGATTACAGCAATTGTTATCCTCATTGTAGGTTGGTGGATCGTTAAATTCATCAACAGACTGGTTCACAAATTCTTTCAGAAAAAGGACTACGACCTGGCTCTGGAGTCTTTTCTTCAGAGTTTTATCAGTATAGCCTTAAAACTCCTGCTTTTTGTTTTGGTTATCACTCAATTGGGTGTTAAATCATCCTCCCTGGTTGCCTTAGTAGGTGCGGCAGGCCTTGCTGTAGGCCTTGCTTTACAAGGATCATTGGCCAATTTTGCAGGAGGGGTACTGATTCTCATTTTTAAACCTTTTAAAGTAGGAGATTTCATTTCAGCACAGGGAGTTGACGGCACGGTAAAGGAAATCACCATTTTTACGACTAAGCTCAACACCTTTGGAAACCAGCTTGCCATTCTACCTAACGGTCAGCTCTCCAATAACAATATCATTAATTATAATGCCGAAGATACGCGGAGAGATAAGATTGATATCGGAATAGGCTACGGTTCCAACATTAAAAAAGCAAAAGAGATTCTTCTCGAGATCTGTGCAGATCAGGCCGGCATCCTCAAAGATCCTGCTCCTGTAGTGTTTGTAGGTGAATTGGCTGACAGTTCTGTAAATCTAACCCTGCGATTCTGGGCGAAAAATGAAGATTTCTGGGATGCCCATTTTGCGGTAATCGAAGAGACAAAATTAAGGTTTGACGAGGCTGGAATTGAGATTCCTTTCCCACAATTAGACGTACATCAGAAAGCTTAAAAAGCCTCTTTAGTTTACCAAAAACTTACGATTTGGTTTTGGTCTGAAGGATAAAATCTTTCAGGTAATAAGGTTCAAAATAGGCGACATCCTCAAAATCATCCTTTTCAAACTTTTGATAGGCCGCTCCACACATGGTTATGGATGATGGAATTACCTCATCATCAAAATATAAGTTTGGATGGTCCAGAATCTGTTTGCACTTTGTTGCGCCGCTTCCTATGAGATAGACAGGTCCTTTTTCCGCATATTCCTGGAAGGCATCGGCCGTTATTACCAATGCTTTGGTCGGTGATACTTCCTTATAATCAGAGTCGAAAACAGCCATATAAACTTCCATCCGCCGTGCATCCAGCATAGGAATGATCACGCCATTATTGATCTTCTTTTGAAGGGCCATTCCCCTCAGAGTCCGGGTTGAAATCAGGGGTATATCCAGAGCATAGCAAAGTCCCTTAGCCGTTGAAACCCCAATACGCAGGCCTGTATAAGAACCAGGCCCTTTACTTACAGCAATAGCCTGTAGCTCGGTCATTGTTACTCCGGCTTCCTCCAATACCTCCCTGATAAAAACGTGCAGTTGTTCTGAGTGGGAGTAAGAAGCGCTGTTATGCTCCTTACAGGCAATTAATACTCCGTCCCGTGAAAGCGAAACGGAGCAATTCGTACTAGCGGTTTCTAATTGTAATATCAAGGCCATCAGGCCACAAAGATAGTTTAGTTCAGGACAATAGGAAGCCCGTAAAAGAATTCCAGCACCTTGATCCTGAAAATGTAGTTGTATTTATTACGTACCACCTCAGCTTCGGCATTGTCTACTCTGGATTGAGCCTGACTAAAGTCGAATGCATTCATTAACCCAACATCAAATCGGTCTTTTGAATAGTCGTATGCAAGTCTTCTGGCTTCCAGGGTTTTTTGGGAAGCTTCATAGGCTTTGGCTGAGTTTTGCACATCAACATACGCCTGGTTGATAGTTGTCTCTAAATCGAGTTTGGTCTGTTCCAATTGTAGTTTTGCCTGTTCAACATTTATTTGAGAACGCCTGATATTATTCCTGGCACTGAAACCATTGAAAATTGGAATGGTAAGCTGTGCTCCATAAGATATACCATCATTGATCCATAGCTGATCCTTAAAAGCGATCTTTTCGCCCGTAAATGGATCCCGGGTTTGATCGGAATACCTGGTGTTGTAGTTAAAAAATGCACCTATGGTTGGATATACCGCCCCTTTTGCAATTTGCAGATCCTTCTCGGCAAGAGCCACCCCTGATTCGGAGAATTTGATATCGTTTCTAAAGGTCAGTGCCTTATCAAAGATCACCTTGGGAGAGTACTTCAAAATATCGGAAGGGGGTACATTAAATTCCTCATCGGCAATGTCAAAGTTTTCGTAATCCGTAATCTGTAAAAGTTGTGCCAGCGCGATTCTGGAGAGTAAGACCAAATTCTGGTTGTTGATGATGGTCTGCTCCTGCGTTGCGGCAGTCGCCTCTACTTCCAACAGGTCTCCCCTGGGTACAACCCCTGATTCAACCAGCTCTTTAGTCCTTTTCAAATCCTGTAAAGTAACGGCATACTGGGCCTCTGCTACTTTTAAGGTTTCCTTGTTGGAAAGTATACTCAGATAACTATTTGCAACGTTGAGCCTAATATCATCTACAAGATCATAAAGACGATATTGATTAGACAGTTCGTTCAACTTTGCCCGGTTCATCCGGTGTACATTCCTCAATCCGTCGAAAAGGGTAAGTCCCGATGTGGCACTTGCGCTGGCCGAAAAGATAGTGGCAGAGACAAAGCCGTTAGTCGTAGGATCCAGGATGAGTCCGGTACTCCCTGAAGTATTCATTTGTGAATTCAGGCTAGGTAAAAAGTTCCCAAGGGCATCCGACTTATCGATCCTGGCGTTTTCAAGATCGAGTTCAAACTGTTCTATAGTTATATTATTATCTACCGCGTAGGTCACACATTCCTCCAGCGTCCACTTTCTCATCTGTGCTGTGAGGGTCCCAATGGTAAGCAGGAATAATAGGATGGATATTCTAAATCTCATGTTCGCGTTTTTTGATTGCTTATTTAGTTGATTTTTTATTCGACTTATCAGGAATTTGCTTCCTCTTCTTCATCCTCGCCTCGCTTAATAGGCTCCGTCTTGTTCCAAATCTTTACTTTATCTTCTTCAGTAAGACCTGAAATAATTTCTACATTGACCCCATCTGAAATTCCTATCTCAATATCTCTGCGCTCAAATTGCTGGTCACCTGTCGCGATCTCAACATAGGGTTTATCATTTTCCTTATCGAATTGCAACAAGGCTTCCGGGATAACCATAATACTGTCTTTCTTCTCTAGTACCAATGACGCGTTGGCACTGTATCCTGCCCTGATAAAGATGGAATCATTGGTGGCTACATCCCCTTCAATTTTAAACTGAACGGCACCGGCTTCCTCCACACCTTTTGGCGCAATAAATTTTAATTTGGCTTCCAATCTCTGGTCTTCGATTGCTCCAAGGCTAATTTCCAAAGGCATTCCCACTTTTAATTTCCCAACTTCACCTTCATCTACCTGCCCTTCGAAAATCATCCGTGTAAGGTCTGCTATTGTTGCGATAGTTGTTCCATCGTTGAAGTTATTACTCTGGATTACCTGATCTCCCTCTTCCACAGGGATCTCCAGGATAGTTCCATTTACGGTTGCCCTGATGTTAGTGTTGGCGCTGGAAGATCCTCCGGCCGACCCCATACGTATAATCTGAAAATCTGCCCTTGAATTTTCCAGTTCCAGAACCGCCTGATCATATCGTAATTTCAGGTTATTAAAATCCTGACTGGAAATTACTCCCCGGTCGAAGAGTTGTTTGTTCCTGTCATATTCAATCTTAATATTATTCAAAGCTGCTTCCGCATTCCTAACTCTACCTCGTGCTGAATTCAGCGCCTGTTCATTGGGAACCACTTTGATCACAGCAATCAGATCGCCTGCTCTTACATCATCCCCTTCCTCCATGTAAATCTTATCAATGATCCCTGAAATCTGAGGTTTAATCTCTACCTCATCCTGCGGGACAACCTTTCCGGTGGCCACCGTCTTTTTCTCTATATTCGCTATAAAGGGATTTTTAGTATCATATTCGATGGCTCCTTTGCTATTCGACTTGATAAAGAAAGCCGCTGCCCATAATGCACCTAAGACCAGGACCCCTATTAGTCCGAATTTTACATATTTATTCATCTTCTCTGCGTGTTATTTAAAGTTGTTAGTTATTATTTTATTCTTCTCTTAATGCATCAATAGGTTTAATACTGACCGCTCTTTGCGCCGGGATCAACCCGATGAGGGTCCCCAGAATAACCATGACAAGCAAGGCCCCGATTACTAATGGAATGGGCACGGTAGGGTTGGTATAAGGGAAATCTATGCCTTCTGTCATTGAATTGATCAGGCTCAGCACCCCGGCACCCATAATAATCCCGATAATTCCCGCAATCATGGTGAGAAAAACGGATTCCAGGATGATAAGGGATCTCACTTCCCGGGGAGTTGCCCCAAGGGCACGCCTTATTCCCAGTTCCTTGGTCCGTTCTTTTACGGAGATCAGTAAAATATTTCCAATTCCGATTACCCCGGCGAGAATGGTTGCCAGGCCTACTATAAGCGAGACAAAGGTGAGGCCGTTGGCAAAGCCCATGATCTTACTAAAGACTTCGCCCAGGTTGAAAGCTCCAAATGCACGCTCGTCATCCGGGTGCACGTTGTGAATACTTTTCAGAACCGCCTTAATATCTTTTTCCACCTGTACCACATCCGCATCGTCATAGGCAGCAATAGTGAAATACTGCGCATTATCTCCTGTATTATATAACTTTTTAAAAGTTGAAAATGGAATATAAATATCCCCATCTGTACCAAAGGGGGTAGTTTGTGTAAACTTATGTACGCCTACTACCTGAAAATATATACCATCTATCCTTATATATGCGCCAATAGGGTCTTCATCCTTGTCAAATAATTCCTGCTCGGTTCTTTCCCCGATTACACAAACCTTTCTTGCCTGTTCCTCATCTTCATCATTGATAAAACGCCCATTATCATAAATCTTCTGTGTAGCCATTTTTGCGATGACAGGAAAGTAGCCATAGACGGGATAACTGTTAGACTTTAATCCCCTGACACCCAGGGCAGCTTGTCCTCCGAAAACCCCTTTGGTATTAACCGGAGCGATATACTGAATTTCCGGAACTCTGTTTTGCAGGGTAACGGCGTCCTGAACTTTAATCGTTAATCGCCTGCCTGTTTTATATCCGGCGTAAGGCATACTGGTGGATTGTGACCAGGCCCAGATACTGTTCTTGGCAACAGATTCAAAATTCCGTTCAAAGCCATTATCCAGTCCTTTAGAGGCACCCGCGAGGACTATATAGATAAATATCCCCCATAAGACACCGATCACCGTAATGATCGTTCTTGTCTTGTTCTTGCCTATAGAACCAAAGATCTCCTGCCATGTATTTTTATCAAATAGAAATCTCATACTATTCGTCGTTTAGAGCTTCAATAGGTTTTATTCTCGCTGCCCTTTTGGCTGGTACATATCCTGCCAGGGTTCCAAAAATGATAAGCAGCAGCGTGGCAAAAACTGCCAATCCCGTACCTATTCCCGGGTTTCGGATAAAGTAATCATCCATCAGCGTATCCCCCAGGGTACTTAAAAGAGCTATTCCCACAAACATGCCCAAAAAGCCTGAAATGGTAGTAATAAAAACAGATTCAAGTAGTATTACGGAGATCACTGATCTCGGAGTTGCGCCTATAGCCTTTCGAATGCCTATTTCCTTGGTCCTTTCTTTCACTACATAGACCATGATATTGCTAATCCCTATTATTCCTGCTATAATTGTTCCGAAAGCCACCAGGGCTGCGATAATGGCGAGTACTCCTGCGAAATCCTGGTTCTGTTTGAGCTGATCGGCTACATTTCTCACGAAAAAGCCATTCTCATCTTCGGGATGAATAAATTTTTTCTGTTTCAGGTATTTTTCCAGACTGCGCTGGAAGGCCATGGCTCCAGTATATCCTATCTCCTCTTTAAACCCGATGACAATCTGCCCGATTTCATCCGTATTCTTTTCAATGAGCTGTCTTGTGGTATAAGGCATATAGAGCTGTCGTTCTTCGTTGTCTCCCCCGTCATCCTGAAAGACGCCTACAACCCTGAACATACTACCGCCAACATCTATGAATTCACCAATTGAATTACTATTGCCAAAAAGATCCTGTTCAACCAATCTTCCTATGGCTACATTTTTGGTTCTATTTTTAACATCTTCCTGGTTGATATACCGACCTTTCATCATAATGGTCTTCTCGGCAAATTGCTGCCCCCAATCGACCCCTATTGTCGTGTAATTATTTGATTCTTCCTTGTACTTAACCAGGGCACTCCTGAATATTCTAGGAGAAATGTAATCCACGAACATCGGGAAGTCTTCCTTGATATCTGTGAGATCGCTATTATCAAGTTCTATGCGCCGAAGCGATTTGTATCCCTTGTACGGCATGGATGTCCTTCCCGGGAAGATATACATCACATTGGTAGCGTCCTGGGAGAAAAAATATTCGAAAGTATTCTGAAGTCCGTTTGTCAACCCCACAAGGCCCACAAAAATTAAGATTCCCAGCGATACTGTAAATCCCGAGAGAATTGTCCGGAGTTTGTTTTTCCGAATAGTGAGAAATATTTCCTGCCAGGTATCCCTGCTAAACATTGGCGAGGGCTTTTACTTGTTTTACTTTTTCGTCTTTGACGATTACCCCATCCTTTAGATGAACGATGCGCTTGCACATCTGGGCTATATCGGGTTCGTGAGTAACCACCAGAATGGTATTTCCCTGGTCATTGATCTTCTGTATCAAATCCATCACCTCATAAGAGGTTGTACTGTCCAAAGCACCGGTAAGCTCATCAGCCAATAAAACCTTAGGTTCTGCTACCATGGCTCTCGCAACAGCCACACGTTGTTTTTGCCCCCCTGAAAGTTCACTGGGTAAATGATGCGACCACTCTTTAAGACCTACCTGGTCTAAATACTTTAATGCCTTTTCCTGTCTTTGCTTTCGCGGCATTTTCTGGTAGTAAAGCGGAAGGGCGACATTTTCCAGTGCTGTCTTATAATTAATGAGGTTAAACGATTGAAAAATAAATCCTAAAAATTTATTCCTGTAGTTTGCCGCTTTTGTCTCATTGAGATTTTTAATCGGGATGCCATCGAGCAAGTATTCTCCTTCATCAGCTTCATCTAACATTCCTAGAATATTCAGGAGGGTCGACTTCCCTGATCCCGAGGAACCCATGATGGCCACTAATTCTCCTTCTTCAACGGAAAAATTGATTCCCTTGAGAACATGAAGGGAATTACTTCCCATTTTATACGATTTGTGCAGATCCTTGATTTCAATCATGGTTGGTACTTTTTCTTTATTTGGATTCCAATCCTGTGATAGGACTAGCAAGTTGTGGAATTGTTACAATAATTGTTAAAAAATAATGTTAAAAAATCTATCCGCCAAGGGTTTCAGGCTGTAGGGCATTCCAGACCTTTATTTTATCTTCAATTGAAAGGCCAGACTGGACTTCAACGTAAATGCCATCACTTACCCCTAATTCTATATCTTTTCGGGTGAATTGCTGATCTCCTGTAGCTATTTCAACAAAGGGTTTTTTAGTTTCGGGATCAAATTGCACCAGGGCTTCTTTAATAGCCAGGACGCTGTCTGCTCTGGCCAGAATGATTGAGGCATTAGCACTAAGACCAGCTCTTATAAATACTGTATCGCCTTTGTTTAAAGTTCCTTTGATCTCAAACTGAATGGCTCCGTTCTCGGCCTTGCCTTTAGGTGCGATATAATCCAGGACCGCATTAAATACTTTATTCTCTATAGCTCCAACGGTAATTTCGAGAGGAAGGTCTTCCTTAATTTTCCCTACTTCAGATTCGTCAACTTTTCCTTCAAAGATCATTTTATTTACATCGGCTATGGCAGCAATAGTGGTCCCTTCATTAAAATTATTGCTTTCAATCACCTGATTTCCGACCTCCACCGGAACTTCCAACACCATCCCGCTTACGGTAGCTTTTATCAGGGTATTTGCTGCGTTGCTCAAGCCCCTTGTAGTACCGGTTTGTACAATATCATATCGTTTATTGGCAGCCGAATAGGCTTGTTTCGCCTGGTCATATGTTACCTGTGCCCTTTCCAGGTCGACTTTGGAAACCACTCCTTTAGAATAAAGTTCACTCTGCCTGTCGAAATTCCGTCGCTGATCCTCGAGATTGATCCGTGCGTCTTCAATTGCATTTTTCGCATCGTTCAGAGCATTGAGATTGGGCACTACCTTAATCCGTGCAATAAGATCTCCGGATTTCACGTAGTCGCCCCCTTCTACATAAACCTCTTCAATTACCCCTGAGATGTTTGGTTTTATCAATACCTCTTCAAGGGGCAGAATACTCCCGGTTGCTACTGTTTTCTTAATGATGGTGCGTTTTTCTGCCTGTTCAGTTTCATAGACAACAGGATCTTCCGCATTTTTTTGATACAGATAGACCATTGCCCCCCCAAAAGTGATCACTATGATTAAGAGGATAATTACGGTAACTGATTTTTTCATTTTTATTTTAATTTGATCGGTTAATCTTATTCAGTTCTCAAGGCATCAATCGGACGTATTTTGATCGCGCTCTGCGCCGGGATAAAGCCAGCAAGCAGACCAGAAATAATCAGAATTACCAAAGCCGCCGAAACAACTCCGAGATTTACACTGGGATTCATAAACATATCCACAGGTCCATTTGCCGCCAACAGGGCATTAACTCCATAAATAAACAATGCACCTATAACAATACCTGCCATCCCTGAGATAATAGTCAGAAAAATAGATTCGAGCAGTATCTGTTTCCTGATTGACCAGGGGTCTTCTCCCAAGGCACGGCGAATTCCTATCTCCTTGGTTCTCTCTTTTACTACGATCAGCATAATATTACTTACACCGATGATTCCTGATAGAAGGACAAGAATCCCAACGAAATACCCTATAAAACTCATGGCTCCAAACAAGCTTTCCACCCTGTTGAACTCTTCGTATAGATCAAAAAAGCCAACGGCCCTGGAATCTTCAGGATGTACCTTATGAACTTTTTTCATCTCATTAACAATACCGGTTTTTAAATCTGTAATAGGAAAGCCATCTTTTGCCGTAATGGCCATCCATCCTACGTTGTTTCCCTGATTGAAGGCCTGGGAAAATGCAGTAAAAGGAACGTAGATTTCTTTTTGACCTTCTTCTCCATTTCCATTGCCAGATCTTTTTTTATACGTACCTACGACCATAAAATTAACCCCCTGTATCTTTATATAGGAGCCTAAAACCTCTTCTCCCGCGTCGTATAGTTCATTGCGCACCCCTAATCCCACCACAGCAACTTTTCGTTTGTTATCAATATCGTTCTGATTGATAAAACGGCCTGCAGTAATTGCCATAGGCTCCTGCTGGATAATTTCAGGATAATCGCCGTAAACATTATACGCACCTGTCTTGATTCCCCTGACTACATTATTATTTCCACGGAATCCTCCGAGTTGGTTTCTGGGAGAAATAAATCGCAATTGAGGAAATTTTTCCTTTAGTGTTTTAACATCTTCCGTCTTAAACCTAAAATTCCTTCCGATGGGCATACCCATATGGGCCTTGGTAGTACTACGGGTCCACATAAACATAGTATTGGTAGCTATATCCCCGAAATCTGTCCTTATGCCATTCTCAAGACCTTTTCCTGCAGAAAGAAGGATAATCAGGATCAATATCCCCCAAAAAACCCCAAAAGCCGTCAGGACGGTACGGAACCAATTGGTGGTAAGTACCTCCAAAATTTCTTTCCAACGATCTCTGTTAAACATTGTCGATTCTACTTAGCTTATTATTCATCGCGCAAAGCGTCAATGGTATGTATATGTGCCGCTCTCCATGCAGGGAAAAATCCCGCAATAGTACCTGCCACTATTAAGACAAAAACTGTTGCCAGGGCAACATTAAAATTAACTGATGGATTCACTACATAATCTACTTCAACATAAGGGCCAACAATTTCCAATATCCCCATACTAAAGATGAGACCGGCAAAACCCGAAATGGCCGTTACGAAGATCGCCTCGTGTAAGATCATCAAAATGATCGACCAGGGTTTTGCTCCCAGGGCCTTACGTATCCCGATTTCTCTTGTGCGCTCCTTAACTACAATCAGCATGATATTACTCACACCAACGACACCGGCAATGATGGTGCATATCCCTACGAACCAGAAGAAAAATTTAATATTGTTAATAAGGCTGAAATACCGTTTGGCCTCCTCAAGGGCACTCCAAACCTGGATGGCACTGGTATCATCCGGGGCTACAGTATGGGCCTGCTGGAGATAGGACCGCAAATTATCTTTAAACAAGACAGCCTGTGCGACGGCTTCATCAAAATTTTCAACCTTAGGCAGGGTATACGAAATGTTATTGATATAGTCTGCCCCGTTAAATACCTTTTGCGCGGTTGTCATCGGAATATAGATGCGTTCTTCTTCTCTCTGCTCCCGCTCATCAAATACCCCGATAATCTTAAACAGAACACCGGAAATATTGATGTACTCCCCTATTGGAGTATCCAGGTTCTTAAAGACATCCTCTTTGATTTTTTTTCCGATAAGAGCTACTTTCCCTGTCCCGGCTATATCCTGATAATTAAGGAATCTTCCTTCGTGTAATTTGGCGTTATCAATAAACTGGTAATCATAGGAGACCCCCCTGACGCTGTAGACCAAGGCTTCTTTTCCGTAGTTTACATTGACATTTCTAACAAAAATAAGGGGTGATTTATATTCAACTTCCTCGCCAAAGAGTGAATTAGCAGTTTCGTAATTCTCATTGCGTAATTGAATCCTCCTGCCTGGATTTAATCCTTTGTATTCCTTTGTAGTTACACCTGGCCAGACCTCTACTATGGTGGTGGCATCCTGTTCAAACTCGTAGCTAATCCCATTTTGCATTCCCTGACCAAATCCTAAAAGGATGACCAATATAAAGATACCAGAGGCCACAGAAACCCCGGTCAGAAAAGTACGCAACTTATTTTTCCTGATGGTATCAAAGATCTCTTGCCATCTCTCAAGATCGAACATTGGGTCAGTGTTTAAACAATGCAGTATAAAATAGACTCCTCAAGGTCTGTATTGTTACAACAATCTTCCTTAAATCAATGTTAAATTTGAAAAGTTCAGGATTTTAACTTGCGGTAAATAAAGAAAAATAGAGCTCCAATCAGAATATAGGGGATGGCCATCAGGTAAACGATGCCATTATTGATTCCTTCTGCGACGGAAGTATTGCCTTCACTCTCCAGTACGGCCCTGCACATGGCACATTGTGCTTCAGACATAATAGGAAGCAGCATAAAAAGTCCAATGGTTAGAACTAAGCGATATCGAACCGACAAAGAAGAAGGTTTTTGCATCATCTGATCTTTTAATAGGAATAATATGGCGATATCATAAGATAAACAATTACACCTGTTAGGGCCACATATAACCAGACAGGAAAAGTAATCCTTGCTAGTTTTTTATGTCGCTCAAAATTCTTTAAATAAGCACGGGCATAGGTATGGAGTACAAGAGGAATTATGGCAATGGAAAGCAGGATATGTGTAATCAGGATAAAATAATATACTCCCCTCACCCAACCTTCGCCCCCAAAAGGTGTAGAATCTGAAGTCATATGGTAGGCAACATACATCACCAGGAAAACGAATGACAGCGCTATACAAGTGGTCATAAGGCGTTGATGTAGTTGTTGTTTCCCATTTTTTATTGCCCAGACGGCAGCGACTAGTAAAACTGCTGTAAGACCATTGATGCCTGCGTAGATCGGAGGCAGAAAACTTAGGGGTTCCACATCGGGAAGACGTACCCCAAACAATGCGGCTACCACAAGAGGGATAAGTATGGATATGATAGTTATCCATCTGTTTACCTGCTTTTCATTTAAGCTTAGCGTGCTCATTCTATTCCTGCAATAATTTTTTTATGTCCTCTTTTAAAATACTGATTTGCTCCTGCTCCCCTTCAAAATTCTCTCCCTGAGATTCTTTTATCGTTCCGCGATAATAAATCAGCGGGTTACCGTAGGCATCTCTTCTTGAACGCAAGTATCCGTTTTTATCTACGAGGGCAAAGAGGCCTGAATGCTCAAAACCCCCGGGCACATCCGGAGAACTGGCTGCAAAAATATTAAAGCCTTCATTGGCCAGCTTCATCACTTCTTCAGAGTTGCCTGTAAGCAGGTTCCAGTCCATATCGGTGATTCCATACTTCTCGGCATATTCCTTTAAAACCATGGGAGTATCGTAATCCGGATTGATGGTAAATGAGGCTATCCCAAAATTTTCAAATTCCCTGAATTCGTTCTGAATCTCCACAAGATTCTGATTCATAACCGGGCAGATGGTGGGGCAGGTGGTAAAGAAGAACTCTACTACATAAACCTTGCCTTTGTAATCTTCATTTGTGATCAGCAAACTGTCCTGATTAAGAAAACTAAAAGGCGGAACTTTGCGTTTTTTATCATTCAGGGTGATGTATTCCAGAGGTCGCTCTACCCCTTCTGCGATATTCATCCTTGTGTTTTCTACTATGTTCCCCGACTTAATCCTTTCTACGATCCTTGGAATAAAGATAATTCCGAAAACCAGTACAATCAGCGATACCCAGATATAAGTGTATTTCTTTTTCATCAGTTGCTTCTTTGGGCGTTATTTCTCTTCAGGGCGAGGCGGTATTCGGCCAGAATGATCTTTACATCATCCTCCATCTTATTGTTGAGTTCAGCTACGGAATTGGTATTGAAGCCGAACTTAGTGCCTTCATCTTCATCGTCTGTTCTGCCCCTTAAGTTGCGGTCTTTATCAATGATAAATACATAAGGGGTTCCCAAACCTTCATCCAGTTTTAAATCGGTTTGGAGTGAAGAAAAAATCCTTTCAATCTCTTCGTCTTTTGCAAAGACGAATTTCCAGTTTGAGGCATCTGTAAGCTCATTGAGTTCCTGACGGATACTTTCAACGACATCTTCTGTCCCGTACGGCATCACCATGACCATCTGGAAATCGTGAAACTCGTAAAAACGCTTATAGATTTTTTGATTGAGGTTAAAAGCGTTCCCCTTTCTCAAATCGGCATCTTTCCCCAAAAATCCCAGAATAGTGATCTTATCCTGCAAACTTACATCGGGGCTTATTGCGACCATATCTTCCACTTCTTCAGTGAGAGTGGGGAGACGTCCAAAATTATTTACCCCTGAGGCAAAAAAGAGATATGCTACTAAAGGAAGGATAAACAAAACAATTAGGACAAAGGTCTTTTTCATGGTCAAAAAGAAACAGTACAAAAATAAAAAAGACGGTTCTTATACCGTCTTTTAAAGTTGTTAATTCCGTGTTAGAAATTCCATTGTATATATCCGTCTTTAAAGACGTTGTAAATGTAATCGGCTTCGAACAACAGAATAAATATCAGGTAGCTCACCAGGAAGATAGGTGTCCATACGATTGCCCTTCTCAGGGAACTTTTCTCATCGCGAAGGTGCATAAAATCCCAGGCTATATAATAAGCCTTTACCAGGGTCAGGATGATGAATATCCAGTTGAGCAATTTCATTCCGATAAAAGTATTTGCCACGAAAATTTCAGGTTTGGTTATTCCCAGGGCTACCTCAATGGTTGTAACTATAGATAAAAAGATCAGGACACCCCATATTTTCTGGGTATTCGACTTGAATTTCAAGGTCCCTCTGAAGATGGCTAATTTATGTTCGTGTGACATATTAAAGTCGTTTATTACTATTATTCAGACGATTATACAAGATAAAAGAAGGTAAAGACAAATACCCATACAAGATCTACAAAGTGCCAGTAGAGACCAACCTTTTCAACCATTTCATAATGTCCTCTCCTTTCATACGTACCAAGGATGATATTAAAGAAGATGATGACGTTTATCACCACTCCTGAAAACACGTGGAATCCGTGAAAGCCGGTAATAAAGAAAAAGAAATCGGCGAATAATCGGCTTCCGTATTCATTTCTGACGAGATTGGCACCTTCTACTACTAATTGAGCATCTTTAATTTTGGCCAGAGATTCTTCCCTGGTTAGAAGAGTCTTCTCTCCTTCTTCATTAATCGTTTCAGTACGGATCAGAATATTTGGATTAGATAAGAAACCCTGAGTGACTTCTTCCAGGGAATAGGAAG
Source organism: Muriicola sp. E247 (assembly GCF_041358175.1). Lineage (NCBI taxonomy): Bacteria > Pseudomonadati > Bacteroidota > Flavobacteriia > Flavobacteriales > Flavobacteriaceae > Muriicola > Muriicola sp. E247. The sequence goes on from NZ_JBGKBE010000011.1 coordinate 25,378, forward strand.
GAAGAGAAGTTTCATCTGAGTACCAGATCCCAACATTCTTTTGCTGGGTCACTCTTTCCGTTTCTATCTGTTCAGCAAAATCTGCAAGGGCAGCGCGTTCTCCGGTATCTGCTTTAACAAACTGCAGGATACGTCCACCTTTGGTCTCAAGTGCACCGTAATCTCCCTTTATAAAAGTTGCCCATTCCCAGGCCTGTGAGCCAACGAAAATTGCTCCTCCGATGATCGTAAGAAACATATACAGGACCACCCTGTTTTTCATCATTCTGTGACCGGCATCTACTGCAAGCACCATGGTTACAGAGGACATGATCAGGATAAATGTCATAAACGCCACGTAGTACATGGGAAAATTTCCATGAATAAAAGGTACGTGTGTAAATACCTCATCGGCAATTGGCCAGGTCTCAATAAATTTGAATCTGGAAAATCCGTAAGAAGCTAAAAATCCTGAAAAGGTGAGGGCATCAGAAACGATAAAGAACCACATCATCAATTTGCCGTAACTCGCACCTAAAGGCTGGTTACCGCCACCCCATACACTTTCTTCTTCTGCTCCTGTTGAGATCGTCGAATCCATATACTTATGATCTTATTAAGATAATTTTAGCAAAAATACATTTTTTTAGGCTAAAGAAAAGCGATTCCATGCTGAATGGAAGAGATTTTTTCTCCTGCTTTAAAAGAAATAGAAAAACAGCATTAAATAGACCCATAAAAGATCGAGAAAATGCCAGAAGGTAGCACCCAGTTCCATCCCCAGCATGTTATCTGAGGTGTATTTACCTTTCTGCTGTCTTACCAATACCACAATCAGTGAAATCATCCCCGCTATAACGTGCACAATATGAACGGCAGCGATCAGGAAGATATAGGACATGGTTATATTACTTGTGGGACCTGTGAAATAATACCCCTGTGCAATAATTTCATTAAAGCCCGTAAACTGAAGAATAATAAAAATGATCCCCAACAACAGGGTTCCGTATAACCAACTCGTTGCCGCTTTCTGAGCATCCTTGTTTACGAGGCGTTTGGCCTGAATATATGTAAGACTACTGAGGATGAGTACAACTGTACTGTAGAAAAAAGCTGTAGGCAACTGAAAATTATTTAACCAGTCTTCTCTTGAACTACTTACTATAAAAGCACTGGTCCACCCGGCAAAGCCCATTAGCAGGCTAACAATCCCAAACCAAAGCATCATCTTTTTTGCCCTGGCATTCTTCTCCTTTTGTGTCCCCTGTGTTAAATCCATATTTGCGTAATAAATTTATCTGCTACATAAACCAGTTGCATCAGGCTTATGTATGTAACGCTGGCCAGCATTAATTTTCTGGCTGTAGCATTGTTTCTTTTTTCAAATAGTCTCAAGGCGAAAACAAGCATGATCAACCCCATAAGTAAAATGATAATCGCTCCGGTTACAGAAAGTTGCAAGAGGCCAGTGATCCCAAAAACCGGGATGACAGAAATGACAATCATCCAAACGGTGTACATTATAATTTGCACGGCAGTTCCCTTATCTTTCTCCCCGGTTGGGAGCATTTTAAACCCTGCTTTTTTATAGTCCTCATCCAGCATCCATGCCAGGGCCCAGAAATGCGGGAATTGCCAGAAAAACTGAATCATAAAAAGGGTTCCTGGCTCTATTCCAAAATCGTTGGTCGCCGCCACCCATCCCAACATAAACGGTATTGCCCCCGGGATAGCACCTACAAAAACAGATAAAGGCGTAATTGTCTTTAAGGGGGTGTACACACTGGTGTACAGAAAGATGGCAATTGCACCGAACATGGCGGTTTTCGGATTCAAAAAGTAGAGAATCCCGATTCCGAGCAAGGTCATTATTACTGCAATTGTCAAAGCTGTGGAAGGAGCCATTCTGCCTGAAGGCACAGGTCTGTTCCTTGTCCTTGACATCAATGCGTCAAGGTCTTTTTCTATAACCTGATTAAAGGCATTTGAAGCGCCTACCATACAATAGCCCCCCACCGCAAGCATCAGCACTGATGTCCATTCTACCTGATCGGCTCCTAAAAAATAGCCGGCTACAGAGGAAAACACAACGCTAAGGGCAAGCCTTGCTTTGGTAATCTCTTTAAAGTCAGAAAATGTCAATGTCCAGGAATGTGTTTTTACCGAGCTTACAGCCGACTTCATCATCGAATTTATAAGGGTGCAAAGATACGGTCCGGAGTATATTTTTGCAACGAATTGATACTGTTTATGCTAAGTTTAGGAATTATTGACATGGAACCTCCTGCAGCGTATGATATAAACATGCTTTGGATGTACAGCATAAAATAACCCCGTCATTTCAGGACGGGGTACTTTTTTACCTTGATCTCCTATTGCAACTTAAATAAAATCGGAATACTGAAGGGCACTCTTACAGGTTTTCCCTTTTGTTTTCCAGGGGTCATTTTTGGCAATTTCTGGATAATCCTCAGAGCTTCTGCTTCCAGGTTTTTATCCGGGCCACTGTAGCGTATATTTCCAATGCTCCCGTCATTCTGAATGGTAAACATTACACTCACCCTTCCCTGTATCCCCAGTTCCTGAGCAATCTCTGGGTAACGAAAATTCTTGATGATGTGTTTTTGCATCATTTCATTAAAACAGGCCTTTTTATCTTTTACATCTTCACAACCCGGAAACACCGGAACCTCATCCACTAAATCAATCAGGATAAGCGGTGGTTCATCCTTAGTGGAATCGCTGTACCGGATAGAATCAAGTGGTAAAGGCGGAAATTGGGGTATTTCAGGTTGAATCAAAGCATCGACATCCACTGGATCAGACTCTGAGATAATGAATTCCGCAGGATTGTATACTACCTTAGTTTTTAGTGGGATTGGTTTTTCTTCCTGGATAACTGGAATCTGCTCCATAACAATAATGGGTTCTTCCCATTCACTAATTGTAAGAATACTGTTTTCACTAGACTGGAAGGAGGCTTCAAGACCCAGGTAAGTGAGGATCATGGCGAGGATCAGGCCCAATTGGAAGTAAATAGCACCCCTTTTTTTAAGATTCGCCTCTTTTTTTCTCATCCATCTTGGAAGCGGCTTTGTTCTTACATCTCGTTTACTGTCTGATAATACAGGTTTCCTGGGTGCTTTTTTCATCGTAAATGGTTTAGTGTTACGATGTTTTAGAACACAAGAAACATACCAAAAAAAACCCTGACCAGCTGGTCAGGGTTTATATTTATCTAAATATTCTTTTATTGCAGTTTGAATACAATTGGAATACTGAAGGGCACCCTTACAGGTCTTCCTCTTTGTTTTCCAGGGGTCATTTTTGGTAATTTCTGGATAATCCTCAGAGCTTCAGCTTCAAGGTTTTTGTCCGGACCTCTGTACCGTATATTTCCAATACTTCCGTCTTTTTGAATGGTAAACATTACACTTACCCTTCCCTGAACGCCCATTTCCTGAGCAATTTCAGGATAGCGGAAATTTTTAATAATGTGCTTTTGCATCATTTCATTAAAACAAGCTCTTTTATCACTTGCTCCTTCACAACCCGGAAATACCGGTACATCTTCAATTACCGCAAAGGGTACATCCACATCTTCGAAATCGTCCTCAACAATTACATCCTCTACTTCAATGATCTCTTCTTCCTGACTGGTTTCTGTAGACTCAATTACGGTTTCCTCGACTTCCTCTTCATCTTCAACTACTTCAATCACTTCAGGTGCAGCAGGAGGTGGTGGAGGCGGAGGTGTTTTGATCTGTTCTGTCATTGGAACCTCTTCATCAAGGGCATCTTCTACGTTGAGAGAGATATCATAATCAGCTACTTTGTCATAGGTCTTCCATTCAAAAGCGATAAATACCAACAGCATTACAACCATTAACCCAAGAACAAAATAGAGGCCACTATTCTTTCTTAAATCGGCTTTGGGATTCTTCTTAAGTTCCATATTTCTTGATTTAAACGTTTGCTAATTTAACTATTAATTTATAAAAACCGTAATTAATTTTTCCATTTTAACCTGGTTTTGTCAGAAAATATCGCCCACATCAATAAAGTTCCAAATAGTGCTCCTATAGAATTTGCCAGAACATCCAAAATTTCCCCACTTCTGTAGGTCGTTAGGCTCTGTTGTAATACCTCAATAATTATACCATATATCAGCAGACTGCTAAGTAAAATCAGTGTTCTTTTTCTAGCAGATGTAAATTGCTGGTTTCCGGCATGTATGAACAACATCCCCAGAACGGCTGCAATAAAATAAAAACTAAAATGGACTACTTTGTCAAGATAAGGGATTTGAATGTCAAGGGATAAGTCGTCTTCAAATGAAACAAGACTAAGGACACTAATGGCAATCATCCATGCAAAAAACCCGACACCAAATGCATAGCGTTTAAGCACCTACGAGTTCCTTATAGGCTGTGTCACTCATCAAATCCTCCAGTTCAGCCTCATTGCTAAACTTAATTTTAATCATCCATCCTTCACCGTAAGGATCTGAATTCACTTTCTCCGGTTCATCTTCGAGAGATTCATTAAATGCGATGATCTCTCCACTTAAGGGGAGAAAGAGATCAGAGACGGTTTTAACAGCCTCAACAGTACCGAATACCTCTTCCTTCTCAAGAGTCTCGTCTAAGGTCTCTACTTCCACGTAAACGATATCTCCCAGCTCGCTCTGGGCAAAATCGGTGATTCCCACAGTTGCTGTATCACCTTCAATTCTCACCCATTCATGGTCTTTGGTATATTTTAATTCGGATGGTATGTTCATGTTTTTTGAATTAGTTACGAAGGCAAATGTAACGGATTCTGTCAAGGTTTTCAAAAAACCTTTTCACCCTTAATTACCAAAATTATAGCGTAAAGTAAACCCAGTGTTTACAGTCGTCTGGGGAAAGGCAGTAGACACTGCAAATTGCGAGAAAGAATGGTCGTAAAAGAAAAGTGCATTCAAACTTTTACTGAGCGCGTAGTCTGCTGTAAATTTTACTGACAAAAGATTTTGCCCGGAGGTGATCTGGTTATTGTCGAGATCGAGATTTCGGATGATGGTAATATTATCGCGAAGACTTACATCTGCCTTTAAGTTCAGATCGCCTTTTAGTCTTTGCTTTTCGCCTCCGATGTTAGTGACAAAGGTCACGTCCTTAAACCGATACCCCAGCCCGAGCGTATATTCCTTTCCGTTAATCTCTGTTAGCAGATTGTTGTCAAAACTCAGTGACAGGGTGCGATCGGCTCTTACCTCAGCCACCACACTCAGGGAATTTTTCATTTCAAAATCTACTCGCATCAGGGGGTTGAACTGATCTGTCAGAACCACATTGTTTATAATGTTTTCCGGAAGGAAATCCTGGTTTTCAGGATCAATTTGTCCGTTCTGTCTTTCCAGGTTGGTCTGGAAACTATTGATACTATAAGCTGCCCTGTAACCATGACTAAGGGAGAAACGTTTGAACTTGCTCTTAAACCATTTATTCCTCATCAAACCTGTATACTTCACATTCCAGTTGGGAATGGGAATGTCCCTGAAGGCATCCAGATTTACCCTGTTTACGTCCTGACCTGTATAAGCGGCGAAAAAGGCCGGGAGAAGGACATCCTGACTCGTATTTCCATAACGGATGGGAAATCCATCGCCATCTACCCCTTCATCTGCTCCACCCCGGTCTGATAAGAGGCGGTTGGCAATGACAATACGATTATCTTTAAATGTTTCGAAATTATCGGAAGTGAACTCATCGCTTTTAGAAAAGAAAGTGCCAAGCATCAGGGTTGATATGCTGAAATTCCCAAAAGTATTAGGGGTCTGAACTATATACTCTCCATCCTCTACCTTGAAATTTTCCTGCAGACTACTCGAAAATTGGCGGTCAGCTACTAAATCGATAGTAAGATCCTGAACCGGTTGTGCAGTGGCAGTGATATTGAGTTGTTTATTGGTCCTTTTGATAAACTGCTCATTGAATTCAGGAAAAACTGTTAGCCAGCCGTTTCTGGCAGCCTCAAATCGAACATCAGCCTGACTACCGAATACAAACCCGAGAGTTGGCCTGGTGGTTCCTATAAATCCAATAGACTGTGTATAGCCCGGCAATACCTGGCCGTTGTTTTCATTGTAATTTACATTTAACCTTTTTATCATAGTGATAACATCCACTGCTGTATTCCAGAGTCCGGTGGTTTTTTTAGGTACACTGGCTTCTGCTCCAGTGGGTAAATTCCCTGCCTTATCCCTTCTTACATTGCTTGCCACACCCTTGCCAGTTTCCTTTTTCAGACCTATCTGATCGTAAAATCGCTGCATGTTCAAGGTGGCTGTCAGATTGTGAGTATTAGCATTCTGAATGGTATTGATATCCTCTCCTGTCACTTCCCTTATGGCGTCACCTCCCCGCTGCCAGTCGAAATTACTGGTATAAGTGTATTGCGCATTGATAAAATCAAAAATAGGGATCTTGTTCAGGGGTATTTCGTAATTCAACTGCATCTGCTGAGCATGGCGATTGGGTTCTCCTATATCAAAAAATCCATCCCATACATTTAATTCCTGATTGATCAGTGAGTTCGGATTTCCTTCCTCCTCAAAATAATTCCTGACAATATTGTTATTAGAAGATGTCAGATTGAGTCGGAGCGACTTGGTAATGCTGTAGTTAAGGGCGTATTGCCAGTTGAACAGGTAATTACGTTGTTGCAATAGTGGAAGTTCAAGACGTTCAACGCCCGGCTCCAAGACATCCCGGAAACGCTGCTGATTGAATTGCCTGTTGATATCCGATTGAAGCGAAATACTGGTAGGAAGTAAATTAAAATTAAGATCCTTAAGCCACTTCCAGTAGTTGCCTGTAAAAAGAGAATCCTTTTTGGCAAAAGGTGCAACAGATACGGGTTTAAAATTGTGGTTATACACAAAGCCCGTTCTTACATTCTGATCCCTGAGGTTTGCTATTTCAAAATCGCGGTGTTCCGTCTCGTTATAGGAATAATTGAAGGTGAAATTCTCAACATCATAGAAATTGGCATCTGCTTCTTCCCCCCTGTTTTTTCGTACTCCAATAAAATTAATACTGGTTCTTTTGGTGTAATCCTCTGCCTGTTCCCTGATTTCATCTGCCTCCTGGGCTGTGTCTGCCGCTGCAATGCGATCTTCAAGTTTCAGGTCATCATAGACCGGATCGAATTCCGGGGTAATGAGTTGTTCCGAAATTCCATAATTAAAAGGGATCTGCAGGTTCCATTTTTCGGGAAGCAATTTCCCCAGTTCCACGTTGGTCACCACATCATAAGAAATGGCATCTTCACGGGCCCTTTCATTAGGCATCTGATCAATGGCACCAAATCCTGAAGTGCTTTTACTTCCCGTAGCCGAAACATTGGCAAAATCTGCCATGTTTCCATCAAAGGCCGCTATGGCCGCCCATCCTCCCTCGTTATCGAGCCCAGCCAGCCTAAGTTCATTAAACCAGACTTCTCCTCTGGCTGCTGTATTATCGATGTTCTTTACCCCAACCATCATGCTCCTGATACTCCCTAAAGAAGGATTACCCCTGATCCCGATCCTGACCTGTCCAAGGTTCCGGGGAGCGAATTCCGCAACCGGAGTCACCTCTCCATTCACCACTTCATAATAGGTGATATCTCCCAGGGTCTGGTCTGCTATTCCCTGAGATTTAACTTTTTTCAAATCGTCGAGGGCAATGTCGAGTTCATTCACTGCAGGCCAGATATCTTCTGCAGCACTGGCCCCAAAAGAAGTAAACTGTAATGGAACTTCTATTTGATAGTAGTTTTCTGAAAAGTCGGTCCCAATCCTCAGGAATCCAACCAAAGGCACATCGTCATCCAGATAGTCTGAATTCAGCAGCTTCTCTGCATGCATAAACATCTTCAATCTCTCATACTGCCTTACATCAATGTTGACATTCTTAAATACACCCCTTGAATCTTCGGGTTGTAGGTTTTCCAGCAGGAAGGAAAGGGATTGTTCGTTCTGCCTGATAATGGTATTATTATTATTAAGCTGCTCCCTGATCACACCCGGAGGCAACACATAGGGAATAGGGATCCTGGAATTGTTCTCTTCAATATTTACTGTATTAACATCTACGATGGTTCCGTCATCCGAAGGATCATCATTATCTGCCTCCAGACTTTTCGTATAATTCCTCCAGTCGCCCCGAACAAGATCCAGAGTGGCAAACCTCAGCACCACATCATCCGTAAAGCCTGTAAGGTACATACGCATAAAACTGATCGATCTGAAATCGGATATCCCTCCAACGGCATTTGTAAAATCGCTCAAGGGAATCTTATACTGAATCCATCTACGGTTTAATTGAGTACCATTGGGAAGGTCGGGCGTTATACCCTCTTTGATATCAGTTACATAAAGATCATTAACCGTGGTATTGGGCTTGATATCAATGCGGTATTCGTAATAACTATTTATGGTATTCATGGTAAGGTCCCTGTCTACGTCTTCCACGTCGGGGAGGGTTGTGGATCCACGGTTAGTGTTGGTAACCGTTACCGGTGAATTTCCATCCACGTTGTTAAAATCGAGATATCTTTCGAGGATATTTCCCTCCCGATTGAGGTAATACTGGTAATTGTCCAGGGCAGGATCTTCTGCCGGACCATTATATCCCTGGGCAGCCTCTTCACTATCTGTGAGGCCATCGAAACCTAGATCCTGCAACGCACGGTTGGTTTCATCGGCATCAAAGGCGTAGACCAGTGACTGGGTGGCCGGTACTTTACCCCAGATCGTATTCGTTGTTAAGTCGTTGCTGTTCACTCCGGGTAATCCATTTTCATATTGCTTCCTTCCATCCGCCAGGATATCTTCAGAGATATTTCCAAGGTTGATAACCAGTTCTCCGGGGCCTGTAGCAATCCCGTCTACATAGGGATCCATCACCCAGAACTGAACGAATTCCACATTCGACTGTTCAAAATTTGTACTGCTGAGGGAGCGCATTATCCCGGCCCATTTCTCTGTAGGCAGTTCTGAACCAAAAGAGGGGTTTGCGTTATAGGGTCCTTTTACCGATGGGTAGTAGGCAAGATCGAGCGTATTTTGTACCGTGGTCTGCCCCTGGGCGATATCTACCTGCGGAAATACCTCATCGATAAATACTCTTCGGGTTGCATTCGTAGACAGATCGTTGTCTGAGATACCCGAAGGCCTCTGATTGGTAAAAAAGATAGGGTCGATCGTATACCAGGCCATTTTAGCACGTTCGAAACCTACTTCAAGATCGGTTTCTCCCTCATCCAGGAATTCCAGCGGAGTACTTGCCAGGGACCAGCCCAGTGACGAACGGATATCAATAAGTGCTTGCGCCCCTTCAAAATCATCGAGATAGGTAGTCGTCTCTCCTCGGAAGTCGGCATTTTTTGGTGAATTTGGAATTAGATAAGCCACTTCTCCCCTGAGGGAAATATTAGATGGCACATCCGTATCTATATTCGGCAATTTATTTGCCAGGCGGGTAAGGAAAGGAACCTCAGTTGAGAAATTACCATTCAGGCCGAAGATGGTATTATTCACAGGTTCAATTCCATAATTCGATTTTTGTGTCAGCGGACGCTCATTTAAGTTGAGCAAGGTTCCACCCAGGACAAAGTTCTCATTGAACTGATGCTCAATATTCACTCCAGTGAATCTCCGGGTTTGCTGCCCGAAAACTGCATTGTTCTCTACCGATATATTGATAGGGGTATTTGACGCCTGCAAGCTCGGGTCTAGGATTTGAACGGTACCTGCCTGGTAGTTCACGGTATAGTCTATCCCTTCCTGAAGTTGCCTTCCTCCGGCAGTTACACGAACTGATCCTCTTGGAACGTTGAATGCCCCGATCGGGATTCCGTTACTTCCTTCCGACTTATACCTTCCTTTTAGCCTGAATCTGTTCTTCTCCGCATCCTGCAGGGATGCTGCCTTTGTATTGGCATACATATTTCTGAATACGTACTTCTGCTGATTCGCATTATATCCCTGATCGTTATCCACTTCATAAGTACCCCCTCCCAGAATATTAAAAAGGTATTCCCCAAAGGGTTCAACCTTAGTGAAAATGATCTGACCGCCCTGGGTATTTACGGTTATTCCGGGGACAAAGTCGAAAAAACCATCCCCTCCCGGTTGCACATCCCGGTAGACATTGAGTCGGTCGAGGTTAAAAACATCGAGCAGAATTCGATCTTCAAGGGGTTTGGGAATTGATGGCCATCCGTCATTTGGATCTACGGGCGTGATATAATTCCTGGGTGTGGGATCTGAATACAGGATATTGAGTTTAAAATCTTCTTCACTCAATTGAAAAGCCCCTGTAGCATAGATGTTTTTCATCATTAGATCCCAGATAGGGTCATTGACATTGGTAATGTTACTCTTCAACAATTTCAATACGAGGGTGTTGTTGGTAATTTCGGGGGTTACTCCTCCTGCAACCGTAGTGGCATCGAGGCCACCATTGGCAAATTCCCCTACCTGATACACTTCGCCATTAAAGGTATATTGAAAGGCAACTGCAAGAACCTCATCATTGCTCAGACGTTGGTTCAGAGAAATGTAGCCTAGCTGAGTGTTATATTGATAATCACGGGTAGGTTCTAATTTCCTCGCATTTTCGAGTATGGCGTAATCAAATCCCTGATTGATCTGATATCCCCCGGAAATATTAAAGCCACTTTCAACCGTAGCGATATCCCTGATTTCTGAAGTTAATGCCCCTCCATTATTTATTAAGGCAGGATCAAAATCGTTTGCCCCGTTCCTGGGCAAATCCGGATTGGTAGCAGAAAAATTAAAAAAACCGGCAGGATCCCCATTGGCTCTTCCTATCCTTGTTTTCTCATCCAGTGCTTCCCCCAGATCCTGAAGTGCCACCACATTACGGACATTTAGTGTTTGCTGACTTCGGTTGGTTACCCAGACTTCGAGACGGGTAATCTGCACCTGGCTTCGTATGTATGGATAATTCGACAGGGCTTCATCGTACTGATCCCTGAAATATTGAGCAAGGAAAAAGTGCCTGTCTTCATCGTAGTCCAAAGCTGTAAGTTCAAAATCATTTATTGTTCCCCCACCCTGAGCAACCACCGTATTGTTTTGTGATCGCTGTTCTGAAAACACCGCTGTTACGGTGGTTTTTCCAAATTGTAGCTGAGTTTTTACCCCAAACAAACTTTGTGCTCCGGTAACCAGGGAACTATTCAGGGGCATATTTACATTACCAACTTCAATTTTTTGAATGATATCGTCTTCGGTTGGAGTATAATCGAGTTTTACAAGGTTTTGAAAATCGAAGGTTGCTTCTGTATCATAATTTGCCGTAACCTGCAGTCGTTCCCCTACTTTCCCGAGCATACTAAGGCTGATACGCTGATCAAAATCGAAAGACAGATTGGTCCTGTTCCTGGGTGAGAGTGCAGGATTGTCATTTTTTTGCCAGATAACTCCCAGATCCATGGCCACTGAACCCTGTGGAATTACCTCTATAGTGTTCCCCCCAAAAACCGATTCGAAGAAATTATTGTTGACATAAAAATTGGGAAGTAAGTTTCTCCGGGCCTCTTCACTTCCCTCTTTCTTCCCCGAAAAAGCGTCTATTTTTTCCTTGAAATAGGATTTTATGCTCTCTTTACGGACCAGTTCCAGATACTGGGCAGGAGTTAGGATTACGGGGTAATTAATATCGTAGTCGCCTACAGTTTCAGTGTAAATATATCTGTCAAGTTGAGGGTCATAGGTGTATTTGGAAACAATGCTGTTGGGGTTGGGCATTTTAATCGCACCCAAAGCTACTCCTGTTTGAACAGAGTCGACAACTTGTTCTTCCGTTTCCTGAGACTGCAGATGTCCGGAGGAAAGGAAAATAAAGGATAGGAAAAATAGCTTAAATGAAAATTTAAGTAAAGTTTTAGCCCCTGTTTTCAAACTTTTTACAAATTTTTCAGCGCATGTTTGATAATGTTCTCTACGCTTAGTGAAGTATCCTGGCCTAAAACCTTGTCAACCGCCTTTTCGGCTTGCTTTCGTTGAAAGCCAAGAACCTCTAAAGCAGATAACGCTTCATCTTTCTTTGTATTGTTTGAATTTGGGTAAACTTCGTCCAGATCGTAAATTTTTAAAACTTTGTCTTTCAGGTCGAGGATAACCCTTTGTGCGGTCTTTGCTCCAATACCCTTTATCGCCTGAATGGCGGGAACATCGCCCTGTGCGATGGCATCTCTTGTCTGATGGGGGGTCATGGAAGAAAGCATAGTCCTTGCAGTACTCGATCCAATGCCTGAAACGGACAGTAGTAAACGAAATATTTCACGCTCAGAAGCCTCTATAAATCCGAAAAGTGTGTGTGAATCTTCTTTGACCTGTAAATGGGTAAAAAGTCGGATATTTTCAGCATCCGGAATTTGAGAATAGGTGTGGAGAGAAATATTTACAAAATATCCTATCCCTCCACAGTCAATAACTACATGCGTTGGGTGTTTCTCTACAAGTCGGCCTTGAAGGTGAGTGATCATTCTAGGGTATTATAATATTAGTTTGGTACTTTAATTTTAGTGCTTTGTATTTCCTTTTTTTGCCTTCCTCCGTTTTTCCCTTTCTTGGGCATCGATTACTGCCACGGCCGTAATATTTACCATTTCTTCCACACTGGCACCCAATTGCAGAATATGTACTGGCCTTTTCAAGCCAAGCATGACCGGACCTATTGTGTCTGCAGCATGCAACTCCTTCAATAACTTATAGGTGATGTTCGCAGCCTCCAGATTTGGAAAAATCAGGGTGTTTACCTTTTTTCCGGCTATTTTTGAGAAGGGGAACTGACTTTGATGTAAATCCTTGTTCAGGGCAAAATCGGTTTGTATTTCTCCATCCACCACAAGTTCAGGATGGTTTTCATGCAGAATCCTAACGGCTTCTTTCACTTTCCTTGCATGGGGGTGATTAGATGATCCAAAATTGGAGTAAGACAACAGTGCCATTACAGGATTAAAACCAAAGGCCATAGCCAGGTTTGCGGTCATCATTGAAATTTCGGCAAGCTCTTCTGCTGTTGGATCTATATTGATGGAAGTGTCGGCAAGAAAAATTGGACCCCGATTTGTGATCATGATATGGACAGTGGCTGCTTTAGACACGTTGGCAGCCCGGCCTATGACTTCAAAAACGGGTTTGATGGAAGATGCATAGGATCTAGAATAGCCTGAAATCATTCCATCTGCATCCCCTTCGAGTATCATCATCGAAGCAAAATAATTTCTTTGACGCATTCTGCTCTTTGCGCTGTATAAAGTAGCCCCATTCCGCCTTCTCGCTTCCCAGTATTTCTGGGCATAGTGCATCCTTTTTTCAAATGAACTCTTTGCCTGATAGTCAATTATAGGTACATCTGCATCGAATTCCAGTTCTTTCTTCAGTTCCTGGATGATCTCAGTATTCCCTAGTAAAATGGGATGGGCAATACCCTCTTCATAGGCTATCTGAGCTGCTTTCAGTACATCAAGCTGATCTGCTTCTACGAATACGATCTTTTTGGGGTTGCTTTTCGCCCTGCTCATCAGGAGTCGCATCACCTTATTGTCTTCCCCTGAACGCTGTAGTAAGTCTTCCCTGTACTTTTCCCAATCTGTGATCGGAAATTTAGCCACCCCACTTTCAATGGCCGCTTTGGCTACTGCCGGCGGAATTTCAGCAATAAGACGGGGATCAAAGGGTTTTGGAATTATATAATCCTTCCCAAAAGTTAAGCGGGTTTCCCCATAGGCTATGTTCACCTGTTCGGGTACAGGCTGTTTGGCCAGACTTGCGAGGGCTTTCACCGCTGCCATCTTCATTTCTTCATTAATCTTGGTTGCCCGAACGTCTAATGCGCCCCTGAAGATAAAAGGGAACCCAAGCACATTGTTCACCTGGTTGGGATGATCGGAACGGCCCGTAGCCATGATAACATCCTTCCTTGTTTTAATGGCCAAATTGTACTTGATCTCCGGATCTGGATTCGCCATGGCGAAAACAATTGGATTATCTGCCATGGATTTAAGCATGGCCGGACTCATGGTATCGGCTATGGACAAACCTATAAAAACGTCTGCATCTTTAAGGGCATCTTCCAGAGTATGGAAATCCCGTTCGGTAGCAAACTCCTGTTTTTCAGCTGTCAGTGATTCCCGGTCTTTTCGGATCACACCCTTGCTGTCAACCATGATGATATTATTTGCACTCGCTCCGAAAGCCTTGTAGAGTCGGGTACACGAAATTGCCGCGGCACCGGCACCGCTGATCACAATCCGTACATTCCCTATTTTTTTCTCTGCGAGTTCCAGGGCATTGATCAGGGCGGCGGAGGAGATGATGGCCGTACCGTGCTGGTCATCGTGCATCACCGGAATATTGAGCTCTTCTTTTAAACGGCGTTCAATTTCAAAGGCTTCAGGAGCCTTTATATCCTCTAAGTTTATTCCTCCAAAGGAAGGCGCTATGGTCTTCACCGTTTCCACAAACTTATCGATGTCCTTGGTATCGAGCTCAATGTCGATCGCGTCTATGTCTGCGAATATTTTAAATAATAGACATTTCCCTTCCATCACCGGCTTGGAAGCTTCCGGACCTATATCACCCAGGCCTAAAACGGCGGTACCATTAGAGATGACGGCTACAAAATTTCCCTTGGCAGTGTACTTGTAAACATTCTCTATATTCTTGGCAATTTCCAGGCAAGGTTCAGCAACCCCGGGCGAATAAGCCAGGGCTAGGTCTCTTTGGGTTGCATAGGGTTTGGTGGGAACAATTTTGATTTTACCTGGAGTGGGTTTTGCGTGGTAAATAAGTGCTTCCCGCTTTTTTTTGTCTTTGGCCATCAAGTTAATTTAGATTTCAAATTTAAGAGTATTTCCTTTGATACGAACCTATCAGGAAATACAAAATCACAGCATCTTTGTCCCACAGAAAGTATTGGAATTAATGATGTCTGTTATTTTATCTTTTGCTTCTAGCCTCAGCTACATTAAGTCGTAAGGCCAGAGCTGCTGCGATCACAAAAAATACGCCGCCAAAAAGGATTGCGTTTACAGCACTACCTCCTAACAAATACTTATAAATGGGCCCAAAAGTTAAGGTTTCTATCCCCATAGGGATTACGATCATCATATTCAAAATACCCATATAAACCCCGCGTCGTTCCTGAGGAACTACTTTTGAAACCATAGTATATGGAATACCCATCATAGCTGCCCAACCGATCCCAAATAAGACCATTGGAGCTAAAACAAGTATCATATTATCAATAAATGGAATTGAAAATAAGGCAATTGCTGTACCTATTAAACTAAAGGCATATACCTTTTTACTACCGAATTTAAGAGTTAATGGGACTAATCCCAGGGCCACCACCATGGTTACGATATTATATGTTAAACTCATTTGAGCCGATTGTGATGCAGCTTCAGAAATACCAAAACCCATTGTTTTCATAAATAATGGGGTTATATACTGCCAATAAACAAAAAGCGCATACCATTGAAAAAGATATACCAGGGAAAGTTTCCACATAAATTTTGGCATTTCTTTTATCGCAATAGCTATTTCGTTAAAAGGCTGAGCCACTTTTTTTATAAAAGGCTTATTTTTTGCTTCATTAATTTCTGCTAATTCTTCCTCTGATGGCGGGATTTCCGGAGTTTTTAAAACCGACCACAGAACCGTAGCCACGGACAATATTCCACCCAGGCTAAAGGAATAATACATCCAGGTAGGAATGACACCGTCTCCCGAAACGGTTTCAGCCCCAAATAATTTTTGAAATAAAACTATTGAGCCCATCGCCAATAAGATACCTGCACCCACAAAAAGACTTTGCATTTGATAGCCTAAACTCAGTTGTTTTTCCGGAAGCTTATCCCCGACAAACGCCCTGTACGGCTCCATAGCCATATTGTTTCCTACATCCAAGATCCACAGTAAACCAACGGCAAACCATAATACCGGACTCGTTGGGAAAGCAAAGAGACAGATACTACCTATTATTGCTCCTATCAAAAAGAAGGGTTTCCGCCTACCCCATTTTGGTGACCAGGTTTTATCTGATATTGCTCCAATAATGGGTTGCACCACTAATCCCGTAACCGGCCCTGCGATATTCAAAATGGGTAGCATTTCTTCAGGCGCACCCAAATAAAGAAATATGGGGTTAATTGCTGTTTGTTGTAATCCGAAACTGTATTGTATTCCTAAGAATCCAACGTTCATATTAAAGATCTGCCAAAAACTTAACTCCGGTTTACCAATTCTCATAGTCTTCCTTGTTTACGAATTAGAATTTTACGCTATTTTATTCCTCAAATAACAAGTTCTCAATATAGGGTTTTATCATTGTTTTTGTTAAAGTCTCCGCGGTAAAAATGAGTTTTAAACAAAATCAATGTAGTTGTGGTAGAGTTATTTAAGAAATTCGATGTTTCTTTTTAGTCCGCTAAATTTCGTCCGTTTTACTGCAGAACTGCGAAATACCTTCTTGAATACCTCTTCCGTAATCTCTTCCCAATCTTTTCTGTTCATCTCCAACATCTCGGGATGTGGATCAAAAAGTGGCTCTGAATGGGCTTTTGAAAAACGATTCCAGGGACACACGTCCTGACAAACATCACAGCCAAAAATCCAATCGTCCATCTTCCCTTTAAAGGATGCCGGAATCTCATTCTTTAATTCAATTGTGAGGTAGGAAATACACTTGCTTCCATCTACCACATAAGGCTGAATAATTGCTTCCGTGGGACAGGCATCAATACAGGCAGTACAACTGCCACAATGATCGGTAACAGGATGATCATACTCGAGTTCGAGATCGACAATAAGTTCTGCGATAAAGTAGAACGACCCTACTTGCTGAGTTAGAAGATTACTGTGCTTTCCTATCCAGCCCAGTCCGCTCTTCGCTGCCCAGGCTTTATCCAGAACCGGAGCGGAATCTACAAATGCACGGCCGTGAACATCACCTATTTCTTCTTCAATAAAGTTGTGAAGTTCTTTGAGTTTGGATTTGATGACGTGATGGTAGTCCTTGCCATAGGCATATTTTGAAATTTTATATGTGTCTTCATTTTGTTCTCTCTCCGGAAAATAATTGAGGATTAATGAAATGACGGATTTAGAGCCTTCGACCAATTTTCGCGGATCGAGCCTTTTATCAAAATGATTCTCCATATATGCCATTTCCCCGTGCATATTATTCTTGAGCCATTGTTCTAATCGCGGCGCTTCTTCCTCCAGAAAATCGGCTTTGGAAATTCCACAGGAGAGAAATCCGAGCCTTTTTGCCTCTGCCTTAATTAGTCGGGTATTTTTACTAAGGTCACTCAAGTTCGATGCGTTTTTCAAATTTCAACCTGACTTCCTTTGGCTTGAGGGAAATCAGAGGAACCAACTCCACTTCAGGATAGGTTGATGAAACCTTGAACTTCTTTACTATTTCACTGATGGTCAAAATCATTTCATACATAGCGAAATTATTGCCAATACACATTCGGGGCCCGGCTCCAAAGGGGTAGTAATACGGTCCCATCTCTTTTTTCTTTTCCTTTTCGAAACGTTCCGGTTGAAATGATTTCGGGGATTTCCAGAAGGCACTGTACCGGTGTAATTCGTAAACCGACATCAAAAGCATACTTCCTTTTTTGAAATTGTATCCTGAGAGTTCGATATCCTCTTTTGCCATACGATCGATCACGTACACCGGGGGATACAATCTCATGGCCTCTTCGATGCACTGCTGCGCAAAATTTAATTTTGATAACCAGGAAAGGTAATCATCATCGTTTATTTTATTATCAGATACCTCTTGATAGACCTGTTCTTGTATTTCCGGATGTCTGGCCAGAAGGAAAAGGGCAAAACTCAGGGCATTGGCTGTGGTTTCATGTCCTGCGGTAAAAAGAATCAAAACTTCATCAATTAGTTGCTTCCTTTCCATGTGTGTGCCGTCCTCATAGGTAGCTTTAAGAAGCATATCCAGCAGATCGTCTTCTTCTCCCCCTTGGCGGACTCTGTCCTCAATGAGCTCATTGAGTAAGACTCTGCTATCTTCGGAATAATTGAGGTGTTTTCTCAATTGTCCACTCAACTTAAACCACCAAACAAGGTAAGGTTGCCTCATTTCCCGAATCAACATTTTTTGATTGGTCTCTGTGATATGCTGCAATTCCCGCATTTTCTCGCGGATATCCGTCTTACTGAATAGCGATTTGGCTACTACCTGAAAGGCCAGATCTCCCATCAGGGGAAAGACATCCTGCTCCTCATTCTCAATAATACCTGAGAGTTCCTCTCTGATTGCCTTATGCATAGTTCCGAGGAGGCCAGCTAGTTTTTTCTTGTGAAAGGCGGGCTGTATCATCCGTCGCTGAGTTCGCCAATGCTCTCCCTCTGCTGTTAATAAACCATGGCCGATATACTTGGCCAGATCTTTAGTTTGCAGGGACGACTTTTTGAATTTTTTATGTTGCTTTTGAAGGACTTGCCGGACTATCTCAGGATCGCGGGTAAATATGATGGTTTGGTGGGGCCCGACCTTTACCCTAAAAGTGTCACCGTATTTCTGAAAATTTTCTGAGTGGAAGGGCAAGGGATTTGCCAGAATTCGTTTCCGATTTCTTATCACTTCCCATTGTGAAACCGTAGTGAGTTGTCGCATTTAAAAAAGTCCGGGCTGAGTACCTCCTTTGATCCTCCCCAGATGTTTATACGCCAGTTCGGTGACCTCCCTTCCTCTAGGTGTCCTCATGATAAAGCCCTGTTGAATTAGAAAAGGTTCATATACTTCCTCAATAGTCTCAGCACTTTCAGAAACAGCCGTAGCCAGGGTTGAAATCCCCACAGGACCGCCTTTAAATTTGTCAATGATAGTCAGTAATATCTTATTGTCCATCTCATCAAGGCCGTGAGTATCCACATTCAGCGCTTTTAGGCCGTATTTTGAAATCTCGATATCGATTTTGCCATTTCCTTTGATCTGTGCAAAATCTCGAATTCTTCTCAACAAGGCATTGCATATCCTCGGAGTACCTCTACTCCTACCGGCGATCTCAATGGCCGCCTCATGGGTAATCGGAACTTTGAGGATTTCAGCACTGCGTTCCACAATGGTGGACAAGAGTTCGGTGCTGTAGTATTGCAATCTGCTTTGAATCCCAAACCGAGCACGCATAGGAGCAGTCAGTAATCCTGATCTCGTAGTTGCCCCTATGAGGGTGAAGGGATGTAAATTGATTTGAACCGACCTTGCATTGGGTCCGGTTTCAATCATAATATCAATTTTGTAATCCTCCATGGCTGAATAGAGATACTCTTCCACAATCGGACTCAGGCGATGAATTTCATCAATAAACAAAACATCCCGCTCTTCCAGGTTAGTCAATAGGCCGGCGAGATCTCCCGGCTTGTCAAGAACAGGCCCGGAGGTCACTTTTATCCCTACACCTAATTCGTTTGCAAGGATGTGAGCCAAAGTAGTTTTTCCCAGGCCAGGGGGGCCGTGGAACAAAGTATGATCAAGGGCCTCATCTCTTAAATTTGCTGCCTGTACAAAGATCTGCAGGTTTTCTAAAACTGATTCCTGCCCTGTGAAATCATCAAAGGAAATGGGCCTTAACGCCCTTTCAATATCGAGTTCTTCCTGAGAGAAATTTTCAGCAGTGGGATCGAGATGCTCGTTCATAAAATCAAAGATAGTGAAAATCAAGTCGGATTTCCGGCCCTGGAAGACTACACCAAGGCATTTATTAAGAAATCTTTATCATGATAAAAGTCATCTTTTTAAATCTATATAATTCGCTTCTTTGCAGTAGAAATTCAACCAATTATTTAAATCACATTTCATGGGAACATTTGATCTGAAAAAGTACGGAATAGAAGTAGAAGAGATATATAGGAACAGTAGTGTACCTGTACTATACGAATTAGGCCTGAGGCAGGAAAAAGGAACAGCCATCTCCGATGTTGGTGCCCTTTTGGTTTACTCAGGGGAAAAGACAGGAAGGAGCCCAAAAGACAAGCGTATCGTGAGAAATCCCGATTCTGAGAAGAATATCGACTGGGGCGATATTAATATAGGTCTGGATGAACACACTTATATGGTTAACAGAGAGCGGGCACTGGATTACCTCAATACACGACCCAGAATATACGTGGTTGATGCCTTTGCAGGCTGGGATCCAAAGTATCGTCTTAAGGTGAGGATTATTTGTACACGGGCGTATCACGCTCTGTTTATGCAGAATATGCTGATCATGCCAACTGAAGGGGAACTAGCCAATTTCGGAGAACCTGATTACGTAATCTTTAACGGCGGTGGCTTCCCCGCAAACCGTTACACATCAGAAATGACATCTAAAACCAGCGTTGATCTTAACCTGGAAGAAAAGGAGGTTGTGATCCTGGGAACCCAGTATGCCGGAGAAATGAAAAAGGGTATTTTCTCCATTATGAACTACCTGATGCCATTAGAGGAAGTACTTCCTATGCACTGTTCAGCCAATGTAGGAAATGAAGGCGATGTAAGTATATTATTTGGTCTTTCCGGAACCGGTAAAACAACCTTGAGTGCCGACCCAAAACGAAAACTCATCGGGGACGACGAACACTGCTGGACAGACGAAGGTACCTTTAATATAGAAGGAGGATGTTATGCGAAAGCCATCAACCTTTCTGCAGAAAATGAACCGGATATCTTTAATGCGATCAAATTCGGGACTGTACTCGAAAATGTAGTTTATGATAAGGCCACACGCGAAGTTGATTACACGGATACTTCCATCACTCAGAATACAAGGGCATCCTATCCTATTGATTTTATCGAAAATGTACAGATTCCATGCGTTGCGGGGCATCCGGAAAATATCATTTTCCTTACCTGTGATGCTTTTGGAGTTCTGCCTCCTGTGAGTAAACTCACACCGGAACAGGCCAGTTATCACTTTATCTCAGGATATACTGCTAAAGTTGCCGGAACAGAAATGGGCGTTACCGAACCACAGGCCACCTTTAGCGCTTGCTTTGGTGCAGCATTTATGATGTGGCATCCCAACAAGTACGCTGAACTCCTGGCACAAAAAATCAAGGAACACAAGGCTACAGCCTGGCTTGTAAATACAGGATGGACAGGAGGTGCCCATGGAGTGGGGTCGAGAATTAAACTCAAATATACAAGAGCGATGATCGATGCGATTCATCATAAGGATTTTGAGAATGTAAACTATATCAAAGATGAAGAGTTTGGCTTTATGATTCCGGAATCCTGCCCCGGGGTACCATCAGAGGTATTGATTCCTAAAAATACCTGGGATGACAAATCGCGTTATGAGGAGGTAAAGGACAAATTAGTGACCCTCTTTAACGAGAACTTTAAAAAGTTTGAGGAGAATGTAAATAAGGAGATTGTAAATGCAGGACCAAAGAGTTCCATGTCTATGCAGTCCTAAGGAAGCTATCTAGCAATTATTTAATAAAGGTCCTCTTTTCGTCAAGGAAAGGGGACCTTATTTATTTCTTTTAAATAATTCAGCGCTGTCCTTAAAAGTGAGGAGTGAAATCTCGGGATCCCCGAAGAGATAACACCTGGCCTTCTCCGTAAGATTGAGTTCGGTATGTTCCAGAGCCATTATCCTGGTATCCGAACTACCCGCAAGTGTAGCGGAAAGTCGATCAGCTGCAAGGTCAACTGCCCGTATTTTGGCGTTGTCTCTACTCATCAACTCCAGATTATTTGAAGTCCCGTCTATCTGCAAAAGAGCGTTATCCTTTAAATAAATTTTTCCTGTAAAAGCGTTGGCATATACTGTAGCGTCCGCTTTGTGTTTTAATTGAACGGAAAGGGAATCGGCGGTCAGGGTAAAGTTACCCCTGGTGTTATCCTGCATGTTAAGACTTAATTGTCCTGCGTCGGCATCCAGTTTGATACGTGATAATCCCTCAGCTTGTATAACTAATTCTTCCGAATTGATACGCTCTCCTTCCGCAGTGGAAATACGTCCGTCAAGTAGCGTAACCTGATTGAGTTGCACATATGAAATTTGAATTGACAATTCTTTTTTTGCCGTGATCTGGTAGAAGGAGGAAACAACCAACACCCCATTCTCAACTTTAAACTTTAGCACATCAATCAAATTGTCATCGGCGGTGATCTGATACGCTTCTCCGGGGGCTCTTTTCAGGACGATATCCAGATCATCCCTGAGCTCAATAGCAGAGAAAGGGGGTAAGGATTCACTAACTTCGACAACATCTCTGTTCCCTTTAATTTTCGGTTTGCGCTGTGCCTGAATCCCTATACTATGACATATTAAAATGAGGATGAGGGATCTGAGTATTATTTTCATAAGAGGATCAATTTTAGGTCTTTAATTTCAATTAAAGATATTACAAAATGTGTAAGTAGTACATCAGACCCTCTTAAAATCAAAAAACCCATCCACTGACAATATCAGGGGATGGGTCCGTATAAATTCGCAAAAGAAGTTAGTGTTGTAGTTCCTCTTCATCTTCCTGTAATGGAACATCCTGAGGGACGAAATCCTGGTCTTTAATTACGTAGTCACCATTAGGCAAAGTCTTACTGTAGTCATATGCCCAGCGATGTACGTGAGGAATTTCACCCTCCCAGTTTCCGTGGAAATGTTCAATTGGCGCGGTCCATTCGAGAGTATTAGATTTCCATGGATTCTGTTCAGTGGGTTTTCCGTAGAACATACTGTGGATAAAGTTGTAAAGGAATACCAATTGAGCTGCTCCTGCTATAAGAGCGAAGACCGTGATTAAAATATTCACATCGGTAAGCTCGTCGAACATAGGAAATGCTGTATTCTCGTAATATCTTCTGGGTACTCCTGCCATTCCCACAAAATGCATAGGGAAGAAAACTCCATAGGCACAGATGGCCGTCACCCAGAAATGTACATATCCCAGGTTTTTGTTCATCATGCGTTTGTACATCTTTGGGAACCAGTGATAAACCCCTGCAAACAAACCATATAAGGCTGAGATCCCCATCACTAGGTGAAAGTGCGCCACAACGAAGTACGTATCGTGTACGTTGATATCCAATGTGCTATCACCTAAAATGATCCCGGTAAGACCCCCTGTGATAAAGGTAGAAACCAATCCGATTGAGAATAGCATGGCGGGATTTAATTGCAGATTCCCTTTCCAAAGTGTTGTTATATAGTTGAAGGCCTTTACTGCTGATGGAATGGCAATCAATAATGTAGTGAAGGTAAAGACAGATCCCAGGAAGGGATTCATCCCTGAAATAAACATATGGTGCCCCCATACGATTGTTGAAAGGAAGGCGATCGCTAAAATTGAAGCAACCATTGCCCTGTAACCAAAGATCGGTTTTCTCGCATTGGTAGACATCACTTCAGAAGTGATTCCGAGGGCTGGTAATAATACAATGTATACTTCCGGGTGACCCAGGAACCAAAACAGGTGTTCGTACAATACCGGAGAGCCTCCCTGATAATGCAGCACTTCTCCCTGGATAAATATATCTGACAAGAAGAAAGAGGTACCAAAACTCCTGTCCATTATAAGCAATAAAGCTGCCGACAAAAGAACCGGGAAAGATACAACCCCAATGATCGCTGTAACGAAAAACGCCCAGATCGTCAATGGCAGTCGAGTCATTGACATACCTTTTGTCCTGAGGTTGATTACTGTTACAATATAATTTAATGATCCCAACAAAGATGAAGCGATAAAAATGGCCATAGAAACCAACCACAGGGTCATTCCCATACCCGAACCGGGTTGTGCCATTGGCAAGGCGCTAAGGGGAGGATAGATGGTCCATCCCGCAGCAGCAGGACCGGCTTCAACAAAAAGTGATATCACCATTATTACACTGGATGTAAAAAACATCCAGTAAGACAACATGTTTAAAAACCCAGATGCCATATCTCTTGCACCAATCTGCAGGGGAATAAGAAGGTTACTAAACGTCCCACTCAGTCCGGCTGTAAGCACGAAGAATACCATAATGGTACCGTGTATGGTAACGAGTGCAAGGTATACGTCAGCATCCATCACTCCATCGGGCGCCCACTTTCCAAGTAAGGCTTCAAAAATGGGGAAGGATTCTCCGGGCCAGGCCAGCTGCATCCTAAAAAGGAGAGACATGGCTATACCAATAATCCCCATAATCAATCCTGTTACCAGGTATTGTTTGGAGATCATTTTGTGATCCTGACTAAAGATATATTTGGTAACAAAAGTCTCTTTGTGATGATGTCCATGATCATGTGCGTGATCATCAACTTGTGCATGTGCTGTAGCAGACATAATCTAATTTAATTTTATATTAATTTTCTTTTCTAGCCTTATTTTTACTTTAATTCATGGAAGCCATCAACTGAGAAAAGGTTTGCTGACTTTCCATCCATGCATTGTATTCCTCTTCGCTTTCCACGATGATCTTCATCTGCATATTGTAATGAGATTTACCACAAATCTTGTTGCAGAGCAAAACATAGTCGAATTCCCATGGATCTGAATTCGGTTCGCCATTGGCAGCTCTTTCGGCTCTGATGGCATTGGTTCTTTTTACTTTATCAATTACGTCGGGTTTGAGACGCATTTCCTCAGTGGTAATGGTTGGGGTGAAAGAGAATTCGGTGATCATCCCCGGTACACAATTCATCTGTGCCCTGAAATGCGGCATATAAGCCGAATGCAATACGTCCTGAGAACGAAATCTGAAATTGACTTTTCGGCCAACCGGCAGGTGCAATTCCTTTACAATCACATCATCTCCTGAATAGGGATCTGATTCATCCAATCCAAGGACATTAGCCCTATCGATGTCAATCATCCTGACATTGGCTCCTCCCAGTACATTATCCCCTCCGCCATATCGGGCAGTCCAGTTAAACTGCTGGGCGTATAGTTCAACGATCAGAGGGTCGTCCTCATCATTGACATCCATAATATTGGTCCAGGTGTATAGTCCCCAAAGGATGAGTCCGGCCAGTACAACAACAGGAATGATGGTCCAGATAAATTCCAGACGATCATTATCAGCATAGAACAGGGCCTTTTTCCCTTTTTCTCCCTTGTATTTATAAGAGAAATAATGCAGAAGAGCCTGTGTTATGGTCTGTACAATAAAGATGATCACAAAGGACCAGAGCATAAGGCTGTCGTACTCACCTCCGTGCTCGGAAGCTGCTTCAGGCAGTAATACTTTAGTATACTTCCAGAAACTAAAGATGGTAATCGCGTAAATAAAGATCAGGAAGGCGAACATAAGGTACCCGTTGTACTTGTTGTCCTTATCGTTAGCCACCTGAGAGTTATCTGCCTTAATCTGAGACAATTCAAAGATCTTGGTCATCTGCCAGATTGCAATTGCCACTAAGATTAAAACAAAAATCGTAAGTAATGTCGTCATTATCTAAACTAATAGGTTTCTGTAATCATTAATAGTGAAAATGTCTGCTCTCTTCAATAAACGGATTTCGTTTGGGCTGCAAAGGCACCTTGGTGAGCGCTCTGAAAACCCAGAGAATAAATGCACCGGCAAAGAAACAAACTGCTCCTAATTCAGGGATGCCAATTGACCACTGATCTCCAACAGTTCCGGGCATCACCATGTTGAAAACATCAATATAGTGTCCTGCAAGGATAACTATTCCCGTCATTACCACAAACCAGTTAATCCTTTTGTAATCGCTGTTCATCAGAAGGAGCAACGGAAAAACAAAATTCAATGCAACCATCCCGAAAAAGGGTAATTTATAATCTTCTATCCTGGTGACAAAATAGGTAACTTCTTCAGGAATATTGGCATACCAGATCAGCATAAACTGACTGAACCAAAGGTACGTCCAGAAAATACTGAATCCAAACATGAATTTCGCCAAATCGTGGATATGACTGTCATTGACGTCCGGGAGGTATCCTTTTGATTTTAAGTAAATAGTGATCATAGCAATTACCGTGATACCAGATACCATCATACTCGCAAAAACATACCATCCAAAGAGGGTGCTAAACCAATGTGGATCTACACTCATAATCCAGTCCCATGACATCATGGATTCGGTAACCAGGTAAAAAACCAGGAACCCTGCAGACCATCTGAAATTCTTTACAAAATTTCGGTTGTCACTTGCCTCATCCTGGGCCAGGGATAACCTTCTCGAAATTTCCCTGTATAAGATCCATCCACCAAGAAATATAGCAGCTCTTATTAGAAAAAAGGTTGGATTAAGATATCCGGCCTTGCCCTGCAATAAAGCATCCTCTGCCACCACATCAGCATCCATCCAGACAAACATATGATTAAAGTGCATGACGGAGAGTACAAGAAGAACAAAAACAGCGATACCGCCGGGTACCAGATAGGCAGTAATTCCTTCCATCACCCGGAAGAGCAAAGGAGACCAACCTGCCTGCGCTGCCCGTTGGATCGCATAAAAAGCCAGAACCCCTAGAGCAATCATAAAGAAAAAGAAGGCTGCCACATATACGGCTGACCAGGGTCTGTTCTGTAATTGGTGCATCAGGTGTTCGTCATGAGCGGCATCGTGATCAGCAGTTCCTGCGTGGGCAGTATCCTCTGCCAGATGTTGACCTTCTTCAGCATGAGAATCTCCGTGGCCATCATCATGAGCCGCTACCATCGCCTTGGCTTCTTCAGGAGAAGAAGGGACAGAAACGAATCCTACACCCATTCCGACGATTCCCAGGGCCATAAGGACAATTGCTCCGATTTTAAGTCTGTTAGAAAACGTATACATAGTTTAAGTCTGTGTCTTATTTAGTTAGGTCCTGCTTCAGTTTCATTACGTATTCTGATACCTGCCAGCGCTCTTTGTAATTCAATTGCCCGGCGTAGGACCCCATTGAATTTAGGCCGTAATAAATCGTATGATAGGTTGAGCCTACACTGATATTTCTGGCGGCATCGGCATAGGAGGGAACGCCAAGAATCTTCTCCCGTTTCACCAAAGTACCCTGTCCTGCCCCTTTCGGCCCGTGACAAATGGCACAATAGATATCGTATAATTCCTTTCCCACAGCAAGATTCTCCTCTGCATTGAGTGAATCGAGCGGACTGGGTTGTAACCTGGCCATATCTTTACCTGCAAGGTCATTGGCAAATTCATAAGGGAGCCAACCTCTGGATATGGAATTTTCGGCCGGTGTCATTGCCTCCGTGCCGGCTGGTAGAAAATCTACCTTCTGATAAGTTTCATACCCTACCGGAAAATACATATTGGGCATGTACTGATAGTTTGGGCTATCTTTATCAGCGCAGGAAACCATTGCTAAAACAGCCGTGAATAAAATTCCTATGTTAAGTATTTTCTTCATATTTCCAGTACTACTTTTCTACCTTATTTATCTCAACGGCACCTGATTCCTGTAACATCGTCATTAGTCCGTTTTCATCGCCGTGAACCTCAATTTCCATCACAAAATGATCATCAGTGGTTCTTACGTCGGGGTTTTCTGCCTTTTTAAAAGGCCATAATCTGCTTCGCAAATAAAAAGTAATCACCATTAAGTGTGCTGCGAAGAATACAGTAAGCTCAAACATAATGGGCACAAAAGCCGGCATATTTTCTATATAGGTAAAACTAGGTTTACCACCAATGTCCTGTGGCCAGTCTTCTATCATGATGTAATTCATCATAACGATAGCCACTATCAGTCCGAGACAGCCGTACATAAAAGAGGTTATGGCAATCCTTGTAGGTGCCAGACCCATGGCTTTATCGAGCCCGTGCACCGGAAAAGGACAATACACTTCCTCAATATGATGTTTGGTCGCTTTTACCTTTTTGACAGCCTGCATCAGGATGTCATCATCGTTGTAATAAGCATGTATAACTTTAGAGGCCATAATTACTAATTCTTGTTTAATTTCTTTGCCTGTCCGGCCCAGTCGTCACGTTGTGCCCTTCCGGGGAATGCCCCGGTTATTTCGTCGAGCATATCGTACTCAGCATTTGTCATCCTGCTCACCTGAGCAAAGGTGTAAATACCAATCTGATTAAGGGTCTGTTCCATTTTAGGTCCGATCCCTTTCACTTTCTTCAGGTCATCTGCCTTATCCGTGCTGGGGTCAAAAGTTCCCAATTTGGATAGCAGGTCAGCTGCTTTTGTTTCATTTTTTGGGGATGATATATCCGCTACTTTAACTTCCTCCTTAGGAGCGGCGGCGATACCCGAAGGCATTTGATATAATGGTTTTCCGGCGTCCCTTAATTTCTTATACCTGGATCCTGAGGATTTCAGGATCGATTTTACCTCTGCCTGAGCTATCACCGGGAATGTCCTGGCATAGAGGAGGAAAAGAACAAAGAAAAATCCGATCGTACCGATAAATATCCCGATATCCACAAAAGTGGGAGAGAACATTGTCCAGGAAGATGGCAGGTAATCGCGGTGCAATGAAGTTACGATAATTACAAATCGCTCGAACCACATTCCTATGTTCACCACTATTGATATTACAAAGGAGATAACAATACTGGTTCTGATCTTTTTAAACCACATCACCTGTGGCGAAACCACATTACAACTCATCATCAGCAAATACGCCCACCAGTAAGGACCTGTGGCTCTGTTGAGGAAGGCATACTGTTCGTATTCCACACCGGAATACCAGGCGATGAATAATTCTGTGATATACGCACAACCTACTATAGACCCGGTTACCATGATGATAATATTCATCAACTCGATGTGCTGTACCGTAATATAGGCTTCCAGGTTACTTACCTTCCTCATAATGATAAGTAAGGTCTGAACCATTGCAAAGCCAGAAAATATCGCACCCGCAACAAAGTAGGGAGGAAATATAGTGGTATGCCATCCCGGAATAACCGACGTGGCGAAGTCGAATGATACAATAGTATGTACAGAAAGTACCAGAGGTGTTGCCAATCCGGCAAGTACAAGTGATACTTCTTCAAAACGCTGCCAGTCTTTAGCCCTTCCTGTCCAGCCAAAACTTACCAGACCGTATATCTTTTTCTGGAAAGGTTTAACAGCCCTGTCTCTAATCATCGCAAAATCAGGGAGTAGGCCTGTCCACCAGAATACCAGGGAAACAGACAAATAGGTTGAGATTGCAAAAACATCCCATAAAAGAGGAGAGTTAAAATTAACCCAGAGGGATCCAAATTGGTTCGGTATCGGAACCACCCAGTAAGCCAGCCATGGTCTTCCCATGTGAATGATGGGAAAGAGTCCTGCCTGGATAACCGAAAAGATCGTCATGGCCTCGGCCGATCTGTTGATCGCCATTCTCCATTTCTGACGGAAAAGAAGCAGTACTGCGGAAATAAGGGTTCCTGCATGCCCGATACCTACCCACCATACAAAGTTGGTAATGTCCCAGGCCCAGTTTACCGTTTTGTTAAGTCCCCAAGTACCAATACCCGTGGAAATAGTATAAATAATAGCACCAATCCCCCAAAGGAGTGCTGCCAGGGCTATGGAAAATACAATCCACCATTGCCTGTTGGCCCTTCCTTCTATAGGAGCCGCGATATCTACCGATACGTCGTGGTAGCTTTTGTCTCCAATAACAAGGGGTTTTCTTATAGGTGCTTCGTAATGCGACGCCATAGATATTTGTTATAGTTAGGTATTTCTATTTCTTAATTACGCTTCGTTGGTATTCCTCACTTTAACGTGGTAAAATACATTAGGTTTTGTCCCCACTGCCTCCAGCAGATGGTACATCCTCTCATCTTTTTTCAGGCTTGATACCTGACTCTCCTTATCATTGATATCGCCGAAGACTATGGCCCCATTGCTACATGCATTGGAACAAGCGGTCTGGAATTCTCCATCCTCAACTTCACGGCCTTCTCTTTTGGCATCGAGAATCGTCTTCTGTGTCATCTGTATACAGAGTGAACACTTCTCAATCACACCTCTCGATCTGACAGTTACGTCGGGGTTGATCACCATTTTCCCAAGATCATTGTTCATATGGAAATCGAACTCGTCATTGTTGTTATAGAGGAACCAGTTAAATCGTCTTACTTTATAAGGACAGTTGTTGGCACAATATCTTGTTCCCACACATCTGTTATACGCCATGTGATTTTGTCCCTGACGACTATGCGATGTTGCCGCTACCGGACAAACCGTTTCACAGGGAGCGTGATTACAATGCTGGCACATTACAGGCTGGAATGCTACCTGCGGATTTTCCGCTGCACGTTCCATTTCTTCAAAGCCAGATTTGGATTCGAAGGCTCCTGAAAACTCATCCTTCTTAATGTTATCATCTTCAAAGGTGTCTTCTGAAGAGTAGTAGCGGTCGATTCGCAACCAGTGCATGTCTCTGGATTTACGCACCTCGCTCTTCCCTACTACCGGAATGTTATTTTCCGCATGGCAGGCAATAACACAAGCCCCACAGCCTGTACAGGCGTTAAGGTCTATCGACATATTAAAATGGTGCCCGATAGATCGGTCAAATGACTCCCAAAGATCCACTGTGGTGGCTGGTACTTCCTGATGGTTTAAGGAAACTTCAGGTACCGCATTCCACTCATGTGCATCCTCGGTATTATATTTTTCAAGGGTGGTTTCTTTGATGATCTCACCCCTTCCCATAAGCGTATTCTGTAACTGTATACAGGCAAATTCATGCATTCCACTTGCCTTTTCAATCTGGACAGATTGAACAGCATTAAAATCGGTGTAGACTGAGAAAGCATTAATTCCGGTTTGCATCTCCTCTTTCATTCCTACCTTTCGGCCATAACCAAAGGATAAACCAGCTGTATTTCTAGCCTGTCCCGGTTGAATGATCACGGGAACATTGTTAAGTGTTACACCATTGACAGTGACATTGGCGTAACTTCCGTCTAAACCACCATTGGCTGCATTCTCATTGATAAGTCCTAATTCAGTGGCATCAGCTTTTGAAAGGGTGATGTAATTATCCCAGGATACCCTTGTAATAGGGTCAGGGAATTCCTGTAGCCATGGATTACCCGCTTGTTGCCCGTCTCCCATTCCTACTTTGGAATACAAGGTGAGTTCCATTCCTGATGTGGTAGTGGAAGCCATGTTTTGCACTGCCTGTGATAAAGCATCATTCATTGGCATAACCTCAGGAGACTCCTCTTGTGTTGCCGCTTCAGGGGCAGACACCGAGTACACCCCATCGTGAAGCGCTTTGTTCCAGGAATCGGTTCCAAGAATAGATTCGGTCCAATTTCCTTTGATATAATCGTAATAGCTCTGATCACTTCCCATCCAGATCAGCAACGACTGCTGGAATTGACGTGTGTCGAATAACTCCTTGATTGTGGGCTGCATCAGGCTGTAATGTCCTTTCTTAATCTGAGTGTCACCCCAGGATTCCAGATAGTGATTCGCAGCAGCAGTAAACTGGCTGCGTTCGGTAGTTTCATTCCAGTTGGTAGAGAAAGTAACTGACAGCTCTACTTTTTCGAGTCCTTCAGCAAAATCTGAAGCATTAGGCAAACTGTACATGGGATTTACCCCATCCATAACCAGCAGGCCGACATTTCCTGCCTTCATGTCATTAATCAACTGTTGCACCTCTGCATTCTTGCCTTTCCTGATATATTTTGGAGCCTGGGCATCGAATGATTCACTACCCAGCATTTCATTGATAGCAAGAACCACCCTTTGGACATTAACGTCATCCAAACCACTTACAACTACTGCTTTACTTCCCTTGCTCCTGATTTCAGCCGCAATGCTATCTACCATTGCTAAAGCACCTTCACTAAGATCAGTGCTTACTCTGCTATTATTTAGTTTCCCGTAAAGAGCTGCCAGAGCCTTTTTTTGCTCTGATGGTTTCAGAGGCACTCTTTGATCGGCATTGGCTCCGGTAAGGGACATATTAGCTTCAAACTGCACATGCCTCGACATCTTACCTGCTTTGGGCACACGCCCTTTGGAATATCCTGAATCGTAGCCACCTCCCTGCCAGTCGGCAAGAAAATCAGCACTGAAAGAGACGATTAGTTCTGCTTTTTCAAAATTGTAATCAGCCAGTCCTCTCTCCCCGTAAGCCATTTCAAAGGCGTCTAATGCAGCACTCTCAGATATGGCATCATAAGTAATATGCTTTGCATTGGGATTGGCTGCAATAAAATCTGCTATAAGTTTTTCTGTAGATGGACTTGCATAGGTCTGGGTGAGTAAAACTGCCTGTTTAGCAGTTCCGTTAATTGCACCGAGTTTTGATTTTACCGAAGCATCGAGCAACGCCCAATCAACAGCCTCTCCGTTAGACAAAGGTCCCTGTAATCTGGTACTGTCATAAAGCGAAAGCACTGAAGCCTGTACTCTGGCATTAGCTCCACCGTGGGTGGCAGCTTCTTTGTTGTTTTCAACTTTTATAGGTCGTCCTTCTCTGGTTTTGATCAGAACACTGGCAAAATCATATCCATTTGCCATGGTGGTAGCATAATAGTTAGCCACTCCAGGAATAATCTGTTCTGGTTGCACAACATAGGGAATCGACTTAATCACTGGTCCTTCACAAGCGGCAAGGGAAGCTGCCGCTGTACTGAAGCCTACATATTTAAGGAAGTCTCTACGGTTAGTTTTAGAATCCGACAGACGTTCCTTATCCCCCAGAAATTCATCAACAGGAATTTCTTCAGGAAACTCGTTATCTCCTAGCTTCTGAATATTGGAATCAGAGGGAATCAAATCCGCTTCGTTTTTCCAGTATATTTTATTTGATGCCATACGATCTATCTGTAATTAGCTTCTTTAAATTTTTCTTAATAGTGACATTTCCCACACTCGAGTCCACCTAGCTGGGCGGCTGTCAGATTCTCTACCTCATATTTCTCTGATAATGCCTTGTGTATCTTTTCGTAATAAGCATTGTCTTCAACATTGACATTGGTCTCCCTGTGACAATTAATACACCAGCCCATTGTCAATGGTGCATACTGATACATAATCTCCATCTCCTCCACCGGACCATGGCAGGTCTGGCATTCGATTCCCGCTACAGATACATGCTGTGAATGATTGAAATAGGCAAGGTCTGGTAAATTGTGAATTCGCACCCATTCAACAGGTTGAGATTCCCCGGTATACCTTTGTTCTTCTTCATTCCATCCCACTGCTTTATAAAGTTTTTTGATTTCGGCAGTATAGAACTCATTGGTATACCCATTGGCCAGGTCTTCCTGAGTAGGACCTTCAGGATTCCCTTTGTACTCGTAAATCGATTTGTGACAATTCATACAAACATTGAGCGAAGGTATACCGGAATGCTTGGATACCCGGGCAGAAGAGTGACAGTATTTACACTCTATTTTGTTGTCTCCAGCGTGGATTTTATGGGAGTAGTGAATAGGCTGTATTGGTTGATATCCCTGATCTATTCCGATCTGCATCATCCAGCCATAGGCGTAGTACGCGCTGGCCAGTAAAAGAAATATTACAGAAACAAGTACCAGGAATTGATTTTTTGCAAAAGCCTTCCAAATGGGCATTCTCTTTTCAGCCTTGGCTTTTTCAACGACCACCCCATTGGCTTCTGCAATCCTTCTAAGGGTTGCATTTACCAGGTATAGCATCATTACGAGAAGTCCGAATACAAGAACCAGTGCCCCCAGGATTACTTCATTGGTAATTCCTGATGTAGGAGCACCCCCGGCAGGCTCTGCTGCTGTAGCTACTGCCTGAACTGGTGCAGGAGGTGGAGCTGCAGTGTATGCTAATATATCATCGATGTCTGTATTGCTCAGCGTTGGAAAAGCAGTCATTGCGGCCTGATTGTATTCCTCGTAGATTTTGTTGGCGTAGGCATCGCCTGAGGCGATCATCCCGGCGCTGTTTTTAATCCATGTGTACAACCATTCTTTATCTAAACCTTCGTCTTCTGCCAATCTGGTTTCCACATTCGCAAGTGCAGGACCGGTCATTTTCCGGTTTAACGCATGGCAGGCAGCACAATTCTGATTGAATAGTTGCTTTCCTTTTGCGACATCCCCCCCGGCGGTGGCATCAGCAGCCTCCTCAGTGGCTTCAGCAGGAACAACAGCCTGGTCTTGAGCTAATATATTGTTTGAAGTAAGTAGAAAAACTACCAAAAAAATACCGAAAAATGTAGAAATCTGAGCGCGGTACGGAACCTTTTTCATATTGAAATTATTTCTATCGAAATATTGGCACGATAATTTCTCTAAGCTAGCTAATAAAGAAGTTTAACGCCAATTTAATTGGGGTCAAAAATACGACATTGACTTTATTTGGGAAATCCTTAACTATTGATAATTGATAATTTATACCTATTCTAAATAAGCTTTCTTTATTCTGTTTAAGCTCTAATAAATTACCTTTGCAAACAACTGATTAATTCAATTGCTTAACCCTATGAAAAACGCAATATACACGCTGTTTTTACTCTTTCTACCCCTTGTTGGCCAGGCCCAGAACGGGGTCGTCACGGTTGAACAAGATCCGGAGATCACCAGGCTCCTGGATATCTATAAAAAGAAGAATTCCAAAACGGAATACTACACTATACAGATCGGTTTTGGTTCCTATGCCGAGGCATCGATCCTGAAAGATGATGCTTCAGTGGATTTTCCTCAATACGGGGCGAAAATAATATTTGATTCCCCTACCTACAGGGTTCATTTGGGCCGGTTTAAAAACAAACTGGATGTTGAGAGAACCTTTGCCGAAGTTCGAAAGAAATATCCGCAATCTATTATCCTGAAACCCATCACCAACAACTGATAATTATTACGACTCGAAATAAAAAAACCCTTGCCATTCAGCAAGGGTTTTTTACTTTGATTATTTATCTTCTTACAAGGTCTTTTTGACCGCAACTTCCTGAAAGGCT
This sequence comes from Muriicola sp. E247, assembly GCF_041358175.1. Classification (NCBI taxonomy): domain Bacteria; kingdom Pseudomonadati; phylum Bacteroidota; class Flavobacteriia; order Flavobacteriales; family Flavobacteriaceae; genus Muriicola; species Muriicola sp. E247. Next base: position 60,261 of record NZ_JBGKBE010000011.1, read on the forward strand.
TCAACGATATCACTTTCTTTGATGTCATTGTAATTCTTAATCTGGAGACCACAATCATATCCTTTGCTCACCTCTTTCACGTCATCTTTAAATCGTTTCAGGGACGCAAGGACTCCTGTATAAATCACCACCCCGTCTCTGATGAGTCGGATATTCGAATTCCTGAATATCTTACCGCTGGTAACCATACAACCGGCAATAGTACCGATCTTGGAAATTTTGAAAGTTTCCCTGATCTCCGCGGTTCCGGTAATTTCTTCTTTTATCTCTGGTGACAACATACCTTCCATGGCATCTTTAAGGTCGTTGATCGCATCGTAGATAATTGAATACATCCTGATATCGATCTCTTCCTTATCCGCAATGTCTCGTGCGTTGCCCATCGGTCTTACATTAAATCCGATCACGATCGCATCAGAAGCCGAAGCCAGGAGCACATCAGATTCTGTGATGGCACCTACTCCTTTGTGAATGATATTTACCTGGATCTCATCCGTTGACAATTTCTGGAAGCTATCTGTAAGGGCTTCTACAGAACCATCCACATCCCCTTTGAGGATTATGTTCAGCTCTTTAAAATCACCCAGTGCGATTCTACGTCCGATCTCATCAAGGGTAATATGTCGCTGAGTTCTAACGGATTGTTCTCTGAGTAACTGACTCCTTTTGGCTGCGATTTGCTTGGCTTCACGCTCATCATCAAGAACATTGAATTTATCCCCGGCTTGAGGAGCTCCGTCTAATCCAAGAATTGAAATTGGTGTCGAGGGACCTGCTTTTTCTACAGATTTACCCCGTTCGTCCTGCATGGCCTTGACTTTACCGCTACAAGTTCCTGCGAGAACATAGTCTCCAATTTTCAGTGTTCCTGCCAGGACTAAAACAGTAGAAACATAACCTCTTCCCTTGTCGAGAAAAGCTTCAACTACAGTTCCGGTAGCCAATTTATCCGGATTTGCTTTCAATTCGAGTAATTCTGCTTCCAGAATAACCTTCTCCAGCAATTCTTTTACCCCTTCTCCGGTCTTTGCCGAGATGTCATGTGATTGTATTTTACCTCCCCAGTCTTCAACCAGGAGATTCATAGCTGCCAGTCCTTCCTTAATTTTATCAGGATTGGCACTGGGTCTGTCTATTTTGTTGATCGCAAAAACAATAGGTACGCCGGCTGCCTGCGCGTGACTTATCGCTTCCTTGGTCTGTGGCATGATATCGTCGTCAGCGGCAATTACGATGATGGCAATATCAGTTACCTGGGCACCCCTTGCCCTCATCGCCGTAAAGGCTTCGTGGCCCGGTGTATCGAGGAAGGCTATTTTCTGTCCATTCTCCAGTTCGACGCCATAAGCACCGATATGCTGGGTGATGCCACCACTCTCCCCGGCAATTACATTTTCCTGCCGGATGTAATCCAGAAGCGATGTCTTACCGTGATCTACGTGTCCCATAACTGTGACGATAGGTGCCCTTGGCTGAAGATCCTCGGGTGCATCTACTTCTTCTTCTATAGATTCTTCTATATCGGCAGTAACGAATTCCACTTCATAACCAAATTCGTCGGCTACAATAGATAAGGTTTCTGCATCGAGTCGCTGATTCATGGTCACCATGATCCCCAGTGACATACATGCGGAGATAATCTGGGTGGTGGGCACATCCATCATGGTTGCTACCTCCCCCACTGTTACAAACTCTGTGACCTTAAGGACTTTGTTATCCAATTCCTGTTGTTCCAGGTCCTTTTCAGATTGTTGCCTGTGCTGGTCTCTTTTGTCCCTTCGGTATTTTGCCCCTTTGCCTTTTTTAGACTTACCCTGTAATTTTTCAAGGGTTTCTCTAACCTGTTTTTGTACTTCTTCTTCTGTGGGCTCCACTTTAGAGCTTGCACCAGCTCTTGACCCCCTTTTATCGTCCGTCCTGCCACGTCTACCTCCACGGGGACCGGAGTCACTAATAATACGTTTTCTTCTTTTCTTTCTGTCTTTTGGATCAGGCTTAGAAGCTGCCTCTTTTTTCTTCTTGGGCTTTTCAAACTTGGTAAGATCTATCTTATCTCCCATGATCTTGGGCCCGGATAGCTTCTGATATTTTGTTTCAATGGCCTCAGGTTCTTCTTCTTTCGGCTCTTCTTCGGTTTTTTTCTCAGTAGGCTTTTCTGCTTTCTCTTTCTTTTTTGCAGGTTTTGTAGCGGGAGTAGCTTCTTTTTTTACTTCAGGTTCAGCAGCAGCCTCGGGCTCAACAACTTTTTCTTCCTCTTTTGGTTTTTTGTCGCTTTCAAGATCGATCTTACCCACCATTTTGGGACCGGAAAGATCTGCTTTCGCTTTTACCACTTCGGAAGCCGCCGCTCTTTTTTCGCGAGCCAGACGCCTTTCTTCCTGTTCCTGTTCGAGTTGTAGTCTTATAGCCTCCTTCTCCTTGCGCTTTTCCTCCCCGACCTCGATAGAAGCAACCTTTTTGCTCATATCAGTCTGGAATTCGTCTAAGAGAACCTGGTGCACCTCCTCCGAAATCTTCGTAGTAGGACGCGAATCGATTTCGTGCCCTTTAGAGGCGAGAAAATCCACTGCCCTGTCGAGGGAGATGTTCAGTTCTCTCAGAACTTTATTAAGCCTTATTTTTGCATTGTCTGCCATAAATACTATTTACTCTCTTATTTTTTTTCGCTAATATATAGCTTAATCTTCAAACTCGGCCTTTAGGATACGCACCACATCGAGTATCGTTTCTTCCTCAAGATCGGTCCTTTTTACCAAATCATCCACATCTTGTTCCAATACACTTCTTGCTGTATCCAGGCCTATTTTCTTTAATTCTTCAATGACCCAGCTTTCAATTTCATCTGAAAATTCTGTGAGTTCCACATCCTCTTCAACACCTTCCCTGAATACATCGATCTCATATCCCGTAAGCTGTCCTGCCAATCGAATATTGTGCCCTCCACGACCAATTGCCTTGGAAACCTCTTCTGGTTTCAGGTACACCTGTGCCGTCATATTTTCATCATTCAGCTTTACCGTTGACACACGGGCAGGGCTCAGTGACCTGGTAACCATAAGCTGAGGATTATTCGTCCAGTTAATTACATCTATATTCTCATTCCCCAGTTCTCTTACAATACCGTGAATACGCGATCCTTTCATCCCAACGCATGCACCTACCGGATCAATTCTATCATCATATGAGTCAACCGCAACCTTTGCCTTCTCCCCTGGGATACGCACAGCTTTCTTTATTGTGATAAGACCGTCGAAAACCTCAGGGATTTCCTGAAAGAACAGCTGCTCAAGAAATATCGGAGAGGTCCTGGACATGATGATCATAGGCTTGTTTCCTTTGAGTTCCACGCTTTCAATGATTCCCCTTACATTATCCCCTTTTCGGAAAAAATCAGAAGGAATCTGCTTGTCCTTAGGCAAAATAATTTCATTTCCTTCATCGTCGAGCAAGATGATGGCCTTATGCCTTATGTGGTGTACCTCAGCGGTATAAATCTCACCTTCGAGATCTTTAAATTGCTTGTAAATGGTAGTATTGTCGTGCTCGTGTATCTTAGAGATCAGATTTTGCCTGAGTGCCAGAATAGCCCTTCTCCCCAGGTCGATCAGTTTTACTTCCTCAGAAACATCTTCCCCTACTTCAAAATCGGGTTCAATCTTCCTGGCTTCAGACAACGATATTTGTTCATTTGGTTCTTCTACCTCCCCATCTTCCACAACGACACGATTTCTCCAAATTTCCAAATCCCCTTTATCCGGATTGATGATGATATCAAAGTTGTCATCTGATCCAAATTTCTTCTTGAGGGCATTTCTGAATACATCTTCTAAAATTGCCATCAGGGTTACCCGGTCGATGAATTTATCATCTTTGAATTCCGAGAACGATTCGATCAATGCGATATTTTCCATTCTGATCTAAAATTAAAATTTAAGTACTACGTTCGCTTTTATTATTTCTGAATAGGGGACCACTTTGGTCTTAACAACTGTGGTCTTGCCTTTCCCAACAGGTTTAGGCTCCCTTGCTTTCCACTCCAGTGTCACCGCCTCTTCAGAGGCTTTTACCAAAGTGCCTTCTACGGTTGACTCGGAGGTCTTAACTTTTAGTTTTCTTCCGATATTCTTCTGATACTGCCTTGGCATCGTCATGGGTTCTGTAGCACCGGGTGAGGTCACTTCCAGGGAAAAATCTGTGGTTTCCCTATCCAGATTATGTTCAATTGCCCTGCTTACGGTCATACAGTCCTCGAGGGTCACCCCTTTGTCCCCATCGATAATTATCCTTATCTGATTTGCCGAACTAACCGAAAAATCGATAAGAAATAGTTCCGGGTTCTCTTTTAATACCTGGTTTAATAGTGCCTCTGCCTGTTCCTTCAACATAAATACAAGTAACAAAAGAGGGGACTAAATTGTCCCCTCATGAATACTTTACTATCCTTTCAGTGGTGCAAATATACATAATTTTTCTTAATCCTTAAACACCAAAAAGAAGTCGGCATGAATTATAATTAAGTAATAAGTTGCACCTGTATTCTAGATTAAATTGTACTTTTATTTCACCTATAAACTCCCTAACCAGCTTCCACCCATGGATGTATTCTCTTCTTATAATATTATAATTGAGGCATCGGTAATCCTCATCTTATCTTTTATATTCAATGGAATTTCAAAGAGGACAAACATCCCTTCTGTCCTCTTGCTTATTTTTCTTGGGGTAGTGCTACAATTTGTCCTCTCCTACTTTACTTCGGATGAAGTTGATTTTTTTCCAGCCCTTGAAGTGCTGGGAATCATTGGTCTGATCATGATCGTTCTGGAGGCAGCCCTTGAACTTGAACTAAAAAGGGAAAAGCTGGTTCCCATTCTAAAGTCAATGGCGGTTGCCCTCATTGGCCTTCTCGGATCGGCTTATCTGGCAGCACTTATTCTGCATCAATTTGTTCCTGATATGAGTATGCAGTCTGCCTGGCTCTACGCAACACCCTTGTCGATATTATCCAGTGCGATCATCATACCAAGTGTAAGTAGTCTGGTTCCCTCTAAAAAAGAATTCCATATTTACGAAAGTACTTTCTCGGATATCATGGGAATTATGATGTTCTATTTTCTCGTAGGTGAAATGAACCCGGCCTCACAGGGAGGAGCGGTTGGTTTTGCCCTCAACATTGTCCTTACCATTGTTATCTCCATTATTGCCAGTTATGCCATCATCCTTGTATTTCAGACTATTAAGAGTCAGGCCAAGCTATTTCTCCTGATAGCGGTTTTACTCCTTCTCTATGCCATTGGGAAACAACTGCATTTATCTTCCCTCCTGATCATATTGATCTTTGGTCTGGTCATTGCGAATATGAAATTGTTCTTTAAAGGAAAGCTCGCTACTTTTCTCGATCATGAAAAGGCACATCGTATTTATCACGAACTGCATATAGTAACATTGGAAACGGCCTTTGTGGTAAGGACATTTTTCTTTGTCATTTTCGGACTCACCATTGCCATCGCTTCTTTATTCAGCTTTACCGTTGCGCTGATCAGCTTGTTGATCATCCTGTCTATATATGTAGTGCGCTTTGTGCTTCTCAGGACTTTTTACGGCAGTGATATTCTGCCTCAACTTTTTATCGCCCCAAGAGGCTTGATCACTGTGTTGCTTTTTTACGCCATCCCGGCAGAAGCACAAATAGCCACCTTTGAACCCGGGATTCTGTTGTTTGTCATCATAGGGACCAGTCTTGTCATGACCTGGGCTATGATCAAAGACAAGAAGAAAACAGAAACCTTGTTAGACCTTGCTGCTGAGGAAAAGGAAAATCTCATAATGAAAACAGAGGCCGCTGTGGAGGGGTTAGATGCAACACCCTTGGAAAATCCTTCAGAAAATCTGGATTCAGAAGATCCTGAAATATAAAAACCCATCGTTTTCACGATGGGTTTCAGAACTTAGCTGTTGGCCTACTAGGACTCGAACCTAGAACGACTGGACCAAAACCAGCTGTGTTGCCAATTACACCATAGGCCAATGATGCTAAAGAGCGTGCAAATTTAAGACAAAGTTTCGTTTGCACAAATATTTTTAATTACAATATACCCTATCCTTAAAAGTGTTTGTCGTTAAAGGTTTGACAATTAATAATCCCAATAAATATTTTAATTAGTAATTTCGCCTCTATTGGTAAAAGTAAGACCGGATGATAGCGAAAAACTTTAATAAATGGGACTCCCTTACAGGATGGGGGGTCTTTTTTATAGCCCTTATTGTATATGGCCTTACGGTAGAACCTACAGGTAGTTGGTGGGATGCCGGTGAATACATAACAACTTCTGCCAAATTGCAGGTAGCTCATCCCCCGGGCGCTCCACTGTTTCAAATTATCGGTGCATTTTTTGCCATGTTTGCCTTTGAAGCAGATCAGGTTGCCAGAATGGTCAATTATATGTCCGGTGTTTCCAGTGCATTTACCATTCTATTCATGTTCTGGACCATTACGAACCTCACAAGAAAACTGCTCTCTAATTCAGAACCTTTGTCTAACGCAAAAGCGATCGCAATTCTGGGAAGTGGCCTGGTAGGCTCTATGGCACTTACTTTTTCAGACAGTTTCTGGTTTAATGCTGTGGAAACAGAGGTATACGCAATGGCGAGTTTGATTATGTCGCTCCTGCTGTGGTTAGGTCTAAAATGGACGGACAATCTGGATCATCCCCGTGGAAATAAATACCTGGTGCTTATCTCCTTTGTAGTCGGACTTACCTTCGGGATACAGTTCATGGGTTTCCTGGCTATCCCTTCAATCGGACTACTTTATTACTTTAAGAAATACAAAAAGACAACCGTTAAAAATTTTCTATTAGCCAACCTTGCCGTTGTAGCTGTGCTGATGCTCGTTTATAAATTCTCACTTACCTATGTCCTTAAACTTTTTGGCTGGAGTGAAGTATTCTTTATCAACAGCATAGGTCTCCCCTTCAATTCCGGTACTATTATCATGGGCTTGATTTTTATCGGGGTATTTTATTACGCCCTGCGGTATACGCGCAAAAACAATTATATTAGGGCGAATACACTCGTCTTGTGCGGGATGTTCCTACTCCTTGGATTCTCATCATGGCTGATGCTCCCAATCAGGGCAAATGCCAACGTAGTGATCAATGAGAATAACCCTTCTGACGCAAGGTCCCTATTGGCATATTACAACAGGGAGCAGTATCCTGGAGTGGATAGTCCTGTATACGGAACCTATTATTCCGATGCCTTTGCACCTCCCGGAGATGATAGGGACGACAAGCCTAAATACGAGAAGGATGAAGCCCTAGGCAAATACATTATTGTCAACAAATACAAAGGTGCCATCCAGGGACCCAATGAGGATCATCAGGGCATACTCCCCAGGATGTGGAGTGATCAGCACGCGGAGAATTACATGAAATTTTTTGGTCCGCTGGATTTTCGGATGACCACCAGTAATGAAGAATTGCAAAAAGCGGTTAGACAAATCAAGGTAGGTTATGCAAATGGGGAAATTGATGAAGCTCAATATATCAGTTTCCTGAGACAATTTGGAGAATACCTAGAAGTGCAGCCTCCCTCCGTTTGGGAGAACATCAAATACATGGTACAATTCCAGTTTGGGTATATGTACTGGCGTTATTTTATGTGGAATTTTGTCGGGAAACAAGACGATGTTCAGGGACGCTATAACGGGAACGGAGAATGGTTAAGTGGAATTGGGTTTATAGACAGCCTCCGACTTGGCAGTCAGGAAAACCTACCCAAGGATGTATTGGAAAACAAAGGGAGGAATACCTACTTTTTCCTGCCGCTATTACTGGGAATCATCGGCCTGGTATTTCAAATCTCCAAAGATCCTAAACAATTCTGGGTGCTTTTTGTATTCTTTATTTTCACTGGAATCGCCATTCAGTTTTACACCAACCCTTATATTTTTCAACCCCGGGAAAGAGATTATTCCCTTGTAGGCTCATTTTATATTTTCGCAATCTGGATTGGGATTGGGGTTTACGGCCTCTACGAAGAATTCAGCAAGCTGATCAAACCCAAAGTCTGGGCTCCGCTCATCACGCTGATATGCCTGCTCAGCGTTCCGGGAGTTATGGCGTATCAAAACTGGGATGACCATGACCGCTCTGGAAAGTACACTGCGCGGGCAGCCGCAAAGGCCTATCTCGATTCCTGTCAGGAAGAAGCCGGAGCCATGTTGTTTACTATAGGGGATAACGACACCTTCCCGCTCTGGTATGTACAGGAAATAGAAGGATACCGAAATGATGTTAGAGTTATCTGTACCAGCCTTTTTGCCACAGATTGGTATGTGGATCAAATGAAAAGGAAAGCTTACCGCAGTGATCCTATTCCTTCACAGCTCACCCACGATTTATATCGCTACGGAAACAGGGATGTTATCTATTATCAGGGAATCATTGATAAACGCTGGGACATCAAAGACTTTATGAACTGGGTGGGTAGTAACAGCCCACAGACCAAACTTGGTTCTCTGCTCGAAAAGCAAGGAGCGGATCTCAGCGGGTATTCGGAAAGCACCCTCGACCTGGTGTACTACCCAACCAACAAGATCAGGATCCCGGTAAATAAAAAGAGCGTTTTGGAATCCGGCCTGGTAAAGGAAAAAGACTCCGCCCTTATTGTGGATTACATCGATATTGACCTGCCACAAGCCTTGCCAAAAAACCGCATTATGATGTTGGATATCATAGCCAACAATGATTGGAAAAGACCCATTTATTTCTCAGGGGGAAGCTTTGACAAAGCAGAGTACATATGGATGAAAGACTATTTACAACTGGAGGGAATGGCTTATAAATTGGTGCCCATTAAAACCCAGAATCCCAGTTCTTATGAAATGGGTCGAATCGATACTGACGAGATGTACAGAATTGTTAAAGGATGGGAATGGGGAAATTCAGGTAGTCCGGATATCTACCACGATACCCAGACCCGTACACAGGGTCTTTCCCTGAGGAGTAATCTGGCTCGATTGGTGGAAGCTCTTATCAATGAAAATAAGATCGACAAGGCAAGGGAGATTATTGACCTCGCCATGGAAAACCTGCCGGTAGCCTATTACGGCTTCTATACTTTTGTGGAACCTTTCCTTGATGGATATTACAAGGTGGGTGATACGCAAAAAGCGAGGGATTTATTCGGGGAATTAAAATTGATCTACCAAAGTCGACTAAACTACTACCAGGGTACTCCTCTGGATGAACAGTACAATAACCTGGAAGATATCATAGGAGATATGGAAGGTTACCGGAGGATCATTGACATCCTGATCGAGAACAACGACAGGGAAATGGCAGAAAAGGAAACCGAAATCTTTAATGATCATATTGACCAGTTTAGCCATTTCTATCAGGAGGACATACTGGAGGAATTGCCCGATGAAGATATGCCCGTCGAAGAATTGATAGACACTTTGCCTGTATCCGATACAATTTTAGAGGATGCTACTGAGGTAGAGGATGCCGGAAATTGATCCGAATCGGAATGACAACTCTTAAACTATCGTAAAGAAGGAAGGCTAAATATACTCGTTAAGGATACCTATCAGGGTATTCGCGTCCTGCTCACCACTTTGGCGCCAGACCATTTCCCCCTTTTTGTAGATCATTAAGGTGGGTAAACCTTTTACCCTCAGGGCCTGGGAAAGCTCTTTATTCTTATCTACATCAATTTTAATGACTTTGCCTTTGTCGCCCAGAGCGGCGGCTACATCCCTTAAAACCGGATGCATAGCTGTAGATTGTTCGTTCCATTCAGCATAGAAATCAAGTAGCACCGGCACGTTGAGGTCTATTAGTTCACCGAATTTAGACATAGTTTCAAGTTGGGTTATAAATCAAATGTAAGAAAAAATGTTAAAAAGCTAATAAAACAAAGGTTTTGTATGAATTCTTTAACGTAACATTCACACCAGACCTTTCTTTTTCAGTCTGATTACGGAAATTTCAGGCCAGATCCCCACCCGTCCCGGATATCCCAAAAAGCCAAAACCGCGGTTTACATTAATATATTGTCCGAGTTCTTCATAGATTCCTGCCCAGTATTTATAGCGCCATTTTACCGGACTCCATTTCACCCAACCGGGAATTTCAATTCCAAATTGCATCCCGTGAGTATGCCCACTTAGCGTGAGGTGATAATGATAATCATCATGAATCACCACATCTTCCCAATGTGAAGGATCATGGCTCATCAGAATTTTAAAATCGTTCTTCTCTATTCCTTCGACTGCCTTTTTAAGGTCTCCTGCCTTTTTAAAGCCACCTCTCCCCCAATTCTCTACTCCCAGCAAAGCCAGTTTGTCCTTTCCTTTCTGAAGATAGCGATGTTCGTTGAGAAGCAGATCAAAACCCATTTCATCCTGCATATCCTTTAGAGCATTCAGATTCTGCTCTTTGAGACTGGGAGTTTCCCATTGCACATAATCCCCGTAGTCATGATTCCCGAGGATTGAAAATTTACCATCCTTAGCCCTGAGGGTTGAGAAAAGTGCTTTCCATGGTTCCATTTCAAGAGCCATATTATTGACCATATCTCCCGTAAAAAGTATTACATCACTTTCCTGCTCGTTGATAAGATTAACTGCGTATTCAATTTTCTTCCGATTGTCAAAACTACCACTATGGATGTCTGAAATCTGTGTGATCTGATAATTGTGGAAAGCATCAGGCAAATCCTCAAATTCCAGGTCATAGGTAAGTACCTGAAAATTGTATTTCCCTCTATACATCCCATATAGTAAGGCACTAAATGGAATGGCAGCAATCCCCATGGCCATCATACTCAGGAACCGTCTGCGTGCCGGCAGACTAAATTCGGTAGAAGAACCAAAGACTTTCTGGATTCCGGCTGAGATCAGCCTGAAAATATCTTCGGAAAACAGGAAAATAATGGTGATTATTTCGAAGGTGAGCATGGCAATCAGCAAACCGAAGGCGTAGCTTCTCGGCCTGTTGAGAACACTGCCATCATTATCGCCAAAAGTAAACTGGTAAACAAAGTTACCCAGTACCAGAAGTCCCAGCGCCATAAACGAATAATAGACCCAGGGAAATCGCGATGCCGTTTTTATTGCCTGCAGGGAATAATATCCAAGCATAACATAAATAGCGATAAATACGATCCATCTTAGCATAGTTCTTTTTTACAAATATATTTCTTTAACCCAGCCCTGAGTTCCGGTTTTAGACTTAATTAACGATTCGAATAACTTTTCCCAACAATTCCATATCGGTGATCAGCACCTCATTCTCTTTCATTCGGCGTGGTGACTGCATGGATAAAGAAGGTTCGGAATCTGAATTCTTTATGACTTTAGAGGCAGACAGGTGGATGGCTCTAAAGCCCCTCAACTTAAACAATTGAGCATTCTCGTGATGGATTCCAGCTCCTGGCATAATCATACAATGCCCTGCCTGTTGATTCAGTTTATCCAATAGATCAATTCCTTCTACTGCCGTAGGAGCTTGTCCTGACGACAGGATTGTGTTAACCCCCATTTCCTGCAATCTAAGATGGGTCTCCAGGGGTTCTTTCACCCAATCGAATGCCCTGTGAAATGTAAAAGAAGAGTCGCCACAATATTTTATTAGTTCCTGTGTCCGCTCCCAATCCACTTCAAAGTTCTCATCCAAAATCCCAGATACAATTCCATCTACCTGCAGAGCTTTACAAGCTTTAATATCCTCTAGCATGGTCTTAAATTCTTTGTCAGAATAGGTAAAGTCTCCACTTCTTGATCTGACGAGGACATGTACAGGAATCTGAAGGGCTTCCATGACACTTTTGATAAGTCCGTAAGAAGGAGTGATGCCCCCGGCTGTTAGCTCTGCACAAAGTTCAATTCTCTGAGCTCCTGCCTGCTCTGCATTCAGGGCCGACTCCAGTGAATTTACACATGCTTCTACTATCATAATCCCTATCTTTAAGCTTATAAAAATAGTCAACCTTAGTGTATGGAAAGAAGAAAATTTATAAAAAACTCCGGCCTGGGAAGTGCGGCCATTCTCGGTGGTTCCCTGGCCGTGGCCTGCGCCGAAAAAGACAAGGTAGAAAAGGCCGGGGAGAATACAGAATCCATAAAACCTATAGTAATTGCTACCTGGGACGTTCCCAATGCGACAGCCAGGGCCTTTGAAGTACTTGCCAGGGAAGGAAATTCTCTTGATGCGGTTGAACAGGGTGTGATGGTGGAAGAAGCCGATGTGGCGAATCAATCTGTTGGAAAAGGAGGCAGACCAGACAGGGACGGTAATGTAACCCTCGATGCTTGTATTATGGATAAAGATAGCAGATGTGGTGCTGTAGTCTACCTTCAGAATATTGTTCATGCCGTTTCGGTAGCCCGGAAGGTGATGGAAGAAACTCCGCATGTGATGCTCGCCGGCGAGGGTGCCAGGCAATTTGCTGTGGAAATGGGGTTTGAGGAAGACGATCTGCTGACAGAAAAGTCGAAACTAGAATGGCTCGAATGGAAAAAAACTTCCCAGTACGAACCGGTGATCAATATCGAAAATCACGATACCATAGGGATGCTGGCCATCGATTCAAATGAAGATATAGCCGGGGCATGCACAACCAGTGGGATGGCTTATAAAATGGCCGGAAGAGTGGGCGATTCTCCAATTATTGGTGCAGGACTCTTTGTGGATAATGAAATTGGCGGTGCAACAGCTACCGGGATGGGGGAAGAAGTGGTGCGTACCGTAGGCAGCTTCCTGATTGTTGAATTAATGAGACAGGGCAAATCTCCACAGCAAGCCTGCGAGGAAGGAGTAAAGCGAATTATTGCCAAAAAAGAGAATTACAAGGATATCCAAATAGGTTTTATTGCCATCAACAAAGCTGGCGAAACCGGGGCTTATTGCATACATCCCGGATTTTCTTATCGAAAGTACACAGGAGAGGGCCATGAAAATATCCCGGCTGCAAGTTATATTAAAAGCTGATCCTTTAAGTTAACTTAGATTCTTTGTAGCTTTGATTTCTTGTCTAATAATTGATGTATGTCTGATCAGAAACGACTTTTTTTACTGGATGCCTACGCCTTAATTTTTCGGGGTTATTACGCCTTGATCAAAAATCCACGGATCAACTCCAAAGGGATGGACACCTCTGCCATTATGGGATTTATGAATTCTCTTTTCGATGTAATCAGGAGGGAAAAACCCGATCATCTTGCCGTTTGTTTTGATAAGGATGGTAGCGCGGAACGAACTGAATTATTCCCGGAATACAAGGCAAATAGGGACGAAACCCCCGATGCGATAAGGATTGCAATTCCCTATATACAGAAAATCCTCAAAGCCATGCATATCCCGGTTGTGGAGGTTTCGGGACTGGAAGCAGATGATATTATTGGCACCCTTGCCAAACAGGCTGAGAAAGAAGGATACAAGGTTTTTATGGTTACTCCCGATAAGGATTTCGGGCAGCTCGTTTCAGAAAATATTTTTATGTACCGCCCTTCAAGGATGGGTAATGGCATTGAAATATGGGGAATCCCCGAAGTACAGAAAAGATTTGGGGTAGAGCGCCCTGAACAGGTCATAGACTACCTGGGGATGATGGGAGATGCTAGTGACAATATTCCGGGTTTACCCGGAGTAGGAGAAAAAACAGCGAAGAAATTTATCGCAGAGTTCGGATCAATGGAGGACCTCCTGAAAAACACGGACCAGCTCAAAGGTAAAATGAAGGAAAAGGTGGAGGAAAATGCAGAACTCGGACGACTCTCCAAACAACTGGCGACAATATGTATTACCTGTGACGTCACTTTTGACGCTACTGATTACGAGCTTTCCCCTCCCGACAATGAAAAGGTGCAGGAGATTTTTGAAGAATTAGAATTCAGACGTCTCAGGGATCAATTTATAAAGATTTTTTCTGACGAGACCGAAGGAACACCTACCATGGTTACCAGTACCGAAACTGCCAAAAAAGAAGCTCAGGCTGCAGGAAGCGGGCAGTTTTCTCTCTTTGGCAGCAATGGGGCAGCGCCGGCCACCCTGGAAGTGGTTTCCGGGAGAAAAACCATCAAAGATGTTCCTCATGTCTACCAGAGTATTCAGCCCGGAATGGCCCTTGATTTATTTCTCACAAATTTGCTCAAACAAAAAAAGGTATGTTTCGACACAGAAACTACGTCTCTTAATCCGCTACAGGCCGAATTGGTTGGAATTGCATTTTCCTGGGAAGCCGGGAAGGGGTTTTATCTGCCTTTCCCGGAAGATAAAACTGAAGCAGCTTCACTTCTGGAGAAACTTTACCCATTTTTTTCTACGACAGAAATTGTAAAAGTGGGGCAGAATCTCAAATATGACATCAAGGTCTTAAATAAATACGGAGTAGAAGTTAAAGGGCCGCTCTTCGATACTATGCTTGCCCACTACCTGATCAATCCCGATATGCGTCATAATATGGACGTACTCTCAGAGACCTATCTGAATTATACACCCATTTCAATCACTGAACTTATTGGCAAGAAAGGAAAGAACCAGCTTAGCATGAGGGAAGTTCCCTTGGAACAACAAACTGAATACGCGGTAGAAGATGCTGATATCACCCTGCAACTGGCTGAGCATTTTGAAAAAGAATTGGAAGAGGCTAAAACGATGGAACTGTTCCGGGATATTGAGATTCCTCTTCTAAGGGTTCTGGCCGATATGGAATTAGAGGGAATAAATCTCGATTATGAGTTCCTCAATAGTTTATCAGCGCAACTCGACTCGGATATCAAGACCCTGGAAGAAAAGATCTATGATGAGGCAGGGGAGACATTTAATATTGGTTCTCCCAAGCAGTTGGGTGAGATCCTCTTTGACAAACTCAAATTGGTTGATAAGCCAAAGAAGACAAAAACCGGGCAGTACTCTACTGCCGAAGATGTATTGTCATATCTGGCCAAAGATCACCAGATCATCAAAGATGTGCTGGAATACCGTGGCCTGGCCAAATTGAAGAGTACCTATGTAGACGCTTTACCAAACCAGGTAGAGCCAAGTACCGGCAGGGTGCATACAGATTATATGCAGACTGTGGCAGCTACCGGCCGACTCAGCAGTAATAACCCCAATCTTCAGAACATCCCGATCCGTACAGAAAGAGGGAGACAAGTCAGAAAGGCATTCATCTCAAGGGACAAGGACTATGTGCTTCTTGCGGCGGATTACTCCCAGATAGAATTAAGGATTATCGCTGCCCTCAGTGAAGAGGATACTATGATAGAAGCTTTTGAAAATGGCGAAGATATTCATGCTTCTACTGCCTCAAAGGTATTTAATATCCCATTAGACCAGGTGACCCGGGAACAACGAGGAAATGCCAAAACAGTGAATTTCGGAATCATATACGGGGTATCGGCTTTTGGATTGAGCAATCAGACAGATCTTTCAAGAACCGAAGCCAAAGAACTCATCGATACCTATTATAAGACCTATCCTAAATTGCGCAGGTATATGGCTGATCAGGTTGATTTTGCCCGGGAACACGGCTATGTTCAAACCGTACTTGGCAGACGCAGATATCTGAAGGATATCAATGGGAGCAACGCAGTGGTTCGTGGAGCTGCAGAAAGGAATGCTATCAACGCTCCAATTCAGGGTAGTGCAGCAGATATCATAAAGATTGCCATGATCGACATTCACAAAAAATTGAAGGAAGGGGAATACAAGACCAAAATGCTGCTACAGGTACATGATGAATTGGTTTTCGATGTCTACAAACCGGAATTGGAAAAAGCAAAGAAGATGATCAAGGCCGCTATGGAATCAGCTTATAAACTAAAAGTTCCACTAGATGTGGAACTTGGAGTAGGTGAAAACTGGCTCGAAGCCCATTAAAAAGGTAGTATCCAGAAATAAAAAAGCCCTTCAGTAATGTGAAGGGCTTTTTATGAGTGTTTTTATTTACTTTATCTTCTTGTAAAAATCAGATTGCCTCCTGCATTAAAATTCTCAACATCCAATTCCTGAGCAGAAACAACCATTTCATTTCCTTCTATAGAAACGTCCAGTGATACCGTGACCTGATTTTCATCCACAAAGGTTAATACCCCTTCAGAATAGGTATAAGTAGTTGTTTGTGTATCCCTTTGAGATGGACAAGGCACTTCCAAACCGGTTCCTCCGGCGTTAACTCCAATCTCCAGGTAGTTGGAGGCGTCTTCCGTAACCAGGCTAAGGTCCTGATTAAAAGTCAGGCTCACCAGAAAGCAATCCTCTGATGCGAGTTCACTCAGTATCACCTGTCCGAATTCTTCTTCATCAGAAGCTGTTTGTTGGTCAATATCAAGAGCTGTCAAATCCCAGGTTCCCAGGATAGAATCAGAAGATCCTTCGTTCATTTTGTCTGTTGAACAGGCACTAAAAAGTAAACTTGCAAGGAAGAACAACACATAGGTATTTCTCATAATCACTTGATTTTATCTATTTCTAAAAACGCACAAATAACGGGAAAAGTATAAGAATAGTGTTAGTCAATATATATAATGAGTGCTAGCATTGGGATTGTGACTGCCTGTCAGCTTTAAAAATGTCGAGAAAAAAATGAAAAAGTAGAAAACAACCATTTGTAATTCAACTTAATAATTGTACATTTGCAGCCCGTTAAACGGGAATGAAAAGTATAATTCTTAAATAAAATCGTAGTGGATACATTGAGCTACAAGACTGTTTCAGCTAACAAAGCTACTGTTCAGAAAGAATGGTTGCTTGTAGATGCAGAAGGACAAACGCTTGGAAGAATGGCCTCTAAAGTGGCTATTATTCTAAGAGGGAAGAATAAACCTAACTTCACACCTCATGTGGATTGCGGGGATAATGTAATTATTATAAACGCTGAAAAAGTACAGTTGTCAGGTAATAAATGGGAAGATAAAACCTATATCCGACACACAGGTTATCCTGGCGGACAGCGTTCCCTTACTGCTGAAGAATTGAAAGCAAAAAATCCTGCCTCGGTTGTTGAAAGAGCTGTGAAAGGAATGCTTCCTAAAAACAAATTAGGTGCTGAATTGTTCAGAAACCTTAAAGTATATGCAGGAGCAGAACATCAGCAGGAAGCTCAGAAACCAAAAACTATTAATCTTAACGATCTTTAATAATGGATGTAGTTCATAAAATTGGCAGAAGGAAAACAGCCGTAGCCCGTGTTTATCTTTCTAAGGGTAAAGGAGCCATTACCATCAATAAAAAAGATCTTAACGAGTACTTCCCAACCGCTACTCTTCAATACAAAGTAAAGCAGCCATTCGCTCTTACAAACAATGAAGACAGCTATGACGTTAGTGTAAATGTCTACGGTGGAGGAATTACAGGGCAGGCAGAAGCTATCAGACTGGCATTATCAAGAGCTCTATGCGAAATTGACGCCGAGCACAGACTGGCCTTAAAACCAGAAGGTCTTTTAACAAGAGATCCAAGAATGGTAGAGCGTAAGAAATTCGGACAGAAAAAAGCCCGTAAGAAATTCCAGTTCTCCAAACGATAATTTTATAACTCGTGCTCTTATGAGCACACATATAGTAACCCAAGTTCATTGAAAGTCCCTTGTCATGGGACAATTAAAATTCTGAATTGAAGCAATGTCTTTATCAGACATCAGCAGATTTGGAAAAATTTAGTTTAGCATCTAAATGGTAGAGGCGTTCTGTTTCAGAATACCACTCGCCCATTGCTAATTCATAAGAACGTAAACTAATTAAAATGGCAAAAAAAGCAGAAGTAAAAAATCTTTTAGAAGCGGGTGTACACTTCGGTCACCTCACAAGAAAATGGAATCCCAATATGGCCCCATATATTTATATGGAGCGCAACGGGATCCACGTTATCAACCTCTACAAAACAGCAGCAAAACTTGAAGAAGCCTCTGAGGCTTTGAAGAAAATTGCGGCTTCCGGAAGGAAAATATTATTTGTTGCTACAAAAAAGCAGGCGAAAGACATCGTTGCAGAAAAAGTAGCCAACGTTAATATGCCTTACATCACAGAACGTTGGCCTGGTGGAATGTTAACCAACTTTGTTACTATCCGTAAGGCCGTTAAGAAAATGGCTTCCATTGACCGGATGAAAAAAGATGGCACGTTTAATACCCTCTCGAAGAAAGAGAGATTACAGGTTGATCGCTTACGTGCGAAACTTGAGAAAAACCTAGGATCTATTTCGGAAATGACCAGACTTCCAGGTGCACTTTTTATTGTCGATACAATGCGTGAGCATATCGCAGTAAAAGAAGCTCAGAAACTCAACATTCCGATCTTCGCCATGGTAGATACAAATTCTGATCCACGTCCGATCGATTTTGTAATTCCTTCGAACGACGACGCATCAAAGTCGATTGAAATCATCATGACACATGTAACCAATGCAGTTGCTGAAGGATTAACGGAGCGTAAATCCGAGAAACAAGCTGCTACAGAAGGACAGGAGCCAAAGGCACCCAAAGCCAAAAAGAAAGAAACTGAGGCAGTAAAAGAAGAAAAAGCTCCAAAAGCCAAAGCAGCTCCAAAAGCAGAAGAAAAAGAAAAAGTTGCTAAAAAAGAGGCCCCTAAAAAGACTGAGAAAACAGCTGCAGACGACCTGACCAAGGTAGAAGGAATTGGCCCTAAAATTTCGGAGGTTTTTAATAAAGCAGGTATCAACTCTTTTGCCGAATTAGCTGGGAAGTCTGAAGATGACCTTAAAGCTATCCTGGCCGATGCAGGTTCGCGCTATGCATCAAAAAATCCCGCATCCTGGCCCAAGCAGGCAAAAATGGCTGCTGAAGGAAAATGGGACGAATTAAAGGAATGGCAGGATAATACCAAAGCCGGAGTAGAATAAATTAAAATTAACATGCAGATTGCCATTTTCCGGCATCTGAAAAAAACAATATTATGATGGTAAAAATTACCGCCGCTGATGTAAATACATTGAGAAAGACTACCGGAGCCGGTATGATGGATTGTAAAAATGCACTGGTTGAAGCTGAAGGTGATTTCGACAAAGCGATCGAAATCCTTCGTAAAAAAGGACAAAAAGTGGCTGCCAAAAGAGCAGACAGAGATTCTTCAGAAGGTGCCGCAATCGCCAAAGTCAATGCCGATAAAACAGCAGGAGTAATCATCTCTCTGAATTGTGAAACCGACTTTGTAGCCAAGAACGAGACATTTGTTAGTCTGGCAACAGAGCTGGCAGAATTAGCCCTTCAGTATGATGATAAAGATGCTTTTCTTCAGGCCAATTACAATGGAATTACCGTGCAGGAGAAACTTACTGAACAAACCGGAGTTATTGGTGAGAAGATCGAAATAGGTGGATTCAGAAAGTTATCTGCCCCATTCGTTGGATCTTACATCCACGCAGGAAACAAGATCGCAACCCTGGTTGGACTGTCAGCTGCTGTAGAAGGAGTTGAAGAAGCTGCCAAGGACGTTGCTATGCAGGCAGCGGCTATGAATCCTGTAGCTTTGGATCAGAGTGGCGTTGACCAAGAAACTATCGATAAGGAGATTGAGATTGCCAAAGATCAGTTAAGGCAGGAAGGTAAGCCAGAAGAGATGCTGGATAAGATCGCACAAGGAAAGCTTAAGCGATTCTTTAAAGACAATACACTGGTAAATCAGGACTTTATCAAAGACAGCAAAAAAAGTGTTGCTCAATATGTGAAATCTGTTGACTCCAGCCTGGAGGTAACTGGTTTTGAGCGGGTTGCACTAGGATAAATAGTACATTTTATATCTTTAAACCGCCTCTCTTTTAGAAGGCGGTTTTTTTATTGCCCTAACCAGGCCCGTCTTAAGGAAATTACCTTCTCCGAAACCGAATCCATCTCAACTATTTTTCTTTCAGTATATATAGGTGTACCTGCCTTGCCCTGCAAGTCAATGAGCTCTCCATCTCTCATCACGGTCATCCGGATATCTTTCTCCGCATCCCAGCCAAAACTCTCCCCAACTATCGTCCTCATACTGTCAAGCGTGATAGTAGTGTCATTTATTTTAATGATTATATCTCCTCCTTTTGCCCCCAGGTCCTGAAAAAAGGAATTCAATTCCATACCCTTTTGTACAAATATGGTATCCAGATCACCGGGATCTGCATCTATGTAGGGTATCTGACCTAAAAAGAAATAGGAGGCAGGTTTTTGGTCCATCTCCAGTTTCAACCCTACTTTTTCCAGGTAGATCGGATAAGGTATCGGCTCTTTTCCCTGAACGTGCTTTTCAAAGAATGATCCTATTTCGGGGTAAGTCATCGCAACAATCTCACCAATCAATTCGGGATCATCAAATGGGGTATCTTCGTTATAGATTGCTGAAAGTTCTTTCATTAACCATAATACACCCTTCTCACCATTACTTTGTTCCCGAAGAAGTATGTCGAGACACATATTGATCAATGCTCCTTTTTCATATACATTCAGGTAATTTTCCTTGAAGGGCGACTCCAGGATCCTCTCACTCATAGTGGTAAAGGACATGCTGTCATCGTAAACCCTGGAATTCGATATTTTTTTTGCCATCCTATCATAAAATTCTTCAATTTCAATAAGTCCTTCCTGAACTTGAAAAAAGTTGGCAAAATACTCGGTAGTCCCCTCATACATCCACAAATGCATTGACATATCAGGTTCATTAAAGTTGAAAAACTGTATTTCTCTCGAATGCACTGACAAGGGCGTCAGGGTGTGAAAAAATTCATGAGAGACAATATCCACCATAGATTCATCGAGTACTTGCTTTGGCAGTGCTTCAGGCAGAACTACAACAGTTGAAGTGTGGTGTTCAAGGGCCCCGTATCCGGTAGCATCAGAATCGGATATCTGGGCAAGGTATAATAGAATGGTATAAGTCTTTGTACCGCTGACTCCCCCCAGGAAGGCTTTCTGAGCTTTTATCATGGCCTCCATTTGAGGTCGGAAGTCCTTGGCGCTATATCTCCCTGTAGGAGAATATACACTCAGAGTTACACTTATATCAGAAATCTTAAAAGTCTCTGTATTAGCCCTGGCAAATAAAATAGGGTTATCAACGAGCTCGAAGTACCTTTTCGCTGAAAAGTTGTATTGACCTTTATCTGTAATTTCTGCACTGATTTCATGTAGGGAAGTGGCAGGTTTCAGCTCAGAAGGAGAAACAATATTCAACTCATAGGGAACTTCTTTAAGGCCTTCAAAATACCCAACAAATCCGTGGAGGTTAAGCAGGAAATTCTCCCCAGCTGCAATATTTGTGCCCGCAGGTGAAAACACGGCTTCCTCCACCTCCAATTCGGTATCAAAGGTATCATTGACATAGTATGTAACCTTGTCGAGTTTTTTCGCGTCCGAAATCAGCCAGCTGTTAACATCTTTCCTGCTGATATTCATAGGCTCAGCATCGTAATCGAGAGCGACAAAATCTTGCACATAAGCTCCAAAATTGTCTTCGCTATAAGTTCCCGGGATGATCCTGGGAATCAGAAAAAGAATTTCATCTTTACCTATCTGGCCCGGATCAACCACTACCATTACTTTATCATCCAGAACTTCCACAAGATCAATCTGTGCTTTTATCGGCATTATTGCTCCGGGGGAAGGAAGTTTTGCAGCTCCACAACCCAGGAGTAAGGCTAACAGGAGTAATACATACAGGTTTTTAAACATCTGATAACTATTTAATGTGCAAGTTCTGGAAAATCCGACGAAGGCCAACAGATTCGCCTCGAATATTTTAACTATTTTTGTTTCCAAATCGATACAATAGGATGGCATACAAACGGATTCTTCTCAAACTTAGCGGGGAAGCCTTAATGGGCGAAAAACAATATGGAATTGATCCCACCCGACTAGCAACTTACGCTGAAGAAATCAAAGAGGTTGTAGATAAGGGAATTGAAGTAGCCATTGTGATAGGGGGAGGAAATATATTCAGAGGTCTCGCTGGAGCCAGCAGCGGAATGGATCGTGTACAGGGAGATCATATGGGGATGCTTGCCACCGTAATCAATGGGCTTGCTCTTCAGAGTGCTCTTGAGGACAAAGGGGTTCAAACCCGACTTCAATCGGCTATAAAAATCAATGAAGTAGCCGAACCTTTTATCCGCAGACGTGCTATGCGCCACCTTGAAAAAGGAAGAGTAGTGATCTTCGGAGGAGGAACAGGGAATCCGTATTTCACTACCGACTCTGCGGCTGTGTTAAGGGCTATTGAAGTGGAGGCCGATGTGATCCTGAAAGGAACCCGCGTAGACGGAATTTATACCAGCGACCCGGAAAAGGACAAGACGGCTACCAAGTTCGAAACGATCTCGTTTAACGATGTATTGAGCAAGGGACTGAAAGTGATGGATACTACAGCCTTTACTTTAAGTCAGGAAAACGAGTTGCCGATCGTGGTCTTCGACATGAATAAAAAAGGGAATCTTTTAAAGATCGTGTCAGGTCAAAATATTGGTACAGTCGTAAATCTTTAATTTTTCAAAAAATTGTGTTACTTTGTTTTTAAATTGATTTTATGAACGAAGAGGTAAATTTTGTCATAGATACAGCCAAGGAAAGTATGGATGGTGCCATTTCACACCTGGAGAAAGAACTGGTGAAAATCCGGGCAGGAAAAGCGAGCCCTGCCATGCTCTCATCTGTAATGGTCGACTATTATGGCTCACAGACTCCGCTTTCCCAGGTTTCCAATATCAATACTCCGGACGCCCGTACGATATCTGTTCAGCCCTGGGAAAAAAGCATGCTGCAGGTTATAGAAACGGCGATTATGAATGCGAATCTAGGGTTTAATCCTATGAACAATGGCGATTTCGTGATTATCAATGTTCCTCCACTTACTGAAGAGAGAAGGTTACAATTGGTTAAACAGGCAAAAGCCGAAGCAGAAGATGCCAAGGTAAGTGTCAGAAGTGCAAGGCAGGAGGCCAATAAGGAAATTAAAAATCTCGATGTTTCAGAAGATTTGGAAAAAAACGCCATCATCGATATTCAGGAACTAACCGATAGCTACGTAACTAAAATCGACCAGATCCTAGACCTGAAAGAAGTCGAGATTATGAAGGTGTAGGTTCGGAATCCCCAATCAAAGACTCCCTCCGTCCTTAAAAAAGTACATAGCCAGAATAGCTAGTACAAGGGCTATAGTGCAAAGCACAATTAGAATCCTGTAGATTTTCCGTTCAAACTTCCAGAACTTTTTGTGCTGCGACATTTCTTTTCTGCTATATTACTTCCTTTCAAATCTATAAATGTACAGCTTCTTGGCATATTCCCTTTAGTGGTATTTCCTATTGGGAAACTAGGAACACTGCCACGCATTTTCTACCTTTGACGGCGTTTGAAAAGCCTAGGTCAGGAATAGGATTTATCCCGTATTTAGAATTCAATACAAGAGACTCCACAAACAGTACCGGGCCTTTTTACATACAATATGGTAGCTAAGCTCTCACAAAATTTTTGGCCGAGGACCGCAAGGATCATCCTGAGAAACCGGATCCTGATTTTGGTGATTATTGCCTCCATTACTGTATTCTTTGGCTTTCAGTGGCAAAACATGCGTTTTTCCAATACGGAGGCCAATCTCCTTCCCGATGACCACCCCATCAATCTTGAATACGAGGAATTTCTGAAACAATTTGGAGAAGAAGGAAACGCCATTGTACTAGCCATCAGAGATACCACCCTTTTTACTCCCGAAAATTTTAATCGCTGGAATGTCTTAAGCAAGCAGCTTGTTGCTTTCCCTGAGGTAGAATTCGTCATCTCTACCGACAATCTACAGGAGCTGGTTAAGGACAATGAGAGTCAGGAGTTTGTATTAACCCCGTTTCTCAAAGAGGAGCCTGAAGACCAGCAGACCATTGATAGCCTAAAACAACACTTGTTTAACAATCTTCCTTTTTACGATAAGTTGCTTTTCAATAAGGAGAGTGAAACCATCAGAACCATTGCCTACCTCGATAAGGATATTGTGAATACTTCGGTCAGGAAGGATTTTATCCTCAACGATTTTACTACTCTGGTTTACAATTTCGAGATGGAAACGGGATTAGACGTACGGGTTTCCGGCATGCCCTATATCCGAACGATGAATGCCCAGAACATTATCGATGAGATCGGGATGTTTATCACCGCAGCTCTGGTAGTTACATCTCTGATTTTCTTTTTCTTTTTCAGGAGTTTCCGTGCCACACTAATTTCCATGTGTGTGGTGATCATTGGGGTGATGTGGGCGTTTGGTATACTTGGCTTACTGCAATATGAAATTACAGTGCTTACGGCTCTGATCCCGCCCTTGATTATTGTAATTGGTATCCCCAACTGCATCTTCCTGATCAACAAATACCAACAGGAAGTTAAAAAGCATGGCAACCAGGCGCTCTCACTGCAAAGAGTAATTTCCAAGATCGGGAATGCCACCTTGATGACCAATATCACAACAGCTTCCGGTTTTGCAACCTTTATCATAACTGATAGTAAACTCCTGACCGAGTTTGGTATCGTAGCTTCAATAAATATCATCTTTATTTTTATCCTTTCCCTGCTGATCATTCCTATCATATATAGTTTTATGGCCCTTCCTAAAACAAAGCATCTGAAACATCTCAACAAGCGATGGATAGACGCCTTTGTCAATTGGATGGAGCGGATTGTTCGGGAAAGAAGAATTGGTGTATACGTGGTTTCAGTGCTATTGCTTGTTACAAGTATCATTGGTATTTATCAAATTCGGATTTCGGGCAGTCCAATAGAGGATATGCCGAAAAGTGCGCAGTTTTACAAAGACATCCGGTTTTTTGAAGAAGAGTTCGACGGCATTATGCCCGTTGAGATTGTGATCGATACCGATAGGAAGAATGGGGTTCTAAGACCGGTAAACCTGCGAAAGATGGATGAGCTGGGCGAAAGGATAAGGGAGTTCCCCGAATTGTCAAATCCCACATCTATAGTTGAACTGGTTAAATATTCCAAACAAGCCTTTTACAACGGGATACCAAAGTATTATCAGTTGCCCACTTCCCAGGAGAATACTTTTATCATGGAAGTAGCCAGGAAGTCGGAAGGTAATGGCGATTTACTGAAGAATTTCGTCGACAGTACCGGGCAGGTTGCAAGGATTACAACATTTATTAAAGATGTAAAGACGGAAAGAATGGAAGAGATTGAAGCCAGATTACTGGAAAATCTTGAAAAGATCTTTCCCGAAGAGCGATATAAAACTTCCATGACAGGAAAGGCGCTACTGTTTCTAAAGGGAACGAAATATCTGGTAAAAAACCTGATACTATCTCTTACCCTGGCCATTGGCCTTATTGCACTTTTTATGGCCTATTTGTTCCGTTCGTTCAGGATGATCGTGATCTCACTGATCCCCAACCTGCTACCCCTTGTAATTACTGCCGGAGTGATGGGATTTGTAGGGGTACCCATTAAGCCCTCTACTATCCTTGTCTTTAGTATTGCATTTGGAATATCGGTAGATGACACTATACATTTTCTGGCAAAGTACCGACAGGAATTAACAGCCAACCACTGGAGAATTCAAAAATCTGTCTATGCCGCCCTCAGAGAAACCGGGGTAAGTATGTTCTACACCTCAATTGTACTTTTCTTTGGCTTTTCTGTCTTTGTACTCTCCAGCTTTGGTGGGACCGTTGCCCTGGGTGCTCTTGTTTCGGCCACCCTGCTTTTTGCCATGCTGGCCAATCTTATCCTCCTACCCTCTTTATTACTTTCTCTTGAACGCAGCATTGCCAACAAAGAGGTATTGAAAAAACCACAGATTGATATCCTTCCCAAAGATGAATTGCCGGAGAGTGAAAGTATATAGGTTTAACAGCAAAACTGGCAAATAATAGCGAATGTTCGGGGTATGTAGTTTTCACCAAAGGATTATCTTTGCGTCGAAATAGAATTACCTGGTAATGAAGCATATCAAAGAGCTATTAAAAGAATCCCCTGAGGAACAAATCGTTGAAGTCAATGGTTGGGTAAAAACCTTTAGAAGTAATAGATTTATCGCTTTGAATGATGGATCGACACTTCACAATATTCAGTGTGTAGTTGATTTTGAAAATTTTGACGAGGCTTTGTTAAAACAAGTTGCCACGGGGGCAGCTTTGAAGGTGAAAGGGAAGTTGGTTGCCAGTCAGGGCAGAGGACAGGCCGTTGAGATCCAGGTCACCGAACTCCATATCCACGGTACGGCAGATGCCGAGACTTATCCTATACAACCCAAGAAACACTCCATGGAATTTCTGCGCGAACAAGCGCATTTAAGAGTGCGAACCAACACCTTTGCCGCTGTAATGAGGGTACAATCTGCCCTGTCATTTGCTGTTCATCAGTATTTTACACAAAATGGATTTTATTGCATGCACGCGCCCATCATCACCGGTTCTGATGCGGAAGGTGCGGGAGAAATATTTCGCGTTACTACTTTGGATCTAAAGAACCCACCCCTCACTGAAGAAGGCGAAGTGGATTTTAAAGAAGACTTTTTTGGCAAAGAGACCAATCTTACGGTTTCAGGTCAATTAGAGGCAGAAGCTTATGCCATGGGTCTTGGAAAGGTTTACACTTTTGGTCCTACTTTCCGTGCTGAGAATTCGAATACCTCAAGGCACCTGGCTGAGTTCTGGATGATAGAGCCGGAAATGGCCTTTTACGATCTGAAAGACAATATGGACCTGGCGGAAGACTTTATAAAAGAAGTACTGAAGTATATTGTAGCACATTGTGCCGAGGATCTCAACTTTCTGGAAAAACGACTACTCGATGAAGAAAAGACAAAGCCCCAGGCTGAACGAAGCGAACTTTCCCTGCTTGACAAGTTGCGTTTTGTAATCGACAACGAATTCGTGAGGATTACCTATACCGAAGCCATAGAGATACTAAAGAACAGTAAGCCCAACAAAAAGAAGAAATTCCAATATCTCATTGAGGAATGGGGGGCTGATCTTCAAAGTGAACACGAGCGATTCCTAGTCGAAAAGCACTTTAAGTGCCCTGTCATTCTCTACGATTACCCGGCCAAAATAAAGGCTTTTTACATGCGGCTGAACGAGGATGGAAAAACTGTAAGGGCCATGGACATCCTATTTCCGGGGATTGGTGAGATCGTAGGCGGTTCCCAGAGAGAGGAGCGCTTAGATGTACTGTTAGAGAAGATTAAAACCCTGGGTATAGATGAGAAGGAACTCTGGTGGTATCTCGACCTTAGAAAATACGGTACAGCAGTGCATAGTGGATTTGGCCTTGGATTTGAAAGGCTTGTTCAATTTGCTACCGGAATGGGCAACATTCGGGATGTAATTCCGTTTCCTAGAACACCGCAGAATGCGGAGTTCTAAAGGTAAATTCGTTACTTTTATGTAACGAGAATTTTGTGCCCCTAATGCTAAAGCAACACTTACAATTTAAACTTTCGCAAAAGCTATCTCCTCAGCAGATTCAGCTGATGAAGCTTATTCAATTGCCTACCCAGGCATTTGAACAAAGGCTAAAACAGGAATTAGAGGAAAATCCTGCACTGGAATCGGGGAAAGAGGAGTCGAGCACCTACGAAGATGAGTTTGAAGAGGCTTACGATGGGGAAAATGACAATGACACCATCAATACTGAAGATATCAATATTGATGACTATCTGAGCGATGATGAGATTCCTGAATACCGTACCAGAACCAGTAATTACAGTGCTGATGATGAGGAGAAATCTGCACCCTACGCCGCCGGCATCTCCTTTAACCAATACCTGATCAATCAGCTTAATACTTTTTACTTAAGCGATGAAGAATGGTCCATCGCCGAGTTTTTGGTAGGAAGTGTAGATGAAAGTGGATATATAAGACGTCCGGTGAGCGATATTTTGGACGACCTCGCTTTTACTCAGAATATATACACCGATGAGAAGACCATTGAAAAAGTACTAAAAATTGTGCAGGAGCTCGATCCTCCCGGTGTGGCTGCTCGTTCTCTGGACGAATGCCTGCTCATTCAGCTGAGAAGAAAAGAACCAAGTCAGGCTATTGATCTGGCCATTCTTATTCTCGAAAAATCCTTTGATCATTTTACCAAAAAGCACTATAAAAAACTCCTGCAGAAGCACAACATTTCAGAAGAGGACCTGAGAGAAGCCATATCGGAAATTGAAAAACTCAATCCCAAACCCGGAGGTTCTTATTCGGGAAATAACAGAATCATTGAGCATATTGTTCCGGATTTCTCCATACGTATCGTCGAAGGGGAACTCGATTTGAGCCTGAACAGCAGGAACGCACCGGAACTTCATGTTTCCAAGGAATACAGCAATATGCTGGCAGGTTATAAGAGTGCTAAAAAGCGTTCTAAGTCTCAAAAGGATGCCGTTCTTTTTATCAAACAAAAACTCGATGCGGCCAAGTGGTTTATCGATGCCATAAGACAACGACAACAGACGCTTTTTATAACCATGAACGCCATCATGGAGTACCAGAGGGAATATTTTTTAAGCGGGGACGAGCGAAAATTACGCCCGATGATCCTGAAGGATATTGCTGATACCATCGACATGGATGTATCTACTGTTTCGAGGGTGGCAAATAGCAAATATGTTGACACGCCTTATGGCACAAAGCTCATCAAGGAGTTCTTTTCCGAATCTATGAAGAATGTTCAGGGGGAAGATGTCTCAACCAGAGAAATAAAAAAGATTCTGGAAACAGTGATCAGGGATGAGTCGAAACGAAAACCCCTTACTGATGATAAACTGGCTAAAATTCTCAAGGAAAAGGGCTATCCTATCGCCAGGCGGACAGTAGCGAAATACAGGGAACAGCTGGGAATTCCGGTTGCCCGATTAAGAAAAGAGATCTGATGCGATTGCTCTCCCAATTGGTGTCTTATATCTTCCATCCTATTTTTGTGCCCCTAGCTGGCACTATATCTTATTTTCTGATAACGCCCAAGTACACTACTCTGGAGATGAGAAGCGGGAATATTCTGCCCATCTTTATCCTGACAATAATAATTCCCATTCTTTGTTTTTTTATCCTGAAAAATCTAGGGATCGTCAAGACGATTTTCCTTTCGCGAGCTGAGGAACGTAAGTACCCATTGATGATCAGCCTGATCCTCTTACTGATGATCCTCCTAAAGGTGATTCCGGACCATTATACTTTGGAGTTGTACTTTTTCTTTTTAGGTCTGATCGCCGCAACCAGCACCAGCCTTTTATTGCTGCTGATCCCTTTTAAAACCAGTCTCCATATGATGGGCGTGGGAAGTATTCTGATGTTCCTGATTGCTTTAAGCATACATTTTGAACGCAATATTGTGGTGGGGATAAGTCTTATGATCTTTGCCTCCGGCCTGGTGGCCTCTTCCAGGCTTTTCCTTAAAGCACATAGCCGTACTGAGCTTTTAATTGGTTTTATGGTAGGTGTGGTTTCCCAGCTGCTTACCTTGAAATTCTGGCTGTAAATAAGGATATCCGCCCTTGTCAGAGGATATAGAAAATAAATCCGATCCTCAGTGGAGTAAAGGTCAGGTCTTCACCGGAATCAAGTTGCAAACCGTCTTTAAATAGGTTGTTGAGGGCATAATAAATGTGGATATTAAACGTATTATACCCAAAATTTGCCGTAAGTCCGTATCTGAAGTTCTCGATATCAGTGACGTAAAATGAATCCTTGTATTCCGTGGTAACTAATTTAGATCTGGCACCAACGACGTAACCTAATTTCGCCCCGGCGTAAAACCGCCAGAATTTATATTCTGTGGGCGTAGAATTCCGAAAGCGAATTTCAATAGGTAGCTCAATCAGATGTGTTTCTAACTTATTGCGTTTTGTATTAAGATCGCTGCTGAGCAGACTGTATTCAAAGCTGTCGTCGAGTTCGCTGACTTGCAGGTTACTGTAATAGGAATTAACAGCATATCCCAATCCTATTCCCAGTCCCATATTTCTTTTGGAATTTAAAGGGAGGTCTTTAATAAATCCCAATTGTAAACCATAGGACAGATTTTGCTGATTAACACTTTCAGGCTTATTCAGAATTAAATTGTACGTAAGACCTACATAGAATTGATCCTCGAGATAATCCGGGTCTCCATCCGGAATTATCTCCTGTGCCAACAAGGGAGAGGCAAACAGGAAGGCAGCAAGTAAAATCAGGCGTATTCGCATATTCCTAAAGGTAGAATATTTACATAAAAAGACATATACAGAAATAAAAAAACGCCCCTTTTTATGGAGCGTTTTAAAAATATATTCTTTAGGATATTACTGTACGTTCCTGAAGGCATCTCCTTCATAGGTTGTATAATTTACCTTTAGGGCGTTTACCTTTCTCAACTCCTGCTTTATATCTGAGATAAGTCCCATACTGGCATCCTTATCAACTTTTAAAGCGGTAGTAAGTACATTTTGTAATTCCTGTGGTTTCTTTGCTCTTTCTTCCAGGATAAAATCACCAACATCAGTAACATTGGCAAACTTATCATTGAGCTGGATCTTAGGCTCTGTACCGAAGACTTTCTGATAATCTCTGGTAGGTTTCCCGACATAGATATACAATACTCTGTCTTTTTTCTCCAGCTTTTTTACCTCACTTGCATTTGGCAGAACATTCTCTACCATTAGCGAACTGTCTTTCATGGTAGTTACAGTCATGAAAAAGAACAAGAGCATAAATACAATATCAGGAAGGGAGGCTGTTGATACAGCCGGAAGATCCCCGTCTTTTTTCTTTGTGAATTTAGCCATAATCTGTTGTTCCTTAAATTAGTTTGAAGTAGAGGTTTCTGCTTCCGAGAGTTTTTGTGGAAATAATTCCTGAATTTTCTGAACTTTTTCCTTCAGTTCATCCCGAATACTGGATGGTGTTTCCGGATTGAGGAATTCAGCTTCCATATCGGTAAAATCCCTGCCGAATAAACGCTGAGCTTCCCTGTTCCGCAACTCGTTATAAGCGCCTACCAATTCATTCTGTACGGTAATATATGTGCCGTATTTTGTTTCCCGGTCATTCTTAAGGGAAATAATAGCCTTAGTAGGGTTATCGGAAGAAGACTCATCTCTACGTCCTTTGCAGTAGTTACAACTACCGTCTCCGCCATTGTCAAGAAAGGCCATGGCCTTGGAGCGAAGGTCCTTGAGATTTGTCAGTTCCTCTTCAACTAACAACTGACCGCTTTTGTTGATATTCACCGTGAAGATATTCTTCTGTTTGATCACAACGTTATCCTCCGGTGGTTCCATTGGCGGCAACATCCGGTCTAAACCTGCATCTGTTTCAATGGTGGTTGTTACCAGAAAAAAGATAAGTAACAGAAAGGCAATGTCTGCCATAGAGCCTGCATTTACTTCTGGTGGTCCTCCTCTTCTAGACATAGCTTAAAATTTATTATTTATTAGTCATCTTTTTAACCCCTCCCCATAGCATAGAAACTACGGCGATTATAACCAGCAGGAAAAAGAGATTCAAGCCAGTTCCTATATTCTTTACTGTGTCCTCTGTTGTAGGGATCCCCCTTCTGGCCATTTCGTCCAGGTTTACATCCGTACCTGAGGAGATTGCATAAGCAAAACCAAGAACGATCAGAAATGCTCCGATAACTATCAGGGTTTTCTTTAACTTCTGAGGGTGGGCGAATAGGTTTACCAGGGTAAAGACTAAACTTACTACCACCGCGATAGCCAATAAGATATAGGTAATGGTAAACATCCCGGTGATGGCCACACTTTCTACAGCTTCGGACGCTGGCATATCCCGCCCTGGCAATTGATACCAGAGAATTGCGGAGAGCAGACCCAAAACAGCCAGAACTATTTTTACAATTTTATTCATAATATCTTGTATTTAGAGTCTTATTATTTTTTGTGATCTACCAGCATATCGATCAGGGTGATCGATGAGTCTTCCATATCGTTAACAATACCATCGATCTTAGCAATGATATAGTTGTAGAATATCTGAAGAATGATCGCAGTAATAAGTCCAAATACTGTTGTTAATAAAGCCACCTGAATATCGCCGGCAATAAGGGAGGCACTTAAGTTACCTACTGCACTAATTTTCTGGAAGGCCTGGATCATACCAATTACCGTTCCCATGAACCCAAGCATGGGTGCAATAGCGATAAATAAGGACAACCAGGATACGTTTTTCTCTAACTGACCCATTTGAACACCACCGTAAGCTACAACAGCCTTTTCAGCGGATTCAACTCCTTCACCGGCCCTGTCGAGACCCTGATAATATATTGAGGCCACAGGTCCTCTTGTATTTCGGCAAACTTCCTTAGCAGCTTCTATACCACCGGAAGCCAGAGCATCCTCTACCTGTTGCTTTAATTTATCAGTGTTAGTGCTGGCCATGTTAAGGTATATAATTCTTTCAATAGCCACTGCCAGTCCGAGAATCAAACATAGGAGAACAATCCCCATAAACCCGGCACCACCCTGGATAAATTGCTCCTTCAATACCTGAGTGAAGCCTTTATCTTCTGCCATGTCTTCAGCTGGCGTTTCCTGAATCGTCATTACTGCGGTTGCAACAGTGGCAGACAGATTAGAAACCATTGCATTCGCTTTTGCGCTTACCGTATTTGTACTTAGGACAAATAGCCCAGCCATAGCCAGGATCGAGAATAATCTTTTCATTTTGTTCAACTTGAATTTAGTTAGTTAATAGGATTTAAAGATATAAAAAATAAACAATTAATAATTAAATGTCTTGCGTTAAGAATTGATAAAACGTTATAAAATTGTCATCTTGACAAATATAAGTGGAAAAATTAGAAATCCTAATTTTTGTAACTCATCATTAAACAATATGTCCGTGAGCAGCAGTTAGACAGAGATTGACTCGCTCGCCACCTACTTCCCACTTTACTTAAACGGCAATACATTCATGAACGTTTCTGCTGCGCAGAAATCCATTTGCTCACTCTTCCTTAGGATTCAGTCGCTGCGCTCCTGCTTCCCAAAATGATA
>NZ_JBGKBE010000012.1:0-81320 GCF_041358175.1 Muriicola sp. E247
ATATATAAAACGCAAGACATGAAAACGCTAGTAACCATCTTCTTTATCTTCTTTATCAGCTTCGCTGCCCAGGCTCAGGAAAATACCGCTGAGGTGAAGATTGAAACTGCGAAGAAAGAGATCGTTACTGAGACTGCTAAAGAGAACAGCGTTGCTCGTCTTTATCGTTTTAAGAATAGCAGGATCAAAAAGGAATTGTCTTTTAAAACTAAGAAGAGTGCTTCTAAATTGGCTTAGGTCTCGACTCCGCTCGACCTGACAAAGCCTTTCGACTCCCGCGCCAGAGGCGGTTTACGTATCGAAGGAATGCGGGCGCTTCCCTAACAAAGAGTGATTGCCCTGATATTATCTTCTGTTCTTGTTTTGGTCATATCGAGCGGAGTCGAGATATGGCATCTCGGTATTATAATAGGTCTCGACTCCGCTCGACCTGACAAACTCCGTTCGACCTGACAAAGCCGCTCGACCTGACAATCACCGCTCGATCTGATCTAACCAGCTAAAAAGGTGCTATGCTTGTTTTGCGTTTAAGGGAGAACAAATGTTCAATTTGGAATTAGCCGTTATCAGAATTTACCTTCTCCATAAAAGCCATCAGCACATTCGCGGGAAAGACCAACTGTACAACCAGGGTGATCATCAACAGGGCCAGGATCACCATACTCACCGAATTGTTATGCTGATAGACCTCCAGCATTTCCAGATCCATCCTGTTTTCTCCTGAAGGATTTAAAGGCAATACCTCCTTGTAAAGAAGGGTGCAGAGAAAAATAAGAATCGGACCTATCAGGGAAGTTCCCACATGCAGAGCGTTTAAGCGATAGCGCAGCTTTTTTCCCGTTCTGTGCATTATCCAATAAACCAGGGCAATCAAAAACCCGAACAGGGCCAGCAAATGAAAAATCCACCGCTGCTGAACTACAACATAGGTGTCATGGATGTTAAAATCAAAATTGACCAGGGGTATGATAAAACCCAAAGCGATCAGTATCAGGCTTGCCGGGAAAAAAAAGTAATGTGGTTTCTCAAATAGCAGCTTCATCTGCTCCTTTTATATCTCCAAGATACAGATAAAATACAGGGTTTTAAAACCAAAGGACTCAACCGGATACTAGTTCAATGTGAGAGGCGGACCTACCACACTCATTTCGCAATCGGAAAAGATCTTATCGATCTCTGCCATGTCAGGTTCATGGTCGAGTCCGGCCATCGTCAGGAAAAACTCTTCCATTTTACCTGCAGGCTGGAACAACACATTCATTTTTCCTGTTTTGGATACCTGTGTCCAGGCATGGGGAACGGCCTTCGGCAGGAAGATATGTTCCCCTTTTTCGAGATTGAAGTAGGCTTTTCCTACCTTAAACCGATAAGCGCCCTCAATGACATAAAACACTTCATCCTGATAGTGGTGGATGTGCAGGGGTGTACCCATCCCCTGTGAGATGGATGTTTGCTGAAAGATGGTCATGCCCCCTCCCGTATCCTTCCCGGATACTTTTAGGTCCATAATGTTGTGGTTCACCCCTTTCAGGGTAATGCGTCCATATAGCCTGGCTTCCCCGGCTTTCACTTTGAATCCTGTCCTGGTACTCTGACTCTGACAGGCGGTTGCTGACAAACTAACAAAAGGCAAAGCCCCGATGCTGAGAGCAGTTGTGAGAAACTGGTTGCGTTTCATCTGGAATAGGATTGAAGTGGAAATGCGTAAAGTACTTCTGATTAAAGCTATATAAATGTATAGTATTCCGGAATCGCTTTTACAAAGGGAGATCTCTTTATTTTCAGTTGTATAACAAGGGATAGCCGGGCATTTTCAGCTTGTAGAATTGATGGTTATTAATACTTCTGTCTTTAACTTCGCTCCTCAAAAGGCAGGATAATCCCTTTCTCCAGGTACATTTTAAGTCCGTTTAACAACATAGCCCAGCAATAAGAGGCGGTCTTAAAATGGGCATTGCAAGCCGGCCAGCCTGTGTGGAAGAAATGGAGCCTGACACCGTCGCCGGACTCTTCGATCTCAAAACCAAAGCTGGTAGGATCCCAATCGGCATCTGAACGGGTCATTTTAATACTGAAAAGGGTGTTTGGCTCGCAGTCACTTACTTCCCCGTACCAGTCGTAATCAGGAGTAAAATAGAAGTTGTAGGTACTTCCTTTGGCGGGAGTACCACTACATCTAAGAGGCCACCAGTTTATTAGGTGTTCAGGTAAGGAAACTGCCTTAAACACGGCCTCAGGCGAAGCTGCAATACTAAGGTCGTGGTAAATGCTATAACCACGGGCTTTCTCCGACGTTTTCTGATGGTCTTCCATAATCATATGGGTTTACCCTGCTCTAATAAAAATACACTTTTTTCAGAAGGTAATGTGGGTTCTCCGACTATTCTATGGCCCATACCACTTGTATTGTGGCGTTGTAAACCAGGTCGCTAGGTGTAAAGCCGTCAACTTTCATGGCATCGGCCTCTAAGCTCATCATCGCCCGTTCGGTCCTTATAGGCGCATTATGGGAATTCCCGTACTGAATACGGGTCACCTTCTTTAATTCTGTTCCTGACGCCTTTGCGATAACCCCTGCCTTTCTAAAAGCGTCTTCGGTGGCCAGCTGTATCAAACGGTCCTGAACGGTTTCCTTCAGGGGATCTGAGATTTTAAAGCTAAAATTGAGGTCGAATTCCGTTGCCCCGGAGGAGAACTGACGCAGGATCTTGCGGATATTATCTACCGAATTCTCAAAATCGAGGTGCAGTTGCTGGGTGGCGATATAACCACTGTCTATCTGCTGATTGTTCCTGTATTTAATATTCTTCCGCACCTGGAAATTATCCGTAAAGATGGCGTCTTCCGAAAAGCCCATTTTCCGGATTTGTGCTTTGATGTCTTCTGTTTGACTGCCTAAACCGTTGATGGCATCCCCGAACTGCATTTCTACCTCACTTAGCGTCATGTTCAGTACGCCGGTATCAGGGGCAATGGCCAGCCGGGCAGTACCCGTTACCTCAAGTTCTGATTGGGAATGCTGTGCAATGGCCAGGGTAGTAAGGAAGAATAATATAAAAGATAAGCTGTTTTTCATGACGTAATAAGGTGCTGATTTATACACCTCTAATGTACTTAATTCTTCAGCGATTCTAAAGGGCTGAATTCTTTTTCAGCAGGGATGCACAAAACCCCGGAAATTCTTCTTAAGTAAGTCCTTTTAAATAAGTCCGGCCCCCAGGGCAAGGGAGATCAGGATCAGCATAATGGCCACCGTAACCTGCAGGAAGCGCAGGGTTACCTTCTTAAGTAACCTGTTGCCAACAAAGGAGCCGGCTATGCCCGCGAGGGTGGCACAGAGGACCAGGGGGACGTAGTCTCCGAGTCCGGCTGTGGCAAAACGGGTAGCGTAGACACTCAGGCGGGTAAAATCGACCAAGGTAGAAACCACAACAGCTGTTCCTATAAAAACCTCCTTAGATAGTCCGGCTTTGATCAGGAAAGCGCTTCTCAGCGCACCCTGGTTCCCTGACAGTCCGCCAAAAAAGCCACTCAGGGCTCCCCCCAGGGGTAGTTTGTCCTTGCCGAACTGCAATTTGTTAAACCAGGGCAGCAGGTCCATGCTGGCAAAGATGATCAACAGGATAGAGATCAGGAATTTAACCGGATATACTTCAAAATGCTTTCCGAAGGCATCGTAGGCGAATAAGGGTTGCACGTCACTGATATTGAGCAACAACCAGGAACCGAATACAGCTGCCACTACTGCCGGGATTCCAAATTTAATCAAAACTTGTTTGTCGGTATTCCGGCCTACGAGGAATAGTTTGTATATGTTGTTAAAGAAGTGTACAACACCGGTAAGGGCAATAGCCAGTTCCACAGGGAAGAAAATCATAAAGACCGGGGTGAGGATAGTCCCCAGCCCAAAACCTGAGAAGAAGGTCAGGATGGCAACGAAAAAGGCCACTAAGGCAATGACAATGTATTCCATAGGCCGGTAAAAATAAATGAATTCAGATGTATATAAAAAAGCAGCTAATCTGATAGCCTTTTTCTTTATTGACCCCTTTTAGGCAAACTTGCCCATAATCATCGCGTAATTGAATATTTGACAAGTAAAAATGGCTCAGAATTCCGATAATCTACCTCTTTTTTCGGTAAGTGGTTTTAAGGGTTTGTGACGTTTACCGATGATTTTTTGCACTTTACCCAAGTTCTTGCCAGATACCGAAAAATAAGGGTTTTTCAGCGAACGGGAAGGGGCAGGACCCCCTATCATGGCGTTTTTATTATATAAAACGCACAACATGAAAGCTATCGTAACTTTAATCTTCGTTCTCTTTATCGGCTTCGCTGCCCAGGCTCAGGAAAACACCGCTGAGGTAAAGGTAGAAACTGCTAAAAAAGAGATCGTTACTGAAACTGCTGAAGAGAATAAGGTAGCTCGTCTGTACCGTTTTAAAAATAGCCGTGTCAAAAAGGAGTTGTCTTTTAAAACTAAGAAGAGTGCTTCTAAACTGGCTTAGGTCTCGACTCCGCTCGACCTGACAAACTCTGTTCGTCTCTCGTGCCCGAGGCAGGTAGGCGCTCGACCTGACAAAGCCGCTCGACCCTAAAATGAATTTTAAATACTTATACTATGATTCTTACTGTTTTTCTTCTGCTTCTTCTGCTTCCGACGCTGCTTCCTCTTCCTCTTTTAAAAGTGTATGTTGAAGAATATTGATCTTTTTAAGCTTGGCCTTCCAGGTTTTTAAGGATTCTTTTTGTTTGTTGATCTTATCTACCACTTCCTTTACCAAGGGATTGTCTTCCGAGGCATTCGAAAAGAACTGTAGGTTATTCTCCAGCTGGTTAATCTCACTCTTGCCTTCGTCTATCTTCCTTTTGATAAAACTCCTTTCTTTCCGCAGGGCGTAATCGTCTTCTGTAGAGGCTAACTGCTTTAATTTATTTCCGTATTTCAACAATTCGGCTTCCTGCTGGGTTACCCCGAGCTTTTTAAGGACCCCGTCAACAATCTTATTGAATTTTCCGTTGATGCTTTTCTTATTAAAAGGAACTCTGCCTATAGTCCTCCATTCCCCAATCAATGCTTTAATGGTAGCAAGGTCTTCCTCCCTGGATTTTCCCGGGCTAAAGGCCTGTAATTTATCGAGGCAAGCCTTTTTCTTCTCCAGGTTTTCAGTTTCCTGGCCGCTGGCCTTGTTCTTACTGGCGTGCATCTTGTCAAAATAATGGTTGCAGGCCGACTTAAATTCTTTCCACAGCTTGTCTGAATACTTTCTGGGCACATGCCCGATCTGTTTCCATTCCTGCTGGATCTTCTTCATCTGAGGGGTAACGGTATCCCATTCCTCGGAATCCTTGAGGGAAACCGCCATTTTAACCAACTCCCTTTTCTTTTCCAGGTTAACCTGCTGATCTTTTTTCAGGTTTTTATAAAAGACATTCTTCTTGCGGTTAAATGCCCTTACAGCCTCCTTAAAACGGTTCCAGGTGTCTTCGTTCACCTTCTGGGGAACCTTTCCGGCAGCAAAGAAGGCAGAACGCAGGGCTTCAAGTTCCCTGATCTGTTTTTGAAGGCCTTTGTGGTCATTGGCAACACTTTCTCCAAGGGCAGTGATGGCATCGATAATTTCATTCTTCTTTACCAGATTCCCTTCAAAACTCTTTTCCAGCTCCTTAAAATGCTCCTGCCTGCGCTGGTGCATGGCCTTAGTTGCATTGCTGAAACGCTCCCATATGGCCTCCCGGTGTTCTTTGTCGACCGGACCTATATCTTCTTTCCAAATCTTGTGCAGGGTTTGTAACTCCCTGAATGCCTTGTTCAGATCTGGTTCCTGGGCCAGTGCTTCTGCACGTTGTACCAGTTTTTCCTTCTCCTCCAGGTTGTACTTAAAGTCGAGATCCCTTAATTCCCTGTTTAAATGCAGGAAGTCGTAAAATATCTCCACATGGTGATGGTAGGTACGCCATACGTCATTGTAGTGGCTACGGGGAACTGCACCTGCGTGACGCCATTGTTCCTGCAGGTCTTTGAAATTTTTATAAGTGGTATTGATATCTTCTTCAACGTTCACCAGGGCCTTGAGTTCTTCAATAATATGAAGTCGTTTTTCCAGGTTCGTTTTTAAATTTTGTTCCAGGTTGCGATAGTAGGCGTTTCTTTTTTCGCGATAGTCTGAATAGACTTCATTAAACTGTCTTTTCGCTACTGAATTATATCTGAAATCGATTTCATTCCCCCCATTGCTTATGAATTCTTCCTTTTTTTCTTCCAGGAATTCCTGGAATTTCAGGTCGAATTCCGATTTGATGGCATCCACATGGTTTTTTATGGCTTGTACCTTTTCGGTACGGATCAGGCGCTGAAGTTCGCCTACGAGGTTCTCCATGGTCATGGAGTGGTAATCCTGCATGGGAATATGATGCCTCCGATGATTTTCTTCATCCTCGGCATCTTCGGCATTGGTCTCGTCTATCTCATCGATAGCCTCTTCTTCTTCCCCTTTTTTCGGGGCCTTCTCCTCCTTGGTCGCCTCCTTCTTTGGCGGAGTTTTGCTTTCCTCAGCCTCCTCTTTGGCCACAGGCTTTTCCTCCTTAATTTCCGGAGCTTTGCTTTCCTCAGCCTCTTCTTCGGCTACGGCCTTTTTCGTCTTGGTGGTGACGCTCTTGGATTTCACCTTTTTCACGGGTTTATCCTCTGCTGCCTTCCCGGAAGTTTTCTCTGAAGTCTTCTTCTCCTCAGTAGTCTCCGATGTCTCTTTCCCCCCTGCATCAAGCTGCAGTTTCTCTTCTTTCTCTTCCAACATGATTCTTTGGATTTATTGCTCTAGCGGGATATAATCCCTCTGTAAGATACTAACAACCCCACAGACATCAAAGGTAATCCTTCATCTTTTTAGAAGTGGCAAACCCCTGAAATTTATTTAAAAAATGATAATAATCCTATTTCTGCCAGATCTCCCACGACTTATCTGCCTGGAACTTTAGCATGGACGAACCATTACAAATTGTCGCTCCCTGTCCCTCTCCGGCCTTTAAAAATGCCGTTTTTTCGGGATTGTAGACCAGGTCGTATAAGACATGCTCTGAACCTAAATACGAATAAGGAATAAGCGGTTTTTCCTCTACCTTTGGAAAGGTTCCCAGGGGAGTACAATTGACGATAAGGGTGTACTTCTCCATGTCTTCTTTTCTGAGATCGTGATAAGATCGCTGATCTTCTTTGGGATTCCGCGACACTTTAACGTATGCTATTCCCAATTTTTCCAGACTATAGGCGATTGCCAGGGATGCTCCCCCGGTGCCTAGTATCAGCGCATGTGTATGATTAGCACCCTGCA
The DNA here is from genome assembly GCF_041358175.1 of Muriicola sp. E247. Lineage (NCBI taxonomy): Bacteria > Pseudomonadati > Bacteroidota > Flavobacteriia > Flavobacteriales > Flavobacteriaceae > Muriicola > Muriicola sp. E247. Next base: position 7,332 of record NZ_JBGKBE010000012.1, read on the forward strand.
GCAAAGGTTTTATGGATTCCTGAAAACCGTAAGCATCAGTATTGTAGCCTTCGAGTCCGGTTTTGGTGAATTTGATGGTATTTACAGCCCCGATGGCTTTTGCCTCAGGGTCTATCCGATGTAAAAAGGGTAAAATATCTTGCTTATAGGGAATGGTGACATTAAGGCCACGGAGGTTTTCTTCCTCTTTCAGGAGTGTTTCCAGGTCTGTTATATCCCTCAGGTCGAAATTCTCATAGGAACAATGCTGGAGCCCCTCCTTTTTGAAAAACTCAGTAAAATAGCCTTTGGAAAAGGAATAGGAAATATCCCTTCCTAAAAGCCCGAACCTATGCTTTTTTTCTGTTTTTTCCATACCACTCTAATCCGATGAGGATGAATATACCAAGAATGACGAAAACTACAGCCCACCATGTGTCTGCATTATTCAGTTCTGGGAGATAACGTTCGTAGTTTCTCACTATGGGATCCCCATTACTGTCCCTGAGGACAGTACCCAAGGCGTCTTCAACAAAGATTGTTCTTTTCCAGGGCCAGACCACGCCCAGGCTTCCTGTGATAAAGCCTATGATCACTGCAGTGGTTGTATGCCGGAAATGCTTTAAAACATAGCCCAACAGATGCGAAAGTGTCACCAGGCCTGTGGCCGAACCCAGGGTAAATACTGCCAGGATTTTCAGGGTATCGAGCCGTTCCTGATTGGAGGTAAAGCCGAAATCACCCTGAATCACCTCGGCAATGGTGTCGTATAGTGCATTTACCGAGTCTACAAGTAGTAAAACATAATTCCCAAGAAGAATCAGGATAAATGAGCCCGATAAACCGGGTAAGGTCATCCCGGAGACACTGATAATCCCACAGAGGAAGATAAACAGCAGGTTGTCATTTTCCCTGGCCGGACTAAGAAAACTGATGGATATACCTACTACCAGGCCTATGAGTCCCGCGATAATAGTTTTTCGATTCCAGTGTTCAAAGTCTTTTGAAATAAAGTAGATCGACCCGATAATCATCCCAAAAAAGGTGGCCCAGACAAATAGTTCATTGTGTTCCAGAAAGTAATCGAGTAACTTTGAAACGCTGAAATAACTTACCAGCATCCCAAAGATGAGCAGGGTGAGGAACTGTCCGTTTACATAGCGGTAAAAACTCTTAAACCTACCGTTAAAGAGCAGCTTAAAGGCTTTGAGGTTGATTTTTTGGAGGGAGTAGATAAATTCTTCGTAAAACCCCGCCACAAAGGCAACAATACCTCCGGATACTCCCGGTACCTTGTTAGCCGTACCCATGGCCAGACCCTTGATAACAAGGAATACTTTATCAATAAAAGATCTGGGTTGATGCATGATAGTTTGCTTTATTTTTTAGCAGCAAGCTTTTCAAGCATAAAAATAAGCGAAAAACCGGCTACAGCCAGAAGAATCGCCCAGAGAAGTTGTGGATCTTCGGGATAGGAGAGGGGAGAAACGTTTTCTTCCAATACGGGAATGCTTTTTCCGTCAAATTCCCTGGTTTCAATTACTATTTTCCAGGGCCATATTTTGCTGAGGGATCCGATGATAAAACCCGTGAGCAGGGCCAGCGTCATGTTTTTGTAATGCTGAAACATCCATTTCAACAAGCGGGCAAAAGACAGCAACCCGAAAATAGCCCCTGTAAATACGGTAGCCAGGATAAGCAGATTGCGCTCATGGACGGCATCGAGGATTGTTTTATACGATCCCAGTAATACCAGGATAAATGCTCCGGAGATACCAGGCAGGATCATGGCGCATATCGCCAGGGCCCCTGAAAGAAATAAGTAGGGGAGACTTGCCGTGTTTTCTACCGGGGGTAGCTGGGTGATGTAATAAGCCGTAGCCGCTCCGACAACCAGCATTACCAATACAGCCAAACGCCATTTTGTAATGGCCCGGGCTACAAAGATGACACTGGCCACCACGAGGCCAAAGAAAAAAGACCATAAAAGTACCGGTTCATTGATGAGCAGCCAGCTGATCAGCCTGGCGAGTGTGATCACGCTTACGGCGATCCCCAGGAATAACGCTAACAGAAATTTTCCATTCGCCTCCTGCCACATGGCGATAAAACCCTTCTTGGGTAAGGTTTTAAATACGGCAGGCCCGATCTGATTAATAGAGGTGATCAATTCCTCGTAAATTCCTGAAATAAAGGCGATTGTACCTCCGGACACTCCGGGTACAACATCGGCGGCGCCCATAGCCATGCCCTTGAGGGTAACGATAAGGTATTGGAAGAAGTTGCGGTTAGCCATGATTTTGAAAAAGCAAAAATAGTGCTTTTAGTCCGAAGCGTTCTGTACACTGGCTATAATGTTTCGCGCCCATACAGAATCGAAAAAGGAAGGAAACTCGTCTTTAAAAATCTCGAGTTGTTCAAAATCTTTTTTTAATGCCCTTCTGAATCTATACTGTGCCTTAACCGGATCATTAGCCATAAGATAGAGACCGGCCATTTTGTATAGGATCACGGCCTCCTCAGGATAAAATTCGAGTCCCTGCAAAAGGATCTGAATGGCAGCTTCCACTTCTTCGTTCTGGGTGACGACCTCTGCCCAGTTTAACCAGGTATCCAGTTCGTAATTCCCCAGGTCAACGGCTTGTTTAAAAGCGAAATCAGCTTCGTCATAATTCTCCAGAGCTGCGTGGATACGGGCGCATTTTTTCCAGTATTTGGCATTTTCTCCATCGATATTGATGGCTTTGTTAATATAATAGAGGGCCCTTTCGTAATTGTCTTTTTTAAAATAAAATTGAGTAATTGCCAGCCATCCTTTGTCTAGAAGGGGATCCTCGTGTACAGTTTGGTAAAAATAGAATTTTGCAAGATCGTCATTGTGCAGTTTTTCATGACACTTGCCAATTCTCAGATAGGCATGAGAGGTAGGATCATCAATGGTAATTGTGGTCTCGTAGTTTTCAATGGCTTCATTGTATTTTCCCAGTTTCTCAAGCACTTTTCCCTTTTCAAAATACGCCCCGATAAAGGTGTCGTCTGCAATAATGGCGAAATCAAAAGCGGCCAGGGCTTCCTCAAACATCTTCAGGGTAAAGTATTGTTTTCCCAACTGGTGCCAGGCTACCTGGCAGTACGGATTGCGTTCCAGATAATTATTCAGGTATCCTATGGCCCCTTCGTAATCTTCCAGAAATTCGAAGCAATAAATTACGTTGTACAAGGCAGAATAATCCTGATCGTCAAACGAAACACACTTCATAAAGTGAATCTTTGCCTTTTCAAAATCATCCATAAACAGGTATTCCATCCCCAGGAGGGCGTATATATCAAAACTCTCCTCTGAAATTTCAAGCGCTTGGTGAAGCAGGGCTACCGCTGCTTCATGATTGTCTTTTTTGGAATAAATATTAGCCCGCTGAATATAAATCTCTTCATTTGTGCTATCGTACAATTGGAGTTTGTCGAGGATTTTTTCGGCTAGTTCCAGATTGTTTTCAAAGACCAGTACCTCTACGTTGAGCAACTTGAGCTCCATGGATTCGGGATGTTGCTGCAAACCTATCTTGATGGCCTTCTTGGCCAATGAGATCTTTCCATTGTTCAGGTAGTGATGAATGATGTCTTCAAAATCTTCGGCATCGAAGAAGTAGACATCATCTGTCTTGAGCATGGATTCGAATTTTGTAATGGGCTGATTTGGTTTCTCGTTAGGATCTAACGCCATAGGAACTTACTTGGTTAATCTATGGACTTAAAAATAGTTTTTAAAACCATTTTTATCTCCGACTCTGTGCTATATTATTAACAAAATAGTTAACAAACTATTGTTTTAGGCCATCAAGTACCTCCAGGATGATTGCGCATCCCTTCTTAATTTCTTCTTCGGAAATGGTCAGTGGAGGAGTAATTCTGACGGCATTTTTTTCAAACAACAACCAAAAAAGGACCAGCCTTTTTTGGGCGCACAAAACTACTAAATCATTTGCTATTTTACTACTTTTTAAAAGTATACATAGCATTAATCCTTTCCCTCTTATTTCCTCTATCAGCGGGTGTCTGAGACGTTCCCTGAACAGCGCTTCCTTAGAAATAGTTTGGGAAATTAAACCCGTACCGGTAAGTACTTTGAGTGTTGCCAGCGCTGCGGCTGCTATAACAGGGTTTCCCCCGAAAGTTGTGATGTGTCCCAGCATGGGATTTTCCATCAGGGTAGCCATCATTTCCCTTGAAGCCGTAAATGCCCCTACTGGTAGTCCGCCGGCCATTCCCTTTCCCATCACAAGGATATCCGGTACAATTCCGTAATGTTCAAAGGCAAAGAGTTTTCCCGTTCTCCCAAATCCCGGTTGTATCTCATCCAGGATCAGAATTGTGCCTGTTTCGTCACAGCGTTTTCGCACGGCTTTGAGGTAATCACCTTGAGGCTGGATGAAACCCGCACCCCCCTGAATGGTCTCCAAAACAACGGCGGCTGTACGTTCTGTGATTTTTTCCAGGTCTTCCTTCCGGTTAAATTCAATAAACCGGATATCAGGTAGCAAGGGTCTGAAAGGTGCCTTCCTTTCCTCATAATTCATCAGGCTCAGACTGCCCATCGTATTGCCGTGGTAGGCATTCTTCGCTGCGATAATCTGAGATCTGCCCGTATATCTCCGGGCAAGTTTTAATGCCCCTTCTATAGCTTCCGTACCTGAATTGACCAGATAGGTGGTTTCAAGCGAAGCTGGTAATAATCCTGCAAGTGTTTTAGCGTATTCTACCGCAGGTTGCTGCGCGTATTCTCCGTAGACCATTACGTGCATATACGTCCTGGATTGTTGCTCAACGGCCGAGACAACTGCGGGGTGACAATGACCCAGGCTGCAGGCAGAAACACCTGCTACAAAGTCGAGATGTGCCTTTCCCTCGGTATCGTAAATATAACTTCCCTCGGCCCGGGACACTTCCAAGGCCAGGGGGTGTGGCGTAGTTTGTGCCTGATACAATAGGAAGTCTTTCTTCATCTTTCTTCTATTTCCCGATCACCCTGAAGATCCAGATATCGTCGGTGTATTTCCCGTCGTATTGAGAATCCCGTGCCCGTTCTGCTTCCTCTCTGGTATTGTAGCGATCGAGGTAGACATAGGTGTACTGATTCTTTTTCCTTACGAAGGACTTGGGTTGAATTCCCCTGTCTGAAAGGATTCGCGTAAAACGGGAATAATTCTCTTCCTTTTCAAAGACATTGGCGATAAGGTAGTAACCCGGCTTCAGATCCGCCTCTCCTTTTACTTCCTCAAACCGCTTCCCGGAACTGGTCGTTGCATCCTCTTGTTTCCGTGAAGGTACCGAAACTGCTTTTGTATTGGAGGAATTTATAAAATCACGGGCTTTTTCTTCAACTTCCAGCATTGCCGGATCCATGTCCGTATCTATTGGATTATCTATTCCCCTTATTTTTACAAGGGTGATATTGTTGTCGTCCTCATCAAAGATTTCTTCTTTGCTCCGTATTCGCTCATCCCCCCGCCAGATAAACCCTTTTAGTTTTCTGCTGTTCTCCGGCAATTCCTCTTCAGGGAATATGTCCCCATCCGGATTTGTAAAAAAAGTAATATCCTCAATATCACTGTTTTCAAACGTAAGTCTGATTGAACTACAGATGGTCTTGTTAATCCCGATGAGTTCCTCATCGTCATTATACATATAGTAAATCACCTCTGTGTTTTTTATCAGGTCGGCGATCTTCAGTTCATTATCGATGAATTTCCCAAAGAGGTCCTTGCCCTTAGCCTGGTTAAAGCCTTCTTTCCCAATGGTATCCTGCGAGATCACAAAGGCATTGTTGAGCACCTTCAGGGAGTCTAATTTTTCAGTTTCCAGGTCTGAGATCAGATGAATACTATCCCCTGTCATCTGATTTTCCAGATTCCAGAGGATGGGTTTACGGATAAGCTGGGTGATCCCGGTTTTTTGCTCGAAATGCAGGGAATCACATTTCCCACTCAGGTCGGTCTTGTAGAATTTTGTATTTCTGAATGCCCTTAGTATCCGGTCATCCGGTTTTCCGGTCACCATCAGGGTATCTCCGTGAATATAAAGGGAATCTTGTTCCACCAGGCTTATGGAAACGGCCCTTTTGGTGGCAAATACCGAATCTTTGGCCTTGTAGACTTCGGCATAATGAGCCCGTATTACGCCGTTGTTTATTGTATCGGTGACTTTAATATTGTTGGTGGCTGAGGCAAATTCCCTCGCCTTGTTAAAGTAGACACTATCCCCTTCTATGATGCGGTTATTGTAATTGATCTTTGTGTTTTTGATCCCGTACCCCGTTTCCACCTTGGTATCGTAAAAGCCTCTTTCACAATACAGGGTATAGGTTTCCCCGGTAATCGTGGAGGGGCCATACATATAAGCGTTTTTAGTAGTTGTGTAGTAATCGAGCTGACTCGATTCTACGGTGTACTCGGGATTTTTAATTTTTACACTTTGAAGGAACTGGTATTTTTTTGGTTCCATATAATACCTGCCGATCTTACTGGTAAGCGTATTGGCAGAATCAACGATGGTTCCTGAATTATTGTAATAAGATTCCTGATTTTCCCTGTCAAAATAAAGGGTGTCAGTCCGCAGGGTCATATCGCTGTTTTTCAACACCACTTTTTCCCAGGCTTTGGCCAATTTGATATTTCCATCATAATCGATCTTCCCGCTGGTCATTTGGATGGAATCGCCCTGTTCAAGCCTGATATTCCCGATGGCTTTTAGCTTATTCTCTTTCTGGTAGAAAATGGCTATATCGCACCAAAGATCAGCGCCCTGATGTTCAAACTGTACCTGGCGGTCGTCCTTACTAAAAATGGAAGCCCCGGGGTATTTTGCTTCGTCCTTGGTAAAATTTGCCCCGTAGACGATATTGATCTGTCTGGGTTGGGTCTTCTCTTCCTGGGCACTTAAACCCAGAATAGAAAGAGTAAATAGAAGTATAAAAATTATGCCTTTCAAAGACTTTGATTTGATCAAAAATAGGATTTTTTGATGCAGAAGGATTTTCTTTAGTACAGTTTTAATACTTATCTATTAATGAAACTTAAGAAACCGCTAACTCCCTGTGGATAGTCTGGGTCCGATCCGGGCCTACAGAGACGATCTGAATAGGTACTTCCAGCGCTTCTTCAAGGAAGCGGATATAGGTCATCAGATTCTCCGGCAGTTCTTCTTCTGAATTCATTTTTGTGAGATCCTGCTCCCATCCTTTTAATTCGGTATAGATCGGAGTTACATTGTTTGCCTCTATATTATAAGGCAGGTGGGAGATCTTTTCCCCTTTGTAATGATAGGCTGTACAAACTTTTATAGTATCAAAACCGCTGAGTACATCTGATTTCATCATCATCAGATGCGTGACTCCGTTGATCTGTACGGCGTATTTCAAGGCTACGAGATCGAGCCACCCACATCGCCTCGGCCTTCCGGTTGTGGCTCCGAATTCATTTCCCACTTTTGCCATGGTCTCACCAACCTCATCAAAGAGTTCTGTTGGGAATGGGCCACTTCCTACTCTGGTAGTATAGGCCTTAAAAATACCATATACTTTGTTGATCCTATTGGGGGCAACTCCCAGTCCGGTGCATGCTCCGGCTGCTGTCGTATTCGAGGAAGTTACGAAGGGATACGTTCCAAAATCGATATCGAGCAGGGAACCCTGAGCCCCTTCAGCCAGGATAGATTTCCCTTCTCTCTGCGCCTGGAATAAATATTCTTCACTATCAATAAAAGTGAGTTTCTTCAGGGCTTCCACAGCCGAAAAGAAGTCTGCTTCCAATTCGGTCAGATTATACTGAATATCCACATCGTAGAAATGGATCATCGCCTCGTGCTTATCGGCCAGCTGGCGATATTTATCTTTCCAGTTATTGAGTTCCAGATCTCCAACCCTCAGGCCATTTCTGCCTGTCTTGTCCATATAAGTAGGGCCTATTCCTTTGAGGGTAGAACCTATCTTTGCCTTCCCTTTGGCAGCTTCCGAAGCAGCGTCTAGCAGCCTGTGTGTTGGCAAAATAAGGTGGGCCTTACGGGATATCAGCAGCCGGGTCTTGATTTCGAGTTCAAACTTCTCAAGATTAGCCAGTTCCTTTCTGAAAATAACCGGATCAATGACCACCCCGTTCCCTACAACATTGGTAGCCTCCTCATGGAAGATTCCTGATGGGATGGTGTGTAAAACGTGTTTTAAACCGTCAAATTCGAGCGTATGCCCTGCATTGGGTCCTCCCTGAAACCGGGCTATGATATCGTAATTTTTGGTAAGTACGTCAACAATCTTTCCTTTTCCTTCGTCTCCCCACTGGAGACCTAGTAGTAAATCTACCGCCATGTAATTGTGTATTGTTAGTTTGCTTCTTCGTGTTGGTTTCTGGTACCGTAAAAATAAAGCGAATGATTGTTAATCTTTATATCGAAAACTTCTTCTATTGTTTGTTTGATCGACTGGATGCGGGGATCACAGAACTCCACTACCTCACCTGTATCGGTCAGGATTACATGATCGTGCTGCCGGTCAAAATACGACTTTTCATACTGAGCCTGATTCTTTCCAAACTGATGCTTGCGCACCAACTTGCATTCTAGCAAAAGCTCAATTGTATTGTACAGGGTTGCCCGACTCACCCTGTAATTTTTATTTTTCATTTTGATATAGAGGGATTCAATATCAAAATGGTTGTCGGTGTCGTAGATTTCCTGTAAAATAGCATAGCGTTCAGGTGTCTTTCTGTGGCCGTTGTCCTCCAGAAAGGCCGTGAATACGTTCTTTACAATTTCCTGATCTTTATTTCCCTTCATGCCTGCTTCTCCTGCAATACCCTGCAAATGTACAGCTAAAAATGTAAAAACTACAGCCTCAGGACGAGTGAATTAGCACTAAACTCAATTATGTTCTCGTCACCTTGTCGATCCCCTTTACTTGTTTTAGGTTGTCGATCAATTTTTTCAGAATTGCCTTGTTTTTAACGACAACAGTAATCCTTCCGGAGAAGGTTCCGCCATCGGTATCAAAATTCAGATTCCGCATGTTTACATGCATGTTATCTGAAATAATCTCTGTTATATCATTGATAAGTCCCAGATTGTCCAAGCCGGTGAGTCTGATTTCTGCTGTAAATTCCTCCTGACTGGAATCGATCCATTTGGCACTGATGATTCGGTATGCGTAATTCGACTGTAATGAGATGGCATTGGGACAGTTTTTCTTGTGCACCTTTATCCCATCGTTTACACTGATAAACCCAAATACATCGTCCCCGGGGATAGGATTGCAGCACTGAGACAATTTGTATTCCAGTTTTTCCTCCTCTTTCCCAAAGACCAGCATGTCGTATTTGGAAGTAATCTCATCCTTGTCAATATCCTCGGGAACCGGTTTTTTCCGCATCCTGTTTTTAAAGAAACTGATAAATGCGTTGTTGTAGGACGAAGCAAAATCCTTGATCATCTGATTGTCTATCGAACCTATACCTACCCTGTAAAACAGATCAAGGCTGGTCTTTAGTTTAAAAAAGACGACCATTTTATTGACTGAGTCCTCATTGAGGGTGACTTTCTGGGATTTCAGTTTTCTCCTCAGTATTTCTTTTCCTTCTTCAGCTACCGCCTTCTTCTCATCTCTGAGGGAAGCTCTGATTTTAGAACGTGCACGTGCTGTAGTAGCATATTCCAGCCAGTTTTGATTGGGTTTTGCACTGTCTGAAGTGATGATCTCGAGCTGGTCTCCACTTTTTAATGCTGTGCTGAGGGGTACCAGTTTCCCGTTCACCCTGGCTCCCCTGGTACGCATCCCCACCTCTGTATGGATATTAAAGGCAAAGTCGATTGGCGTAGCTCCTTTGGGTAGTGAGATCAGCTCACCTTTGGGGGTAAAGACAAAGATTTCCTTGGAATATAAATTGAGTTTGAATTCCTCTACAAAGTCCACGGCATTCCCATTAGAACTTTCCAGCGCTTCCTGTAAGCGATTCAACCATTCTTCAATTCCCTGCTCTTTTTGTTCCCCGTGTTTGTATTTAAAATGTGCGGCATATCCCTTTTCGGCGATTTCATGCATCCGCTCACTGCGGATCTGGACCTCTACCCATTTCCCCTGAGGCCCCATAACCGTAATATGCAGGGCTTCGTACCCGGTCGACTTAGGAGAGGAGATCCAATCGCGTAATCGAATTGGATTGGGCGTAAAGTGGTCAGTAACAATGGAATAAATTTTCCAGGCAAGGAACTTTTCATTCTTTTTATCCGACTTATAGATGATTCTGATGGCGAATTTGTCATAGATTTCATCATAGGAGACATTTTGGGCATTCATCTTCTTCCGTATTGAGAAGATGGATTTCATCCGGCCCTTAATAGTGTATTTGAGTTTTTCCTTGTCGAGAGAGTCGCGTATGACGGCAGAAAAGTCTTCAATATATTTCAATTGCTCTTCCTTAGTCTCTTCAATCTTGCTCTGTATGTCGTGGTATACCTCGGGTTCTGTATATTTCAAACTGAGGTCTTCCAATTCGGTCTTTATGTTGTACAGGCCTATCCTGTGTGCCAGAGGGGCATAAATGTAGAGGGTTTCCGATGCCAGCTTTACCTGCTTGTCTTCAGGCATGGCATCCATGGTAAGCATATTGTGGTACCGGTCTGCGATCTTGATGATAATTACCCTGACATCATCGTGGAGGGTAAGGAGCATCTTCCGAAAGTTTTCGGCCTGCTGGGAAATATTGGTGTCTTTCTTTAAATGAGCAATTTTGGTAAGGCCATCAACGATCCGTGCTACTGTTTCCCCGAAAAGGCGTTCTATATCATCCAGGGTGTATTCGGTATCTTCCACCACATCGTGAAGCAGGGCTGAGGCAATAGAAACCGCATCCAGTCCAATTTCCGAAGCCACAATTTTTGCGACGGCAATAGGATGGAATACATAGGCCTCCCCTGATTTTCTGCGTTGGTTTTTATGGGCATCTACAGCCACATCAAATGCAGAGCGGATCAGTTTTTTATCCTCAGGGGTAAGGGTCTGATAGCTAATACGAAGCAATTCCTTGTATTGCCTGGCGATTTCGCGATTTTCCTTATCGATTACAGTATCACTCCTCATACTTTAAAATTACCACAATCTTTTCTAGTTAGCAACAAAAATCATGCCCCAAGCCTGCGTACCCGGGCAACTAGCGGAGGATGGGAGTAATGCATAAATACATAGGCAGGGTGGGGTGTGAGGTTGCTGAGGTTATTGCGGGACAATTTCTTCAGTGAATCGATAAGAGGTTGTGCTGCAAGGGTTTCTTTGGCAAAATGGTCTGCCTGGTATTCGAATTGTCTGGACATATAATTCATGGCAAGGCCCGTCAGTTGCGAAACCGGGCTATACAGCAGACCGAAGCCGATCAGGGCCGCGTGAAAACTGGGTATTTCCACCCCAATAGCTTTTGACACTTCCGGATTATTGATAAATAAGGACAACAGAAAAAGGGTGAATCCCGTAAGCAATAAGGATACTGTTAAGTTGGCAATAATATGACGACGTTTGTAATGCCCTACTTCGTGCGCCAGAACGGCAACAATCTCCTCTTCCTCCAGGTCATTGATAAGTGTATCGTAGAGGGTTACCCTTTTCTCCTTGCCAAATCCGGAGAAGTAAGCATTGGCCTTGGTTGATCGCTTAGAACCATCTATGACGAAAATGTTTTTCAACTCGAAGCCCACTTTTTGTGCATAGGCCTGGATCTTTTCTTTAAGACTGCCTTCTTCCAGAGGGGTTTGCTTATTAAACAAGGGTACTATAAGTCGGCTGTAAAACAGGTTCATAAATACAGTGAACACAGCGATGAGGCCCCAGGCATAAAGCCAGAAATCTGAACCTGCCCATTGGAAGAACCAGATGACTACAGAGAGTATCCCGCCACCCAGTATGGCCAGCATCATCCAGCCTTTGACCTTATCGAGAAAGAAGAGTTTTTTTGTCGTTTTATTAAAACCGAATTTCTCTTCAATTACAAAGGTTTTGTAATAGGAGAAGGGAGTCATCAGCAAGTCGCTTCCCAGCATAATAAATCCAAAAAAAAGCAGGGCCATGCCAATAGGGTGATCGGTTATTCCCCTCACAACCTGATCTACCCATTGAAAGCCGCCGAATGTCAGGAAACACAAAATGACCACCAGGGAAAAGCTCGATGTCAGTAAACCAAAATTGTAATTCGTTTTCTTATAGGCTTGTGACCTGGCGTATTCCTTTGCGTCATAAACATCTTCAAGTTCGGGAGGTACAGGCTTTGAAAAGCTCTTTGCATTCAGGTAATCCAGCACCGTTTCGATAAGAAACTCAAGAATAAGAATAGCAAGGATCAGGTAAAAAAGTGTAGTACTGCTCATAAGGAAAAGAAAGGATTAGCTTAATTGCTCGAGACGTTGTCTTTTGGCCTCAAAGATAAGAATTGCGGCAGAGACCGATACATTCATCGAATCGATCTGTCCTTCCATAGGGATCACCACCCGCGCATCAGCATTATCAACCCAGGTTTCTGTAAGTCCGCTTGCCTCAGTACCCACTGCAATTGCACATCCGCCGGAATAATCTGCACGGGTATACGGCACTGCATTTGTAAGAGTTGCCGAATAGATACGGATACGCTTTGCTTTTAAAAAGGCAATAATTTCTTCACTGCTGCCAACGGCAATGGGAACAGTAAAAATGCATCCTACACTCGACCTGATCGTATTGGGATTATAAAGGTCACTTTTCGGATTTGCGATCAGGACGGCATCGAGATTTGCTGCATCTGCCGTACGCAACAAAGCTCCGAGATTTCCAGGTTTTTCAGGTGCCTCAGCAACAAGGATTAATGGCTTTTCAGCTAATGACAGATTCTTAAGATGATGCGATTTCACCTCGGCAACAGCGAGAATACCCTCTGTTTTCTCCCTGTAAGCCAGCCTTTGGTATACTTCCTTGGAAAGGGTGATGAACTCAGGTTGAGGGTTTGCACTTTTCATTAATTCAAAGGCTTGTTCCACAGAAATTAAATCGGGATAAATCAACACTGTCTTTATGCTGTAACCTCCTTTCAGGGCCATTTCTAGTTCCCGCTGGCCCTCTACCACGAACAATCCGCTGGTCTTCCGGCCTTTTTTCTTTTCTTTGAGATTAATGATCTTCCTAACAAGTGAATTCTGGAGACTTGTAATCTGTTTAACGCTCTGCATAAAGACAAAAATAGGGCAATCTGTAAACTTTCTGACAACAAGCCGACAGAGGAGGAGTAAATTAATTCTGAATTATGCGAAATATACCCTTTTTCCTTTTAGTCCTGGTTATGGTAAGTTGTAAAGACTCGTCACAACAAAAATCGGAAACAGAAACCGATGTCGTACAGATCACGGCTGAAAAAGAAAAATATCCACCGGCAATGAGCAAGGTCTTTGAAGCTCACGGCGGTCTGGCCTTATGGCGAAAACAGAAACACTTATCCTATGAGATGCCCAAAAAATCAGGTCTTGAGAAACACACCATAGACCTCTATTCCAGAAAGGATGTTGTTGAAACAGCTGATTTCTCAATGGGTTTCGACGGAACAGATGTCTGGCTCTCCGATCCGGAAGGAAAATACAAGGGAGATCCTGTATTCTACCACAACCTGATGTTTTATTTCTATGCGATGCCTTTTGTCCTGGCCGATGACGGGATTGAGTATTTCGAAACAGAACCCATTGTCTACGACGGGATTTCATACCCAGGCATAGGAATTCGATACGAGGCAGGGATCGGGACCAGCCCTGAAGACGAGTACTATCTTCATTACGAGCCGGAAACCCACCAAATGGCCTGGCTGGGATATACGGTTACCTACAGAACAGGTAAACCATCTGACGATGTTCACTGGATCAGGTACGATGACTGGATGGAGGTGTCTGATATCCTCCTGCCAAAATCAATGACCTGGCATAAGGTAGAGGAGGGCAAAATAGGTGAGCCCAGAAATACGGTTCCTTTCCAAAATGTTGAAATCAGCGAGAAGGCTGTTGCTGAGGAGGTATTCGCCAAACCTGAAAATGCAGAGATCAGGAAGCCGGTAAATACAAGTCAGCAGTAAAAAATAAAGGGGCGATTTCGCCCCTTTTTATATTTATTGACCACTGTATTTTCCCATATACCGTTGCCATAATTCGGTCTGATGGGTCTCCAGCGAGAGTTCCCGACCATCGATAAATGCATGGGTGAGTTGATTTCCCCTCATATCCAGGGCATCCCCTTCAGAAATAAATAAAGTAGCGCTCTTTCCAACAGCCAGGGTGCCGTAGCTATCATCGATCCCCAGGATTTTAGCAGTATTCCCGCTGATCAGCTGCAGGGCAACTTCCTTATCTAATCCCTGGCCAACAATCTGACCGGCATAGAAAGGCAGATTCCTTGTCTGGAAATTGGAAGCTTCAGCATTCTGTAAACCAACAAGTAATCCAGCGTCTACTAGCATCTTGGGTAATTTGTATGTAAGGTCGTAATCATCATCGTCAAATTCGGGCAGACTATGAGTGAAATTTACAAGAACAGGGACATTGTTTGTCTTTAAAAAATCGGTAATCCTGTGAGCGTGATATCCTCCCACCAGAACCAGATGAGTAATACCGGTTTCTTTCAGGGCTGTTACCGCATCTACGATTTGTTTTTCATCCTGGGCGTAGACGTATAGTCGTTTGCTGCCGTCGAATAAACCCTGGGAAGCTTCAAAGGCAGGATTGAGGCTTTCCGCTTTCCCTTTCCCGTATACCCGGGCATTTTTTAAGAAGGTAAGCACTTCTTCTACCTGTTCTTTATATTCCTTATTGGGTTGATAACCCCTTGGCTCTCCCATCCACCAGCGGCCACGCCTGAAGGTATTCGGCCAGTTTAAATGGATCCCGTCATCGACTTTCACAGCCGCATCTTCCCAGTTCCAGGCATCGAATTGCACTATGGATGAGGTTCCGGAAATTCGGCCACCCTTAGGAGTTGCCTGACCCAGAAGAACGCCGTTGGGCCTCATGCTTTCCACTACTTTCGATTCTGCATTATAGGCAATCAGGCTGCGTACATGAGGGATAATCCCACCAATTTCATCCTGGTCATTACTGGCCCTGACCGCATTCACCTCGATTAGACCCAAAGATTTGCCCGGAGCGATGAACCCCGGATAAAGATGTTTACCCCTCGCATCGATTACTTTACCCTGAGGGGCAATATTTGCTCCTAAAGCAGTGATCTTTCCCTGCTCAAAAATTACGGTACAATTCTCTACTACAGTCCCATCCCCGATATGGGCCGTTGCCCCGGTGATCGATATGGTTTCTGCCTGGGCTGGGGCAGGAGTTTGCTGTGCCAGTCCGCTTTGATAAAACCCTGTCAACAGGGCTATGATGATATATACTGATTTTTTCATGTTCCTGATTTTATAAGCTTTCACAATTAAATCTTTCTTTTTTACGTTGGGCAGGTCCTTGCATTTTACCTCCTCCGTCTTTTTCATCGAGCATCATCCTTACCAGTTCGCTACGTTCTTTTTTTACAGCTTCCCTCAGGGCCTTGTCCTCCTCAAGATCGAAATAGGTTGTTCCCTGGATGATCGTTTTTTCGGCCTTGGCATAAACCGAAAGCGGATGTGCATTCCAAAGTACCAGATCGGCTTCCTTTCCTTCTTTGATGCTACCTACACGATCGTCGATATGTAAAAGTTTTGCAGGATTGATAGTCACTGTTTTCCAGGCTTCTTCTTCAGACATCCCGCCGTATTTAACCGTTTTTGCAGCCTCCTGGTTCAATCGTCTCGACATTTCCGCATCGTCACTGTTAATTGCAACAGTTACGCCCTGACTAGCCATAATGGCGGCATTGTAGGGGATGGCATCATTTACCTCATATTTGTATGCCCACCAGTCACTGAATGTAGAACCGCCTACGCCGTGTTCGGCCATTTTATCTGCAACTTTATAGCCTTCCAGAATATGGGTAAAGGTGTTTACCCTGAAATTGAACTTCTCGGCTACTTTCATCAGCATATTAATCTCACTTTGAACATAGGAATGGCAACTGATAAAGCGTTCCCCATTAAGTATCTCGGCCAGGACTTCCATTTCTTCGTCATAGCGGTAAGGTTTCCCACTTTTCTTCAAAGCATCGTATTCTTTAGCACGCTGGAAATAATTGACAAAGACCTGTTCCACACCCATACGGGTTTGTGGAAAGCGATTAAAGCTGTTCCAGTTACTTTGCTTCACATTTTCACCCAGGGCAAACTTGATAAACTTAGGAGAATTCTCAAATATGAGTTTATCTGCCGATTCTCCCCATTTTAGTCTGAGAATAGCCGATCGACCTCCAATAGGGTTGGCGGAGCCATGCAGTAATTGTACTGTAGTTACCCCTCCGGCAAGATTGCGGTAGAGGTCCATATCAGTAGGATCTACTACATCTGTCAATTTCACTTCAGCGGAAGAATTTTGCCCGGCCTCATTGATCGCAAGACCTGCGATATGACTGTGTTCGTCAATGACCCCTGCTGTGAGGTGTTTCCCACTGGCATCAATTACCCTGGCATTTCCTGCATTCAGGTTTTTTCCAATACGGGATATTTTCCCATTCCTTACCAGGACATCTGTGTTTTCAAGTACACCAGCCGCTTCACTAGTCCATACCGTAGCATTCCTGAACAACATATCCTGAGCTGTCTTCTTTTTAGTATAACCATAGCCCACATTGGGAAATTTTACCGGCATAATTGTCGGAGTTTTTGAATCTCCGCCCTTTTTTTCTGCTGAGTCTGGGGGTCCTTCCTTCCGAACTGCCGTAAACCTCGAGTCGCCCCCATCTGGAAGCAGAAGCTTACCGCTGAGGTTATCACTATCCGGACTTATTCTCGCAGTCATTCGGTACGTATTCCGATCGGAGGTCGTAACCGACATCGTAACCCAGTCCGCGTCGTAGCTCAGTTTGGAAGCCAGCTTAATCGTGTCCTGTTTTACTTCTGCTTTAGGCTTTGAAACTTCTCCTGTTATATCCAGATCATAGGTGGTTGCTCCCAGCCTCAGATCATATTTTCCACGGATATCTTTCTGATCCATGGCATTAATAATGTTTTTCTGTCCCTGGACCCAGTTCTCATAGAGGGTGGTTTCTTTGTCGAAAACATCCCCCGAGGTGATCAGGAAATTGGCATATCGCCCCGGCTGCAGTGTTCCAATAAGATCAGTTTTACCTAAAAGTGTGGCCGGTGCCAGGGTAAGGGCTTCAAGAGCCTTGGCTTCAGATAAACCGTATTCGATTGCCTTACCGATTTTTTCTTTCAGGGCTGAAGGACTTTTCAGCTCGTGAAGGGTAAAACTAAAGGATACACCATTATCAGCCAGGACCTTCGGATTGGATGGAGCCTGGTTCCAGAATCTCATATCTTTCAGTGAGACATAATCTGCCTGAAACGGATCCGACACATCATATGCGTCAGGAAAATTTACCGGAATAATCAATTTAGCGTTGGCCGATTTGATTTCGTCGATAAGTTCAAATTCATTTCCTCCACCTAGGATCGCATATTGAATACCAAAGGCATCTCCTATTTTATCTGCTCTAAGAATGTTTCCGGCATTGCCAGCCTCAAATACCTGCACCATGCTTCTGTTCTCCAGCAGGGCTTCGAGCGACCTGTCTTTTGTATCTACCATCCCTTTTGAGTACCAGGAAGCATCGTTGTACATCTGACGTAGTAGAGCCATTGCACCCATGAGAGAGGTAGGGTACGACTGACGCTTTATGACACTTTTGTCGAAAGAGAAGTACTGTGCCGAATTGTCATCAACAATTCTCTCAGCCTCATTAGCTTCAGATTTAAGTGCCACTAAAACACCTGTTCCTCTGGCAATTCCATCCTGAATATGGGAGTTTACTACACCGAATCCTGCCTCGCGTAGCGATTTGGCGCTTTTATCATCGTATTTATACGAATTGATCGCGTCTGTTTCCGGCATGATATGGTCATTCCAGTAGAATCCTTCGCGAGTAGGATCATACTGTGGTGATCGACCACCCCCTGAAGGTCTTTTCGGTTGCTCAACCCCAAATTTGGAATACACATCAATAAAGGAAGGGTATATACTCTTTCCTTTAAGATCAACCTGTACGCTATTGGGTGGGATGCTTACGGATGTGCCGGCAGATACTACTTTCCCGTCTTTGATGAGGAGTACCCCATTCTCAATAATTTGGGTGGGGGTCACATAGATCCGGGCATTTGTTAGGGCCGTGTAATTATTGTTTTCTGCTTTAACCCCGTCATTTTTGGGGAAGTAATCCTGTGAAGAGAGGGGTATCGCACATAAGAATGCGAAGGCCACAATCAGGTATTTTAATTTCATAAAGGCTGAATTTTAAAGTTAGCAGCCTAAAAATAAACGAACTGGTTAGAACACAACCTCATTCGCGCTTTTTTAACATTTGAAATGATGTATAAATTTTAAGGGTATGTAATTGATTGCATGGCTAAAGGGGAGATTGCTGGTGGTAGGCCACGAACAGGGCTACGACCTGGTTGTAGCTTTGTATTCCTTCGACCTGATTATTTGCCTTTAGAAAACGATTGTATACTTCTTTAAAGACAGGCTCGAGTGGGTTTTCATAAGATGTCCAGAACTTACTCAGTTCCTGGTAATCCAGTTTGATACCCGGATTAACCTTCCCGTAAATTTCCTGAAACTTCTCCTCGTCCTGGTATCTGACCTCTGCAAGACAGTAGCCGAGGGCATAAGTGAGTGCTGTGTATTTAATGAGTGGATCCGGATGATTAAAAGCTCTCAGGTAGCCGATAAAATTCGCTTCATTTTCAGCCGCATAACCCAATTGATGGGCCATCTCATGACAACTCACAACAGGAAACCTGGAAATAGGTATTTTTCTATTTACCTGGGATTCAAGGGTAAAAGGATTGAGATACCCCCCATACCCCATATAGGTAAGGGCAAGACTATAGATAGAAGCTTTAATACTGGGATTGGAGTATTTTAATTCCGGAAATTCGAGGCTTACAGGGTTGTGATCCCCCGCGACTTTATCAAAAATCTCTTTATGCGTATAGGGAATGCTAACTTGAAGGCTATCATTTCCGGTCAGATTTGAATGTAGTTTGTTTGTTTCTTCAGCAAGACGGGAAGTGAATTCGAGCAACTCCGCCTGAGAATAAGAATTTTGCAGCTCGAGTGTTTTCGCCAGAGGCTCGCGGTAGTAATTCAATCCCCAGAGTAAATGGAAAGTAAAATAGGCGATGGAGAGAACCACCAGAAGGTTGCGCAGAAAGACAAAGGGTTTCGTTCTGATATACAACCATTTGGTGTAAATGTATCGGATTGTAAGAAGCCCTAAAAGGGTATAAATGACATCGCCCAGGGAAAAGGGAATCCATCCATAGAGCCACCTCATGGATGATGCAATAATGGGGTAAACCCCCTTGCTGTAGTACTCTTCAATGATAGAGGGATAATTACTGATCCATCCGATCAATAGAATTTGAATAGGTAAAGCGAGGACAATAGCATTTTTCAGCCTGTAATTCATGTCGGTAAATTTACCCAATTTTATGAGTAGGTTTCGAAGGGGCTCAGTATTTTTGATCCTGAAATAGTAGAAATAGATATGGATATTCAAAACTTAGAACCTAAATCGGTCTGGAAATATTTTGCAAAGCTTAACGCCGTCCCCCGTCCCTCAAAAAAAGAAGAACGGGTAATTGCCTTTATGATGGATTTCGGAAAGGCACTTGGCCTTGAAACCATTAAGGACAGCGTGGGAAATGTAATTATCAGAAAACCGGCTACCCCGGGCATGGAAAACAGAAAAACGGTAGTGCTCCAATCCCATCTCGATATGGTTCATCAGAAGAATAATGACACAGATTTTAACTTTGACGAACAAGGTATAGAAATGTATGTAGATGGCGATTGGGTAAAAGCCAAAGGCACTACCCTGGGGGCTGATAATGGCATGGGCGTAGCCGCGATCATGGCGATTTTGGCCGGTGACCAGGTTCCCCATCCTCCCCTGGAAGCGCTTTTTACCATAGACGAAGAAACAGGAATGACCGGAGCAAAAGGACTGCAGGGCGACTTGTTAAAGGGGTCAATATTGCTCAACCTCGACACCGAAGAGGATGATGAGATCGATATAGGATGTGCCGGGGGAATAGATGTAACGGCCACCGGCAAATATACAGAAGTGGATCTGCCTTCAGGGGCTCAGGGATATCAGCTCCTTGTCAATGGTCTTCAGGGAGGCCATAGCGGGATGGATATACACCGCGGACTGGGTAATGCCAATAAAATAATGAACAGGCTTCTCCTTGCAGCTACAGGGGAAGGCTCAATACACCTATGCGAAATTGACGGAGGCGGACTGAGAAATGCGATTCCAAGGGAAAGTGTTGCAAGATTTGCTATTTCTGAAGGGGAGGTAAAAGTGCTTGCCGGGATTGAAGAAATGATTGTCAACATCGGCAACGAACTTCGGGTGACCGAACCCAAGCTCAATATTGCCCTTTCTAAGCAAAACCTTACAGGCAAATGCATGAAAAGGGAAGATCAGGGAAGATTATTGAGGGCCGTTCAGGGGCTGCATAATGGAGTCTTTGCTATGAGTACAACTATTGATGACCTGGTGGAAACCTCAAACAATCTGGCGCGGGTTGAAGTACAGAATGGAAATATCAAAATCAGCTGCCTCACACGCTCTTCGGTAGAGTCGGGAAAAATGAACCTGGCATCCCAACTTAGTTCAGTTCTCGAACTCGCGGGTTACGAGGTACGCCTCAGCGGTGATTATCCCGGCTGGACCCCCGACCCTGATTCTGAAATCCTAAAGGTTCTGGTAAAGGAATATAAGAAATTATTCCAGGCATCCCCGGAGGTAGTCGCCTGTCATGCCGGACTGGAGTGTGGAATCCTCGGCAGCCATTATCCTGAGATGGACATGATCAGTTTTGGCCCTAACATTAAAGGGGCGCATTCTCCTGATGAAAGAGTCCAGATCTCATCCGTTCAAAAATTTTGGAAATTTCTAAAGACTATTTTATCTGAAATTCCCGAAGCATAAAAAACCCCGCATTGAGCGGGGCTGATTTTATTCTCCGAACATAGCTGTTATTTCCAGGTCGAAGACCAGATTGGAATTGGGTGGGATAGGTCCGCTTCCTTGCTGGCCATATCCCAGGTGAGGTGGGATAAATACCCTTATTTTGTCCCCAACTTTCATAGAAAGTAACCCTTCTTTAAAACCGGGTATCAGTCGGGCATCCGGACTGTAATCCATCGGAAAGGGTTCGTAGCCTCCTCCGAGTTTGCGTTCCTCATCATACCTCTCGTATTTTCTTGCTACTTCCTCATAGTTACTGTCGAACATAGAGCCGTCCTCCAGATAACCTGCATAATTCACCATCACTTTTTGTCCGATCTTAGGTTTCTCACCCGTTCCTTCTTTTAGAACAATCAATTTTAGTCCGGACGGTAGTGCTTCTGCACTTTCTTTTTGAGTTGCAATTTCCTGGGCAAAATCGCTAACCATCTTTTTCATGGCCGCAATGGCCTCCTCTTCCTCCGCAAAATAATCACTCATAATTTTAACGGCATCAAAATTCCTGGCCTCTTTGCCGTTTCTGATGATCTCAACCGAGTTCATTACTACGTCTACCCCCGGACGGTCGCCCTGGCCTGTTTCAACCTTTCCAATGGAGTCAACCACCGACATTCCTTCTACCACTTCCCCGAAAACGGTATGTCTTCCATCAAGCCATGGCGTTGGTTTTAAAGTAATAAAGAATTGGCTACCGTTTGTTTTAGGTCCGCCATTGGCCATGGATAAAACACCTGCCCTATCATGGCGAAGTGAATCGATGATCTCATCCTTGAAGCGATACCCGGGATAGCCCGATCCGCTGGCGGTAGGGTCACCCCCCTGGATCATAAAATCAGACATTACCCTGTGGAAGATCAATCCGTCATAGAATTTCTTGTCTTTGTATTGTTCACTTACAAATGGATTTGTGCCTTCCGCTAGAGAAACAAAATTGGCTACCGTCACTGGTGTTTTTTTGTGTTCAAGTTTGAGAATAATGTCACCTTTTGTGGTTTTGATGTCGGCAAAAATACCGTCGCCCAAATGGGTGTACTGACTCGATTTACATCCGATAAGGAGTATTAACAGGGTTGCGTAATAGAAATAGGTCTTTTTCATCTAATAATTAAATTTAGGGTGTACTACTTTTTTCTTCTGGTTCTATATCAATTATTGTAATTACTGCTTTCAGGGGTACATTCACACCAATTTTGTTTTTGTCTCCCAGATACCCGTAACCGAGAGATGAGGGGAATAGAAAGGTGGCCTTTTCTCCTTCTTTTAAAAGTTTGATACTGTTTCTCAAGCCGGGAAACAATCCCTGTTTATCAACTTTATACGATTGAAGACCTAACTCCTCTTCCGTATAAATAGTGTCATTATCGAAGGTCAGAAGGGTATAGGTAAATCGGACCATGTCGTTGGTTTGTGGGGTATAACTACTCACTTCATTGCTAAGTTCGTAGGTATACCAACTCCCATCCGCAGTGGCTTTGTACTCTTTAAGACTGTCGTTATCAATGATCTGTCGGATCATTTGTTCTTCTGCCGCCAAAAGACGTTTATTCCTTTCGGCAGATTCTTTAAAAAAGGACCCTGAATTCACTTTCACGGGTTTACGTGCTACTGGTTCCTGACAAGCATAGACCGCGAGAATAGCAAGTAAGAGAATTCGTTTTTTCATGCGTTTAATTCACTTTTATGTTGCTCTAAAAGAGATCGGAAATAGGTTACTGTTTCCTCCATGGATCGGGTACTTTTCCCTCCTGCTGCATTGGTATGGCCACCACCTTCAAAATAGGAACGAGCAAATTCATTAACGGAGAAATCACCTTCAGACCGAAAAGAGATCTTTACAATTCCTTCATCTCTGTTCTCAATAAAAATGACCGCCATACGTATCCCTGCAAGGGTAAGCCCGTAGTTCACAAATCCTTCCGTATCCCCTTTTTTAAAATTGTGTTTGTCTAACTCCTCCTGACTAAGCGTGATGTACGCTGTTGAATACTCGGGAAGGATAACCAGGTTATTAAGGGCACAACCCAGAAGGTGTAACCTGCTGGGAGTGTTGGTGTCGAATATTTCCCTGTGGATCTCTGAACTCCGTGCTCCCTTGTCTATTAAGGCAGCCACAACCCTATGCGTTTCGCTTGTGGTTGCTGCGTATTTAAAAGATCCTGTGTCGGTGAGAATGCCTGCATAAAGGCAATCTGCTATTTCTGAGTTGATGTCATTTACCCCTCCAAGCGCTTTGATCATATGGAAGATCATCTCACAGGTAGAACTCATGCTTGTGTCTGAATACATGACTGAGGCGTAATTAGCCGGACTCTGATGGTGATCTACCATCACAAAGGTGGTGTCTGTTTCCTCAAGGACTTCCTTCATTTGTCCGATCCTGCCTAAATCATTGAAATCTACTGTAAAGATGAGGGTAGATGATGCGATGAATTCTTTTGCCTGTGCGTTCTGTTTTTCAAAGATCATCACATTCCTGGTACCCGGCATCCACTTCAGGAATTCCGGATAATCATTTGGACTGATCACTACAGAAGTATGCCCATTTTTTATTAGATAATGATGGAGTCCTAAGGCAGCACCAATAGCATCGCCGTCAGGATTTTTATGAGGGATAATAGCAATTTTCTGGGGAGTGCTAAGCAAGGCTTTTAAAGCCAGGACATCTGCTGAATTCATGCCTGCAAAGATACGATTTATATGAAATACCCGTCACTAAATTGAATCAGGTTAAATTATCACTAACTTTTAAATCGTTGAATTTATTAAACTCCAAAAAAAATTACTTTAGTGATAAATTTAAAGTCGATGCAAAAAAAATACCTCCTTTACCTGCTCTTAGTTGTATTTATTAATTGTAAAACTACCCAGTTTTCTGAGAAGCAGGAAGTTTCTAAGGGAGACTTCACCATAGCATTTGGTTCCTGTAACAAACATGATGTAAATAACAGACTATGGGATGATGTACTGGCTGCACAACCGGATGTTTGGATCTGGGGAGGAGATATCATCTATGCGGATACTGATGATCCAGGAAAGATAGCCGAAATGTACGAAGAGCAAAAAAGTGTGCCCGGTTATGCCCAGGTCCTCAGAGAAATTGAGGTCATTGGCACCTGGGACGACCACGATTACGGCCTGAATGATGGAGGAATTGAATTTGAAGCCAAAGGGGAAAGTCAGCAGGTATTCCTCGATTTTATGGATGTACCCAAAACCGATCCCAGACGTCGGAGAGAAGGGGTATATGCCAGCCATGATTACCAAACCCCGGAGGGCGATGTTAAGATCCTGGTCCTGGATACCCGATTTTTCAGGTCGGCACTTATCCCTTCCAGGGTAAAAGGCAAAAGGTATGAACCCGGGATTTATGGAGAAGGTACCGTCTTGGGTGATGAACAATGGACCTGGCTGGAAAAGGAACTGAACTCCTCCACGGCTGATTTTAACATTATTGTAAGCAGTATACAGTTTCTTTCTGATCAACACGGATTTGAGACATGGGGAAATTTTCCTCATGAGGTCGACCGGCTAAAAAAGACCATTTCAGAATCGGGCGCCAGTGGTGTTATCGTTCTTTCCGGAGACCGCCATATATCAGAATTTTCGGGTACTGCGGTTGAGGGTTTAAACTACCCCTTAATTGATTTTACCAGCAGCGGTCTTACCCATGTGTATTCCAGTTTTTCAGGAGAACCAAATCCCAGCAGGATAGGGGAGGTGGTAGCCAAAAAGAGCTTTGGCCTGCTACAGATCCATTTTAATTCAAGAAGGGTTGAAATGGAAATGATTGGGGATGAAGGAAAGGTCCTGAATCATCTATCACAAGAGTATTAATGTTGTAGGTTGCGATCAGATAGTGTACTTTTGCCGAAAATTTTTATCGAATGACAGGAAACAGAACATTTACAATGATCAAACCCGATGCGGTAGAGAATGGACATATTGGTGCTATTCTGGAAAAGATCACTTCTGCGGGATTTAAGATCATCGCTATGAAATATACGCAGCTCAGCAAGCGCGATGCTCGTGAGTTTTACGCTATCCACAAAGAGCGTCCTTTCTTTGATGAGTTGGTTACCTTTATGACCAGGGGCCCTATTGTTTCGGCAATTCTGGAAAAGGATAATGCTGTAGAAGATTTCAGGGCCCTGATAGGTGCAACCAACCCTGCGGAAGCTGCCGAAGGAACCATCCGAAAATTATTTGCAAAAGACATCGGAGAAAATGCAGTTCACGGGTCGGACAGTGATGAAAATGCAGCCATAGAAGGCGCTTTCCATTTTTCCGGTAGGGAAATCTACTAAAAGGATTAAAAGAATTATTTAAAAAGGACTTCCATTATAGGGAGTCCTTTTTGTATTTGGTGAGAAATCTACCTAAGTACTATCTTCTTTACGACTTCCCTGCCTACCTCTTCGTTCAGGAGTTTGATAATCTTCGATTTTCCCAGACTGAGTTCTTCCCTGAGGACGGAGGAGGATAGGGAGACAAATAAGGTGTCATTTCTAAGGTCAAGGCCTGTAGTATAATTGTTTACGCCATTACCCATCAGGGAAGCCCAGGCTTCTTTTACCAAAACCTTGTCTAAACCCTTCTGCAATTTATTGGAAGAAATAAATTCCTGCAGGGCTTCACCGATGGAAACATTGTTTTTCTTTCGTACCATAGTTAGTCGAGGATAACAGGATGATAGCGCTTATAAATATAACGAATCTGTTCATTATTTTTTAAAACAAGCAATGTTTCGGTCAGTTGTTCAATTTCCTCCTCCCATTCGCTCATCTCATTGTTATACAACATGATATACGCATCGTCTCTAGATGAGAGCGAAAAATTTTCTGCATCGTCTGAAGTGATAAAACTGCCATCGGGAAGAGGTTGAACCTTCTTCCTGTATCCTTCCATACCCGAAACATCAATGTAGTCGACTGTAGTATTGATCTCGTAACGCTTTTTGTCTCCTGAGGGGAATTCAACTACAGATATTTCCCAATACCCGCTTAGAAATTCCAGGTCTTCTTTTTCTACCTTTTGTCCACATGAAATACATAGGATCATCAATAAAATTACAGTTAGCTGCTTCATTTTATAAAGGGAATATTTTATAGGTCTGATGTATCTCTTTAATAATTCTTTCCGTGCGTTCTGCATGGGTATCACTTATAAATATCTGACCAAAGTTATCATCTTCCACCAGGGATATAATGTGCGCCACCCTACTTTCGTCAAGTTTGTCAAAAATATCATCCAACAGCAGGATGGGAGTAGTGCCTACCAGCTTTTTAAGTAATTTAAACTGGGCAAATTTCAAAGCGATAAGAAATGATTTCTGTTGCCCCTGACTCCCGAATTTTTTGATGGGAAACGTACCTATTTCAAAATCGAGATCGTCTTTGTGCACCCCAACACTGGTGTATTGCAACGCCCTGTCGCGGTCTATATTCGCCAAAAGCAAATCTGCAAGACTGGCCTCGTGTAAGCGGGAATTGTAAATGAGATTAACCTCTTCAGTATCTCCTGAAATAAGGCGGTACTGTTCCTTGAAAATAGGATGGATTTCTTCGGTAAAAGCTACTCTTTTATCATAGATCTGCTGCCCGTAAGAGTGTAATTGCTCGTTGTATACTTCAATGGTTTTCGGGTCATAGGTATGGTTGGCGGCAAAATATTTTAATAGTGCATTTCGCTGCGAAACCGCCTTCTGGTAATTCAGCAGGGCATGCAGATATTCAGGGTCTGATTGTGAAATGACCCCATCCATGAATTTTCTGCGCGTTTCACTCCCTTCGATGATGAGGTCGCGGTCTGCAGGGGAAATAATGACCAGGGGCAGGAGGCCTATATGTTCAGACAGCCGGTCATAGGCCTTGCCATTCCTCCGGATCACCTTTTTAACATTGCGTTTCAGGGAACAGATGATTTTTTCCTCCCTTCCATTGAGAGAAAAACTGCCTTCAATCACAAAAAAGTCTTCCCCGTGTCTGATATTCTGGGTGGCGATGGGATTAAAATAACTCTTTCCAAAAGACAAGTGATAAATGGCATCGAGCATATTGGTTTTCCCTCTGCCGTTGTTTCCAACAAAGCAATTGATCTTGGAATCAAACTCGAATTGGATATCGCTGAAGTTTTTATAATTAAGCAGGGAAATCTTCTGAAGAAACATTAAAAGTAGTGTTGAAAATAGATTTTTGGGCCGAATATTATCCAAAAATAACAAATAAATACCCTTCGGTTTTCGATAAAAACTTTATTTTTGCGCGATCAATCAAAGGAACTATGGCGACATATAAGAAGAGGGGGTACAAGCCTAAGAACAAAGAAGAGGAAAAAGCCCTGACCGAACAAGGAAGTACCACTGCTGAAGTATTCAGTGCTCTTGATGAAAGCGCTTCCAAATCGGAGCAATGGGTAGCACGCAACCAGAATTACATCCTGGGTGTGATAGGAGTGATTGCGGTTGCTGTATTGGCCTATCTGGGGTACAATCAATTTGTTCAGCTGCCTAAGAATGCAAGCGCGGCCAACGAGATGCTCTATCCCAACAGGTACTTTAATGAAGCCATGCAGAATACAGCAGAGAAAGATTCTCTTTTCCTGCTTGCTCTCAATGGAGCGGAAGGCAAATACGGCTATCTCGATATCATAGAAGAGTACTCTGGTACTCCTTCGGCAAATGTTGCTACCTACGCAGCGGGAATGGCTTACAAAGAACTACAGCAATACGACAAGGCTATAGAATACCTTGAAAAGGTATCTCCTGATGAAGAGATCACGGCCTCCCTTACCCTGGGTGGAATTGGGGATGCATTCCTGCAATTGGGCCAGACCGAAGATGCCCTGGCATACTACGAAAAAGCCTTTGCAGAGGATACCAATACCCTTACTACCCCAAGGTTTTTGTACAAGGCGGGAGTGGCTGCTCTTGAACTTAACCGGAAGGACAAGGCATTAGGTTATTTTCAGCGCATCAAGGACGAATTCCCGGATTCCAATGAAGCTCAGACCATAGATGTCTTTATTGGGATGGCCCAAACTCAGTAAAGATGGCCACTGCTAACCGTAATCTATCTCACTACGACAAAAAGAGTATCCCCAACGCCTCCCACCTAAAGATCGGGGTTGTGGTATCGGAGTGGAATGATGAAATTACAGAAGGTCTTTACCAGGGAGCACATTCAACATTGCTTGATTGCGGCCTTAAAGAAGATCAGCTTATCAGGTGGAATGTGCCCGGAAGCTTTGAACTTACCTTTGGTTGTAAAAAGATGATTGAAGAGGTTAAGCCCGACGCTATCATTGCCATTGGCAGTGTAATCAGGGGTGAAACGGCACACTTCGATTTTGTCTGCAGTGCTACTGCAGAGGGAATTAAAGACCTGAACGTCATCACCCAAACACCAGTTATTTTTTGTGTACTTACCGATGATACCCTTCAACAGGCAAAAGACAGAAGTGGGGGGAAACACGGAAATAAAGGTGCCGAAGCGGCTATTGCTGCGATTAAAATGGCAGTTCTCGGGAAATAGTCCGGCCCAATCAGCTCAATTTTGATGTTAACAAATTTTGGGAACTGTGCTTCTGCACTTTTTCGATATTTAAGTACCTTTGACGGAGGAGCGATATGGGACGATTTACAAAACTGCGAAGGAACAAGAAATACAATTATTCACCGCGATATTACGATGATAAGGGGGAGGGTAACCCCTTTAAAATACAGCATAAATTAGATCGGTACAGGACAACCGCTGAACCGCCCAGAGGACTCAAATCAAAATTCAGCAGCGCGATGTCTGACCTCCGGCGAGGGGCCGACAGGAACTACAATATCCGTTTCCTATTGATTCTTGCTGTCCTTATCCTCATCTTTTTGTACATTATCGATTTCGACCTTTCCATATTCTATTCAAAATAATGGGGAATTTCATTCAACTATTGCCAGACCATGTGGCTAATCAGATTGCGGCGGGAGAAGTTGTCCAGCGCCCTGCTTCCGTTGTCAAAGAGTTGATGGAAAATGCGGTGGACGCGGGGGCTGAGGAAATTAAACTTATAGTAAAAGACGGGGGTAAAACCCTTATTCAGGTGGTTGATAACGGAATGGGAATGAGTCCTACGGATGCGCGTCTCAGTTTTGAGCGGCATGCCACCTCTAAGATCCGAAGTGCGGAAGATCTATTTCAGCTGCATACCAAAGGATTCCGGGGTGAAGCACTGGCCTCAATTGCTGCAATTGCTCATGTCGATATGCAGACACGGCCGGAAGAGGAAGAGCTGGGTACCCATCTGAGAATTGAAGGCAGCAGGGTGGTTGCCCAGGAAGTATCAGTGACCCCAAAAGGGACTTCAATTGCGGTAAAGAACCTTTTTTACAATATCCCCGCCAGACGTAATTTCCTGAAATCAAATAAGGTAGAATTCAGGCATATTACCGACGAATTTCATCGTGTAGCCCTGGCTCACCCGGGTATCAGTTTCTACTTCTATCACAACGACAGTGAATTGTTTCATCTCAATAAGACCTCCCAGCGTAAGAGGATCATCAATGTTTTCGGGCATAAGACAGATGAAAAACTGGTACCGGTACAGGAGGAAACCGAGGTGGTTAAGATCAATGGATTTATTTGCAAACCCGAATTCTCCAAAAAAAGCAGGGGAGAGCAATTCTTCTTCGTCAATGATCGTTTTATCAAAAGCCCGTATCTTCACCACGCTGTACAAGCGGCATTTGAAGGGTTGATAAAACCTGAGTCATATCCGGGATATTTCCTCTACCTGGATGTAGATCCCACATCGATTGATATTAATATACACCCCACTAAGACCGAAATAAAGTTCGATGATGAACATACCCTCTACGCCATTTTAAAGTCGGCGGTAAAGCACAGTCTCGGGCAGTTCCATCTGGCACCTATGCTCGATTTTGAGAAAGATCAAAACCTGGAAACACCCTATGCCTATCAGAATAAAGAAGCCCATATTCCCGGAATCGCAGTGAATCCCGGCTTTAACCCCTTCCAGCATGAATCTCGGATCTCCGGTGGTTCGGGGGGAGGGTACGGCAAACGCTCTACGGAAGGTTGGGAAAATATGTTTGTGGATCTCGAGTCCAAATCGAGCAGGGAAGAAGCCTTTAGTAGTGTTCATTTTGAATCTGAAGCGGTTTCAGGAAAAATATTCCCACCTGCGGAAGAAAAGCAGGTAAATGAAGGTACCACCTTTCAGCTCAGACGAAAATACATAGTTACTACGATCAGATCGGGGATGCTTATTATTGATCAGCAGCGGGCTCATCAAAGGGTGTTGTATGAAAAGTTCCTCCGGAACATGACACTGAAGGAAAGCCTGAGTCAGCAATTGTTATTCCCAGTTTCCCTGCAATTTACCCCAGCTGAAATGAATGTAATTCAAGAATTGCACAATCATTTACAAACCCTCGGATTTGTTATAGAATTAGCAAGTGAAGAAGATATTAATATCAAGGGCTTACCTCCCCTGGTTCCTGAAAAACAGTTGGGTTCTGTTCTGGATACCCTGATCGCAGAATATCGTCAGGAGAACACATCAAATAGTTTATCCCAGTCGGATATGCTGGCAAAAGCGCTATGCAGAAGTGTTTCTGTTAATTCGGGAGATGTATTGGATCCACTTTCGCAGCTGGCACTGGTCAATGATCTTTTTGCCTGTAAGGAAAGCATGCTCAGTCCGTTTAATAAACCGATCTTTATCACTTTAACCGAGAACGAAATCGATAAAAAATTTAATTAGATGGGAAGACTTACCGGGGCTATCAAACACCTCCTTATCATTAATATCATCTTTTTTATAGCCACGGCTTTATACGGGGAGCAAATGTATCAATGGTTTTCTCTCTGGTTTCCTGAAAACGAAAATTTTGCATTATGGCAGGTAGTATCCCATATGTTTATGCATGGAGGATTTATGCATATTCTCTTCAATATGTATGCTCTCTGGGCTTTCGGTTCCCCTTTGGAACAGATGTGGGGGAAGAATAAATTCCTGTTCTTTTATTTTTCCGCAGGGGTAGGCGCTGCCCTGATCCACACGGCAGTAAATTACTACTATTTTACCGAGGGAATAGATGTTTTGGTCTCCTCGGGACTGACCAGGCCGGAGATCATGGATATCATTTCTCAGGGGAAGTTTAATACGGGCTGGTATGAACTCGCACCAAGAAGTACTATAGATAATTTCTTAATGGCATACAGTACTCCTGCAGTGGGAGCCTCCGGTGCCATTTACGGTATATTGGTCGCTTTTGGAATGTCATTTCCCAATAGTGAACTATTTCTTATTTTTCTTCCGGTTCCCATTAAAGCAAAATATTTTATCCCAGTATTGATCGGGCTCGACCTGTTTTCAGGTGTCACGGGATATTCTATCTTTGGACAGGGAATTGCGCATTTCGCACACGTTGGAGGTGCTCTTTTTGGATTTATAATGATGTGGTACTGGAAGAAAAACCAGTTCAATAAAAACAGATGGAACTAGGTCTATGAATAATGGTGGACTTCGATATCAATTTGCTCGATTAAGCATCGCAGAGAAACTGATCACGGTGAATGTGATCGTATTTATTCTGAATGCCCTATTACCTTTTTTACTGGGCTTTAGGGGAAATGCCATTTCGCAGTGGTTCGAGTTACCTGTAGATCTTATGGCCTACATTACCCAGCCCTGGTCTATTGTTACCTATTCTTTTTTCCATGCAGATTTCTTTCATTTATTCTGGAATATGTTGCTTCTCTATTTTTCTGCCAGAATATTTCTGAATCTCTTTTCTGCCCGCAAACTCATAAATGTCTATTTCCTGGGTGTTATACTGGGCGGACTCCTTTTTGTTCTGAGTTATAATGTATTTCCCGTATTTATGGGGTCCAAATCGGCCTTAATCGGGGCCTCCGCAGGGGTTACGGCCGTATTGATCTTTATTTGCTCCTATATCCCTAACCAGGAAGTACGAGTGATATTCTTTAACCTAAAACTCTGGTATATAGGTGCCTTTTTTGTCCTGTTGGATTTAATTCAGATTCCGGCTAGCAACCCCGGGGGACATTTGGCCCATTTAGGGGGCGCCCTTCTGGGATATATATATGCCAGGCAACTAACCAAAGGAAGGGATATTGGAGAAGGTTTTTCAAAACTACTTGATAGCCTGGGAGCTATGTTTAAACCGGGTGAGAAAAAGGCTCCTATGAAAACAGTTTACCGCAAAAAAAATACGTCGGGGAAGTCGAAGATAGATTACGACAAGGAGAGCCGGCAGCGAAAAATTGACTCAATATTGGACAAGATCAGCAAGTCGGGTTACGAAAGCCTTACCAAGGCTGAAAAAGACTTCCTGTTTAAGGCAGGGAAGGAAGAATAACTCTATGCGTTTTTCTAAATTTACACTTTATTTCGTTAGGCCGATTACAGTATTTCTTTCCCTGCTTTTAATTGTTTTATGTATATATAATATTTCAAATCAGGCTGAAATAATATTGTTTGAACTGTTATTACTGCTGATTCCTTACCTGGTTGCATTTAATTTTATTACGGGCCTATATGCTTCAATCATTAGAAGTAAACTACTCATTTGGCCCTTAGTATCCTTGATAATATGGATATTCGTACTCGGTCCGTTTATCGTTTTTTCTTCTACTGATGAAGATAAATCTATAAATGATATTTCTGTATTGAGTTTTAATGCTTTGAACTTTGTCGGAAATTACAGGATAAAGTCTTCAAATATACAATCCGAAATATTAAATTTTGTGACTTCAGAAGATCCTGATATCCTTTGTTTTCAGGAATTTAAATCATCTAGAAGTACATTAAAACAGTTGAGTAATTACCCCCATTATTATATTTATCCTAAGAGCGGTACTACAGACTACGCCCCCTTAGCAATTTTTTCAAAAGTTCCGATAGTGGCAAAAGGATCATTGGATTTTCTTGACACTCCTAATAATGCCATTTATGTTGACTTGAAAGTAGGGATTGATACCTTAAGGTTATATAATATTCACCTTCAGTCTTTGAGATTCAGGCCTAGCTCAATTAAAAGGGAAAATCCAATTCGCCTTATAAAAAGACTTGGAGAGACTGTAGAAAAGCAAAAAATTCAAGCAAATCAAATAATCAAACACAGGAAAGAATCGTCTTATCCCGTGGTGATTTGTGGAGATTTCAACAATAGTCAGTATTCTAAAGTCTATAGTAGTCTTAGTAAGAATATGAAGGATTCATTCCTCGAGAAAGGCAACGGTTATGGAACTACCTTGTCATTTAAAATTCTGCCCTTTAGAATCGATTATATTTTACTTGAAAATAATTTTGAAGTCATTGAACATAAAAACTACGATGTGGTCCTTTCTGACCATTATCCAATTAAAGCTACATTCCGCTTTCAAAACCCATAAGCACACAATCTGTCCAATCGGCAAGCATATGCAGTAAAAGTCCGATTCCCCAAATCCTTAACGGTTTGATGAAGAGAAATAGTACATATACTGCCATGGCCCAGTACTGGTGTAAAAAATGGAAATTGATGCTACACCGGTCAGGGTTAAAAATCGGATCTGCAAATAAATGATCCACATCGATAAGTATAGCGGCCAGCATAATAAGGATCGCCCGCTTCTGATTGCTTCTAAAAAACAGGAATCCAACAGCCAGGGGCAAAAGGAAATGTATGCCGTAATGAAGAAAGAATCTAAGCATACAAAGAGTCTAAAGTGGTCTCCTGAAGGTAATTCAGGGCATTGGGTCCTTCGTTAAAAAGAAGATCGAGGATGCTGGGGTTAGGAATAAAACCATGACGCTCAGTAAATACCTGGGTATAAGGCAACGGATCAAATGAAACCGCTTTCTTTGCATTGACCAGGAAGCGCATATCCCTTACACCTTTGGGAGAAGGGTGGTATTGTTCAGTCTTTTTATCGGGTAAATTCAGGTTCAGCAGGGAGGTGATAACCTCTAAGCAGCGAAAGTTGTGATCTAACAGGTAAACAGGATATTCCAGAAACAAAGGAGCCAGATCATCTTCGTAATATTCAAAAAAGGGGGAGGATCTGTAGGCGGTTTGAAGGGAGCGCCAATGTTGTCTTTGCCAGGGATATTTATTGTCGGTCCTGACATCCCTGTAATACTGTTTTCCCTGTTTTCCGCCCACATGCAGGATGGGGATACTCAGCATTTGTTTCCCCTGATCTGTGCAGATATAGGTTCGATTCCTATAGGTCTGTTTCTGAAAATAATCCATTATTTCCCATTCACACTCCTGCTGAGCCAACAGCGCCATCGCGGCTATATTGGGGAAATATGAAGGGTGCAATAAACAGCGCATACCAGTAAAAGGGAGATATTGATTTATTTCTTGGCTTTTTTTCTTCTTTTCCTGACAAAATCAAAGATAAACCATGCAGCCAGGGCCATAAGAAAATACCGAAAATAAGAAACAGGTTCCCCACTTCCGTGCACGGTAGTGAAAATGCGATCCCATCTCGGCTTCCAGTTCGCAATTCCTTCATTGAAATTATCGAAACTCAACCAGATAAAAATGGGGGTTCCCACTATGTGGTTTTCTGGGACATATCCCCATGACCTGCTATCTTCAGAATGATCCCGGTTGTCACCCATCATCCAGTAATAATCCTGTTTAAAAGTATATTCAGTTGTCACTTCCCCGTTGATGAGTACCTGATTCCCGGAAACACTCACTGTGTTGTTTTCGTAGTCTCTTATGATTTTTTTATATAGAGGAAGTACTTCTACACTAAGAGGTATTGTACTGCCTTTAGCCGGGATGTAAATGGGGCCAAAATTATCGTTGTTCCACGGATACGATTCATCTTGAGGAAAAATGTTGTAGCCCGGAACACCTTTGGATTCTATGATCTTTACAACTGAATCGATCTGTGAATTATTACGCAGCTTTGTTGCCATTTCTTCCGTGAGGGTAGCCTGCCGTTCCCGGTCAGTAATCTCGCGCAATGACAGCCCCAGTGAACGTATAAGGTCGACAGAAATCCCCTTGCTATCGGTCAGGATTATCGGAGGGTTATTCTGGCTGTAAACGGCGTAACCTGAAGACTGCAGGGCCATGATTTGCTGAGGATTCAGGGATTGAGCTACATACGTCCGGTTAAATTCAGAAACCCCGAATTCTATCAGCAACCTCGATGAAACGCCCTTTTGAGCATAGAGCATATAATCGTATTGGGGCTTTGCCCGGTCAGACAAGACAAGCTTTTCCCCGTTGATAAAGACATATCCGTCTCTCACTTCGAGGGAATCCCCCGGAAGGCCAACACATCGTTTTACATAGTTAGATTTTTTGTCGATGGGTTTTACCACCCCTTTTTCCTTTTTGAAAAAGGCCCTGACGGTATCGGCGGGCCAACTGAATACCACAATATCATTACGATCAACCTTGGTAAAGCCAGGTAACCTGAAATAGGGAAGCTGTGGTTTTTTGAGATAGGATCTGATGCCGAGTACAGGAAGGGTATCGTGAACCATGGGAGCCGCGATGGTGGTCATCGGTGTCCTGGCTCCATAGTGAAACTTACTCACAAACAAAAGATCTCCTATTCTGAGTGTACGTTCCAGTGAACCGGTTGGAATCACATAGGGCTGTATAAAGTAGGTATGGACAAGAGTAGCTGCCACAATAGCAAATACGATTGAACTCACCCATTCCCCAACACCACTTTTTGGATGTAAACTTCGGTCTTTGATATACTCAACATCCAGGCTGTAATTGACATAGTAGATATAGAATCCGAGGGTGAGGATGACCAACCATGTATCTATAAGGCTGTTGCGTCCGAAGCTGCGGATTGTCTCTACCCAGATTACCGGAAACATCAGCAGGTTGATAATAGGGATAAAAAGGAGGATCACCCACCAGCCTGGCCTTCTGATAATTTTCATTAATATCACTGCATTGTAAACGGGAATAGCTGCCTCCCAGGGCTTTCTGCCTGCTTTTTTATAAAGCTTCGAGGTGCCCAGGAAGTGAATGAGTTGTATAAGAAGTATAAATAGGAGCCATTGTGTAACGTTCATATCTGCAACTTTAAGCCTTTGCGGAGGCAAGGTATCATTTTGTTATTATTTTGTCCCAAGGTTTAACACGTCTTTCATACTAAATACACCCTGTTTTCCCTGAATCCATTCTGCAGCCACCACTGCTCCCAGGGCAAACCCCTCACGATTATAGGCCTTGTGCTTAATACTAATCTCATCCACGGTGCCAGAATAGGTTACGATATGAGTGCCGGGAACTTCTCCCTCTCGATGCGAATGAACTACGACGGTATCCTCCCCTTTGCCATCGAGTTCCCACTTCTTGTAATCTGTGGCTTCTATAATCCCTTCAGCCAATGTAATCGCAGTGCCACTCGGAGCGTCCAGCTTGTGGATATGATGCGTTTCATCGATGGAGACCTTATAATTTTCTGAATTGGCAATTAAACCAGCCAGGAGCGTATTCAGTTCAAAGAAAATATTGACTCCAAGACTGAAATTGGAGGAATAGAGAAATGCGCCTTTTTTTTCCCTACAATATTCTTCTACTTCCTTATATCGGTTAAGCCAGCCCGTTGTTCCAGAGATAACAGGAACTCCATTTGCCAGGCATCCCCTGATATTATCAACTGCAGATTCAGGGACGCTAAAATCTATGGCTACGTCGATGTCGCCGTAGTTTATTGTTGCAGTCTCCAGATCAACTCGGGCCACAATCTTATGCCCCCGTTTCATGCTGATCTGCTCGATCATTTTACCCATTTTTCCGTAACCCAGCAATGCAATATTCACAAGCTAAAATTTTATGGTTAAGGCTAGTCCGTAATTTGGGTCTGAGGTAATAGGATGGTATTCCAGATAGGGCTTGATATCCAGGCTGAGATCATCATCGACATTAAATTGCTGCAAATGTGCATCTACATTGGCATCAATGATATTAAAGGCATAAAGTCCGATCGTAATAAGCAAGGCGAGATCCCTGTCCCTCTGATATCGTTCCTGTGCATCCTGCAGTGCTTCATCGGAAAGGTCCGGACTTCCGGGTACGATCCCACTGTTATTTACATCATAAAATTCATCATCTGTAAATCCTGCCCGCCTTCGTTTAAAGGCCGATCTGAACCGGTCGTACAAATCATCATTGTAGAGATAGGCGTAAACACCGGTTCCCAGGGCCCCATAAACAATTGGTACTTTCCAGTAGCGACGGTTGTAGATCTGTCCCAGTCCGGGTAAAATAGCCGAATAAAAGGCTGCTCGGCTGGGAGCAAGAGGATTTACATCCTTCTTTTCTATCTTCCCGTCAACAACGATGCCTTTTTCCTTTAAATCAGTTCGCAGGGAATCGGTATCCGTTTTTTTCTCCTGGGCACTGATCGCAGAAAAAATGCAGAAGAGGATAAGAAAAAAAAAAGACCGACTACTCACCAGTAATGAGTTTAATGATTCTGTTTAAGTCTTCTTTAGAATTAAATGAAAGTGTCATTTTACCCTTCTGATTATCCTGGGTATTCAGGGAGACATCTGTTTCTAGGTAGTGCGACAATGCAATTTCACTATTTAGGATAAAGAGGGATTTATCCGATTTTGAACCAGCGGATTTTTTAGGAGATGCACCCTTGTTGTGATATTGCCTCACCAGTTCTTCCGTCTGACGCACAGACAATCCATTTTCAATGATCTGTTCGTAAATGTCGAGCTGATCGGTTCTTTTGTCAATATTCACCAAAGCCCGGCCATGGCCCATGGAGATAAATCCATCTCTCATTCCGGTCTGGATAATTGGGTCTAAACGCAGTAAACGTAAATAATTCGTAATGGTTGATCGTTTTTTCCCTACCCGATCACTGAGTTTTTCCTGAGTGAGTTCAATCTCTTCGATCAATCGCTGATAGGAGAGTGCAATCTCAATGGGGTCGAGGTCTTCCCGCTGGATATTTTCAACGAGCGCCATTTCCAGGGATTCCTGGTCATTCGCAATCCGGATATAGGACGGGATAGTCTCCAGTCCGACGAGTTTTGATGCCCGATATCGCCTTTCTCCCGATACCAGTTGGTACTTATTAAAATCCAGTTTCCGTACGGTAATTGGCTGGATCACCCCAAGTTCCCTGATCGAGGATGCGAGTTCCTGAAGGGCCTCATCATTAAAGTTAGATCTTGGCTGGAAGGGATTGACTTCTATTGCATCGAGTTCCAGCTCAACAATATTGCCTACTACCTTATCCGCGTTTTTATCTGTAACCGAATTGATGTCGTTTTCAGGATCTTTTAAGAGCGCAGATAAACCACGGCCAAGGGCTTGTTTTTTTGTCGCTTTTGCCATCACACAGTCTCCTTATTCTTTTTGAGTAGCTCGTTTGCCATATTGAGGTAATTGGCGGCTCCTTTGCTACTTGCGTCATATTTGATAATGCTTTCCCCGTAACTTGGCGCTTCCCCAAGCCTTACATTTCTCTGGATAATAGTGTCGAATACCATTTCGGAGAAGTGTTTTTTAACTTCTTCCACTACCTGGTTAGACAGGCGCAGCCGTGCATCATACATGGTCAGCAGCATTCCTTCGATATCGAGGTCAGGATTGTGGATACGCTGTACACTTTTTATGGTATTCAGCAGTTTTCCGAGGCCTTCGAGGGCAAAATATTCACATTGAATCGGGATGATCACCGAATCAGCCGCTGTAAGGGCATTAAGCGTGAGTAATCCCAGGGAAGGAGCACAGTCGATTAGAATATAGTCGTACTCTTCTTTTAAATCCCTTATGGCCTTTTTCATCATGTATTCCCTGTCATCTTTGTCTACCAGCTCTATTTCGATCGCTACCAGGTCGATATGCGAAGGGATCAGGTCTACATTGGGGGAAGAAGTCTTTACTATGGTATCTTTTGCGGCCCGGGTATGCTCCAGCACCTGATAAGTACCAAGTTCCACTGAATCTACGTCTATTCCCAATCCGGAGGTTGCATTCGCCTGCGGATCTGCGTCGATAAGAAGTACCTTTTTCTCCAAAACACCCAGAGAGGCAGCCAGGTTAACGGTGGTAGTGGTTTTCCCAACCCCACCCTTTTGGTTTGCAATCGCAATAATTTTGCCCATCATCATAGTAAGTTAGGGGTTAAAAATACGATTATTTGGTTAGCCAGAAAATGTATTTTGTTAACAGAAAGTGAATAACTTAGGGCTAAGCAATCGCAATAATTGTTACAGTTCGGGCCTGATCCGGAATGATTATTTTGCAGAATCCAAAAGTATTTCCAGAATCTGAATGGCAGCTTCGCTGATTTTTGTTCCGGGACCATAGACGGCCACGGCTCCGGCGTTAAAAAGGAAGTCGTAATCCTGTTTGGGAATAACTCCACCCACAATGACCATGATATCATCTCTGCCGTATTCCTTGAGGGCTTCAAGGACCTGGGGAACAAGTGTTTTATGTCCACCTGCCAAAGATGATACGCCAAGGATGTGCACATCGTTTTCTACTGCCTGTTTAGCCGCTTCTGCCGGTGTTTGAAACAGCGGACCAATATCTACGTCAAAGCCAAGATCGGCGTAGCCGGTGGCAACGACTTTTGCACCCCGATCGTGTCCGTCCTGCCCCATTTTTGCGATCATGATCCTGGGTCTGCGGCCGTCGTACTCGGCAAATTCGTCTGCCAGATTGCGCGCCTTCTTAAAGCTCTTATCATCTTTTATTTCCTTGGAATACACCCCTGAAAATGTTTGTATTTTTGCGTTGTAGCGGTTATAAATTTTCTCAAGGGCCTCACTGATCTCTCCTAAAGTTGCCCTTTTCCTTGCTGCATCTACCGCTAAATCTAGCAAATTATCCGCAGTTTCAGTTCCTTCCTGCTTCTTCTTTGCAGCAGCCGTAAGCCGATTGAGGGCAGAAACAACTTCTTTTTTATCCCGTTTGCTTTTTAGCTGTTCCAATCTGTTTATTTGCTGCCGGCGTACCTCGGCATTATCCACTTCAAGAATCTGCAGCATTTCCTCTTCTTCGAGCCTGTACTTATTTACCCCAACTATGATATCTTGTCCGCTGTCAATCCTCGCCTGCTTCTTAGCAGCGGCTTCTTCTATTCTCAACTTGGGGATGCCCTCTTCTATGGCCTTTGTCATCCCACCCAGGGACTCGACTTCCTCTATAAGTTTCCACGCTTTTTTTGCCAGTGCATCCGTAAGGTATTCCACATAGTAGGACCCCGCCCAGGGATCAACGGTTTTGGTGATTTTGGTTTCTTCCTGGAGATAGATTTGGGTGTTTCTTGCAATCCTTGCTGAAAAATCAGTTGGAAGGGCTATAGCCTCATCGAGCGCATTGGTATGCAGGCTTTGAGTACCTCCAAAAGCGGCCGCAGCGGCTTCAATGGTGGTCCGGGCGACGTTGTTAAAAGGGTCTTGTTCGGTAAGACTCCAGCCACTGGTCTGGCAATGGGTTCTAAGGGCCAGGGATTTAGGGTTTTGCGGGTTGAACTGCTTCACCAACTTGGCCCAAAGTACTCGTCCTGCCCGCATTTTGGCTATTTCCATAAAGTGGTTCATCCCGATTGCCCAGAAAAATGAAAGTCTGGGAGCGAAGGCATCGATGTCGAGCCCCGCCTTTAATCCGGTCCTGATGTATTCCAGCCCATCTGCCAAGGTATAAGCCAGCTCTATATCTGCTGTAGCTCCGGCTTCCTGCATGTGATATCCTGAAATGCTGATGCTGTTAAAACGGGGCATTAACCTGCTCGTATACTCAAAGATATCGGCGATGATCTGCATGGATGGTGCAGGGGGATAGATATACGTATTCCGTACCATAAACTCTTTGAGAATATCATTCTGAATGGTCCCTGCGAGTTTTTCCGGGGATACACCCTGTTCTTCGGCAGCCACGATATAAAAGGCCATAATAGGCAGAACGGCCCCGTTCATAGTCATTGAGACCGACATCTCGTCGAGGGGAATGCCCTCAAAGAGAATCTTCATATCCTCTACAGAGTCTATGGCGACTCCAGCCTTACCCACATCACCCTGAACTCTTTCGTGATCACTGTCATATCCCCTGTGTGTAGGGAGGTCAAAGGCAACCGAAAGTCCCTTTTGTCCTGCCTCAAGGTTCCTTCTGTAAAAGGCATTGCTCTCTTCGGCGGTGGAAAACCCGGCATATTGTCTTATGGTCCAGGGTCTTTGTACATACATGGTAGGATAAGGGCCTCTTAAATACGGCGGAATACCAGCGACATAGTTGAGATGCTGAAGCGAAGAAATATCCTTTGGTCGGAAACTGCCTTGAACTTCAATCCCCTCAGCAAATTTTGTTGATTTGCTACTGTCCTGAAGTTCAGGGTTCTCGTAAATTAATTGCAAATCCTTAAAATCTTTTCTACTCATCTTGCAGTCTCTTTTTTTCCAGGCTTTCCGAAAGCCTCTTTCCCAATAAAGGTTCAATCAGGGTTTTCTTCTGACTAAACTTCATAAAAGGTGACACTTCCAATTTGTCTTTCATGGTATCTCCTGGATTTTGGTAGCCATTAGAACCCACTAAGATCTCAGTCCCCTGATCGAAGCGTTCCTGCTCCCGGGTTGCCTGTTCTTTGATCTTACGCTGAATGGTATGTTCTTTTAAAGCATGGAGTAAACCGCCGGAGGCTTCCAGTTCTTTAAATAGTGACAGGGCTTTCTCCGCCATCTGATGTGTTAACGACTCAATGTAATACGCACCGTCTGACGGGTTGGAAACTGCTCCGAGATAACTCTCGTTTTTAAGTATCAATAACTGATTCCGGGCGATGCGTTCACCGAACTCATTTTCTTTCTGATAAAGAGAGTCATAAGGTAAGTTGCATACGGTATCTGCCCCTCCGTTTACAGCTGCCATACATTCCATGGTCGTCCGCAAAAG
This sequence comes from Muriicola sp. E247, assembly GCF_041358175.1. Classification (NCBI taxonomy): domain Bacteria; kingdom Pseudomonadati; phylum Bacteroidota; class Flavobacteriia; order Flavobacteriales; family Flavobacteriaceae; genus Muriicola; species Muriicola sp. E247. The sequence goes on from NZ_JBGKBE010000012.1 coordinate 49,400, forward strand.
ATTGGAATTGTACTCGAAAATTGTTTTATTTCTCTTACTGGGTTGTGCAACGATATGGCAATGCTCCGGTACGCCGTACTCCCTGGCAAGTGTTTTCCATAATTGCCTGAGTGCCCTTAATTTGGCGATTTCGAAAAAGTAATTTGAATTGAGAGCAACTTTAAAAACCGGCACAGGGTAAGAGGAACCTGAGCTTCCCGTACTTAAAAGATGAAGGTATTCATGGGCCTGGCCAAGCATATAAGCCAATTGTTGAACTCGGTTGGCCCCTGCATTCTGATAAAGACCTCCATCAATAGAAATGGTTCCAATTCCTTCCAGTTCCCGGTTTAATCGTTGCCAGGAATCCAGATCTTCCTTCATGGATTTATGCCAATTTCCGCTCCGGGTAAATTGCCCGATCACATCAAAATGTACAAATACAGAAGACTTATCACTTAATAGTTTCAGGGATTCAACCAAAGACTCCGGGTTAAATCCGAGCTCCAGATGTACGGGGGTTTTTTCCGTTTCGATCGACTTTAATAAGGTTTGAAGGTCACAGTCAGGAGAGCTAAGCTTAAAAATTATACTCTCCGCTCCTTTTTCTAAGGCTCTGAGCGCCTTTGAATTGGCGCTTTTGGAATCTGTGACAGATAGGTACTGTCCCACTTTCCATTCTGTTTCCGGAGTAATGCCATTTAGAGGAAGATTATCCAGGTCATCAGCACTATAAAATGGTTTTACCTTGATGTGATCAGGACTATCCCATACCAGGCTGTCATTGTAATCTTTCCCTTTCAGGCCATATTGGATATGCTGTTTCCAGGCTTTTGAGGTTGCTGGCGGGAAATTATAAAAATCATTCTTTTTGCTCATCCTCCTTATTTTTAAGACTATCCTCATATTCAATGAGGTAAATCTCTTCTTCTTTCTTTTTTAAATAATACTTTTCCCGGGCAAACTTTTCCAGTTCCTCCGGATCTGAAAGTTTTTCAAGAGTTTTTCTGTCCTTTTCTATCTCGTTCTTTAAAAATTCTTTCTGTTTTTCAAGAGTATTTATCTGTTTCTTTAATTCGAGATGGATCATAAGCGAATTTGTATCAAAGAAAACCATCCATATCACGAATGCTGTGAGCACCACAACATAAAGGTTGGTGGCGATGGTAAACCATTTTTTCTCTCTCAATTTTTTTAATCCCATTCGAACTAATTCAGCTTGTCTGTAATGATGGTCCTTACGATATCAACGGCAACCGTATTGTACTTGTTGTTTGGGATGATAATGTCTGCGTACTCTTTGGTGGGTTCAATAAACTGATCGTGCATTGGCTTCAATGTGTTTTGGTAGCGACTCAGCACTTCCTCCAGATCCCTTCCTCTCTCATGAATATCCCGTTTCAACCTCCTGATGAGCCGTTCATCCGAATCGGCATGGACATAAATTTTAATGTCGAACATTTTTCTGATTTCAGGGTGGGTCAGGATCAGTATTCCTTCGACGATCATTACTTTCCTGGGATGGGTTATAATGACATCTTTGGTCCTGTTGTGTTTAGGGAAAGAGTAAACAGGCTGATTAATAGGTTTGCCCTTTCGCAGTATTTCCAGATGCTTGCCCAACAGATCAAAGTCTATGGCCCGGGGATGATCAAAATTGATCTTTGCTCTTTCCTCATAAGACAGATGTGAAAGATCGTTGTAATAAGAATCCTGGGAGATCACCCCTACTTCTTCCTCAGGTATTTCATTGATGATCTGATTGACTACAGTAGTTTTGCCACAGCCCGTACCTCCTGCGATCCCTATGATGAGCATTTTTGTGTTGTTTTGTTCAAAAATACGGATTTGCATGTATACTTTATCCTCTCGTCAAAATCAATTTGCCCGGCATAATTACAAAGGATAGGGTTGTAAAAACATGATCTCTGTCATATATTATAAAACAGGCAGGAATTACTTTTACTCCCAGGTTAAATCGTGTGAAAATCACCTCTGAAGATAGCGACAGAAATAATATTTTCCACGCTTTTATTTTTTGCATATATTTCCTTTCTGACAACTGTGAATTCAACCCTTAATTATGGCTTCTAACTACAATGTCTCAGTAAATGAGACTTATAAATTCTCTCTCCTCAAAACAGATGTGGAAAAGATGGATATCCTTCAGACCGAACCATCAAAATATCACATTTTAAAAAATAACCAGCCTTTTAACGCCGAAGTGGTTGCAAAAGATTTTCATCGTAAAATCTATAAGGTCAAAGTTAAGAGCGAAGTTTATGAGGTGGCCATATCCGACGAATTGGATCAGCAGATTTCCCGTATGGGCTTCTCTTTGGGATCTACCAAGAATATTACGGAGGTTCTGGCTCCTATGCCCGGACTTATCCTCGAGATTAGGGTAAAAGAGGGAGAGACGGTAGCTGAAGACACGCCATTACTTATCCTGGAAGCAATGAAAATGGAAAATGTCCTCACATCTCCAAGAGAAGGAGTAATAAAAAATATTTCAGTAAAGGTGGGGGAGACGGTCGATAAGAAACAACTACTCATTTCATACGCCTGAAAAAATAAAGTACATGAAAAAAATACTGGTAGCCAACAGAGGCGAAATAGCCATCAGGGTCATGAAGACCGCCCGGCAGATGGGGATCAAAACTGTAGCGGTTTATTCCACGGTCGACCGGAATGCACCGCACGTGGCCTTTGCAGATGAAGCTGTTTGCATTGGCGAAGCGCCATCTAAGGAATCCTATCTAAATGGTTCACGAATTATTGAGGAGGCTAAACGACTGGGAGTTGACGCCATACATCCCGGATATGGATTTTTAAGTGAAAATTCCGATTTCGCAGCGGCCGTAACAAAGAGCGGTCTTATTTTTATAGGCCCCGGACCAAAAGCTATCCAGACCATGGGAAGCAAGCTTGCAGCAAAGGAAGCTGTTAAAAGTTATCAGATTCCTATGGTTCCGGGTATAGACGAAGCCATATCTGATGTAAAAAAGGCGAAAGTCATTGCTAAGGAAATCGGTTATCCTATTTTAATAAAAGCATCAGCAGGAGGTGGGGGCAAAGGAATGCGTATTGTAGAGAAAGACAAAGATCTGGAATCTCAAATGGAACGGGCTATATCAGAAGCTACATCAGCCTTTGGAGACGGTTCGGTCTTTATTGAAAAATATGTAAACTCTCCCAGGCATATTGAAATTCAGATCATGGCCGACACCCATGGCAATATTTTATACTTCTTTGAACGGGAGTGCAGTATCCAGCGACGACATCAGAAGGTGGTAGAGGAAGCCCCCTCTGCAATACTCAGCCCAGAACTAAGAGAAGAAATGGGAATTGCAGCTACCAAGGTAGCACGGTCATGCGACTATGTAGGAGCAGGAACAGTGGAATTTCTGATGGATGCCGACCACAATTTCTACTTTCTAGAAATGAATACCCGATTGCAGGTGGAACATCCTGTTACCGAACTTATCACGGGGGTTGACCTGGTAGAATTACAGATCAGAGTAGCCAGGGGGGAAGAGTTGCCTCTGAAACAGGAAGACCTTTCAATAAAGGGACATGCCCTTGAACTGAGAGTATATGCCGAAGATCCGCTGAACAATTTCTTACCCAGTGTTGGAACACTCCACAGGTATCGCCTGCCAAGAGGAGAAGGGATAAGGGTCGATAATGGATTTAAAGAAGGAATGGAGATACCGATCTACTACGATCCCATGCTTTCCAAACTGATCACCTATGGGAAGAGCAGGGAGGAGGCGATCCAACGGATGATTGAGGCCATTGAGGGATACGAGGTGGAAGGCGTACAGACAACTTTGCCTTTCGGACTATTTGTATGCGAGCATGAGGCATTTCGATCCGGGAATTTCGATACCCACTTTGTTAAGAATCACTATTCGCCTGAAATATTAAAAAATAAAGCTGAGGAAGAAGCAGAAATTGCCGCCAACGTGGCCTTAAAACAATATCTGGAAGATCAAAAACTCCTGAGAACCCCAACAGCATAAGCAATGAGTGATAACTATAAGAAATTAAATGACCGAATCGAACAGGCCAAACTTGGAGGGGGCCTAAAACGTATTGAAAAACAGCATCAGAAGAAAAAGTTAACCGCACGTGAGCGAATCGATTTTCTTCTGGATGAGGGATCTTTCGAGGAAATGGGCATTTTGGTTACCCATCGAACAACCGATTTCGGAATGGATAAGGAAGTCTTTTTTGGCGATGGTGTGGTGACAGGTTACGGGACCATCAACGGAAGGCTGGTCTATGTTTATGCTCAGGATTTTACGGTTTTCGGCGGTGCTTTATCTGAAACTCACGCAGAGAAAATATGTAAAGTAATGGATCTGGCTATGAATGTAGGTGCCCCCGTCATTGGGCTGAACGATTCAGGTGGAGCAAGGATACAGGAAGGGGTGAGATCTCTGGGAGGGTACGCAGATATATTTTATCGCAATGTGAAAGCATCAGGTGTTATCCCTCAGCTTTCAGCGATCATGGGTCCATGTGCCGGGGGTGCTGTATACTCACCGGCTATTACCGACTTTACCCTGATGGTGGAAGAGACGAGCTATATGTTCGTCACCGGCCCAAATGTGGTTAAAACAGTGACCAATGAAGCAGTGACAGCGGAAGAACTCGGTGGAGCCAGTGCTCACGCTTTCAAATCTGGTGTCGCCCATAAGACCTCTTCCAATGATGTGGAATGTCTTGAAGACGTAAAGCATTTACTGAGCTATCTTCCTCAGAGCCATAAAGAAAAAGCCAGGGACCTGCCTTTCGAATTAAAAGATGAAATGCGGGACATTCTGGAAGGACTCATTCCGGATAACCCGAACAAGCCTTATGATATGCATGATGTCATAAAGGGAATTATTGACGAAGACAGTTTTTACGAAATACATAAAGATTTTGCTGAGAATATAATTGTAGGGTTTGCCCGCCTAGCGGGAAAGAGTATAGGCATAGTTGCAAATCAGCCGATGTTCCTGGCAGGAGTACTCGATGTGAACAGTTCGAGAAAAGCGGCCAGATTTACCCGTTTTTGCGATAGTTTTAATATTCCGCTGCTGGTTCTGGTAGATGTGCCCGGCTTTCTTCCCGGGACAGACCAGGAGTGGAATGGGATTATTGTACACGGAGCGAAACTGCTATATGCCCTTAGCGAAGCCACTGTACCTAAGGTAACCGTTATTACCCGTAAAGCCTATGGAGGTGCGTATGACGTGATGAATTCCAAGCATATCGGGGCCGATTTTAATTACGCCTGGCCCTCTGCTGAGATTGCAGTAATGGGAGCTAAAGGTGCCAGTGAAATTATCTTCCGGAGGGAAATCAAGGCTGCTGATGATCCCGAAAAAAAACTCGCAGAAAAAGAAGCCGAGTACGCAGAGAAATTCGCTAATCCCTTCAGGGCAGCAAGACGAGGGTTTATCGATGAGGTCATACCCCCGAGGGAAACCAGGAGAAAGCTTATCAAAACCTATAGTATGCTGGAGAAAAAAGAGGTTTCTATGCCGCCCAAAAAACACGGTAATATACCCTTGTAAAATACCTTCATTACCATCTCGTAATTAAGCAGGTAAATAGAGGACGCCCGAAGAGGAATCCCGGCTCGCTCCGGTAACGGAATGCAATACATTAATCTCCTGTTCAAGCCTGAGTACCCCCATAAAAGCAAAAACAAGGGCTTCTTTAAACTCGATAAGTTGGGCTGATGGGATTTGAATGGTCACATCCTTCCCTAACTTTTCCTGCAATACCTCCATGAAAAATGAATTAAAGCCTCCTCCGCCGGTAATCAAGAGGGATTTATCTCCGTCTGTCGGAATTTTTTCTATCGCCCCTGCGATTTGCTCAGCAATGTGGTGCACACAGGTATGTAAAAGTGATTCCATAGGTTCTTTTACCCCATCGATAATGGGCGCAACCTCTTTTGAAAACCATTCATATCCTGTTGATTTGGGAAAAGGTTGAGTGTAGTATTTGAGGCTATTGAGCGATTTAAGAAGTGATGGTATCATCGTACCCTTACGGGCCAGCATTCCTCCTTTATCATAGGCCAGTCCTTCTTTAGCGGTAATATGGTTGAGCAACATATTGGCAACCCCTATATCATAAGCAATTCGTTCCCCATCCTGTGCAAAGGATATATTGCAGATACCCCCCAGGTTCAGGCAAAAATCGTAAGAGCCGAAAAGGAAATGATCTCCTATTGGAACCAAGGGGGCACCTTGTCCCCCGAGAGCCACGTCATTGGTCCTGAAATCGCATATAGTCTTCATTTCACTTGCATTGGCTAAATGCTGTCCTGAACCTACCTGAAAAGTAAGCCCCTTTTCAGGCTGATGATGAACCGTATGTCCATGACTGGAAACAAAATCGACTTCCAGATTTTCTTCTTCTGCAAATCGTCTGGCTTGTTCGCCCAGCCATATTCCGTATTCATTGTGAAGGCTCAGTAACTGTTCTGCCGACAGATTAATGGCTTCTTTTAATCGAGCCTGCCTTTTTTTGTCATAGGGGATACTCCTGGTCTTCACGATTTCAAACTCCCATCGCGTTAGGGGTTTCCTGATATGGCAATAAGCCAGATCAAGTGCATCCAGGGAGGTCCCCGACATGATTCCTATAACTTTATACGTTTTCATTCAGCGTTTTTTATAATTGAACCGGTAGCGTACCCGAGGCTGTAAAATTACCCAAAAAGTGATCTGCCGCAACACTTTCAAATCCATCCAGATTCTGGTAGGCAATGACTACTGCCTTAGTTACCTCAATGGGAAGAAGCCTGAGAAAATAAGGATTTCCAAAAAGGTACAGAACAGTATCGTAATTTCTCAGGAGCTCAATGAGAATTTCAAGTTCAAGGCTATCTATGCCGAAGGCCTCCTGAGGCTTGGCCTTGGGGGGATAGACTGCAATGAGCAGTTGTTTTTGAGATCCGATTTCTTCCTGAATCTTCCGGAAGCTTTTGCCCTTGTCAATGACAAAAGACCTTTCTGGCTTTATACCGATTTCCTCCAGAAACACTGATTTTTTATCCATGCCTAATGTGATCGTGTCATAACCATGCTGTCTGAATTTTTGAATCTCCTTCTCTGAACCCCGGAAAAGGGTCAGGCATTTTCCTGCTAATTTTTTATTGAGTTTTAATGGAGAACTGAGTCGGTCAGCTGCCGGCATTTTACTGTTGATCCCTTTCTCTTTTAGTTCCCATACTTTTTTAAAGCTCTCTTCAACTTGACTCTCTGTTGCATGGCTGGATATCTGTTCTATGCCATCCCTCACGTTTTCAGCGAAACAAAGAACATCCGTACCTGCATTAAACGCTGCCCATTCCAGTGAACCTTTTTCGGGATAAGATTTTGATACACTATGCATATTTAAAGCATCAGAGACCACAACACCCTCGTATTTCAGAGTCTTTTTAAGGAGGGTCCCTATAATTTCCCCGGACACTGAAGCGGAAATAGACTGTCCGCCGGTAAGTGCAGGAACGGCGATATGGCCTACCATGATCGCATCTACACCCTGGCTGATTAAGGCGTTAAAGGGTATGAGTTCCTCCTTTAAGAGATCCGACTCCGATTTTTTAAGTACCGGAAGGTAAAGATGTGAATCTGTAGCCGTATCTCCATGACCCGGAAAGTGCTTGGCACAACTTAGGATACCCGCGTCTTGTAATCCTTTGGAAAAAGCAGTAGCGCAAATTCTAACCTCTTCTTTGTTACTTCCGAAAGAACGATATCCTATTACGGGGTTTTCAGGATTGCTGTTGATGTCGGCAACAGGCGCAAAATTCCAGTGAATTCCTGCAGTTCTGCAGTCCCGTCCAATAGACCTGGCAATTTCATAGACCAGTGACGGATCTTTCGCCGCCCCAAGGGTCATAGCATGCGGGTATTGCGGCGTTTCTTCTATCCGCATGGCGAGCCCCCATTCCGCATCGATGCTGATGAGAAGAGGATATTTAGCTGCCTGCTGGTATCTGCTGATAAGACTTTTAAGGACCTCATAGCTTTCAGCATTATAGATGACTTTTTTTTTGCCTTCAAAGTTCGTAGCAGCACTGGCCCTGCTGTGGAAGAAACAAATTCCGCCTACAGCCCCTTCTGCCACCAGGTTTTCCAGGGCTGAAATCTCTTCCTCAGTATCATTGATGAAAGCCGCAGGCATAAAGAATTGCCCCACTTTTTCTCTTAAGCTGAGCGTGTTTCTTGCTTTAGCGTACGGTATCACCTTAAGGCTGGGCTTCTCTTTTTTTTCCATATTCCGGAGGATATTTAATGTATTTCAAAAGAATGAGAGAAGGGAGTGCGGCCAGCACAACCCAGATAAAAAATCCGTCGTATCCCAACCACTCCTGCATATAGCCACTTATTAAACCCGGGAGCATCATCCCCAGGGCCATAAAACCCGTTGCAAGGGCATAATGTGAAGTCTTTGATACCCCTTCGGCAATATAAATCAGGTAGACCATAAATCCGGCTATGGCAAATCCATACCCGAATTGTTCCAGGATAACAGTGGTGACAACAGCCCCTAAGTGACTGGTTTCGGTGATGGCCAGGAAAGCGTAAAACGCATTGGGAATATTTAAGGAAAGTACCATAGGAAAGAACCACCTTTTTAAGCCATGTCTGGAAATTAAGATCCCTCCAAGAATACCGCCGACTGTGAGCATAATTACCCCAATTGTTCCGTATATGGTTCCTACTTCTGCCGTACTGTATCCCAGTCCGCCGTCTTCCGGAAGATCTAGCAGGAAGGGAGCCGCCATTTTAACCAATTGGGATTCACCCAGCCTGAAAAACAAGATGAATGTCAGGGCTATTCCTATTCCGGGTTTTTTAAAAAAGGAGGAAAATACTTCCAGAAAGCTATTGGGCTTGTCGAGTACAATTGCTTTGGAAGATTCAAATTTCGGACAGAATACAGCGTTGGAAATGGTAAAAATGAGCATCAATACGGCGGCTGCGATCATAGTTACTGACCACGCTTTGGTATTATCTCCGTAGTGATTTTCCAGAAACCCTGCCAAGATTACCAGTAATCCCTGCCCGGTTACATTGGCAAGTTTGTAAAAGGTACTCCTCACACCGACGAAAAAGGATTGTTTTTCCTCCGTAAGACCAATCATGTAATAACCGTCGGAAGCGATATCATTAGTGGCTGATGCAAATGCTGCCATCCAGAAACAAGCCAGAGTTGTGATAAAAAAGATATTAGTGGGTAAAGTAAAGCCAATGGCCAGGAAGGAAAGGGAAACAAGGAGTTGCATCAGGAGAAACCAGTTGCGTTTTGTTCCAATGAGATCCAGGAAGGGGCTCCATAAAGGCTTGATCACCCAGGGAAGATAAAGCCAGCTGGTATACAAGCCGATATCTGCATTGCTGATACCTAGTTTTTTGTACATGATCACCGAAACGGTCACCACCATCACATAGGGCAAACCCTGGGTGAAGTAGAGGGTGGGTACCCAGGCCCAGGCCCATTTATTCTTTTGTATCATACTTTCTGTCCAGGGCTAAAAGTAAAAATTAAACTTATCACTGTCTTCCATAGTTTAAAAAATAATAGGGTAGGGAAAACAGTGCAGTGTTCTACATAAAATGGTAACGTACAAAACCTTCTATTGCCTCGTATTCGGCCAGTCCTAAAGCATTGTATTTTTTTGCAGTAGCTTTATTCCTCTGTTCGGCACGTTGCCAGAATTCCCTATTGTCATTTCCGGGGAACATGGCACTGTCTTTTTGTGATTGATGCTTGAATATGGCATTCTTTTTACGCTGCATATCTGCAGGTCCTATGGGAACAGCCATTTCCATATCTGCAATATCCCATTCCTGCCATGCACCGCGGTACAGCCATACATAGCAATCCTTGAGCCAGGAGGCTTTTTCTTTAACCAGTCTGTCGAGGGCCCGATAGATAATATTAAGGCATACTCTATGGGTGCCATGCGGGTCTGAAAGGTCACCTGCGGCGAAGATTTGATGAGGTTTTATTTGTTTCAACAGTTCGTAAGTTTGCTGTATATCTGCTTCGGAATATGGTTTTTTCTTTACCGTTCCTGTTTCGTAAAAGGGGAGGTTCTGAAAGTGGGCATTCGATTCCTTTACCCCGCAATACCTGCAGGCAGAGAGCGCTTCACCTTTTCGAATCAGGCCCTTGAAATATTGTATCTGAGGACTATCGACCTCTCCGGGTTGTTTGTTCTCTAGGAATTCCCGCACTTCTTTCACCTGTTTTTGCAAATCTTTATTGTCATGCTGTACCTCCCTGGCGAAATCCAGAAAACGGATTACTTCATCATCAAAGACGGCGATGTTGCCAGAGGTCTGATAGGCTACATGTACCTCATGTCCCTGATCGACGAGTCGGAGGAATGTCCCTCCCATGGATATAACATCATCATCGGGGTGCGGACTAAAGATCAGGGAAGTTTTAGGATAAGGATCTTTTCTTTCCGGCCGTTTGCTGTCATCCGCATTGGGTTTTCCTCCCGGCCAGCCGGTAATAGTTCGCTGTAACTGATTAAAGACGATGAGGTTGATGTGTTCTGCAGATCCGATTTCAGCTACTAAACTTCCCATTCCGTATTCGTTGTAATCCTCATTGGTCAATTTCAGAATCGCTTTGTTTAACTTTTCTGAAAGCCAGATCGATGCCTTCTTAATTAAAGTTTCGTCCCACTGACATTCACTTACTAACCAGGGAGTACTGACTCTGGTTAAAGAAGAGGCAGCAGCTTCGTCGAGGATAAAATCGCAATTATTGTGGTGCTGCAGAAACGTAGCCGGGACAGATTCTCTTACAGGGCCTTCCACAGCCTGTTGAATGATGTCCGCTTTGCCTTCTCCCCATGCCATCAGGATGATACGTTTTGCGGAGAGGATAGTTCCTACACCCATTGTGATCGCTCTGGCCGGAACATTTTCGAGGCCAAAGAAGTCGCTGGCCGCATCGAGTTTCGTCACTCTGTCTAAACGTACCAGTCTTGTTTTACTGACAAGTGTGGAGCCGGGTTCGTTAAATCCTATATGACCCGTTCGTCCAATACCTAATACTTGTATGTCTAATCCGCCGGCTTTGAGGATTTTCTGTTCATAGGCCCGGCAATAGTCTTTTACATCTTCTTTTTCGAGAGTACCATCGGGGATATGGATGTTAGATTTCTTAATATCGATATGATCAAATAAGTGTTCCTTCATAAACCGCACATAGCTGTGGATTGAGTCAGGGGCCATGGGATAGTATTCATCGAGATTAAAAGTGATTACGTTTTTAAAACTCAACCCTTCCTCTTTATGAAACTTTACCAGGAATTCGTAGACTTTTGTTGGGGTAGATCCAGTGGCCAGGCCCAGTACAACATTCTTACCGCTCTTTTGTCGTTGGCGGATGAGATCAGCTATTTCATTAGCTACGTAAAACGAAGCCTCTTCGGAATTTTCGTGGATCCTTGTTTTGATCCGTTCAAATTTACGCGATTCATCATCAGTGGGAAAGGAACCGGTTTCTGAGGTGGGAGGAGAAGAAATCATAGTGGACTATTAAATGGTTACACCCGGCAAAAATAGAGAATTATTTTTAAAAATGCAGTATTTTGCAATAAAAAATGCAATATATTGCAATATAGTTGTTATATTTGAATTGAAATAGCACAAAGTTGCACGCATGTGCATAGTTTAAGCTTATATAAATGTTAAAAGAAGAGCGACAACAACTTATTTTGAACGAGGTAGAACTTCATAATCGCGTATTGTTAACCGATTTGTCTGAAAAACTTGATGTTTCTGTCGATACCGTGCGCAGGGACGTAAAAGAACTCGATGCCGGTAGTAAACTGAGAAAGGTACACGGCGGTGCGATCTCCCTGGGTTATACGCATACCTCCACAAGAAGTTCAAACATCTACGCCTTAAACGAAAAGATGGCTATTGCCGAAAAAGCTATCGGCTTACTCAGGGAAGGGGATGTGATTTTTATAGACGGGGGCACCACATGCCTCGAAATGGCGCGAATGATACCCCCCAAGCTGAGGCTGAGTTGTTTTACCTTTAGTCTCCCGGTAGCGCTACAATTAGCAGGGATGCCCAATGTGGATTTGATCTTTATTGGAGGAAGGATCTCGAGGGAATCCATGATTTCCAACGGGATGTATACGATACAACGTCTTGCGGAAATGCGATTCGATTATGCCTTTATTGGAACCGGATATGTCGATGCACTTCACGGGTTGACAGAATTCGACTGGGATGTGGTACAACTAAAAAAGGCGGTTATCAATGCTTCCAAAAAAACAATACTTTTGTGTATCTCTGAAAAGCTTAATTCCCAACATCGTTTTAAAACCTGTGATATTCATGCTATCAACTCGATGATTACGGAATTATCCCCTGAGAATAAGTTGTTAAACCCATTCAGAAATCAGGATTTACGCCTGTTATAATCATGTCCGACTTTAAAAAGATTACCGAAGACGCTTCTGATTACGATAATCTCGAACAGATGAGTACTGGAGAAATACTCAGATATATCAACAGTGAAGATCAGAAAGTTGCAATGGCAGTTGCCAAAGCGATACCCAGTATAGAACATTTAGTAGAAGGACTAGCAGTTCGTTTTCTAGAAGGGGGCAGGCTGTTTTATATCGGAGCCGGAACCAGTGGCCGACTCGGCATCCTGGATGCATCGGAGATACCGCCTACCTTTGGCCTGCCCCATGAGCGGGTGATTGGCATTATAGCCGGGGGGGATTCTGCCATTCGCAAGGCTGTTGAATACGCCGAAGACGATACTGAACAGGCCTGGAAAGATTTAGCGGCATTTGGGATTAATTCTCTGGATACAGTAGTGGGCATTGCCTCCTCAGGAACTACTCCCTATGTAATTGGCGGCGTTACTGCAGCCCGTAAAAAAGGACTACTCACTGCCGGAATTACCAACAATCCGGGATCTCCCCTTGCATTGGCAGCAGAAATCCCCATAGAAATGCAGGTTGGCCCTGAATTTGTCACAGGGAGTACCCGAATGAAAGGGGGCACTTCCCAGAAACTGGCCCTGAATATGATATCTACGGCCCTGATGATCAGAATTGGCAGGGTAAAAGGCAACAAGATGGTCAATATGCAATTGAGCAACAATAAACTTGTAGATAGAGGAACCAGGTATTTGATGGAAAGTTTACAACTGGATTATAAAACTGCAGCTGAAGTTCTTCAGAAATATGGATCGGTAAAGAAGGCCATAGATGCCTATGGTAAGTAAATCTTTTTTAGTTCAGAGTCAAAAACGAAATAACTAATGAATCTAAACTATCAGGACCTGGGGACCAATTTGTAAATGCCTTTTCCTTCTACAGCCACGTAAATGTATCCATCAGGCCCCTGTCTTACACTTCGTACCCTTCCGATATCTTCCAGTAATTTTTCCCTGTAAGTTACCTTTTCACCTTCCATTTCCAGGCGTTCCAGGTATTGGAAAGACAGAGAGCCTACCAGAAGATCACCCTTCCAGTCGGGGTATACATCGGATGTCACAAACGTCATTCCGCTGGGAGCGATAGAAGGTACCCAGTAATGGATGGGTTGTTCCATGCCCTCCATCTCCGTTTTATCAGTGATGGGAGTACCGCTGTAATTGATGCCGTATGTGATTACCGGCCAGCCGTAATTAGCTCCTTTTTTTACAATATTAATTTCATCTCCCCCTCTTGGTCCGTGTTCATGAATCCAGATTTCTCCGGTTTCCGGGTGCTTGAGCATTCCCTGTGGATTCCTGTTTCCATAAGTATAGATGGCGGCTTTGGCCCCTTGTTCATTGACAAAGGGATTGTCACCTGGGATGGAGCCATCGTCATTAATCCTGTATACTTTCCCGCCATCACGAGTAAGATCCTGGGGATTAACATCCCTGTCACCTCGTTCCCCAATAGTGAAATACAGGAAACCTTCGTTGTCAAATTCGAGTCGGGACCCAAAATGCTGCCCTCTTGTGGTATTGGGAGTTGCCTTGTAAAGAACCTCTACATTCGTAAGGGAGCTCCCTTCTAACCGGGCTCTGGCAATGGCGGTATTTCCCCCTTTATCGTCCCCTTCTTCTGAAGAATATGAAAGATAGATCCATCCGTTTTCTTCATAGGAAGGATGTAGTTCTATGTCGAGTAAACCACCCTGCCCCCTTAGATATACAGCAGGAACATTGTTGATTTGCGTTTTTTCACCCTCTTTATAATGGATAATATCTCCGGATTTTTCCGTGATCAACATGCTGCCATCAGGGAGGAAAGCCATACCCCATGGAATTTGCAATCCGTCTACAATTAATTCCGCCGAAACGAGCATTTCTTCGGGTTTTTTTAACTCATTATCCGTTTTCTGAGCACAGGAATTGAATGTCATTACAACGAAAAAACAGGCAATAAGGATACTTTTTTCCATTTTCAAACGTTAAAATGATTAATAATAATGGTGTGAGAACCAAAGATAAAGAGAAAATTATAAGATTGATAACTACGCTCTGAATATACTGATCCCAAATCAACATATTCTCGCCATAATATGGATTAACCTATGCTCCCTAAAAAATTCAGGCATTTTTTGTATGCCGTGCTTTGGTTGGCGTTCTGTATCATAGGTACATCGGCCATAGCAAATCCAAGCGTATACAGCTTTTTTTCAAGGTTTGACGGCGTTTCCACAGAGGTAGTATCCCATGTGGAAGCAAAGGATACCGAGGCCTTTCACAGTTCCATTGCTTCCTCTAAGGAGGCTGAACTTGCTCTGGCCCCGGCCAGCCCAATGTTTGTCACCATTATCATTGGGGCCGATGAAGAGGTCACCTGCCCTAATGACGGAAGTACGCTGGCCAAATTCTTTCTCTGTGGTACCAGTGATGTACGAACCTTAAGCTTAAGTCAGGCCGGATCTACCTACGAATGGCAAAAATTAGACCCTAATCGTTGTGCAGCTTCTGTAGTGGAAGATTGTGCAAATACTAATAATACCTGTTATGATACCGTGGGAACGGGAGCTACCTACGACTTATCCACAAGCGGGGAATTCAGGGTTAGGGTAGACGGAGGGCAGTACTACTATTTCAAATCCACCTTAAATCCCCTGAATCCACAGTTGATCAAAGAGGATATTATCTGTGGAAACCCGGGAAGGGTTGAGATTACCAATGTTCCTGCAGGGTACGAATACAGCCTTAACACTCCGGCCGGGCCTTACCAGGATACTCCGTATTTCGATATCACAGCCCCGGGGACCTATATGGTATACGTGAGGCTTAAGAACGTTTCGAGCAGCTCATGTCTCTTTCCATCTAATTCTGTTACAGTTCAAAGTCTCGACATCAATGTAGATGTAACTGCCAATGATATTCTTTGTAGCGGACAGCTGGGAAGTATTGATGTACAGGTCACCGGAGTACCAGGATTCTTTACTTACCGACTTATAAAGAACGCTGTAACTGTAGATACCTTCGGACCTGACGCAGCCAGTAACTACACTTTTGCCAATGTGAGTCCGGGAACTTATAGCGTGAGGGTAGAGACCAATAAATGTAATGAACTGATCACCCTGGATGTCAATTCGGACCCCATTGTGATAGGGAACGGGATCAGCCCTATTGCAGTTTCGGCAACGGCTAACGATAGTTTTGGGTGTGGGGCAGCAACCGTAGATGTTACTATTGGCACTTCGGGAGGAACTTCACCCTACAGGTATAGCCTTGATGGCGGGGCTACTTTCAGTGCCTCTTATGCCAGTTCAGCTGTTTTTACCGTGGCTTCTGCGGGTACCTACGCTATTCTAATTGAAGATGCAAACGGCTGTACCAAGACGGCCAGTGTGGATGTAGAAGACCTGCCACCACCAGTATACAATGTTACTACTCAGGATGCGAATTGTGGGGGAGCCAATGACGGTAGTATCACCGTTACGGTTACTAACGGATTCGGGTACAATCTTGAATTCAGTAACAACAACGGCCTTAGTTATCAAAGTAGTAATATTTTTACCGGGCTGGCCCCAGGGAGCTATGACGTTATGATTCGTTATCAGCAGGGTAGTTTTACATGTACCACCCCAGCTACAGTAGAAACGGTGGGTACTCCATCGAATATCACGGCCACGGCAACTGCAGACAGTTCACCTACCTGTCTTAATGAAAATGGAGGACAGATTACTATCTCGGGCGTTTCGGGGGGGACCGGGCCTTACGATTACAGCATTGGAGCCGGTTTTAGTGGAACAACTGTATTTACCAATCTGGGAGTTGGAACCTATACCCCTCAAATCAGGGATGCCAATGGTTGTGTCCAGAGTTTGGCCCCGATTGTATTTAACGCCCTGGATAAGCCTACGGATATGGATTTTACTATATCCAGCATCGACTGTCTAACAAGTACAGCATCGGTTACCGTTGCGGTTACTGATGGTACGGCACCTTATACCTATGAGATCATTGCCCCGGCAGCCAGTGCGATCAACAATGGAAATAACCCGGTTTTTACCGGACTAGGCCTCGGGACATATACTTTCAGAGTGACTGATAATGAAGGTTGTTCCTACGATGAAGTATTCGCGATAACCGATATCAGCTCTATTTCTGTTCAGGCACAGGCAACCAGAGTAGTTACTTGTGTGGGGGACAATGATGGGGAAGGTCGATTCCTGGTGGATGGATTTGCTACAACCTATAGCTACAGCATCGATGCCGGCCCGTTGAATACAGGGGAAAGTAATGGGATCATTTCCCTAACCGGTCTCAGTGCCGGAAGTTACGTGATTAACGTTACAGATGAGGATACGAATTGTACCGATACAGCTACTCTTGTTATTGAGGAGCCTGCCGTAGCTTTTGCCATCAGTAGCCTCAATGTGACACCTATGAGTTGCCAGAATGGTAATATCGGTAGTGTTACCATCAATACTGTTGGAGGCTGGGGAGGTAACCGATATACCCTCACACAACCCGACCTTTCTATAAGAGGCCCGAAAAACGGAAATACCTTTTCAAATTTATCGCTCGACGGACTCTACCAGGTGAGTGTTACGGATGCTAATGGTTGTACAATAACCGATAGCTTTACCCTAACTTCCCTGGCAGCTCCCACACTAACAATTGACAATGGGGCCACTGACTATTGTTACGACAACACAGATGCAGCCACCATTGCTGTAAACGCAGCCGGTGGCCTGCCTCCATATCAGTACAGAATAAATGGTGGACTTTGGGTAGGAGGGAGCACCTTCAACAACCTTACCCCAGGGACTTATACGGTGGAGGTTAATGATGCCAATGATTGTAGAGATTCAGTTACCTTAAATATAGCAGACGAGATTTCGGCCACTGCCGTAACCATTACTGAACTCAATTGTGGCGGACCTGATGCTCAGATCCAGGTAACCATCACCGACGGATATCCGTCAGGAGGCGATTATGATATTTATGAGGTAAGTGTTGATGGGGCAGCCTATACGTCCAATTCGAACAACATAACTGGAAATTCATTTGTATATAGTATACCTAATGATGGATCTATAACCACAGATACTACTTTCCAGTTTCTGGTAAGTGATAGCCGGGGATGTACCACGGAAACGAATGTGGTCACAATTTCCCCTCCCGAATCCATTGTGGGTGTTGCCACAGCAACAGATACCAGTTGTGGGGATGATAACGGGATCATCACCCTTACCGCTGATACTAATTTTGGAGTTCCACCCTATGAATTCAGTGACGATAACGGAACCACCTATGGGGCACAAAACGTATTCTCAGGATTTGCTCCCGGCACATACAACACTTTTATGATCAGAGACAGCAGGGGTTGTACCACTCCTTTGCTATCTGCAACTATAAACGCCAGTGCGGCCATTGATGCCACTGTTGTGGCTAACGATGCGGTCTGTGCCGCCCCTACTGTGGAGGGATCTATTGACGTAGTAAGTGTTGCGAATGGTACTTCACTTTACACTTACATTCTTCAAGATATTAATGGAGTAACTATTACAACGGTAGGGCCAACACCACTCACCGCAGTAAATTTTCCAAATTTAGTCCCTGGCACATATACTGTTATTACACAAGATGCTTCAGGCTGTGAGGATAGGGATACAGTTACCATAGTACAAAATCAAATTGTCCTTACACCGCTCGATGTACCGCCACTCAATTGTACAGATCCCTGGATTACGTACAGATTTCAGGCCAGTGGAGGTACGGCACCATATTTATTTGGTTTAGTGGGAAACCCTCTGGTTCCGGCGAATGTCAACGGGATTGATATTCATGATTTCGCAGGACAGATAACATTTGGTGTAACATATTTTGTGCAGGTTCAGGATGCATTAGGATGTACGTATATAGAACAAATAGATCCAATTTTAGGTCCTTCACCACTTTCGGTAGTCGCTACGGCAACAACGGCATCATGTGCCCCAAATGCGGATGGCGTGATCGATTTTCAGGTAACGGGCATCGGTTCACCGGCTGATATTACCATTCAGTTGCAGGATACAAATACAGGAGCTATAATCAGTGGTCCCACAGTGCTGAATAATGAACCCATACCTTACAACGGAAGCTTTACGGCCCTGCCAGCGGGGAATTATCAGATACTGGTTGAGGATAACAATACGAGTTGTAATGCCAGTACTCTTGTTGATATTGTCCCAAATGTTCCTGCTATAGTAATAGATAACAATATTCCAGCCACCTGTAATGTAGGTGCATTAGTCACGGTTAGAGGGAATGGCGGAACCTCACCCTATGGCTTTGCCTATGTTCCATCAGGCAACCCTGCTCCGGGCGTATTTACTGCCCAGACTACCTATGTAATCCCCGGACCTTATCCTGCAAATTATGATTTTTATGTTCAGGACAGTTTTGGGTGTACGAGCTTTACGACCGTAACAGTTACGGCTGATCCCGGTGTGCCTGTACCGACCGTTGATGTAAGTAACCAGTGTACAGCTGTGGCCAACTATACTATAGATGTTCTTAGTCCTCTGAGTACAGGCTCAGGTCTGCCAGAAGATACTTTTCAGTATGATATAGGCGGTGGATTCCAGTCGAGCCCCAACTTTATTGTTCCTAACCCGGGTGACTATACCATTACCGTAAGGGATGGAAACGGGTGTACCAATACAGTAGTAGCCCGTGTGTTCGATTTCTTTGCGATTTCGGCCAGTGCAACATCAGAACCTACCTGTAATGCCGGCGACGGGGTTATTACAGTAAACACCAGTGGAGGTAGTGGAAATTTCCAATATGAACTGGATGACGGAATCAATCCGGTTATTGTGCAGGTAAACGACCCTGTGTTTATAAACATCCTTCCCGGTTCCTATTCTATTCTGGTTACCGATCTGGATTCTAATACAATCCCACTCTGTTCGGATACCACAACGGTTGATGTAACCGTTGTGACCAATCCGGTAATTTCTGCCACTCCCTTTGGCGATGTAACATGTAACGGGGCTAATGACGGGTTTATTGGAGTTGAGTTACTTCCGGGAACAGATACCGACAGTCCATTTTCATATGTACTTTATGACGGAGGAACTGCTACTGTTTTACAGGGCCCACAGGGAATTTCATTGTTTGATAATCTGGCGCCAGGTACCTACCAGGTTGAGGTTATCTCTGACAGAGGTTGTACCGACAGATCAGGAGATATCATCATAGCAGAACCTTCTCCCCTTCAAATAAATACAGTGAATACCGATTTTACCTGTGACCCTAACAACAATCGGTTTAATACAGCAACCATCACCATTTACACTGACACCAATGGAGACGGTTCCGGGATAGATACAGGTACTGCGCCATATACCTATAGTATGAATGACGGCACCCCTGCCTTTGACGGGACCAATTTCCAGACGAGCAATACTTTTGAAGTGATTGATAATGGTACTAACCAAACTATAATCTTAACTGCCCGAGATCAGAACGGATGCGAAATTACCGATACTATTACTATTAATGCGCCTACCGATCTGACATTTACCTACAATGTAAACCCGCTTTCTTGTGATGCGAGTGGAGTAGGAGTAAATCCCGGTTCTATTGAGATTATTGTAGATCAGGGCCCCGGAAATTACGATGTTGAAATCCTTCCTCTGGGATCAGCTGCAGTACAGAATTCCGGCGGTACAGACAGGGTAGTATGGAGTATTAGTACGCCCGGAGATTACATATTTACAGTTACCGATATTGGGAATGCCGGCTGTTCATATCTGACAGCTGTCGTCAATGTGCCCGAGTATAATACGATCGATGCAGTCATCGCAGAGGTACAACCTGTGAGTTGTTTCAACGGTACCGATGGCGAGATAAGTATTCAGATAAATGGTTACACCGGAGTCTATAACTATGAAGTGTTTTCAAGAGATAACATGGGAGTTGAGACGACCACCGGGGTGACCGGAACTTTCGATACTAATATTATCGGGCAGAATCCCGGAGTGATAACTGGCCTGCCGGCGGGTAACCTTGTTGTCCACGTGGAAGCTCTCGATGATCCTTTCTGTGACACGGTAAGTAACGTGGCCACGGTAAGACAACCCGACAGGGCCCTCACCGTTGCTATTCAGCAGACAGCTGAGGTGACCTGTGCCATTCCCGGAATCGGGGAGATAT
Organism: Muriicola sp. E247; assembly: GCF_041358175.1. Lineage (NCBI taxonomy): Bacteria > Pseudomonadati > Bacteroidota > Flavobacteriia > Flavobacteriales > Flavobacteriaceae > Muriicola > Muriicola sp. E247. The sequence continues at coordinate 70,061 of NZ_JBGKBE010000012.1, forward strand.
TCCTAACCGGAGACGGAGGCTGGGGAACTTATGAATATCAGGTTATAGCTCCTGATGGAACAACCATCATTCAGGATTTCCCAAGTACAAATCAGAGTATAACTAATTTATCTGATGGAACTTATACCATTAATGTGCGCGATCTGGAAGGGTGTACTGCAACCAATACAATTGATCTGGCCCTGCCAACACCTATCTATGCTGATATTCAAATAACAGCTCCTTTGCAGTGTAACAATGACAACAATGGTGTTATTGAAGCCTTTAATGTGAGTGGCGGACAAGGTGCAGGAAACTATCTGTATCAATTAAACAGGATTACCGAAGGAACTAGTAGTGGACTTCAGACTACCCCGTCTTTTGCCAACCTGTCTTCAGGAGACTATACCATTACAGTATTCGACGGTTGGTCTTGTAGTTATACAACTATTCCGATCACTATAGTAGATCCCGAAGTGGTTATAGCCGAACTGGTTGAATTACAACCTCCCGGCTGTGGTGATTTTGGAATTATGGAACTGACTATTACCAATCCCGAACCCGGAGTAAGTTATTTTTACAGAAGATCAGGTACGGCCGATCCGTTTATTCCTCTGAGTACAATCGATCCCCTGGCCACGGTGGTTCAGATTACCGAGGATATTACCCTGGATCCCGGGCCGTTCCAATACGATGTTCAAAATTCTAATGGGTGTCCGTTTGAGATTTCTAACCAGATTTCCCTGGATCCTGCTGCACCCCTCGTGATTGCTCTTGATCTTACCAACGCAACTATTAATTGTGCAGGAGAAGCGACAGGAATTATCCGTTCCGAGGCCTTCGGTGGGATCGGGAATTATGTATATACCCTGCTTAATTCGGATGTACCCCCACTTCCTACGGCCGGAAATACAGAAAGATCGGCTCAGTCGTCGGGTATCTTCCGTGACCTGGGTCCGGGTACCTACTGGGTATATGCCGAAAGTGGTGGCTGTACAGCTATTTCCACCCCTATAACCATCGTGGATCCTCCACCCCTCGTACTGGATTATATTGAAGCGGTTCCCGTAAGTTGTTTTGGTGATGTAGACGGACAACTAATTATTGAAGCCAGTGGAGGAACTGGAGTGATTCGATATTCTATTGCTGATCAGTTAAGTGAGTTTTTTGAAGGTGATGATCCGATGTTCCCCAACAGGAAGACTTTTACCGATCTTGAACCTAGAAGTTATGAGGTGATTATTCAGGATGATCTTGGGTGTACCATCACACAGACAATAACCATTACCGAACCTACCGAACTGGTGGCCGGAATTGGTAATTCAATTCCTGAGACCTGTCTGGGCGATGAAGATGGGGCGGTTACCGTTTTTGTAAACGGAGGAACAGCTCCGTATGAGTTTGCTTTGAATTCTTCCGATCCGGCAGATTTTGCACCTAATCCGACAATGACGTTTACCAATCTACGCGGAGGTGAAACCTATGTGATTTTTATCCGGGATGCCAGAGGTTGCGAGACCAATGTCATCGTACCCGTGGGAATCGGTGTCGACCTCCAGCCAGAAGCCGTGATTAATTATGGGTGTGATGGGATATTCCCCAATAATACCACTGTCGTTTCCGTACAGGATACTTCTCAGTACTCAGAGATCTTGTTTGCACTTGATCCTGCAGACCCAACAGATGCGATTACTGCTCTTGCAGATGATAACCGAACATGGGGTGATCTTCCCCCAGGTGACCATACCGTATATATTTACCATTCCAACGGCTGTAGCACCTTTGTAGACTTTACCATAGACCAGTATGATCCATTAACTCTTGATCTGGTAAAAACCGGACCAAATGAGCTTACTGCTACAGCAACAGGCGGATTTGGGGGCTATGAATACTTCTTCCAGGGAATATCTTTTGGGGATGTAAATACCTATGAGGTCTTCGAAGATTCAAACGTAACGGTAAGAGTAGTAGACGAGCAAGGTTGTGAAGCCACTATGTCAATTCCGTTCGACTTTACCGGAATGCTCGATATTCCTAACTTCTTTACTCCTGACGGGGATAACAATAATGATGTCTGGTTCCCTAAAAACAGAGATCTTTTCCCCAATATCGATGTGAAGATATATGACCGCTATGGACGTGTTGTAGCTGTTCTGAATCAGGTAACTTCATGGGATGGAACCTATGAAGGCAGCGAATTACCAACAGGGGATTACTGGTATGTGGTCAATGCGAACGACAAGGAAAAGCAACAGTACGTAGGGCATTTTACCCTGTATCGCTAGCCTGCTTAGGTAGGAGTATATTTTTTTATCGCTTTTTATTGAACAAGTACTCCGTTCTCCACAAGAATGGGATAGGTGTATCCACTGCCGAAATCCACATTGAGTTGAACAATACCTTGAATTGTGATTTCTGTTCCTGGATCAACGGTTTCTGTTGAGGTGATGACCAGGTCGTAGTCGTCTTTGCTTCCATCCTGCAGGTGCACCCAATTCCGTCCCATAATTCCCATATTTACCTTGGTGCAAATGCCTTCGAGTTCTATTTTCTTTCCAGCGTATTTTTCCGGATCAGTAACCAGGTCAGCTATTCTGATTCGTCCAGCGAAAACCGCTGTACTATCTTGCTCTTCCACAATACTTTTTTTGACGATCTCCAGCTGTTTATCACCCACTTTACCCGAGCTCAATCCGTGGACTCCTTTGCCGTGTTCTTCCGGAATCAGTGAGGTCACAAGGTATAAAGTATCAAAGACCCTGTTGTGTTCCTTGCTTTCAAATTGGGTCTTGAGGATGGCTTCGTTGTAGTAATAGGTTTCCCCTTTTTTCAGCTGCTGTTTTCCGGATGAGATCCAGAAAGAACGCCCGTCTTCTTCCACCAGCACATATACGTATTTGTTACCGGGGATGACCTCTTTAACGATCACCTCGTGCATTTCCCGACTCACATCAGGATCCAGGATCGACTTGTCAATGGTTCTGGTGATCGTATAGGGTTCCTTTGATTTAGGGCCGTCAAGACAGGATAATAGTGATATAAAAACAAATATTGTCCCGAATGGAACGAACAACTTTTTCATAATTCTGAATTCTTGGGCATGCGAAAGAAGGTCCTCTTATTGGAATCTTCAAAAAATGCCTGCCGGACTATTAACTGGTGAATATCTTTCTGTGATGTGATGGAGGAGGGGTTGTGGTAAAGCTTTCTGATGACCCGGTTTGTTACCATATTTATCTTCTCCGGATCAACTATTTTCATGGATTTTTTCAAATATCCGGCCGTATTTTTAACAATAAATATCTTTTGCTGGGCCAGGAGTTTGCGCAGTGGGGCCTCCCTTAACCATTTTTGAAATAAAAGAAGTTCTTCTTTGTTGATCTGAGAGACCTTTTTAACCGCCTTTTTGCGCTGAGTTTTGGTTTTTTCCAATGCCGTTGAAATAGCATCAAGATTGTAAAGCGTAACTTCTGGAATTTCAGAGAGATCAGGATCCATATTACTGGGGAGGCCAAGATCAATAAGTAAGCGTGGTTTTTCGTATTTGTTCAAATGCTTTACCAGGTGGTGACTGTTCCCCGCGGCCCCAACAATGATGTCGAAATCACTGAAATTGTTTGCCAATACCTTGTTCCATGAAAATACATCTGCACTGTGCTTTCGGGCAAGCAGCTGTGCATTTTTCAGGGTTCTGTTGCTTATGGCGACTTCTTTAAAATTAAACTTACTGTTGTATTTAAACCATTGTTTTACGATATCACCGGCGCCTATAAGCAAGATTTTTTTGTTTTTCATTTCCTCTGCCCCATAAGTCTCCACCATCATTTTTAAGGACTTATAGGCCACTGAAGTAGTACCATCCCTGAATCGGGTTTCATTTCGGATTCTTTTATGGTTTCTAAATACCATTTGCATGGCCCTTTCGAGAAGTGACCCCTGCAATTTCATCTCCAATGTAGTCTTGTAGGCTTTTCTCAGCTGATGTATGATCTCTGCATCACCCCACACTTTGGACAGCAAACCAGTTGAAACTGCTAATAAGTGATGCGCAGTTATTTCAGAGTCGTCTGATTTTACGAAAAGAGAAAGATCCTCCTTTTTTACATCTCCCATTTTTTCCCGGAGAAGGAAATCTAACAAATCCGCAGCGGTTGTTCTACCCGACTCAAAATAAATTTCTGTTCGGTTACAGGTAACAAGGAATAAGAGTCCGACTATATCAGGAAATTTCCTTGAGATTTTCAGATGTAATGATTTTTTTTCCTCCTCTGCAATAAAAAATCTCTCCCGATCCACAACTTTGGCCGAAATATGAGAAATACTGATGTATCGCAATTGGTTCGTCATCTTTTAATTTTTGTTGAAATAAATCATTATCTGATCATTCCCCATATCAATATGATAGGCTTTAAAAGGGTTTTAAATGTTACTTTGATTTTTATTCTTCCATGGTTCGCATGTAGTTCACAATCAGCCAGCGGTCCTCATCATCTGGCATCTTTTTGGTGTATTCCGGCATATCGTCTCGTCCGAAAGTAGTCTTGTAGAACAATTCCCCATCGGTCTGTGCCTGAAATTCCTGTGAAGAAAAATCTCCCAGATCTCCGGTCATTTCAGCTGCTTTTGGCCCGTCTCCATATCCTTCTTTACCATGACAGGATTTGCAATGCTGGTTGTAAAGTGACTTCCCTATATCCAGATCCTCATCAGGATTGGTAGGATTCTTCATATTTACATATTTCTCGGGTACCACCCACTTTTCCTGTATATAATCGGTAAAGGAGTATAAGGCCAGGGAAACTACTCCCAGAAATAATAATTGTTTAATTGTTTTCATGATTGTTTATTGAGATTTATAAATTTTATAAAGGTTTCGAATTAAATACATAATTGGGCCCCAGGTCAATACCAGTAATAAGATAGTAAATATCAAAATAAAATAGGGTGTCCTATCCCGGGGTGCCCAAAGACTCCTCTCGTTAAAACTGTTATCCTTAACAATAGGTACACCCAAAGGTGCCTTAGTAATTGCTTTTACCGTCCCATAATCGTCGCTGTCGGCCAACACCACTTCAAGGGTAAGTATTCCTTCAGGCCCTGGAATGCCTTTTTCAACAGAGACAAGGATGGTGCCATTTTCATCGGTATAATTGAAATCCTCTCCAATTTTTAATGGCCTGATAAGCCGCTGTACCTGTACTCTCAAGGAGCTATTCACTACCGGCGTGGTATCTATTGCCTTTGTTATGCTAGCCTTGATATAGTTGGTACTGTCTATCTCCAGTAATTGGGTAATGATATTTGCATCTTTAAAACTTACTGATCTCGAACCTCGTTTAAAGTTTTCGTTACCCCCGAATGCGACCCCAAGGGTATAGGTACCTGTCGAATCGGCTTTTATTTCAGAAAGAGGCGGTAGAATAAATCTACTTGCGCCACTCATATTTGTCTTGGTTTTCCCCAAAGGGATTTCATCGTTGTCAAATTCATAATAAACTTCAAGCTCAATATTTGGTACATCCTGCATTTGGCGGTCAATACGGGAAATTACCTTAATATCAAGGTAGCTTTGCGAATTCATCACCTTGATATAATCCGCCTTAATCCGTACCCTGTTTTTTTGTACTTCCTGCCCATAGGAAGAAAATACCATCAATGGGAGGATGAATATCCAAAAGACAATGCGAAGGCCTGATAAATTAGATTTGGATTTTCTCATGACGGGATCTGCTTTAATTGTATACTGGCAACTTCTTCTTCATCTGCAGTCCTCTGGATAGGAACAGCAGGTAGAAAACGAATGAGCAGGGTAATAATTAAAAGCGCCATTGCGAGGGTGGCAACCGTAATAACCCATTCGTGCATACTCGGAAAGTAGGAATGCCATGATTCAGGGACGCCCTGAATGGGCAAAATGGGTTCCTGCAGTGTGGGGGTGATGATGATATATCGCTTCCACCATGAACCTATGACCACGATCATCCCGATCAGGAACATCGAAAAGGGTTTTCGGCCTTTTTTAAAAAATAATAGGATAACCGGTAATACCAGGCCAACAACGGTTACCAGCCAAAACAGAAAGGCATAATTCCCTACAAGCAGGGAATGTAAATGGGCATCCTCTCCCTTTTTTGCTGTAAAGAAAGGAACCACATATTCGTTAATATTAAAGAACAGGTAGATAATACAGGCCAGGGCAAGTAATTTACCCATTTTGTCGAAGTGGTATTCGGTGATATAATTTTCCAGTTTCCGGGTTCTCCTCACAACATAGATTACGGTTACCAGGGCTCCTATCCCGGCTACAAAGGCACCCGATATAAAATATGGAGCAAAGGCCGAACTGTCCCATCCAATTCGATAGGTTGTGGAGAAAAGCCAGGCATCAATGGTTTGAAGCAGGACTCCGGCCATGAGAATTAATATCGACAATACCCTGATGGATTTTATATGCAGGGCTTTTTGCTCAGAATTTCCCGTCCATTTCAGCGACAGTCTGCCATACAACTTGCTCAGTCGCGGTTTTGATTCTGCATAATATTTTTTTAGAACGGCAAAATCAGGAAGCAATGGGAAATAAAGCAGTAAAAGACTGATCACAATAAATGTGGGGATGATGATAATGTCCCAGGTGATGGGGGATTGCAATCGTGCGTGGATGAATAAATACATCACTCTGTCTGGCCTGGCCATGTCAATAGTGATGGTAATGCCGGCCATGATAATACATGCCAGGGTTATAATTTCAGCAATCCTGACAAGGGGTGTTCGCCATTCATTTTTAGTTAGTCTGAGAATGGCCACAGTTGCAGACCCGACAAAACTGGTGGCTACGAAAAATACAAAGTTGGAGATATAAATACCCCAAAGCGAATAATCATTCATATTTGTCACCTTCTGTCCCTGAATGACCTGATCCACATAGGCAATGATCCCCAGAACGATCAACAGCGAAAGAATACTAATCCAAATGATCCCTCTTCTACCAAATTTTCGAGGGGCCAGATCCGCTACGATGGTATCGTAATTTCTCATTCTTCAGTAGGTTTTTCAACAGATTCAAATTCTTTGTAGAACTCCAACCCATCCTCAAATTCTACAAGTCGGTCCACCGGGGGCAAATAATACACGCTGGGCTCTGTACCAAGACTTTCCAGAAGTCGATACCCTGCTTTGTCTTTTAGCAACTTGCTGAGTCTCACCGTTTCTTCCCCGTTGGTAACGGTATCTTCATATTTATCACCGAAATAGAACACCCCATTAGGACAGGCTGTAACGCAATGAGGCAATTCTCCCTGCTTCACCATGTGGGGGCAGAAATCACATTTATCGACGGTTCCCATCTTACTTGGTTTCCCAGCGTACTCGGGGGTGGGTTCATAATCGGTAAGGTCGAGGTTTAAGGTCACTTCCTGTCCGGGATCTCCCCAGTTAAATACCCTGGTGGAATAAGGACAGGCAGCCATACAGAAGCGGCATCCAATACAACGCTCATTGTCAATTAATACAAGGCCATCTTCCCTTTTAAAAGTGGCGTCAACCGGGCAAACCGTAACACAGGCAGGTTTGTCACAATGCTGGCATGTTGTAGGCATCCAGTAAGGAGCCGTATCCGGAGATTCCTGCATTTTGTAAACTTTGATCCAGGCATTGTCTCCGGTGATGTAGTGGTTTTTGTTACAAGAAGTCTGGCATTTTAAGGCATTTTTACATTTTGCAAGATCTACCACCATCACGAATTTCCTGTTGGGAATCCCTTCCCTGACATTGTAGTCCATGGAATAATGATGGTCATGACTTACTTCCATGACTTCAGAGGTATCCACTTCCACAATAGTTCCGTCGGTGGTCATCAATTCCATGGTTTCACCAGTGGAAGCTTTCTCGTCAGAGGAAAATTTTGCAGATAATTTGGATAGTCCGATCCCTCCTAAAACTCCGGCAACACCTATTTTAAGGCCTCTGTCCAGGAATTTACGCCTCGATTTTTTTGAATTTTCTTCCATGGGTTCCTATCGGATTACAATTTTTTCTCCAGCCACTGTAAAAAAGTAGAATTGGGAATATTTTTCTTAACCACCTTTGATTTCTTAAGGGCCTTGACCTTTACTTTTACTACAGTCCCATCAGGTTTTAACAAAGTTTCATACTCCTCTTCTTCTAAAGTTTCTTCTTTTTCCTGGCTCCTGGAATATCCGACTAGTGGGAGTAGGAGGGAAGTCCCCAGTAGGGGTAAAATTCCGCGCCTGGATATAGGTTTGCCTTTTTTCGGTGGTTGAGCCATCGTTTGATTAGATTTAGAAATTATAGAGACGTGTGATGTTGAAACCGATCAGGAAATCTCCTTCAAAAAAATTGTTCTGGTTAAACATGATATTTTGCTGTGGAACGATCCCCTGGTAATTAGACAGGAACAACTGAAATGCGTGTGAGGATGTCCTGAACTCAACACCAACACTAAATCCGGCTTCCGGATCCATATCAAATTCTGATCCATCCAGATGATGTATAAAAGGCTGTGTATAATCTACCAATATGGAAGTTTGTGAACTCACTTTGTACCTTCCTCCTAAAGACATGGCAACAACGTCGTTTCTCATCTGCTGGGGTACCAGATTGTAGTGTGAAACACTGGCAGCTCCTTGGAGGGATAATTTGGAATTAAATCGCCTGGAGATGATCAACTGGTTAAAATAGGAATAGCGGTGTTGTTCAACCAGGAAGTTTTCCTTGCCCCGGGCATCAATCACAAAGTTGCCGTAATAGGTAACATTGACCGGGATTCTGCCTGAGCGGGTCTGGCGAAGCAGGGCGACTTTCCAGTTAAAATCCTGAAGCCTGTTAAACTTGGAAGTTCCAAAACCGATGGTCAGTCTATCGTGAAGGGCATAACTAAGGGCGATCCTGATATTGGCAGGAGCCCAGATGCCTATGAGGTCATTTGTGCCTGAATTGACCACGCCAAAACGGTGGGCCATATGGACTTCAAGGGTGTTCTTTATGGAAAGAACATCGGTGGGATTATCTATGATGTACGAACTCTCAAAAGTGGCCCGCTCTGGTTTATCCACTTCTTTCTGCGGCTCCGTATCTGTCTCGGTTTCCTGAGACACAACAGCCAGTGGTATAAGTAGAAGGAAAATGAAAATGAAGCTCAGTTTTTTCATGTTGAAATATCTTTCTGGTTAGTTATTTTCGGCTCCTCTATCGATCCAGGCCTTTATCAGGGCGAGCTCGTCACTATTGAGAACAAATCCTGCACTGATAGGATGTCCGTTACCCGGTAATCGCTGATAAAACGTGCTTCCTTCTGCATCTCCCGGAACAATTATCGGTAGTATGTCAGCATAAGCATTACCTGCTCTGAGATCCGGGTTGGCTATATTTCCGTCATGGCAGGCAGTACAATCCTTTCCACTTTGGGAAAAGAGTGGTTCAATATCGGTACTAAAAGAAATGGTCTGATTATCCGGGATATCCGGAAGGGGTTGACTCAGATCGATTTCCTGATCATAGTAACATGATAAGTTAAACAGGATCAATCCGCTAGTCAGTAAAAATGAGATATGTTTTTTCATTTTCCTCGTTTTATGTGAAAGGCACGTATTCTATACCGATCCTTGTACAAATTGCACGGGAGAAATCATCACTCAGGCAGTTTGTGCAGACCATTCTTATTCTTGTAATGCTTCTATAGAGTTTTTTAACAGGGCTCGTGTATAGGCGGGGTTATGAATCCCATTACTATTGTCTTCCAGCAAGGTCCTGTAGTTCCATGCGGCCTGAGCCAGTTTAGCTGAGTACGTTCCGGGTACATAGTAGCCGTCCACATCGAACATGTTGTTGGCTTCAAGCAGCGCTTGGAGGGTAGCCATATCTTGTGAAAAACCAGCAATCTCATCAGGTGCCCCGTTGGGGTGGCAGGCTACACAAGCTGCATCTGTAGGAACCCAGGAGTGTAGACCCTGACTCGTATCTGAAGATTCACCCATATGACAACTAACACAGGAAGAACCTGTCCTGTGAGTAGCCGAACCGACTCCCGGATAGGCTTCAGCTCCGGCAATATTGGCTCCCATTATACCTTCGAGCATGGTGGATTGAGGTCCGTGGTGAGGCCCGAATCGTTTACTTGTAATTTCATAGTCGGCAGTACCGGATGGAATCTCATAGCTGTTTCGCGGCTGGTGACAGGTAATACAGTTATTGCTGGCATCACCAAAATCGATCACTGTAGCTTCATCGATCACCAGGGTGACCGCTTCGATATTGCGAAGAGCATAGTCGAAACCGTCGTTTTCAAAATCGAAGGTACTGTGTTTGTCGTGACATGTGGTACAGTTAAACCGTGAAGGGTTTGTGTATCCGGCAGTGTCCACTTCTCCTATATTGAGATAATCGATATAACCTTCTTCAGAATGGCATTGAGCACAATCAGCCCTGCCTGCAGCAAAACTTACAAATCCTGTATTGTGTTTAGCTACATCCCAGGATGCCAATAACGGTTCCCGGGTAGCGTTGGAATGGCAGCTTACACAAGAAGCAGTGCCATCCACACCGTCAGTTCCATCTACCCCATCTCGTCCGTCGGCCCCTGCCGGACCAGCAATTGGATCTGGAATTTCAAGATCACTTGTACATTGGATAAATAAAAATCCTGAGATAGCGATCATCAGGATACGAAGGAGATGTGAAGTTTTCATATGGTTCCCTATTTTAATAACTGTTGATGGTCCTAAAATAGAAGACTTTATTCACCATTAAAATGACTTTTATCATGTTTTAAAAAACTCTTAAAATTTAAGGCATAATCCTTAATAAAAAGTTAAAATGAAATAAAGTGAACCTCAAAACAAGTCGGGAAAAACAAGTCTTTTTTGTTGATAGAATACGATAAACTTTCCTATTTTTGCCATCTCGATTCCGGGATGTGGTTCGTTCCTGCAGAGCAGGACAGGCTGGTAACGTATTCCGCACTTGAGGGGTGGTCGCTGGTTGAGAAAGGGAATGAAAATAATTAATTCGGGATGTGGCGCAGTCTGGTAGCGTGCTCGGCTGGGGGCCGAGTGGTCGCAGGTTCAAATCCTGTCATCCCGACTAAGCGAAAAAGTGATTTGCAAATGCAAATCACTTTTTTTATTCCAAAAAAGCGACTCAAACGCAGTTTGGGTAAGCGACTTTGGAATAAAAAATAGAACGCGATAGCGTTTACTTTTTCATTTACCAGGAGGGTTTTATAGGATTCTCTAAATCCTGATACTTTTGAGAATGAAAGCGACTC
>NZ_JBGKBE010000013.1:0-74802 GCF_041358175.1 Muriicola sp. E247
AGAAGGGAAGCTTTCTGAAAGAAAGCAATCCCTGGGAGTTTTGATGCTTACTTTTAGCGCTTGACCTTCCTTCATTTGCCGTAGCGTTTCCTTTTACGGTTTTCAAAACGAGCTAGAAGGGAAGCTTTCTGAAAGAAAGCAATCCCTGAGAGTTTTGATGCTTACTTCTGGCAGCTTGATCTTCCTCGATTTGTGATCTAGTCTTTTTTGGCAGCTCTACGAAGGCGATGTTACCAAAGGATACAATCTAACCCTTACTTTTGCAGTGTTTCCTTTTGGAATTTTTTCTTGATTTGAAGAGCGAGTCCTTTTAAAAAATTACCAGGGCCAATTTCTATAAATTCCGTTGCTCCATCCTCTACCATATGGAGAATAGTTTGTCTCCACATTACAGGATGTGTCAATTGATCTATTAAGTTTTTCTTGATTAATTCTATTGTGTTACTCGGACGTGCAGTGACATTCTGATAAACAGGATATTTCGGATTACTAAATTTTGTTTCCTCAATTGCTTCTCTGAACTCCTCAACTATTGGATTCATATAAGGAGAATGAAATGCGCCGCTAACGGGCAGATAAACAATTCTTCTAGCCCCTGGCCTTAATTTTTCACAAGCTTCTTTAAGAGCTGTCATTTCACCGGAAATAACAACTTGATTTGGAGCATTGTAATTAGCAGGAACCACAATTCCGTCTATCTTGTCACAGACATTCTTTACAATGACGTCGTATAATCCAACTACAACTGCCATACCGGTATTTTGTACTTCACAAACTTTTTGCATAGATAAAGCACGCTTCGAAATTAATTTTATAGCCGACTCAAAATCTAATGCATCTGCAGCGGCAAGTGCTGTTATCTCACCCATGGAATGTCCTGCAACCATGTTGGGATTAAAATCATTGCCAAGAGTTTTAGCAAGAATAAACGAATGTAAAAAGATTGCAGGTTGAGCAAATTTTGTTTGTTTCAGATCTTCAGCAGATCCTTCAAACATTACATCAGTAATTGAATATCCTAAAATATCATTGCCTCTTTCAAAATATTCTTTGGCAATTTTGGACTTTTCATATAAATCTTTTCCCATTCCTGGAAACTGTGAGCCCTGACCTGGGAATAAGTAAGCATTCATATTTAGAATGGATCATTAAGATTATTAGCGGATAGTAATACTAAGATTTTCCTTTTGGATTAATCCCATTAGGCGGATATTTATCATGAAAATTCGATAAATAGCCTTTTAATTTATGGCAAATTACCCATTTATTGAATTTTGATTCGAAATGACCATGTTGATTGCCCTGGAAAAGAACCATTTTGTGGTTTTCAAAACGAGTTTGAAGGGAAGCTTTCTGAAAGAAAGCAATCCCTGCGAGTTTTGAACTTGTCTTTTTTTAGTAGCTCTACGAAGGCGATGTTACCTGGAGATACAATCTTGCGGTAACTTTAGCGAGTACCTTGCTTTTTTTTGGGTCTGTGACCTACAAGAAACAGAACGCCCACAAGGACAAAAGGAAATGTGATCATTGAGATGATCCCAAGACTCATCCAGACTGATTGGTTCATTTGGTAATTGTGGAGAAAGACAAACGGACTTATCCCTAGTCCCAGGATCAAAAATATAATGCCCCCAAGCAGTTCCCGTTTCCAGGCGATGATCAGCACAGCAAGCAGGATAAAGGAGGGGACGAGGTGCATGAGAAAGGCTACGATCTGCTGCCATAACGTTATTCCATGTTGAAAGGCATCCAGGGCGAACATACTTATAAACAGTATGGCCAGGATGGCCAGGATCCTGGGTAGCCAGAACAGAATTTTATATCCTTTTCCCATGGTTCGTATTGAAAATATAGTAGGACGAAATTGAATGAAGGCCCTTTATTTTTTTGATCAAAATCTAAGATTGCCGGCTCAAAATGCCTATGATATATGTCAGCTCAGGCAAATTTCTGTGTTCCTGTTGACCCTGATTAATGTTTTATGCAGTTTATCGATCATCCCACGTATCATATCGGATGAGGCATAAAAAGTAGCCTTCGATAAACCGCGGTTTCTCATGGATATTCGGTTTATAACAGGTCGTTTACCCTCTTTTTCTGTTGCCTGAACCAAAATTCCCTCCTCCCTTATATGTACCCCATAGCTTTGTGAGTAACGATTTGAATTTAACCTATAAAAATTGACAGGTATGAAAACAATTTTACTCATGAAGGAGATTTATGTAGAAGCCTTCAAGGCTCTGGAGAACTTCTTCCTTCGAAGATTTTTTAAAATTTTTGCATGGTTTAGTTTGATTATGTTTCTGGTAGTAGTGTACGCTTTTGTGTATCGCTTGTTTACTGGTTTCCCATTCGACTAAGGTAAGTCCAGAGGATATTCCTAATGCGAAGAAAGTTTGATATCATTGATTTGTTTATCCTGGTGGGATGTTTGTTCATCTCCTTTATGGTATTCCTGATCATCAACGCTTTCCAGTCGCTCTGACTTAGATCAACCAACTTTTTTTAGTTTCAATACAGGCTGTACTTTTATGTACGGCCTTTCTTTTTTGCATATATATTTTTAACATGGAAATAATCCATGTATTTGGAAATATTCCATAACTTAGCTATCCTTTTTGGATAGTATGCAAAAGACCATTTTACATTTGGACCTCGACACGTTTTTTGTGTCGGTAGAACGACTCATCAACAGTGAGTTAAAGAACAAACCCCTGCTGGTGGGAGGTACCAGTGACCGGGGTGTAGTGGCTGCCTGCAGCTACGAGACCCGTGGCTTTGGGGTGCATTCGGGCATGCCCATGAAAATGGCACGGGAACTCTGCCCCGAAGCCGTAGTAATCCGGGGTAACGCAGGTACTTACAGCAAACATTCCGACCTGGTGACCGACATCATCAAAGAGAAAGTCCCCGTCTTTGAAAAATCGAGTATTGACGAGTTCTATGCAGACCTTTCGGGCATGGACCGATTTTTTGGCTGCTACCAGTACGCCTCCGAATTGCGGAGGAGTATTATGAAAGAAACAGGCCTTCCTATTTCCTTTGGGCTGTCTGTGAACAAAGTGGTCTCCAAGGTAGCTACCAACGAGGCCAAACCCAACAACCAGCTAAAGATAGATTTCGGATACGAAAAACGATTTCTGGCCCCCCTCTCCATCAAAAAAATCCCCATGGTGGGAGATAAGACCTATCAGACGCTGCGCAACCTGGGCCTGCGGCAGGTAAAGACCATACAGGAAATGCCCGTCGATATCATGCAACGGGTACTGGGCGCCAACGGCAAGGTGATCTGGAAACGCGCCAATGGGGTAGACAATACCCCCGTCATCCCCTTTTCAGACCGCAAATCGATCTCCACCGAACGTACTTTTGACAGGGACACCATTGATGTAGCCAAGCTGAGGGGAATCCTGATTGCCATGACGGAGAACCTGGCCTACCAGCTCAGGCGTGGGGAAAAATTAACCGCCTGCATTGCCGTAAAGGTGCGTTACTCAGATTTCAACACCTATTCCAAACAAATGCGTATTCCCTATACCAGCGCAGACCATATCCTGATCCCCAGGATCCTGGAACTGTTCAATACCCTGTACAACAAACGGATGCTGGTTAGACTCATCGGAATCAGGTTTAGTCATCTGGTTCCGGGGAATTACCAGATCAATTTGTTCGAAGACACCGAGGAAGCCCTTAATCTGTACGCGGCCATGGACCACCTCCGGAAGCGTTTTGGGGACAAGAGTGTCATACGCGCCTCGGGCATGGGAGCCAAGACCATCGGGAGGATGGTGAACCCCTTTAATGGGCAGCCTCCCATTGTGTTGGCTCACAGGAAACAGTAGAAAGCACCAAATTCCAAATTCCAAATTCCAAAAAATGAAATGATGAAAAATAATAAAGTATATGATCTGGAAGAACGGACTTATTTGTTTGCAAGAGATTGCAGACTTTTTGTGAAGTCCTTACCAAATACGTTGAGCAACATTGAAGATGGGAAGCAGTTGATCAGATCTTCTGGCTCCATAGGAGCCAATTATATTGAAGCCAATGAAAAACTAGGAGAGAGAGATTTTTCGATGAGACTCAAAATAGCTAGAAAAGAAGCTAAAGAAACACATTATTGGTTAAGGTTGTTAAAAGATAGCAATCCCAACTATGATAAAGAAGTAAACACATTAATAAACGAAGCTTTAGAATTAAAAATGATTCTCTCTGCCATCATTAATAGAACCTCACGGACTAAAGACATTTTAAAGTAAACGAGATCAATCCAAATCCTTGATTGGAATTTGGGATTTGAGATTTGGAATTTATACTTTGTATTTAAACTGTCACACATACTATAGCCTACGCTACGGAACCTTCTCCGAAGTGGCCCTGTTGGAACTCGCCAAGGAGAACGAAGTCACACGCCTTGCCCTTACCGATATCAACAACACCTCGGCCTGCCTCAACTTTGTAAGAAGGGCTCCCGATTTTGGGATACAACCCATCCTGGGGATCGATTTTCGGAACGGGGTGGAAGCCTGCTTTGTAGGTATCGCAAAAAACAACGAAGGGTACAGGGAACTCAACGATTTCCTCTCGGAACACCTCCACCAGGAAAAGGAATTCCCGAAACGGGCCCCGGCCTTTCGGGATGCATTTGTCATTTACCCCTTTGAAAAAGTACTGCTCAATGACCAGTACCATTTCCATGAGCATGAATACATCGGTATCTCAGTAACAGACCTGAGGAGGCTGCCCTTTTCCCGACTTATGGAACACAAAGACAAACTGCTGCTGCAGCAACCTGTTACCTTCCGCAATAAGCGAGACTTTAATGCGCATCGCCTGCTTAGGGCCATAGATAACAATGTCTTGCTGAGCAAACTCCCCAAGGAAGAGGAAGCTTCCCCCGACGACAAAATGTTCCCCGTGCGCAACCTGGCCGATGTCTTTTCCGAATATTCCTTTATCCTGAAGAATACGGAGCAACTCATGCACAACTGTAGTATCTGCTTCGATTTTTCGGCGGAACGCAAATCCCAGAACCTCAGCACCTACATGGAAAGCAGGGAGGCCGATGAAAACCTCCTGGAAAAATTGTGTTACAAGGGCCTGCCGTACCGCTATCCGGTGGTTGATGACAAGATACAGGAACGACTTGCCAAGGAATTGGAACTCATCAAAGAAAAGGGATTTGTTTCCTACTTCCTGATCAACTGGGACATTGTCACCGAAGCCCGTAAACGCGGATTTTACTATGTGGGGCGGGGGAGCGGGGCCAATAGCATTGTAGCTTACCTGCTTCGGATTACCGATGTGGACCCCATAGAGCTCGACCTCTACTTTGAGCGTTTTATCAACCTCTACCGTACCAATCCTCCTGATTTTGATATCGACTTCTCCTGGAAAGACCGCGAAGAAATTACGCAGTACATCTTTGACCGCTTTCAGCATGTAGCCCTGCTGGGGACTTACGTCACCTTTAAATCGAGGGGCGTGATCCGGGAACTGGGGAAAGTCTTTGGCCTGCCCAAGGCGGAGATTGACTTTCTTTGTGAGGGGCACTACAAGCCTGAGGATTTAGATGAGGTGTCGCTTTTAGTATTGAAGTACGGAAATCTCATCAAGGACATGCCCAATTATCTGAGTATCCACGCCGGGGGTATCCTGATCGGCGATAAACCCCTGCATAGTTTTTCCGCCACCCACCTTCCGCCCAAGGGCTTCCCCACTGTGCAGTTCGACATGGTGATCGCTGAAGACGTAGGCTTGTATAAGTTCGACATCCTGGGGCAAAGGGGCCTGGCTAAGATCAAGGAAGCCATACAGATCCTGGCCCTCAACCAGCCTGAAGAATACGCCGGTATCGACATCCACGATATCAGGAAATTCAAGCAAGATCCCAACATCAACAGTATTATACGATCGGCTCAGTGTATGGGCTGCTTTTATGTAGAATCCCCGGCCATGCGGATGCTGTTGAGAAAACTGGAGGTAGATACCTACCTGGGATTGGTGGCTGCCAGTTCTATTATCAGGCCTGGGGTAGCACAAAGTGGGATGATGCGGGAATACATACTAAGGCATCGCAACCCCGGGAGGGCAGAGGAGAAGGGACATCCCGTAATGCTCGATATCATGCCCGAGACCTACGGGGTGATGGTCTACCAGGAAGACGTCATCAAGGTGGCTCATTACTTTGCCGGCCTTAGCCTGGGGGAAGCCGACGTGCTCCGAAGGGGGATGAGTGGTAAGTACCGCTCGCGAGAGGAATTTCAGAAGATCAAAGACAAGTTTGTTGACAATTGCCGTAGTAAGGGATATGAGGAAGCGCTGATCCATGAGATTTGGCATCAGGTGGCCAGTTTTGCAGGCTATGCCTTTGCCAAAGGGCATTCTGCCTCTTACGCAGTGGAGAGCTATCAAAGTCTGTTTCTAAGGGCCTACTACCCCCTCGAATATCTGGTGGCAGTACTCAACAACGGCGGTGGGTTCTACCGCTCTGAATTCTACGTACACGAGGCGCGTATGCTGGGGGCTGTTATCCACGCCCCCTGCGTCAATAAAAGTATGGCAGTAAACTGTATCTACGGCAAGGAAATTTACCTTGGCTTTATGTACCTGAAAGAACTGGAGTCCCGTGTGATGGACCGCATCCTGAAAGAACGGCAGGAGGATGGGAAGTTCACTTCCCTGGAGGACTTTTTAGACCGGGTGGTAATTTCCATTGAACAGATCAGTATCCTGATCCGTATAAACGCCTTTCGCTTTACGGAGGTCAACAAGCATGAGCTTTTGTGGCAGGCCCACCTTTTCCTCTCTAAGGGGAATACCATAGACCACCCCAAACTCTTCCCCCCGACCCACCAGGATTTTGAGATCCCCAGACTCCATACTACCGATCTGGAAATGGCCTTTACCCAACTGGAGTTGCTGGGGTTCTGCCTCTGCAGTCCCTTCCATTTACTAAAGGATGCTCCCAAAAATGACAACGGAAGCAAAGACCTCCCTGCCTGTGAGGGTGGGTATATCGATATCTACGGTTACCTGGTGACGGTAAAGAACACCAAGACCCATACCGGTAAGCGCATGAACTTTGCCACCCTGGTAGACCAGCACGGGGAGGTTTTCGATACGGTCTTATTTCCCCCGGTGGCGGCCAAATACCATTTCAGGGGGAGGGGGATCTACCGTTTTTACGGGAAGGTGGTGAGCGAATTTGGTTTTCTGAGCATCGAGGTGATAAAGATGCAAAAGCAGGATTATATTCAGGACCCCCGCTATGCGGAGATGAAAACAGCAAACAAAAGGAGTCCGTTAGCTAAAACAAATAAACAACTGACAGACGAAGAACTCCATATATCGGGCAAAAATGAAAACTAATCCAGAAGCTGTGAATCACAGCAGACAAATGATATCTTTGATAATCGAAGGCGAATTATTAAACCTGTTTAGGGATCAATTATCAAATGAAGAATAATAAGGGAGTTAAAAACTGGGTAATCCTTTTGTTGGGAATGCTTGCCATTTCCTGTTCTTCTTCCTTTGAGGATGATACTATTATTCCTGAGGAAGAGGTAGTCCTGCCGCTGGAAGAATTGTCCTTATTGGACGTGTCTTTTGGAGAAAACCCACAGCAAATTTACGATATCTATCTGCCTGCTAACCGTTCATCTGAGAAGACCAAAGTGATCCTTCTGGTTCACGGTGGTGGATGGGTTGAGGGGGATAAGGCAAGTATGACACCTTTTATTGAACTGATTAAGGAACGGCATCCAAAACATGCGATCGTTAATATGAATTATGTCCTGGCCGGTGTAACTCCGGTTATCCCTGCCTTCCCCAACCAGTTCCTTGATATTGGAAAGGTCATTGATAAAATTACCGCTGAAAAAGAAACATTACAGCTCCTCCCAGAATTTGGTTTAATAGGCACTAGTGCAGGCGCCCACCTATCCCTGATGTACGATTTTGGTTATGATATAGAAGACCTGGTGAAATTTGTTGTGGATATTGTTGGCCCAACAGACTTTACCCACCCTTTCTTTTCTGAAGACCCGAATTTTGATCTGGCCCTGTCACTCTTTGTAGATGAAAGCCAGTACCCTCAGGGCACCAATTATGCCGAGGCGACCAGTCCGGTTTTTAATGTGAGCTTATCGAGTAGTCCTGTAGCCATGTTCTATGGGGATCAGGATCCACTCGTGCCCCTGGGCAATGGAGAGGCCCTTGATGAGGCATTAACCATCTTTGGAGTCACACATTCCTTTACCGTTTATGAAGGAGGGCATGGAGACGACTGGAGCGAGGCAGATATCCTGGACCTTCAGCAACAGATAAGTGCATTTATTGACGCTCATCTTTTAATAGATTAAGGAATAACCACATTTATTGCAGATTTTCCCTGCGATTATTACCCTTATTATATATCAAATCAGGAGCGAATCTCGGCAATAGTTCTTAGGGTATCACGAACCATTGTTTCAAGTCTTTCAAAATCTTTTGTGCTTATAATCTCAGCGGAGATAAGTTTAGAACCCATGCCCACACAGGTTACCCCAGCCTCGAACCAGGCCCTAAGATTTTCTTCATCGGTGCTTACACCGCCAGTTGGCATGATACTTGTCCAGGGTTGTGGACCTTTGATAGCTTTGACAAAACCAGGTCCGTAGATAGAACCGGGGAAAACCTTGATAATTTCACATCCCATTTCTTCAGCCTTGTTGATTTCGGTGAGGGAACCACAGCCAGGCGACCACAGGACCTTTCGTCTATTACAGACCAGGGCTATATCTTCACGCAAAGATGGGGTGACAACGAAATTAGCGCCCATTTGCATAAACATTGAGGCAGCACCGGCATCGGTTATGGAGCCAACACCCATGATCATACCCGGTAATTCTTTTAAAGCATATTTGTTCAATTCTGAAAATACCTCGAAGGCAAAATCTCCACGAGCCGTAAATTCCATCAATCGCACACCGCCATCATAACAGGCTTTGATAACCTTTTTTCCCAATTCAACATCCGGATGATAGAACAAAGGTACCATTCCGGTATCCTTCATTGCATTTGCAACTTCTATTCTGGAATACTTTGCCATAGTTTTTATCTTGCGACCCTGCCGGAGGCATCACCCCCCATTAGTTTATTAACTTCTTCTACGGTAACCAGGTTGGCATCGCCCTTTATGGTATGCTTTAAACAGGATGCTGCCACGGCAAAATCGAGCGCATTCTGATCATCACCAGGATAGGCAAGAAGACCGTAAATAAGACCTCCCATAAAAGAGTCTCCCCCTCCTACACGATCCACAATGTGTGTGATCTGGTATTCGGGAGATTTGTACATCGTCTTCCCGTCGTAGAGTACTCCCGCCCAGGTATTGTGAGATGCAGATAGAGATCCTCTTAGTGTTATAATCACCTTTTTAGCCTTTGGAAATCGCTTCATCAACTGCTCGCAGACCGAAAGAAAAGCTTCGGCTTTCACATGCTCTCCCTGAGTGGTAATATCCAATCCTTCGGTCTTTATTCCGAAATGCTTTTCTGCATCTTCCTCATTTCCGAGAATGATATCACAATAGGAAGTCAGTTCAGACATAATGGCCTCCCTGTCTCCCCCATATTTCCAGAGTTTAGCACGGTAGTTTAAATCAGTTGAAATAGTTACTCCCATATCGCTGGCGACTTTCACTGCCTCTAAACACGCATCTGCAGCACCCTGCGAGATCGCTGGTGTAATACCTGTCCAGTGGAACCATTCAACTTCCTTGAAAACAGCTTGCCAGTCGACCATCCCTTTCTCAATTTCCGCCATGGCGGAATGGGCGCGGTCATAGATTACTTTACTTCCCCTGCTTACAGCTCCTGTTTCCAGAAAATATATACCCAAACGGTCACCTCCAAAAATAATCTTGTCGGTTCCCACCCCTCTTTTGCGCATTTCCATCAAGGCACAATGCCCGATATCGTTTTCAGGGAGTCTCGTTACAAAATCGACTGGAACTCCATAATTGGCCAAAGACACAGCTACATTGGATTCTCCTCCTCCATACATAATATCAAAAGAGTTTGCCTGAGAAAACCTAAGAAATCCCTGAGGTGCAAGTCGTAACATGATCTCGCCAAAGGTTGCTACTTTTTTCATTAAAAACGAGTTATTTAAGCCTGGTCAAATTAAGCTAGTGATTGGATTGGTAGTCTTGTCACCTAATTTACGGAATTAAATGATTAAAGTTGAACGAGGTCATAGACTCACAAATCTTTAGACCATAAGGCATGTAGATCGAATCTAAATTAAATGTTTTGAAAAGAAGCGTGCCCGAGCCCTTCCTGTTTGCTTCATGGCCACGATTGGTATTTGGAATTTGGAATTTGACATTTGGAATTTCCTTTTAACGGGATTGTTTTCCTCCCCACCTTCGTGAAACACTTCGGTGGATCGGAATCCTCCCAAAGGGGTGGCCCAGCAGAGAAGCGTGCCCGAGCCCTTCTGCCTGCTGTCGCAGGCAGTAGTCTTTTTCCATTTCTTCGCACTTTTGAGCAAGCTCAAGTGCTTCGAAATGAAAAAACCCTCCACACTTTCGTGTGAAGGGCTCTGCTTCTCTGCGGTCTGGACGGGACTCGAACCCGCGACCCCCTGCGTGACAGGCAGGTATTCTAACCAACTGAACTACCAGACCAATGATTTTATCCCGACTTAAGCGAAACTCTGACAACAGTCAGATTCAAATCTTGCTACAACTGCTTTAAAAAAGCGAGTTTGTTTAACCCTGCACCTAAGTGGTGCGTAGGCGGATGCAAATATACGTTGCTTCTTTAATTACACAAACAATTTTTTTAAAATAAAAATGGCCTATCCAAATGCCTGCCTTTCAATCATAAAAGTATTCAGGACTTTGGAAAATTGCTCCCTGATATCCACTGGGACATACTTGATCTTATACTTGGCACAGGTAAGTTTTAATTCATTCATAAAGGCGTGGACCTCTTTTTCATAGGCCTCTTTTATCGTATCGGCAAAAAGATCAACATGAACTCCTGTTTCTACGTCCTTAAATCGCTTTGGTGTATTCTCAAAATTAAAGGATAATTCGGTTTCCATATCCAGTAAATGAAATACAACCACCTCGTGTTTGTTGTATTTCAGATGCCGGAGTGCATCGAATAACTGCTCATCCTCTGCTTCGGTCTGAAACATATCGGTAAACAAAAATACCAGGCTGCGTCGCTTTAATTTTTCTGCAATCTGGTGCAAATAGGTATAGGTTTTTGTTCCTCCTCCTTTTTTTCCACCTACACCTACTTCGTTTAAACGGGCCAGCAACATCTGATGATGTCGTTCACTACCTTTTTCAGGGGAATAATGAGAATAGACATCAGAATAAATACTGAGACCCACGGCGTCGCGCTGCTTTTTCAGGATGTTCATCAGGGCAGCAATCGCCAGTACTCCAAACCCTATTTTGTTGAGGTTGTTTAAATTCAGCTCTTTTACTTCCGGATAGTACATAGAAGCCGAGTTGTCTAGGATCATATGGCATCTGAGGTTGGTCTCCTCCTCATATCTCTTGGTGTAGAGCTTATCTGTCTTACCGTATAACTTCCAGTCGATATGCTTGGTGCTCTCCCCGGTATTGTAAATTTTATGCTCTGCAAATTCCGCTGAAAATCCGTGAAACGGACTTTTGTGTATCCCACTTATAAATCCTTCCACTACCTGTTTGGCAAGCAATTCCAGGTTTTGAAATAGTCCGCTTTGTTCCAGATGTTGTTGCAGATCCATTGTCCGAAGATACGGATATGAGAACAAAAAAAGCCCGAATTTTCACCCGGGCCTTTCGTATATATGATTAAAAAAATATTATAATGCAGCGTCTATTGCATCGGTGTACACCTTCTTTGGCGATACCCCTACTTGCCTGCTAACAATCTCACCGTCCTTAAAAACCAACACGGTAGGAATATTTCTGACACCAAATTTTGCAGCGTATTCCTGATTGCTGTCCACATCTACTTTTCCAACAACGGCCTTACCGTCGTATTCATTACTGACTTCGTCAATGATAGGTCCTACCATTCTGCAGGGTCCGCACCAGGCCGCCCAGAAGTCGACCACTACAGGTTTATCACTTTTTAAAACTACTTCGTCAAAAGTAGCATCTGTTATTTCTAATGCCATCTTATTTTGAATTTTGATTATGCAAATTTAGACAAATATTTTCCTAAATCCTTACGGCGGAAAGATACGTTTTCCCTATGATACCATTATCGCAGGCTATTAATTTAACTTGTAATGGACTTCCTTGTCTTTGAGGGTTGCCAGAAGTTCACTGCTGATTTGTACTTTTTGTTTTCTGCTGGAGAGGGTTACTTTGATCTCTTCCTGCATCTCGTATACCGTAAATTGTAGTGGATGTTTTCCCTTGTGTGATCTCAAGGTGTCTTTTAAATCGAGAATTTTTTCTTTCTTCAACTGGTCAATATCGAGCTTAATAGTGAGTTTTCTGGCGTAATTCTCCATGACTTCCTGCAGAAGTATAAATTGATTGAATTGCATCCTGGGACCTCCCTTTTTTCCGGTTTCCCGATTTACCCATCCTTCCCTTACAAATACTTTTATAAAGACAAAGGAATTGATCATCAGAAAATGCCTGAATTTGAGATATTCCTCCCCAAAAATCCTAAATTCGAAAGAATCGGTATAGTCCTCCAGGGTGAAAAGTGCCCATCCCTTCCCATTACGGGAAACCCGGTGCTGTACATCGGTGATCACTCCGGCAAAACTTAGCTCCCTGTTGATCTGATCTTCGAGATTATGGAAGAAGGAAACATTGGCATTGGCAAAGGCAGTTATCTCGGCATTGAAATCGTCAAGGGGATGCCCTGAGATATAAATGCCTACCACTTCTTTTTCCTTTCTTAACTTTTCCATGGTTCCCCATTCCACACAAGGTGGAACTACGGGCTCGGGTATTTGAACCTCACTGGCTTCACCGAACAGACTTACCTGAGCAGAATTTTCATTTTCCTGAAATTTGGCGCCATAGCGGATTACCTTCTCCAGGAAGGTTACTCCTTCGCCTTCCAGATGAAAGTACTGTGCCCGGTGCGTATCTCCAAAGGAATCGAATCCACCCGCCAGAGCAAGATTCTCAAAAGCCTTTTTATTTGCCGCCCTGAGGTCGATTCTTTTGGCCAGATCAAAAACAGATTTAAATGGCCCATTAGACTTGCGTTCCTCAACGATGGTTTTAACGGCAGACTGACCAACTCCTTTTATCGCCCCCATACCAAACCTAACAGCTCCTTCCTGATTGACCGCGAATTTGTAATATGATTCATTAACATCAGGACCCAATACTTCCAGCCCCATTCGCTTACATTCTTCCATAAAGAAAGTCACCTGCTTGATGTCGTTCATATTGTTAGACAATACGGCTGCCATATATTCAGCAGGGTAGTGGGCTTTTAGATACGCCGTCTGATAAGCGATATAGGCATAGCAGGTGGAGTGACTCTTATTAAAAGCATAGGAGGCGAAGGCTTCCCAGTCTTTCCATATTTTTTCAAGAACTTCCCTTGGATGGCCATTTTTTTCTCCCCCGTCGAGAAATTGAGGCTTTAGTTTTTGCAGCAGGGCAAAGATCTTTTTCCCCATTGCCTTTCTCAGAATATCGGCCTCACCTTTTGAAAAACCGGCGAGTTTCTGAGAGAGAAGCATCACCTGTTCCTGGTAAACGGTGATTCCGTAAGTATCTTTCAGATATTCCTCCATTTCAGGAAGGTCATACGAAATCTCTTCATTCCCGTGTTTCCGTGCGATAAAACTGGGAATGTATTCCATGGGCCCGGGCCTGTAAAGGGCATTCATAGCGATTAGATCGTCGAAAACAGAAGGTTTAAGTTCCTTCAGGTGTTTCTGCATTCCCGGGGATTCATATTGAAAGATCCCCACGGTATCTCCTCTTTGGAATAGTTCGTAAGTCTTTTCGTCGTCTAAGGGGAAATCATCCGGAACCAGGTCTATACCGTGTTTGGCCTTTACAATCTTAACCGTATCCTTTATTAATGTCAGGGTCTTGAGTCCGAGGAAGTCCATTTTCAACAGCCCTGCACTTTCCACCACTGAGTTATCGAACTGGGTGACATAGAGGTCAGAATCCTTAGCGGTCGCAACTGGAACAAAATTGGTGATATCATCCGGGGTGATGATCACTCCACAGGCATGGATCCCTGTATTCCTCAGGGAACCTTCCAGGACCCTGGCCATGTTTACCGTTTGCGCCTCCAGGTCATCCCCCTCGGATATGTTCAGGAGTTGATGGACCTTATCAAGATCATCTGACCTGAATTTCTTGCGAAGTTCTTCCTCAGGAACCTCAAAGATTTTCCCGAGTTTCCCCATGGTTGGAATAAGTTTCGCAATCCGGTCTGCATCGGGGAGGGGCAAGTCTAACACCCTGGCCGTATCCCGAATGGATGATTTGGCAGCCATGGTACCGTAGGTGATAATCTGTGCCACCTGATTGGCTCCGTATTTTTGGATGACATAATCCATAACTTTTCCCCTGCCTTCATCGTCAAAATCAATATCGATATCGGGCATGGAAACCCTGTCGGGGTTGAGGAAACGCTCAAAAAGTAGATTGTATTTCAGAGGATCAATATTGGTGATCTTAAGGCAATAAGCTACTACCGACCCGGCAGCCGACCCTCTTCCCGGGCCAACAGAAACCCCCATATTACGGGCCTCCCTTATAAAATCTTCCACGATGAGGAAGTATCCCGGATAACCTGAATTCTCTATGGTCTTAAGTTCAAAGTCGATCCGCTCCTCAATCTCCGGAGTTATTTCATCATAACGCTCCCTGGCCCCTTCATAGGTGATATGTCTCAAATAGGCATTTTCACCTCGTTTTCCGTCATCTGATTCATCTTCTTTAACTATGAACTCCTGTGGAATTTCAAATTGCGGCAACAATACTTCCCGGGCAAGATCGAAGGGTTCAATTTTATCTACCACGTCTTGAACATTAAGGATGGCTTCGGGAATATCTTTGAAGAGTGCCTTCATCTCCTCTGAGGATTTGAAGTAGTATTCCTGGTTGGGCAGGCCGTAACGGTAGCCTCTTCCCCGGCCGATAGGCGTGGCCTGTTTTTCCCCGTCCTTCACACAAAGCAGGATATCATGGGCTTCGGCATCCTCTTTTTTACAGTAATAGGTATTGTTTGTTGCCAATACTTTGATTCCCATTTTCCGGGCCATATCCAGTAGGACCGGATTGGCCCTGTTTTCATCTTCCTGCTCGTGGCGCATCAGTTCCACATAGAGATCGTCCCCGAAGATGGAATGCCACCATTGCAGGGCTTCCTCAGCTTGTTTTTCTCCTGTATTCAGGATTTTTGAGGCGATTTCACCGTAGAGATTTCCTGTGAGGACAATAAGATCATCCTTGAATTGTTCAACAATTTTTCGATCGATCCTGGGGACGTAATAGAATCCATCCGTATAGGCCAAGGAAGCCATTTTAGCCAGGTTGTGGTATCCATTTTTATTCTTGGCCAGAAAAACCATCTGGAAACCATAGTCTTTCTGATTCTTGTTGAGGTGGTCTTCACAGACGAAAAATTCGCAACCCAAAATGGGCAGAATAGGCTGTTCGTCAAATTCTTCCCCAGCTTCCTCTGCCTTCTCTTTTCGGGTTTTTATTCCTGCATTGTGAGCTTTCACTTCCTTTACAAAATGAAAGGCACCCATCATATTGGCATGGTCTGTCAGGGCTACCGCCGGCATTTTATGCTTTGCCGTAATCGCTACAAGATCCTTGATCTTAATAGTTGATTGGAGGACCGAAAATTGAGAATGGTTGTGAAGGTGTACAAAGGGAACATCTTCAAGGCTTTCCAGGTTAGCTTTGATCTCCTCCCGCGAAATCTCAGGTTCAGTTACTTCTTCTTCAGACTGAAGGGCCGCAGAAGCCTCTTTTAAATTTCGATGCTTAAGTCCGAGGAGTTGTATTTTATCAGGGTTTACTTCAGTAAATCGCGAAAAATAATCGGGCTCTGCTTGAAGTTCCTGTGCAGTGAAGGATTTCTTGCGAATTAGTTCAAAGAAACACCTGCTGGTAGCCTCTACATCGGCTGCAGCATTGTGCGCCTCTGAAAATGGCTCCTGAAACAGATGTTCGTGTAATTCTGTGAGGGTGGGGAGTTTAAATTTACCGCCTCTGCCTCCCGGGATCTGGCATAGCTGAGCTGTGTCTTCGGTGCAGGTATCGAGCACGGGCAAGTTTAAAAGCTCAGATTCAAATCCAATTCTGTGGTATTCTGCTCCTGTAATATTAATATCAAAGCCTACATTCTGCCCGACAAGAAAACGCGTCTTACCCAGGGCAGTATTGAATAACTCCAGTGCTTCTGCGAGAGGAATACCCTCTTTTTCTGCCAATTGGGTAGAAATCCCATGTATTTGTTCTGCATCATAAGGGATATCATAACCCTCCGGTTTAATCAGAAAGTCGTGTTGCTCCAGAAGATTGCCCATTTCATCGTGGAGTTGCCAGGCAAGCTGTACGCATCTCGGCCAGTTGTCCACATCCGTAACTGGCGCATTCCAGCGTTTGGGTAATCCGGTGGTTTCGGTATCAAAAATTAAATACATAGGGGTGTTTTAAATGCAGAAAACTAAGGGGTTAAAAATATGGATTTAAGAATGCTTAAAAAAACCTTCTTTTTAGGAGTTATTAACCAATAAAAAAATCCGGCGAATACCGGATTTTCTTTTATTAATATTACAGTGTTCTAGGAGACTACTTCTTCATACATTCTGGAGGTCTCCAGCGCTTTTTCGATTGCATCCCGCTGTTTGCTCAGGAGGTCACGTGTGGAGTTTGGCAGGATCCATTCTTTATTTTCCAGCAAGTCCTTGTATGCACTGAGAATCTTTTTTTCTCCTCGTTCTACTTCATCCAGCAATTTCTCCGTCTCATTGGAGCTTACTGTTGATATGAATTTCATCCACGCTCGGTGGAAATCTCCTTTAATACTTCCGCTGTCTTCCGGGAGATCACCATAGGTGAGGATCTCTGATTTGAGTTCTTGCCCGAAGTTATACCTCTGGTTAGCTTTGTCTTCCAGGAAACTTTTTACGGTCGGACTTTCAACTTTATCAGCAGCCAGGGAATATCCCCTTTTAGCGTCATATGTAAGAATTAATAAATCGTTTAGCTTATTTGAAATTTTTTCTGAATACTTCATTAATCAATCTTCATTTTTAAATTATTCCGTTGTTGACTCTCAACAACTGTATATAAGATACAATAAAATCTCGCTTATTCAAGTAAATACGGGACTTTATAAGGCTTTTAACGATTTTTCATAAGAAGTGTTAAATGCTCATTTGGTATTATTTTTAGGTAAAAAGTAGCCAGAGAATAATTGTGGATTTAATGATAAAGTGTATATTTGCACGCTCTTTCTAAACAGGGGAGAGTAGAATTAATAACCGAGGGTCGGGTACCCTACAAAATTAATGTGATATGCCAGTAAGAATCAGACTTCAAAGACACGGAAAAAAAGGTAAGCCATTTTATTGGATCGTAGCTGCCGATGGCCGTGCAAAAAGAGATGGAAAATTCCTTGAAAAATTAGGGATCTACAACCCGAATACCAATCCTGCAACTATCGAAGTAAATGTTGACGACTCAGTAAAATGGTTATTCAACGGAGCACAACCTTCAGATACGGCAAGACGTATATTATCATATAAAGGAGTTCTTTTAAAGCACCACCTTATGGCCGGTGTTCGCAAGGGAGCCCTTACTGAAGAAGAAGCTGAAAAGAAATTCCAGGCCTGGTTGGAAGAAAAATCCAAAGCAGTAGCCAAGAAAGAGGAAAACCTCAGCAAGGCTCAACAGGAAGCAAGGAAAAAAGCATTGGAAGCAGAAAGAGAAGTTTCCGAAAAAAGAGCCCAGGCGGCTGCAGAAGCAGAATTACCTGAAACTCCGGAAGCAGTTTCTGCTGAAGAGGAAGTAGAAGCTCTTGAAACCGCTCCCGCTCCAGAGGAATCTGTAGCACAGGAACCGGAAGTAGAAGCAGCAGCACCTGCTGAAGAGGCTGCCCCTGAAGCTAAAGCTGAAGAAGCAGCTCCTGAGGCTAAGGCCGAAGAAGCTCCGGCAGAGGAAGCCCCTGCAAAAGAAGATCCTAAACCCGCTGCAGATAAAGAATAATGGGACATCGATCGATGCGGAAGGAAGAATGCTTCTACCTGGGCAAGATCGTTTCTAAATACAGCTTTAAAGGGGAGGTGCTTATAAAACTAGACACCGACGAACCTGAACTATACGATAATCTGGAATCAGTACTTATTTCCCTAGGAAATAGTCTGGTTCCTTTCTTTATTGAAAAGAGTCAGCTTCACAGATCCAACCTACTACGGGTAAGATTTGAAGAGGTTAATGATGAACCTGATGCTGACCGTATCCTGGGGTCTGAAATCTACCTTCCGCTTGAACTTCTCCCAAAATTAAGCGGGAAGAAATTTTATTACCACGAAGTCATTGGTTTTACTTTGATAGATAAGAACTATGGCAATATTGGGACCCTGGTTTCGATAAATGACGCTGCCTCTCAGGCATTATTTGTGGCCGAAAAGGAAGGTAAACAGCTCCTGATCCCTATAAATGACGACATAATAACTAGCATTGATCGGGAAAAAAAGACCATTTTCGTAGAAACCCCGGAAGGTCTGGTTTCCCTTTATCTGAATGATTAGGGGATAGCTTATAATTAATACAGACCAGCAAGCTTTGAACAAACCTTTTCGATTTAAGCAATTTGAGGTCCATCAGGATCGATGTGCTATGAAAATAGGAACAGACGGAGTGCTCCTGGGAGCCTGGACAGCTGTTGCCCATAGACCAATAAATATTCTTGACATAGGGGCTGGCACCGGCCTGATCGCCCTGATGCTCGCACAACGCAGCAATGCAGAAACCATTGACGCCATCGAGATTGAAGAGGCGGCCTACGAACAATGTGTCGAAAATTTTGAAGCTTCACCCTGGGCAGACCGATTGTTTTGTTACCATGCGGGTTTAGACGAAATGGTTGAAGAGATGGAAGAAACGTATCAGCTGATTGTCTCCAACCCACCCTTTCATGTAGAAGGAGTCTCCAGCGGAGATAAATCGCGTGACTTAGCCAGACAAAACAACTCTCTCCCTTTTGATGAACTGCTATGCAGCGTTGATAAGCTTCTGTCACCCGAGGGCATTTTTACCACTATTGTTCCCTTTCAGCAAGAAGTATCTTTTATTGATTTAGCAAGGCAAGCCAACTTACATATTTTTAAAATTACCAGGGTAAAAGGAAATGCTCATTCGGAGGTAAAACGAAGCTTACTGGCGTTCTCACGCATTAGTCAAACAGTTATTGAAGATGAGTTGATCATCGAAAAAGATCGTCATTTATATACTGAGGATTATCAACATCTTTGTAGAGATTTTTATCTGAAGATGTAATAGTTGGACTTTCGGTTTCAATTTTAAACTGCTTCCGCCCCTGCAATAAGGCTTTACATTCTCACTATAAACTCCCATAGCGCAGATTTATCCGAAAGAAATCCATATTTTTAAAATGGACTAACTGTGCACCGCGTGGCTTTAAAATTCTATATTGATCCGGATATTACCAGGGCAAAAACCCTGCCTTCCTCTTTTTACAGCGACTCTGAAACATTTGAAGCGCTAAAGCAGAAAGTTTTTTATGGTTCATGGCAGTGGGTTGGGGATATAATGGATCTGGAAAAAGAAGGATCTGTATCTCCCTTTATACTCCTCCCCGAATTCCTCAATGAACCGATGGTCCTTTCCAGGGATAAGAACGGAAAGGTTAATTGCCTCAGTAATGTATGCACCCACAGGGGAAATATCGTTGTTGAAGAAGCGGGGCAACAAAGGAAATTAACTTGCCGCTATCACGGAAGGAGGTTTGGTCTCGATGGGAAGTTTGAATTCATGCCTGAGTTTAATGAGGCACAAGATTTCCCCGGAAGTTGTGATAATTTGCACGCATTTCCATTGAAAAAATGGGGTTCATTTTTCTTTGCCGGGTTAAGTCCGGTTTTCGACTTTCAGAAGGTGATTGATTTTATGGACCAGCGGATAGGGTTTTTACCCCTTGACGATTTT
Organism: Muriicola sp. E247; assembly: GCF_041358175.1. Lineage (NCBI taxonomy): Bacteria > Pseudomonadati > Bacteroidota > Flavobacteriia > Flavobacteriales > Flavobacteriaceae > Muriicola > Muriicola sp. E247. The sequence goes on from NZ_JBGKBE010000013.1 coordinate 20,183, forward strand.
ACCAGATCAAAGGAACTCGATAAAGATTATGAGATCAAGGCACACTGGGCCTTATATTGCGACAACTACCTGGAAGGATTTCATATCCCTTTTGTCCACAATGACCTGAACGAAGTTTTAGATTACGGGAATTATGAAACGGTTTTATCAGACTATTGCAATCTTCAAATCGGTTACGCAGAAGGGACTGATGAGGTATTTAAGCTTCCTGAAGATCATATCGATTATGGGAAAGATGTCGCAGCCTACTATTTCTGGGTCTTTCCCAACATGATGTTCAATTTTTATCCCTGGGGAGTTTCTGTTAATCTAGTCCAGCCCCTATCGATTTCCCAAACTAAAGTTTCCTTTATCACCTATGTATATGATGCTTCCAAATTAAATAAAGGAGCTGGGTCAGGTCTCGATAAGGTTGAGATGGAAGACGAAGCAGTGGTAGAAAGCGTAAATATGGGAATCCGATCTCATTATTACAAGGCCGGAAGATTTTCCCCCACCCGTGAAAGAGGAGTGCACCATTTTCATTCTTTGCTTGCGAGGTTCCTGAACGGGGAAGTTGAATCTTCCTAAATGAATCTTGCTAATATCTATTTCCATCCATTGGTTTGTTATGCGACTTTAAATACCTTTGGAAAAACTATTTCACTATGAGGCCCGACCTATTTGAAGCCCCCGATTATTATCAATTGGATGACCTGCTAACCGAAGAACATCTGCTGGTGCGTGATGCTGCGAGGCAGTGGGTAAAACGAGACGTGTCACCCATCATTGAAGAATACGCTCAGAAAGCTGAATTCCCAACTCAGATACTAAAGGGATTGGCCGAAATAGGTGCCTTCGGACCATATATTCCTGAAGAATACGGAGGTGCAGGATTAGATCAGATCAGTTATGGCCTTATCATGCAGGAAATTGAAAGAGGGGATAGTGGAGTAAGATCTACGGCATCGGTTCAATCCTCCCTGGTTATGTATCCTATTTATGCGTACGGGTCTGAAGAACAAAAAAAGAAATACCTGCCAAAGCTCGCCTCAGGGGAATTTATGGGGTGCTTTGGCTTAACAGAGCCTGATCATGGATCTAATCCCGGTGGGATGGCCACCAATTTTAAGGATAAAGGCGATCATTACTTGCTCAATGGCGCTAAGCTCTGGATCTCAAATTCTCCTTTTGCAGACATTGCCATCGTCTGGGCAAAGAACGAGGAAGGGCGGATACACGGCCTGATCGTTGAGAGGGGTATGGAAGGTTTCTCCACCCCGGAAACACATAATAAGTGGTCATTAAGGGCCTCAGCCACCGGTGAATTGATCTTTGATAATGTGAAAGTTCCCAAGGAAAATCTGTTACCAGGGAAGAACGGATTGGGAGCTCCACTGGGATGTCTCGACTCTGCGCGATACGGAATTGCCTGGGGGGCTATCGGAGCTGCCATGGACTGCTATGATACTGCGCTGCGATACGCCAAAGAAAGAGTTCAGTTTGGAAAACCCATAGCGGCATTCCAACTGCAACAAAAGAAATTGGCCGAAATGGTCACTGAGATTACCAAGGCCCAATTGCTTGCCTTCCGTTTGGGGCAGTTAAAGAATGAAGGAAGGGCCACTACGGCCCAGATTTCCATGGCCAAAAGGAATAATGTTGAAATGGCGATCACTATTGCAAGGGAAGCAAGACAAATTCTTGGGGGAATGGGAATAACGGGAGAATATCCCATTATGCGGCATATGATGAACCTCGAATCTGTTCTCACCTATGAAGGCACCCATGATATTCATCTCCTGATCACAGGGGCAGATATCACAGGACATCAGGCCTTTAAATAGAGAGGGCTATTTTCCAAGGACCGATTTGACAAGTTTTGAAATAGCGTCTTTTTTTTCTAAGACTATTCGGGTAAAACAGAACAAATTACGGCATCGATCCAGGTTTTGATCGGCGTAGGAAATCTGGTAATAGACATCATTGTTGAGGTAGTCTGTTAGTGCCCTCAGCCCATGAAGGTAAGGCATAAGTGCCACCCCTGAGGGGATTGCCTGTTTCTCTGAATCGCTAAGCTTTAGTTTACTTTTCTTAATTCCTCTGAGAAATGCAGTGACCATATCCAGATCAAAGCCGATCTTTTTAAGATCTGTGTCATCTTCGGAAACAGGATTGGCCAGGGTCCTTATCGCGTCTCCAAGATCATAAATTATATACCCCGGCATGACTGTATCCAGGTCAATTAGGCAGAGCGCCTTGCCGGTCACATTAGAGAAGAGGAAATTGTTGAGCTTTGTATCGTTGTGGCATATACGAACAGGCAGGTTTTCAAATCCTACATCTAATTTGAAGAAGGCCTCTTCCGCAAATTCGATTTCTTTCGAAGCAGACTGCAACCTTTCCGAATTAGCTTGTTTAAGGGCAAGAAGATATTCTTTTCTCCGTAAGCTGATATCGTGAAAACCGGGTAGCACCTCTTTGAAACTAGCAGCCGGTAAATTCTCCAGACAACTGTGAAACAAACCCAGTATCCTTCCTGCCTCAAAGGCTATATCGGGCTCATGGGTTAAATCAAAAGCTACACTGTTCGGGACAAAGGTGAGTAGTCGCCAAAAGGCCCCTTCTTCATCCTTATAATACGGCAGCCGGGCCTTGGAAGGCATAAATGAGATTGGATGGTAATCCTCGGCTGCCAGCAGCGGTAGAATGGTTCGAAGGTTTTCCATCAAAGCCGGAACATCCGGGAAAACCTTGTTGTTGATACATTGTAAGATGTAAACGGTAAGGTTCTCTTCCTGAACCCGGAAGGTGGTATTGATGTACCCCTGTCCTACAGAGCGTATCTTATAATCTCTCTGTTCAATGACAAAATGCTTCAGCGCCTTTGCTGCTGCCACCTCCATTTTTCAGGGGTTTTAAAAAATTAATTCCAAAGCGGGGTGCGGTACTGCCCCTGGCTGGTCATATTCTTCAGATGGGACATTGCCGTTTCTTTGTCATTGGCATAGGTAACGCCAAACCACATGCTCTCCGAAGGAATAACCTCTACCTGAGTTGTCCCCTGTTTTAGCATGGCCTGAATAACAAAGGGAAGGTAAACCTCTCCCTTCTCCAAATTTCCCTCTTCTTTAAAGAAATTGCGGATATCTTGTTCTATCTGATGAAAAATTCCCGGTTTACAAACCCAAAAATTCATACTCACCAACTCCTCACCAGAGAATTTCAGTCCGGAATCAGCATCCAAAATTCCATTTTCTCCTTCTTCTATTTTTGTTCGTTCTTCTACGGAGATCAATGAATTCCCATCCTGTTTACATACTCCTCGGGAGACAGAACCATACGGCGACAAGGTATCTTTTAAGGTATAGGCTACCAAACCAAAGGAGTTGGGATCAGCATCCCTGGATACATATTTAGCCGCATTTTCAAAAGCTTGCTTCCCGTAGTAGTCATCTGCATTGATCACAGAAAAAGGTCCGTCAATAACCTTTCTGGCCGACCATACCGCATGAGCAGTACCCCATGGTTTTGTGCGCTCTCCCGTATAGGTAATTCCATCGGGAAGATCTGTTACCTGTTGTGAAACTACATCGAGCTTAACCCCCTTGGGAATTCTTTTTGAGAGGTATTCCTCAAGAAAGCTCACGTTGTCTTTTTGTGTTACCACAACGATGTGGTCAAATCCATTTTCAAGAGCGTCGTAAATACTGAACTCCATCAGAAACTCTTCCTGAGGGCCAAGGCCATCGAATTGTTTAAGGGCTCCATACCTGCTACCCCTTCCGGCAGCCATTAGTAATAAGGTCATAAAATGCGAATTTGCGAGCAAAAATAAGTTTTTAGGGAACAATATGGAGGAGGACCTGGAGAATTTCATAAATTGATAACATCTAAAACCATTAAAAACCATGACCAGCAGAAGGCAATTTATCCGCAATACGGCCATAGCAGGAGCAGGGATGAGTATTGTTCCTCATTGGGTGTCAGCAACACAAAAATCAAATAATAAACTTGAAGAATTAAAAGTGGGACTCATTGGAGTCGGACTCCGAGGGACCAATCATCTACAGAATTTGATCTTGCGAAATGATGTTAGGGTTACTGCCCTTTGTGATATTGATGCCGAACGCATTGCCTTATGCAGGAATCTGATCAAAGAAGCAGGTAAAAGCGCTCCCCTCATCTTTGAAGGAGGCCCTTATGATTACCTCAATCTTCTCAATTCTAAAGAGGTTGATGCCGTGATTATCGCAACCCCCTGGCTCTGGCATACCCGTATGACCGTAGATGCCATGAAGGCAGGGAAATACGCCGGAGTAGAGGTTTCTGCCGCCAATACCCTCGAAGAATGCTGGGATCTGGTAAATACACATGAAGCCACCGGCACCCATATGATGATCCTTGAGAATGTAAATTACAGGCGCGATGTGCTGGCCGTGTTAAATATGGTCAAACAGGAAGTATTCGGGGAATTAGTGCATTTCAGGTGCGGGTATCAGCACGATCTCAGGCATGTTAAATTCAATAATGGGAAACAGCCTTATGGCGGAGGGGTTGAATTTGGAGAAAAGGCTATTTCAGAGGCTCGCTGGCGTACCCTGCATTCGGTTAAACGAAATGCAGACGTGTACCCCACTCACGGGCTCGGTCCTGTAGCCGTGATGGCGGATATAAACAGGGGCAACAGGTTTTTGTCGCTTACATCTCATGCGAGTAAAGCGATAGGGTTGCACAATTATATCGTTAAAAATGGGGGAGAGGATCATCCCAATGCCGATGTAGAGTTTAAGCAGGGCGATGTGATAACAACCACTATTGATACCGCCCGGGGAGAAACAATCATCATTACACACGATTGTAATTTGCCCAGGCCCTATTCCCTGGGATTCAGAGTGCAGGGAGCTAACGGACTGTGGGAAGTTGACGGAAATCGAATCTATATCGAAGGTAAATCGGAGCCACATCAATGGGATGATGCCAATGACTGGCTCGCGAGGTACGATCATCCCCTCTGGAAAAAATATGGCGAATACGCCGCTGGTGCCGGCCACGGAGGTATGGATTTCTTCGTATTACACGCATTTGTGGAATCGGCAAAAGCTAATATCGCTCCCCCTCTGGATGCCTATGACGCAGCGGCCTGGAGTGCGGTCACTCCCCTGTCGGAAGCCTCTATACACCAAAAGGGAGAACCACAAAAGTTTCCTGATTTTACACGTGGACTCTGGATCAAACGAGAACCTTATTCCTGGATAAAGGATACCTATTAATTCCATATCCCGTAAGTGTTTCATTCAAAGCGTAGATGATTTTTATCATATTTTTCTGTCTGAAGCCTCTGTATTTTTGATAGAAATCAATTACAATGCTGAATCTTATCCAGAAATATAACGTGCAAGGCCCCCGCTATACCAGTTACCCAACAGTTCCCTATTGGGATATCAGTACTTTTTCGGGAAAAGCATGGAAGGAAACACTAAAAAAGAGTTTTAAAGAAAGCAATAATAAGGACGGCATTAGCCTGTACCTGCATTTACCCTTTTGTGAAAGCATGTGCACGTTTTGCGGGTGTCACAAACGAATAACTAAGAGGCATGAAGTGGAAGTTCCCTACATCGAGTCTGTCTTAAAAGAATGGAAATTATATTGTGACCTATTTGAAGATAAACCTAAAATTAAGGAGTTACATCTCGGGGGAGGAACTCCCACCTTTTTTTCCCCTCAACATCTGGAAATGCTGCTGGAAGGGATTTTCAGACATGCCGAGATAGCAGACGAACATGAATTCAGTTTTGAAGGCCATCCGAACAATACAACACGCGAACATTTACAAACATTGTATGATCTGGGATTCAGAAGAGTGAGTTTCGGAGTGCAGGATTACAGCGATAAAGTACAACGGGCCATACACAGGGTTCAACCTTTTGAAAATGTAAAAAACGTAACGGAATGGTCCAGGGAAATCGGATATACCTCGGTTGGGCACGACCTTATTTTTGGTCTGCCACATCAGCGGATGGAAGATATTGAAGAGACTATTTCAAAGACTAAGGAATTATTGCCAGACCGACTGGCATTTTACAGCTATGCACATGTTCCCTGGATAAAAGGACTTGGGCAAAGGGGATTTAAAGATGAAGATCTCCCAACCCCCTCAGAAAAAAGGCAGCAATACGAATACGGCAAAAAATTGCTGACAGAAGCAGGGTATTTTGAAATTGGGATGGACCATTTTGCCCTGAAGAGTGATAGTTTGTATAAATCCTTTGAAACTCAGAAACTGCACAGGAATTTTATGGGCTATACTTCATCCCGAACACAGCTCATGATCGGGTTGGGGGCATCGAGTATCAGCGATAGCTGGTACAGTTTTGCACAAAATGTTAAAAGCATAGAAGAATACCAACATTTGGTAGAAAACGATATCATCCCAATTTACAGAGGACATATCCTTACTGAGGAGGATTTGGTCATACGCCGGCATATTCTTAACTTAATGTGCAGGTTGCAAACCTCCTGGGAAGATCCTTCCCTGAAATTTAATGAACTCGATCTGGTCCTGGGCCATTTAAAAGAAATGGAAATAGACGGACTTATCAATACTAATTATAATCAGCTGAGCGTTACAGAAGCAGGTAGGCCTTTCGTCAGAAATGTATGTATGGCATTTGATCTTCTGATGCATAGAAAAGCTCCGGAAAAAAGAGTATTTTCAATGACTATTTAACCCTTTAAAATTAAGCCATGAAAACAATTATCGTCCCAGTAGATTTCTCCGAACAATCCGAATATGCGCTTAAGGTAGCCGCATCGCTGGCGCAAAAGCAAAAAGCTGAGATTCTGGTGTTGCATATGCTCGAATTGAATGAGGCAATGATCACTTCTACGGAAGGATTCCATCCCGAACAGACGGTATTCCTTCTCAAGGTCGCAGAAAAGAGACTGAATGAATTTTTGGATAAAGACTATTTAAAAGGAATTAAAATCACACCGGTCATAAAACACTTCAAGGTTTTTGGCGAGGTGAACGAGATTGCTGAAAAGCACAATGCCGAGCTGATTGTGATGGGGTCTCATGGAACTGACGGACTCAAAGAGATCTTTATTGGATCAAATGCGGAAAAAGTGGTTCGATTCTCCGATGTGCCTGTACTCGTTGTAAAAAATGAACTTCCTGAATTTAAAATCGATGATTTTGTCTTCGCCTGTAATTTTAAGAGTGAAAGCCTTGGAGCCTTTCAAAAAGCAAAGGATTTTGCATCCAGATTTGGGGCTAAATTACATATGGTCTATATCAATACTCCAGGAGACAATTTCCTGAGCAACAACGATGCCCATGAAAAGATTAACAAGTATCTTGAAATGGCAGGGGCAGGACAGGATGTTACTATCTACAATGACTACAGTGTGGAAAAAGGGGTGCTCAATTTCAGCGAGAGCATGAATGCAGATTTAATAGGAATTCCTACTCACGGACGAAAGGGACTTTCACATTTCTTTATGGGAAGTATTGGGGAGGACATCGCAAATCATTCAAAAATCCCCGTGATGACCTTTAAGATTTAAGAGCCTTCTTAATACAAATTAAAGTATTTATAACGCCGTGATGAGGGTCGGACCAGTGTATTATTTTGGGTAAGTATTGTGCCCTGGGAGAACATTTATCAGGAGAGAAATGAATAGCCTTTATCAAGCTTATTGGCAAGCTCTCCAATGGTCATCTTTTTCAATGTATTTAACAAGACTGCTCGCGTTGGATTTACATACTCATGAAGGGGACAGGGATGTTCAGCATTACAATCTTCTATACCTAAGACACAGGCTTCCAGTCTATGGTTTCCATCAATAATTTCGATCACTCTGTAAACCGTCTGCTCTCGGTTTACATCGGTAACATAATATCCACCCTTAGGTCCTTTCATAGATGAAATAATCTGATGTTTAGAAAGTTGCTGTAAAAGCTTGGCTAAATATGCCTCAGGAACATTAATCGTATCATATATGTCTCTGACCATAATTTTTTGGTCTTCATTAGAATGGTTGGCCAGGTGGAGTACACCTTTAATTGCATATTTAGAAGAATTGCTGAGCATGCGTAATTTATCTGACTTCAAAGATTAAAAGATATTTTTATCCTAAATATGACAAATATCATATTTGCCGCCCTGCTACCCCCCTAAATTTGTGCATTATTAAGTTTAATTTAAAAACAATAACCATTGAAGATTATGAAAACAATCCAAAGTAGTTTTTCAGTCTTATTTGCCCTAATGCTTTTGGGCTGTGGGGGTAAGGAGGAAAAGAAAGAAGGGTTTAGCGTAGATCGTGCCAAATCTACCACGAAAACAGAGCAAACCCAGGAAGTATCTGATGAGGTACCTGCTTCTCAACGAATTACATTAGACAACAAGGGTGTTGGGCAAATCAAGTCCCTTCCGCTTGATCCCGAAATTGATCAGGGAATGGCTGAAGAAGGAGCCGCCATCTTCAAAACCAATTGTACCGCCTGCCATAAAATTGACAAGCGATTTATTGGCCCTTCACCGACAGGTATCATGGAAAGGAGGAGCCCCGAATGGATTATGAATATGATTCTGGATCCTCAGCTCATGACTGAACAGGACCGCTGTGCTAAAGATCTGTTGGTTGAATTTAATGGAGCTGCCATGGCCAATCAGAATATGACTGTGGAACAAGCCCGTGCAATTCTAGAATATTTCAGAACCTTATAATTAAACCAAATATGAAAACAATAACTAAACTGGGTTTTTCTTTCCTCACTGCACTATTAATGATTGTTGCGATAGGATGTAAGAACGAAGCCAAAAACACAAATGCAAGTAACACAGACAACACAACTACTTCAGAGGCAAAAGAACAAGGGCAGGCCTTTATTGAAGATGATGAATCTCAGCCAACAGTGCTGGATATTGCCATAGGATCGCCAGATCACTCTACCCTTGTAGCTGCAGTACAGGCTGCTGATCTGGAAAACGTACTGGTAAATGCAGGGCCATTAATGGTCTTTGCCCCAACCAATGAGGCATTTGATGCCCTTCCGGCAGGGACGGTGGAGGATCTTTTAAAACCCGAAAATAAGGGCGCGTTGGCAAATATCCTGAAACATCATGTTACCCCCGGTAATTACTCCAAGGATTTCCTGAAGAAGTTTAAAAAACTTGGCCAGGCTAACGATCAGAATACAACTGTGGAAGTCAAAGGCGATGACGTCTTTGTAGGTGGCGCAAAAATTGTTGCCAGCGTTGAAGCAGGTAATGGAATTGTGCATGTGGTAGACAAAGTAATTTTACCTCCTTCCGAAGAATAATCTAACTATAGAAATAAATACTAAAAACAACTACAATGAAAAAACTAAGATATTCCTTGCTGACATTTTTAGGGTTGGCGCTGGTGATAACCGGATGTAATGACTCCGGAAAATCCTCTAATGGCGCCCTGTCGTCCAACGCAGCAGAAAAAGTATACGTAGCTCCGGGAGAACAGGACGAATTCTACGCCTTCCTTTCAGGAGGTTATAGTGGCAACCTTACCGTTTACGGACTGCCTTCAGGGCGTATGTTTAAAGAGATCCCTGTTTTCTCGCAATTTCCTACCTCCGGGTATGGATATTCTGAAGAAACCAAACCCATGCTGAATACTTCCTTTGGCTTTGTTCCTTGGGATGATCTTCACCATCCGGATATTTCACAAACTAATGGCGAACTCGATGGCCGGTGGATTTTTGTCAATGGAAACAATACCCCCAGGATAGCACGGGTAAGTCTCAGCACTTTCGAGACCGAGGAGATCATTGAGATACCCAATAGTGCAGGAAATCACAGTTCCTCCTTCATTACGGAAAACACCGAGTATGTAATCGCCGGAACACGTTTTTCAGTACCTGTCCCACAGAGGGATATGCCAATTAACGAGTATAAAGGCAATTTTAAAGGGGCATTAAGTTTTATCAGTGTTGATCCTGAAACTGGCAGGCTTGATATTAAATTCCAGGTGATGATGCCCGGATTTAACTATGACCTTTCTCACCCTGGGCGAGGAGCTTCCCATGGATGGCATTTCTTCAGCACTTATAATACGGAAGAAGCCAACTCTTTGATGGAAGTCAATTCTTCTCAAAATGACAAGGATTTTATCGCAGCCATTAACTGGAAGAAGATCGAAGAATATGTGAACAACGGCGGTGGAACCAAGATGGCCGCAAATTATGCCCACAATGTCTACGACGAGGAAACCCATATGGGAACCACTACTATGAAAAAAGAGGTGCTAACCGTAGATCCTACCGAAGTACCTGGAGCGGTATTCTTCCTTCCTACTCCTAAATCACCTCACGGATGTGATGTGGACCCCACCGGGGAATATATAATTGGCGCGGGTAAACTATCTGCTGATATTACTGTTCACTCCTTCACTAATATGCTTGCTGCTATTGAGCAGCAAAAATTTGACGGTGAAGCTTACGGCATTCCGATTCTCAAGTTTGAGGACGTGATGGCTGGAGTAGTAAAAAGTGGGGGCCTTGGTCCGTTACATACTGAATTTGACGATAAAGGAAATGCATATACTACCTTCTTTATTTCTTCTGAAGTCGTTAAATGGAATGTAGGGTCCTGGGAAGTTATTGACAGAAAACCTACGTATTATTCTGTAGGTCACCTAATGATTCCCGGAGGAAATTCCAGAAAACCATTTGGCAAGTATGTCGTCGCAATGAATAAAATCACAAAAGATAGATACCTGCCTACCGGACCTGAAATGGAGCACTCTGCCCAGATCTATGATATTTCCGGAGAGAAAATGGAGTTGATATACGACTTTCCGACACACGGTGAGCCTCATTATGCGGCCGGATGCCCGGCTGATTTACTTCGTGCAAACTCCAAAAAGATCTATCGCCTCGATGAGAATAAGCATCCTTATGCAGTCACTTCACCCGATCAGGCAAGGGTAGAGCGGAATGGGAATGAAGTTCATATCTATATGTCAACAATCAGAAGTCATTTCACACCCGACAATATTGAAGGTGTAAAGGTTGGGGATAAGGTTTTCTTCCATATCACAAATCATGAACAGGATTTTGACGTACCTCATGGATTCTCTATGATAGGACAAAATACTTCTGAATTGTTGGTTATGCCAGGGCAGACTAAAACCTCGGTATGGGAACCTAAAAAGGTAGGAGTATGGCCTTTCTACTGTACCGATTTTTGTTCGGCATTGCATCAGGAAATGCAAGGCTATGTTCGAGTATCACCGGCCAGTTCAAATATTGAACTCAGCTGGACCCTGGGAGAGTAAGGTTTAATTGGTTTTTTTCTGAATGAAAGCGGGCAGCGTTATTATTGACCTGCTCGCTTTCTTCTTTCCTAAACGAATAAATTAATAAAAGCAGGACTTTATTGAATCTGCACTAATTGATGAATGAAATGAAAAAGGCAAGTATACTGATGATTATAGGCCCCTTATTTCTCTTAGGACTATATGTTTTTCCATTGTGGACGATCATGCTTGGTGCTCCGCAATATCCGGATCCTCTTGGTATGAATATTCATATAAATGGGATCAGGGATGTCAACGAATTTGATATCCAGAATATCGATGGACTAAATCATTACATTGGTATGAAAACCCTTCCCAAACCTGAGGAAATGTGGGAGTTTAGTACTTTCCCAATTGTTATAGGGATAATGATTGGTCTTGGAGTACTTGTGGGGATTCTCGGGTATTTAAAAAAAGTCGATTTTCGATGGTTTTTAGGCTGGTTTGTTTTGATGTCTGTTCTCGGGGTGCTGGGGATGTACGACTTCAACGAATGGATGGTAGACTATGGCACGAATCTAGATCCTAATGCTATTATGAAACTGGCCAATCCTGACGGTACACCTATGTCTTATAAACCACCTCTGTTCGGATATGCCAAGATGCTCAACTTTGATGTGTCATCCCTCCCATCAACAGGCGCCTGGATGATGTTTACCGGAATGATGCTTACTCTGGTTGCTTCCTACATGGGTTGGAAAAGCAAAAAAATATCGAACGTCAGAAAGACAAAACCTTTAGCTGCCTCATGAAAAAAGTATGGCTTTTGATTACATTCCTGATCATTGGATACGGATGCTCTAGGGGACCAAAACCCATTGATTATGGTTCGGATGGTTGTCATTATTGCAGGATGACCATTGTTGACCGGCAGCATGCGGCTGAGATTGTTACCCAAAAAGGAAGGGTGTATAAATTCGATGCCACTGAATGTATGCTCAATCAATTGAAGGATTTTGAAGAGGTAGAGCTGGAATTGTTTCTGGTCAATGATTATGATAGCCCGGGCACACTGATAGATGCCACCAAAGCGACATTTTTGATCAGTAAAAATATTCCCAGCCCTATGGGGGAATTTCTGACAGCTTTCAAAACTCCTGAGAATGCTCAGGAGGCAAAAAATGTAAATGGAGGCGAGCTCTACACCTGGGATGAATTAAAAGTAAGATTTGAAAACTAAAAAAAATGATTATTAAGGTTCAGCGGTTTTTCCCTGCCAAAAGAAACAGACAATAATTGGGCCCGAAGCCAAATCCTGAACCAAACACCACCCGAAGATTAACCTTATCACATAAAATATCAATACCAGCATGAAACGCTTAAGAATAGTTTTCTCAGGATTCCTATGCCTTTTTATTACCCATGTTCTCGCTCATTCATATGACCACTGTGCACATTGTTCCATGGATATCAGAAATGACAGGTTCAGAGCAAAGGCTGTGACCAATGACGGCAACACGCTTACCCTGATGCAGAATTTGGACCCCCATGTATCAAAACTATAATGGTATCTTTATGGACTTAGATTATACGGTGAACGCTTCGATCATGCACACAGTATTGTAAGGAAAATGAATAGATGAATCTAAATAAAGTAATTTCGGTCTTGTTCCTGATGTTCTGTTGGTCTGCCCAGGCCCGGACCGTTGAGGTCTGTGAGTCCTGCCCCGTTAAGACTATTCGCGAGGGAGTTGCCCTGGCCTCGGAATATGACACACTTCTGGTCCTTGAAGGAACCTACAGGGAATTCAATATCCTGGTAGACAAACCCCTAACCATCTTAGGACGGGGATACCCGGTCATCGATGGAGAGGAACAAGGGGAGATCATCAGGATTGCCTCAGACCATGTTACTGTTGACGGCCTTTATATTATTAATGTGGGGACAAGTTATACTTCAGATTATGCGGCAATCAGGGTGGTAAAAAGCACTGATTTCCTGATCCAGAATGTCGTACTTGAAAATCTTTTCTTTGGGATCTATATTGAGAAATCGGAACGCGGCAGGATCTATCACAACAAGATCATCGGGGATGCCAGGGATGAGTATAATTCAGGCAACGGGATCCAGCTTTGGTATTCCAAACACGTGGAGGTGGAACGAAACATTGTCAGTGGCACACGGGATGGGATCTATCTGGAGTTCTCTGACTATATTACCATAAGGGATAACCATAGCCTGGATAATCTCCGGTATGGCCTTCACTTTATGTTTTCCAATGATGACATGTATACTGATAATACCTTTGAGCGGAATGGGGCAGGAGTGGCCGTAATGTTCTCCAAAAGGATAAAGATGTATGGAAATACCTTTCGAAAAAACTGGGGTGCGGCAGCCTACGGGATGCTCCTGAAGGAGATCAATGATGCCGAAATTAAAGGGAATACCTTTGAAGAGAACACCGTTGGAATCAACATCGAGGGCTCCAACCGCATCGTATATGAGGGAAATGATTTCAGGAATAACGGATGGGCAATAAAGGTTTTAGGGGCATGTTATTCCAATACCTTTACCCGAAATAATTTTCTTTATAATTCCTTTGACATTTCCTATAACAGCCGATTGAATGACAATGTGTTCGACAGAAATTACTGGAGTAACTATACAGGATACGACCTGGACAAGAACGGTGTGGGAGATGTCCCCTACAGACCCGTAAAACTGTTTTCCTATATTGTGAACCGAACACCAGAAACGATTATTCTTCTAAGAAGTCTGTTTATGGATATCATCGATTTCTCGGAAAAAGTATCCCCCGTATTTACACCAGACAATCTGTTTGACGCTAACCCTTTAATGAAAAAGAACCCATGATCCACATAAAAGATCTCCATAAGAAATTTGGAAAGAACGAGGTGCTCCGCGGCATTGATCTGGAAATCAGTTCCAGAGGAATAGTCGCTATCCTGGGGCCAAACGGTTCCGGAAAGACCACACTTATCAAATCTATCCTGGGCATGGTACTGCCTGATAAGGGATCTATTTCGATTTCCGGAAAAAACATCAGAAACCAATGGCGATACCGCAAGGAAATCGAATATCTGCCTCAGATCGCGAATTTCCCGGGCAACCTGAAGGTAAAAGAACTCATAGAAATGATAAAGGACCTCCACCAGACCACGACTAATGAAGAACAGCTTATCGATCTGTTCGGGCTGCAACCTTTTCTCGACAAAAAACTGGGAACGCTATCAGGCGGAACCAAGCAAAAAGTGAATATTGTACTCACCTTTATGTTTGACAAGCCCTTGATCATCCTGGACGAACCTACAACAGGCCTGGACCCCAATGCCCTGATCCGGCTTAAGGAACTGATCCGTTACGAAAGGACCAATGGGAAGACCATTTTACTGACCTCGCATATCATGCACTTTGTGGAAGAAATGGCCGATGAGATTATTTACCTGCTTGAAGGCCAGATCTATTTCAAAGGAAGTGTGGAAGAACTGAAAAAACAGACCAAACAGAACGATGTTGAACATGCCATAGCGGCCATTGCAAACAAATCAGCCCATGTTTAAAATCCTTAAATACAGTTTTTTTGACCTGATGAGGAGCAGTTGGAGCTATTTCTATTTTTTATTCTACCTGGCATTGGGCTTTGTCCTGCTTTTTTTGAATAACGATGTATCTAAAGCGATAATTACCCTAATGAATATCATCATTGTGCTGGTCCCGCTTATTGGGACCATTTTCGGAATCATGTATTATTACAATTCCAGAGAGTTTACAGAACTATTGTTGGCCCAGCCAATAAAAAGATCTTCGATCTTTTTGGGACAATACCTCGGGGTAGCCCTCTCACTAACCTTGAGCTTGCTGTTGGGACTGGGAATACCTTTCGTAGCATATGGATTATTAAAAAGCACCGTAATCTTTGATTTTTCCCTCTTGCTGATGAACGGAACATTTCTGACCCTGATTTTCACCGCACTGTCCTTTAACCTCGCACTGATGCATGAAAACAGGATCAAGGGTTTTGGGTATGCCATCCTGGTCTGGTTGTTCCTGGCCGTTATCTACGATGGTTTGTTCCTCATGTCCCTCATTGTTTTTGAGGAATATCCCCTGGACACTTTCTCCCTTGTCGCTACCATGTTCAATCCTGTTGATCTCTCCAGGACACTGATCCTGCTCAAACTAGACATTTCTGCCCTATTGGGCTATACGGGGGCCGTCTTTAAAAATTTCTTTGGCACCAATCTGGGTTTCATAATTTCCATGACCGCCCTTCTGCTTTGGACCATTCTGCCTGTTTGGCACCTTAGTTATTTGTCAAAACGCAAGGATTTTTAAGCTAAAAGAATGCTCAGGGAACGGCTGTCATGAATCTAAGGAACCATATCCATACAGCGCTGTTCTATTTTGCCATAGCGGCTATACTGGGAGTCGTCCTAAGGTCGTTCGGGCTCTTTGGCTGGGCAGTTGAATACAAGTACATTGTACATACCCATTCGCACATCGCCCTCCTTGGTTGGGTTTATCTTGCATTGACCACCATTTTGGTTAAGACTTTCCTGAACCCTGAAGGGCAGAGTACGAACTATCGCTATCTTTTCTGGTTTACCCAGCTTACCCTTTGCGGGATGCTGCTGACATTCCCTATTCAGGGCTATGGCGCATTTTCTATTGCATTTTCTACCCTGTTCCTCTTTGCATCCTACTGGTTCTTCTGGTTTTTTTCAAAACATGTTAAAAAGGAACTTAAGGAACGATATAGCTATAAATTCATCAAGGCCTCCCTCTGGTATATGGTGCTTTCCAGTGCGGGTCCCTGGGCCCTGGGAGGGATAATCGCAACTTTGGGCCCCGCGTCCATCTGGTATCGTATGGCTATCTATTTTTATCTGCATTTCCAATACAATGGGTGGATGATTTTATCCTTGGTTGGGTTAGTGTTATTCATTCTGGAGCAAAGACAAACGCAGTTCCCGAATATAATCCTCAGGCCACTCTACTGGTTATTAAACATCGGGGTTATCCTTACACTGCTTTTGTCTGCGCTATGGGTAGAACCGCCGCTGATTTTCAACTATTTAGGGGCCTTGGGGGCAATACTTCAGCTTGCTGCTGTCTTTTTGTTTTTGAAGATGTGCTGGGACTTTGCCCGCAAGTCTCAGATTCCCGTCTTCAGAAGAAGACTTATGAGAATCATGGGTCTGATCGTATTTTTCAAACTCATTTTGCAGGGAATAGGTGCAATTCCCTACTTCTCAGCTTTGGCAGTACGTATATTGGATTTTACCATCGGATACCTTCATTTAACATTTCTGGGCCTCATTACCCTGGGTATATTCCTGGTGCTGGAATATTGGAAGATGATAAAAATACCCCGCGGGTTGTACATTATGTACTTATCGGGCTTTGCTTTAACGGAAGGACTGATCTTTTACCGGGCGATGGCGAGCTGGCTCAATTTTCCGGTTTTCGGGAATTTCTCCATGGCACTATCCCTGGCCAGTTTATTTCTTGCTTTGGGCATTGTTAGTATTTTGGTATCTAATATACGATCTGGCATTTTCGGAAACAGATGATTTCCATCGGCAGCCGGCAACCGACCAAATACCTGCATTGAGAGTAATGGGGAACTATAGAAGTGAGAAAAATTTATTCCGATCTCTGGAAACCCTGTCTTTGTTGGAAACATGACATAAATGGGTTCTGACCTATCTTGATTTAAATACAATTGTGAGGGTTTCAGCAGGGTATTCACCTGGACTTCGAGTACATGATCCAGTCATATAGGTCATGCATCAGTTGGCCAGACACATTTTTATAGGAGTGATTGGTCTGGTAGATGAGACACCTTATATTTTGAGATTTGTTCTTTTTTAGCTGCCGGTATAGAGGAAGAATATGGTCCTCCATGCTCACCGTAGAATCATCAAGGCCACCGACCATCAGAATATCCACATCGGCCAATTTTGCGGATTGGTTGTAAATATCAAAATGTTCCCGATTTAGAAGTAGTTCCTTGATAGGCACCTCAAATTCAAAATCTACCGGACCATCTGGCTTTTCGATTTCCCTGAAATACCCGGAATAGGCTATTTGCAGATCCTGGCTGGCATCCAGTTGTTGAGCAAATATCCCTAAATCTCCTCCTGAGATACTAATAACCCTTTTTATACTCGGATCGTTCACCGCCTGGATCATGGACATATGCCCCCCAAAACTGTAGCCTCCAACGACAAGTCGGGTAGTATCTAAAGGGTATTTTGCAGCGAGGTCATCTGATTTTATGAAGCTCAATGCTGCGCCAATATCTTCCAGGGAGTTTGAAAGGCTTTGCTTTCCGACACTCTCAAAACATCCCCTGAAATCGAAGGTAAACACATTGATCCCCTTTGCTGACAAGGTTTTCCCGATATTCCAAATATCCCCTGTTTCCATGAAACCCTGGCTAAAGATCAGGGTAGGGGAAGCCGGAGTACCTGATTTGTAGAAATATCCTCTGATCTCATACCCATGGCTATCAAAGTAAAGGGTATCACATGGTGATTGTCCATAGGAAAGGGCCATTGAGGCAAGAACCGCAACTAAAGTGGCAAGAATTCCTGTCTTTCTCTTGTTGAATGATGTTCTCATTTTCAAGAATATGTTATTTCCTTTTGTAACGAGAATAAGCAAAATACTGCTAACTAGTCAACTAAATAATCATATGGCTTGATTTCTGGGCATTTTTAGCACCATCTCCCGCTCCAACTTCTCAGCCTTTGGAAAAAGGATATTATTTTCCAGGTGGACATGCAGATGTAAATCCTCTTCAAACTCCTTTAGCATTAAAAAGGCTACTTTGTATGTGCTGCATGCATCCGACGGAGGGGTATAGGAATGGGTAAGACTGGATATTTTACTGAAAATATCTCCGGCGCTTTCATGTTCGTCCCGCATGGTCTGAATGGGGTTGGTAACGGTGAGGAATCTGGGTGATTCTACAGCTTCATTATGCTTTAAGGAAAGGACCATTTTCCGGATAAAGGGAAACAGGACGAGCTCTTCCTTTTTCATGTGCATGGTGAGTTCGCCAGCACACTCTGAGAACAACCTGTAAATTTCCTTTAATTCAGGATGCCTTTCACCATGTACTGTATTGATCTTGTGCAGATATTGCTTTAATATTGGAATTCGTTCCTCTACATAGCGATGATGTTTTTGCTCAATGTGATCTGCCAAGACATTGAGGGGCAATGTGTTGAAATTGTCCCCCTGCTTTTCGCCATCGCTTGTCAAGGCTTCAATCTCTTTCACCACTATTTCCACCTCTACTTTCTTTTTGCTGCACACCTCGTAAAGGTTACGATTTCCATTACAACAAAAATCAATACCATATTTGCTGAAAACTGCCGCGCTCCTGTAGTCCTCTGCTACTATTTGACCAACTTCTTTATCTAATAAACTATTCATAATGATTGACCTATAAATTATTTAGAGCAAATATAAATAATAAAATATAAAAAGGTCATATTATAGTTATATAAATGAAAATTTTTTTCTTTGATGGTGTAAATCTATTCCGAATCCAAATAATAACTAAAAAGGAATGATTGAAATCATGGTTGCATATTCATAAATCAAATAATTGAAGGTATACACAAAATGAAAGTTCAAAAAATGGATACTGCCACTAATGGCATCAAAAAAACATTGATTATTGAATGAATACTAAAAATCTGTGGCAGCCCCTACTGTTTTTTTATTTGTCTAGCAGGAGTGTGAATGATCGGTTTTTAGACCTATGACGATGCCTTGTCAGTGATCAGTTATGAAACGGAATACTTACCTGAACTTTCCTTGATAAAACAATAGTCCTGTTACCCACCTACCTGTTTTCACAGGCCGGGGTAGAGGACAGCATGGGTATTAGGAAATAATCAAGTACCAAAATCTTCATCTCAATCCCAGGCGGCGGCATATCCGACAGTGTTAATGTCTGACCCACAGGGTAATATTCCCAGTCTCAAGCATTGTTGAAAACCTTTTAATAACTCAATAGGATAACACCAAATTTTATAACTTTTGAAATTAATTTTAAAAAAGATAAAATAATCATTTAATCCTGTATTATGTATTGTTATGATTTTCACGTTGTTCTCCAGGAAGTTCCTGGGGAGATAAGTCTCTGTTTTACCATATCGGGTTGTCCCCTGCGCTGCGAAGGATGCCATTCCCCTTTCTTGTGGAAAAAAAGGAATGGAGAAAAAATAACCTCCCGAACCTATAAACAGATACTGAAGCGATATTTTGGTTTTGCCACGTGTGTAGTGTTCATGGGAGGGGAATGGCATAGGAATGAACTGATCAAAAAACTGAAGTATGCTCGTAACCAGGGATATAAAACATGTCTCTATTCCGGTGCAGAGGATGTGGATGAAAAAATCCTGGAACACTTAACCTGGGTGAAGACTGGTAGGTGGGATAAAAATAGGGGTGGTCTCAACAGCAAAACGACAAATCAGGTTTTTCGGGAGGTAAAAAGCAACAAAGTACTAAACTCTTTATTCATCACTAATTAAATATAGATATGATACGACTCACAGAAGAACAGATTACAAACAAAATCGAATTTATTACCCATTATCTGCATTCAGATAATGCAGCAGATGGTTCCAAGGTAGATGCCAACGCTAACGTTACTTCAAAAAACATCGCCACCATGGAAGCCGAATTGAACAAGGATATCAATATTCAGGTAAACAGGATATTGGTAAAACAAAAGATCTCTTCCCTGTTCGGGCCTGAGCTGGCGGAAGAATATATAAGGCAGATCGAGTCGCACGAAATCTATGTACATGATGAAACCTCATTAAAACCCTACTGTGCCTCCATCAGTATGTACCCCTTCCTGCTGGATGGCCTCACCAAACTAGGGGGAGAAAGCCAGGCACCCAAGCACCTGGAGAGCTTCTGTGGAGAGTTTGTCAACCTTGTATTTGCTGTAAGCTCCCAATTCGCCGGCGCATTGGCGACCGTAGAATTCCTGATGTACTTCGACCATTTTGCAGCCAAGGACTATGGAAAAAACTATCTGGAAACCCATGAGAAACTTATTGCCAACCATTTGCAACATGTGATATACGCCATCAACCAGCCCGCTGCCGCCAGGGGGTACCAATCTGTATTTTGGAATATTTCCCTATATGACAGGCCTTATTTTGAGAGTATGTTCGGCGATTTTGTATTTCCGGATATGGTGCGTCCCCAATGGGAAAGCGTCAAAAACCTTCAGGCTTATTTCATGAAATGGTTCAACGAGGAACGCACGAAGGCTGTTCTGACCTTCCCTGTGGTGA
Source organism: Muriicola sp. E247 (assembly GCF_041358175.1). Classification (NCBI taxonomy): domain Bacteria; kingdom Pseudomonadati; phylum Bacteroidota; class Flavobacteriia; order Flavobacteriales; family Flavobacteriaceae; genus Muriicola; species Muriicola sp. E247. Next base: position 40,799 of record NZ_JBGKBE010000013.1, read on the forward strand.
CAGCGGCTATGCTGGTTAAGGACGGGAACCCTGCAGATAGTGAATTCTCCGAGATGTGTGCAAAAGAACTCAGTGAGGGAAATTCCTTTTTTATCTATCAGTCTGAAAATGCGGATAGCCTTGCATCCTGCTGCAGGCTGCGTAATGAAATCAGTGACAAAACATTCAGTTATTCATTGGGTGCGGGGGGCGTGGCCACGGGCTCTATCAATGTTATTACCTTAAACATGAATAGGCTTATACAGCAAAATGCGGATATAACAGAGGAGGTCAGAAAGGTACATAAATACCAGGTCGCTTTCAGAAAGCTAATTGATGAATACAATACAGCAGGCATGCTACCGGTTTACCGATCGGGGTTTATCTCCCTCGATAAACAATTTCTTACTATTGGAATCAATGGCATGGTGGAAGCCGCGGAAAGCAGAGGAATCGAGGTAGGAAACAATGCATCGTACAAAAATTTCGTCAATACATATCTGAAAGCGATCTATCAGGAAAACAGGATAGCCAAAGAGCAATATGGATACATGTTCAACACGGAGTTCGTGCCTGCAGAGAATCTGGGGGTAAAAAATGCCAAGTGGGACAGGGAGGATGGATTGTTTGTGCCCAGGGATTGCTATAACTCTTACTTTTATGTCGTGGAGGATGATAATACAAATTCACTGGATAAGATCATTCTGCATGGAAAAGAGATCATTCAGTATCTGGATGGTGGTTCCGCATTACACCTGAACCTGGAGGAAACGCCTAACAAGGAAGGGTTTTTAAAACTTATCCACGCCACGGCCAGGGCCGGGTGTAATTACTTCTGTTTTAATATCAGAATTACGATCTGTAATGATTGTTCACATATCGACAAGAGGACCATATGGCAATGTAGTGGCTGCGGATCGTCTAATATTGATCATGCTACCCGGGTGATCGGGTATCTGAAACGTATTTCAAATTATAGTTCGGGCAGGCAGAAAGAACATCAGCTCCGGCATTATCACACCCAGAATAAAAGTAGCCTTGCCAATAACAGGAGGGAAGAGCTCCAACAAAGTTTAAGGGCCCATAAAGTTGGGGATAAGAATGGAGCAATTACGGAGGAGGTGAATATGGCAGACAGACGATAGGTAGATCGACAGGAGGACTATGTCATGCCAAAAGGATATCCCTGACGAATTTATTTGTCGGGGATCGTCTTTTCCAATATTTAATGGGGTTCCTGAAGTTTAAATAATTCCTTTTAAGGAAATTATAGTCCCGTCCTTTTTCATTTCCTCGACCAGAGTAACAATGCTCTTCTCCTTAAAATGGGCCAATAAATTTTCTTTGAAAGGGGAGACGATATGGTGTACCGGGCAGGGATTGACGTTGTTGCATTTGACCAGGCCCAAAAAACAATCGTCAAACTTGAATTCCCCGTCAATAGAAACGATGATATCCCACAACGTATTGGACAGGTTATCCTCGTTGAGAAAAAATCCACCTCCGGGCCCCTTGGAAGATGAGACCAGATGATCAACAGTTAGCTTTCTTAGCAATTGCGCCAAAAAAGGCTGTGGAACTTCCAACTCCTCTGCAATAGTCTGAGCTTTCAGTTTGTTCTGTTCACTGCTCTTCATTCCGAGGTAGATTACTGCTCTAATGGCATATTTACAAGCGTTTGTCAGCAAAATTAATACAGGATTAAGTAAACAATAAAAAGGTATTATGATCTAAAAATAAGGAATTATGCTGATTCCTGATTAGAACGATCGGGATTTCCAAAAATACAGACCACCCTCAGTTCAGAAATAGCCCTATCTCAATTCCTGTATGTACATGTTGGAAAGGTTATCTACTTAAGTCATATGGCTCTCAATGGATCTCAAAGGGCTCTATGAAATCAGTATACCTTCCTCTGGAAGGATGCTTCCTCGTCATTAAAATTTCTTTCTTTCCGAATTTTTTGAGCATATTGTGGCTCATCTGCTGGCGCTCAGAAAACGGATTCCTTTTCCCCCAGGCAAGAAGGACTATATCGGCATCACGGATAGCTCTTTCAAGATAGATGTCATTTTGTTTCCCAATATCCTCTTTCTTTCCCTCAAAGTCCCGGGTTTGAATACGGGCAAACTGATTGACAATAATACATTGGTTTACCTCTCTGAATTCTGGTAATTCCTTTTCAAAAATGAGTTTTTCCAGAAATTGAACCGACTTGTCAGCGATGTCTTCATCAGCCACACTTGGATTTTGCATGATGACACAGACAGTTTTGCCAGGTTTCCTGTGGAGATTTTTTAAAGTCAGTAAATATCGAAATTGCCTGCAGTCGGAAAATACACCTTTTACCTCAATATGTGGTAGATGTCTGTATGTCATGTTACCGAGAATAAAGTACTTACTTGGTTCAGAAATTATTAAGCGATATTCAAGGCTATTTCCACCATGTCATTAAAGCTACTTTCTCGTTCTTCCGGACTTGTAGCTACACCGGTTACAAGGGAATCTGAAATGGTCAGGATGGCCAGAGCTTTCACTTTGTGCTTAGCTGCAATTGTATAGAGTCCGGCTGTTTCCATCTCCACGCATAAGACTCCGTAATCAGCCCACTTTTTGTAATCGTCTAAATCATCTTCATAATAGAGGTCATGCGTAAGGATATTCCCTGCTTTAATTGAAATATTGTTGGCCTTTGCATAGGTTTGTGCTTTTTCAAAGAGCTCGAAATTCGCAGTGGGGGCAAAATGTCCCCCGTTAAATCGCTGCTCATTGATAGAAGATGTAGTGGAGGCAGACATGGCAAGGATCACATCCCTGATACCAATCTCTTTCTGATAGCTGCCAGCCGTCCCAACCCTGATGAGATTTTTAGCCCCGTACATATTTATCAGCTCGTGGTAATAGATCATTGCTGACGGGATCCCCATACCACTTCCCTGCACAGAAACGCGCTTCCCATTGTAAAATCCTGTATATCCCAGCATCCCGCGAACCTGATTGTAGCAAACAGCCTTATCCAGGTAGGTTTCTGCTATCCATTTTGCCCTGAGTGGGTCTCCCGGGAGTAATACGGTTTCAGCAACATCACCTTTCTTCGCATTGATATGTGTACTCATAGTATGTGTTTTATTCCTCCATCATTTTTACCCCTGAAGATGTGCCGATTCTTGTTGCTCCTGCCTTGATGTACTGCAAGGCAGTTTCCCGCTCCCGGATGCCTCCTGAGGCTTTAATCCCGGCTTTATCCCCAACGCTTTCTTTCATGATTTTAACTGCCTTTAGTGTAGCGCCCGCGGGTCCGAAACCGGTTGAGGTTTTAACCAGGTCTGCCCCCCCTTCGAGGCATAATTCACAGGCCGTCCGGATTTCTTCATCGGAAAGATAGCAAGTTTCAAGGATCACCTTGAGGACCCCTTTTTGAATTACACTTTTAATACTCTTAATTTCGGTGATTATTTGTTGATGTCGACCTGATTTAAACCATCCAGGGTTGAGGACCATATCAATTTCGTCTGCTCCCTGTTTTATGCAGTATTTCGCCTCGTTGATCTTGGCCTCTGTTGCCATTGCGCCCAGTGGAAATCCTATAACCGCAGCCAGTTTAACTTCTGTGGCACCGAGTATTTCCCGAGCCAGTGGAAGGTAGCAACTATTGACACAGACCGCGTAAAAATTATGGTGTACTGCTTCTTCACACAAGGCCTTAATATCGTCTTCCGTGGCCGTGGGTTTTAGCAAAGTATGGTCTATGTATTGATTCAAATGCATTTTATGTTTTCATTAGTCACGTTCAAATCTTTCATAGGCAGCCTTGGAAAGCTCTTCTCTATGGTTGGGATGGGCGATGGAGATCAAGGCCTTTGCCCTTTGGTGCAGGTTTTTCCCGAAAAGGTTGACCACTCCAAATTCTGTTGCCACATAATGCACATGGGCCCGTGTAGTGGTAACGCCCGCCCCGTGTTTCAAGGTAGGGGTAATTTTGGAAATCCCGTTTTTTGTCTGAGAAGTGAAAGCAAAAATAGGTTTACCTCCTTCAGAAAGGGAAGCAGCACGGATAAAATCCATCTGTCCGCCCACTCCGGAGATTTGTCGGGTACCCACACTATCGGCACAGATCTGTCCGGTAAGGTCGATTTCAACTGCACTGTTAATCGCAGTAACTTTTGGATTTTGTAAAATCACATTCGTATCATTGGTATAAGCAGCTTCTTTGAAGTTGACAATGGGGTTGTCATCCACGAAGTCGTATAAATCCTGTGAACCAGCCGCAAAACAGGTAACGATACGTCCCGATTTTAAGGTTTTTTCTTCCCCGGTGATCACCCCTTTTTCTACCAAGGGAAGTAAACCGTCGGAAAACATCTCTGTATGTACGCCCAGTCTATTGTGATTATCCAGATTGGTGAGCACGGCATTCGGGATATTACCTATTCCCAACTGCAGGGTGGCACCATCTTCGATTAGCTCGGCCACATGCCGGCCGATCTGATGTTCGATATCAGATATGGCACCCATGGGATGAACATGCAGGGGGGCATCCACCTCTATGGCAGCATCAATCTCGCTGAAATGGATAATGCCATCTCCGTGTGTCCTTGGTACACAGGGATTAATCTGGGCAATAACGAGTTTAGCCGTTTGAATAGCCGGAAGGGTAACGTCTACGGAAACTCCTAAAGAACAATATCCGTGTTTGTCAGGAGGGGAAACCTGGATCAGTGCAACGTCAAGAGGAAGAATATTCCTTCTGAAGAGCAGATGGATTTCACTGAGAAATATAGGGATATAATCCCCCTTATTGGTATTGACGGCCTTTCTGACATTTCCCCCAACAAAACAACTATTAATACTAAATGCTTTATTGTAAGGGGGGGTGGCATAGTGAACGCTGCCTTCAGTATGAATAGATATGATTTCCACATCCGATAAGTCCTCATATCGGTCGCATATGGCATTCATAAGGGTATTTGGAGTCATGGCGGCTCCCTGCAGGAAAACCCGGTCGCCCGATTTGATCAGGGCAGCGGCTTCCGATTTCGAAACAATTTTCATTCTTTAATAAGTTAAGGTCCTGTAATTTCCCCGGATTAGAGGAGAGGGTTCAGGGTTGATGACATTCTATTTGTGTTGTTATTTGAGGCGATGCAGGTTTAGGGGATAAATATGGAATTCCCAGACCCATTCCGCGTAAGATAAAAAGGATGCCGATCACCACGACGAAGATAGGGATTAGTCTTCGGATTTTTTGTCGTATCTGAGGTTGCAAAAGGCCTCCAATATAAGCAGCCGTGGTCATCAGCGGGATTGTTCCCAAACCAAACAGGGCCATATACATAGCTCCGCTAAATGGTGATGCCATAGCAATGGAAGCGAATAAGGCCATATAGACAAGGCCACAGGGTAAAAAACCATTGAGGAAGCCTATGGTGAGAAAGGTATCCGGAGTTCTCTTTTTCAGCGCTTCCCCTAAAGCTGATTTAACCCTCGATACTCCCGTGTATATCGGGCGGGAAAAACTGAATTTTCTCATATATTTTTCCGGAATAACAATAGCAAGGATGATGATGGCCCCAATAATGATCGACAGGTTTTGTTGTGCCCCGAAGAGATACAATCCTTTGCCAAAGAAACCAAAGGCAAGACCCATAATGCTATAAGTAAGTATCCTGCCAAAATGATAAAGAAAGAGCTGGCCGAACATCCTGGTCTTGTTATCTCTGCTCAGAGGTAACATAAAGGCTATAGGCCCACACATCCCAACGCAGTGAAGACTACCGAGTAGTCCCAATAAAAAAGCTGTATAAACCATTTTCTCAGTTAATAGGTAAAACTTTTTCTGAACAAATAAGTTTCACCTTCATAATCCCAGCTAACATCAATGTCCCAGCGACCATCCAACAAACGTTTGTCAGGTATGAGCAAATGTGTATTGGATAAACTTATTGGAAAGTCAAAATCCAAGTGTTTATTGGACGGTCTGTAAAGGGACACTTTTCCATTTATTTTTGAGGGGATCATATTTTCGGGAAACCTGACAGTCATTCCAGAGTCGGTTCTGATCAGTTGTGGAGGATAGGGTAATTTGCTTACCACTTCCATGGCGTCAATCTCCTTCTGGTACGACAGTTCCTTTTTGTAATATTCTTCCGTAACCAGATCGTGATTAGCCCTGTCGTCCATACTCATCCTGACGACAAAGAAGAGGATAAAGGCTATAAAACCTATAAACGACAACACAATTCCAGTACCCCAGTTAATTTTCATATTTCTTTTCTTTTCTGTATTCTAATAATAACTTCTCGGCCCCAGGAAACGCGTTGTTGCGGTTTCCAATAAGGTTTCGTCACTGTAAACACCAATTTTAAGTTTGTCCTTATCGCTGCCCAGTTCCCCGGCATCAATTTCAATAAAGAGGGTGCCTTCTGTAAGTTGTTCTGCCGGCACGTCAAAATTTTTGTGCGTTACCACTTCTATTTTTCCGTTGTGGGATAAGAGTTTAAAACTCACGTTTTCTACATTTTTTGTCGTTTTATTGATCAGTTTAAAAGTGTAGACGTTACTGATTATATTACCTTCTTTACGTTCATACATTTGCCCCGGTAAACGCAACACCGTAGCTTCCAAATCGTTCCTGAGGAAAAGCATCCCGATCAGTATTCCTATGAGAACCACCAGTACCGAGGAATAACCCATCATCCTTGGGGTAAAAGAAAATTTGGTTTTTTTCTCTATGTTGTCTTCGCTTGCATAACGGATCAGACCTTTGGGAAGATTCACCTTTTCCATAATGGTGTCGCATTCGTCAATACAGGCTGTACAGTTAACACATTCGAGCTGTGTTCCATTTCTTATGTCGATTCCTGTTGGACAAACATGAACACATTGAAAACAATCGATACAATCCCCATGTCCAAGAGCCTGGCGATCTTCTCCTTTTCGGAATTTCTTTCTTCCTTTTTCCCCCTCACCCCTTTTATGATCATAGGCCACTACGATCGACTTGTTGTCGAGTAGTACACCTTGCAACCTCCCATAAGGACAAGCAATGATACACACCTGCTCCCTAAACCAGGCAAAGACGAAGTAAAAGACCCCGGTAAAAATAAGCAGGGATATCAGGGAGCTGACATGCTGCATCGGGCCATCGGTTATATATCGAACAAGGGTATCACTGCCAATCAAATAGGCGAGAAATACATTGGCAATGAGGAAGGAGATCAGAAAAAATATACTCCATTTTATGAGGCGTTTTCTGATTTTCTGTGCATTCCAGGGCTGTCTGTCGAGCCTTATCTGAGCTCCGCGATCTCCATCAATCCAGTATTCAATTCTGCGAAAAACCATTTCCATAAAAATAGTCTGGGGACACATCCAGCCACAGAAAATACGTCCGAAAGCAACTGTAAAAAGAGCAATAAATATAACCCCTGTGATCATCGAGATCACAAAGAGGTGAAAATCCTGGGGCCAGAAAGGATATCCAAAGATGTTGAATCGCCTTTCAAGCACATTAAACATCAGAAACTGATTCCCGTTGATCTTTACAAATGGTGCTGCAATCAGAAATAACAACAGGCCGTAGCTCACCCACTTGCGGTATTTATAAAATTTACCGGAGGGTTTTTTAGGGAATACCCAGGCTCTTTTGCCTTCTTCATTTATGGTCCCTATGGAATCACGGAAACGTTCATCGTTTGCCACACTGGTAAATCTTAAGTGAGTTATTCATTCATGGCCACCGTAGTGGTATCCGAGGCCATCTCTTCAGGGGCCTCTTCCTCTTCGTCAGCATTCTCATCGATCCACAGCTCGCCTTCTGCATCTTTTGGATTCGCAGATGTTTTACCCTGAAAACTGAGGACATAACTAGCTACCTGAGCCATTTCTGAAGGTTTGAGGGTTTGTTTCCAGGCTATCATCCCTTTCCCGTCGCGTCCCCCTTCGGAAATTGTTTTAAATACATTTTTAATACCCCCTCCCAGTATCCAGTAAGGATCCGTAAGGTTAGGACCTATTCCTCCACCCCCGTCGGTCATATGGCACACGGCACAATTGGTATCAAAGATCACCTGTCCCGCCTTGAGGTCCGAGGCATCGGTGAGCAAGGTAACCGTGTTGACATCCACCAGATCTTTCGCTGTTTTACGGTATTCTTCAATGGCAGCCTGTGCCTCCGCTACTTCCATTTCGTATTCGAGATCCTGATCGTAGTCATTGAATACATGAAAGCGGGCGAGATAAACAACACCAAATAGAATAGTAGCATAGAACAGATATACCCACCATGGTGGAAGTTTATTATCCAATTCTTTTATCCCGTCATAATTGTGGTCAAGGATTATTTCACCCTCTTCTTCTATAGGTTTACTCCCGAGTAATTTCTTATAAATCCTGCTGGCCCATGCCCATTCCCACTTTTTTGTCTTAGCATTCAGATACCTTTCTTTGGCTTCTTCCGAGAGGGTCTGGAACATTACATTTTCAACGGATTTCACAATGAGTTCAATGGCGATAAGGATCAATAAGATCATCACCAGGAACAATTGTACCATGGGATATTCTATAAAGGCAGGCTTATCTCCTGATTCGATATAAAATTCGGTGAGGCCGAAAATAAGAAAGAAAAAAAATGGGATTCGGATCCACCAGGGTGATGTATTTTTCATGGGATATTATTTTGGTTGATTATCTTCTAAGGGAATTTCACTTACTTCCTTAATATGTTCTTTCGAGGCGGTAAATACCCACCAGAATAAGAGGGAAAAGAATACAAAAAAGATGAGTAATGAGATCATGGGATAGGTGGCTATCCCTTCGATGCTCTCCATATGATTTTTGACAAATTTTAGCATGATCTATTGATTTTCTGATAACAGTTGATCTGTGTCTTTTACTTTTATATCGGTCCCAAGGCGCTGTAAATAGGCGATGAGAGCGATTATTTCACGGTCTTTCATTTCAACAAATTCCTGCCCGTTGGAAAGGGCCCTGGATTTGTCTTCTTCATAGGTCTTCGCAAAATCGGGATCTGAATACAGGCTTTCCTCGATCTGTTTTGCCTGTTCTTCCATTGCCGTTTGTGCATTGATGATGTCCTCTTCGGTATACGGTACCCCCAGGGTAACCATGGCCCTCATTTTATCCTCTACATCAGAACGATCGTGTTTATCTCTTACCAGCCACTGATAGGCAGGCATAATGGAACCTGAGGACATACTTTGAGGATCATACATATGATTCAGATGCCAACTATCAGAATACTTCCCGCCTACTCGAAGTAAGTCGGGTCCGGTACGTTTACTTCCCCAGAGGAAGGGGTGGTCGTAGACAAACTCTCCTGCTTTCGCGTATTCCCCGTATCGCTCCACTTCACTTCTGAAGGGGCGAACCATTTGTGAATGGCAGCCTACACAGCCTTCCCGGATGTACAGATCACGTCCTTCCAGTTCCAGCGGAGTATAGGGCTTGACACTTGTTATGGTAGGGATATTCGATTTTACAAGCAGTGTTGGTACAATCTGAATAACACCACCGATAAGAATAGCAATGGTAGCGAGGATGGTAAGTTGAATGGGCTTTCTTTCCAGCCAGGTGTGATAAGTTTCTCCAAGGGTACGTCTTGACGATACCCTGGTTAGGGCCGGAGCTTCAGCCTGTTCATCTGTCACTGCGCTTCCCGAACGGACGGTTACCACAATGTTGTACAGCATTACGATAAAACCTATAATGTAAAGTGATCCTCCGATGGCACGCATCCAGTACATCGGCATAATCTCATTAACGGTTTCAAGGAAGTTTCCGTAGACCAGACTGCCATCAGGATTAAAGTCTTTCCACATAAGCGCCTGGGTAAATCCGGCCACATACATTGGAAGAGCATACAAAATGATACCCAGTGTACCTATCCAAAAGTGGAAATTGGCCATGGGTGTTGAATGGAGTCTGGTTTTAAACATTTTGGGCACCAGCCAGTAGATCATCCCGAAAGTGAGGAAGCCGTTCCAGGCCAGGGCACCTACATGGACGTGTGCAATAATCCAGTCGCTGAAATGGGCAATGGCATTTACATTTTTCAGGGAAAGCATAGGACCTTCAAAAGTTGCCATCCCATAACCGGTAATTGCCACCACCATAAATTTCAGAGTTGGGTCTACCCGTACTTTATCCCAGGCTCCCCTGAGGGTTAAAAGCCCGTTGATCATCCCACCCCAGGAAGGTGCAATCAGCATTACAGAAAAAGCCACACCCAGATTCTGAGCCCAGTCGGGTAAGGAGGAATACAACAGGTGGTGAGGTCCGGCCCAGATATAGATAAAGATCAGGGACCAGAAATGCACAATAGACAGGCGATAGGAATACACAGGTCTGTTGGCGGCCTTAGGGACGAAGTAATACATCAGGCCGAGGAAAGGAGTGGTTAGGAAGAAGGCTACGGCGTTGTGGCCGTACCACCATTGCACCAGGGCATCCTGTACTCCTGCATAGACCGAATAGCTTTTTAGTGCGCTTACGGGTAATTCAAGGCTGTTAAAGATGTGTAAAACGGCGACTGTAACGAAAGTGGCCAGGTAAAACCAAATGGCGACGTATAAATGCCTCTGTCTTCTTTTGAGCATGGTACCGATCAGGTTCCAGCCAAAGGCCACCCAGATTACTGCAATAGCCAGGTCGATAGGCCATTCCAGTTCGGCGTATTCCTTGGAAGTTGTGTATCCCAGTGGCAGGGTGATTGCGGCGGCCACAATAATAGCCTGCCATCCCCAGAAGTTCAGCTTACTGAGAAAGTCACTGAACATCCTTGCCTTTAAAAGCCGTTGAGTTGAATAATATACCCCGGCAAAAATTGCATTCCCGACAAAGGCAAAAATAACGGCATTGGTATGCAGAGGGCGTAACCTACCAAAACTTAGCCAGGATATGCCATCTGTAACATTGGGAAATAAGAACATAAAGGCGAGTAGCAGACCCACCAGCATCCCAATGATCCCCCAGAAAAGGGTGGCATAGATAAATTTCTTTACGATCTGGTTGTCGTAACTAAATTGCTGTACTTCCATAATTAAATTTGTTTGCTTTTTGTATTGGTTTTACTGGATATTGGAACGGTTTGATCTGAAGTATTTTTTTTGGACCTGATCAACTCATCCTCAAAGAGAATACGGACAGATGGGGTATAGGAATCCTCATACTGTCCACTCTTTACAGAATGGATAAAGGCAACAAAAAATATTACGGCTACCACAATACTAATGGTCAGCAACACATAAATTACACTCATACCTACCTGAATTCAGATGCAAAACTAGGTTTGCTGTTATCCCTAAAAAATGACATAAGTCAGGTTTTATTATTTAATTTTTCTTCCAATCCAATTCGTTGTTATCGTTGTGAACGCTACAATACTTATGGAACTGAGGGGCATAAGAATGGCGGCTATCACCGGTTGTAACTGGCCCGTTACTGCAAAATATAAGCCTACAATGTTATAAAGAAGAGACAAGACAAAACTCAGTCTGATAATCCCCATGGCCTTTTTAGAAGCGTGGAGATAGGAACTGAGATATTCAAATTTACTCGCATCCAGTATGCCGTCACAGGCCGGAGAAAATACGTTGATATCTTCCGCCAGGGCAATTCCAACATCACTTTGGGCCAAAGCCCCTGCATCGTTAAGACCATCACCAACCATCATTACCCGCTTTCCTGAATCCTGTAGTTCTTTCACAAAAAACAGCTTGTCTTGCGGACTTTGATCGAAGTACATAGGGGTTAAGCCGGGAAGCAGTGCTTCGAGCCTGTTTCTTTCCCCGTCGTGGTCGCCCGATAGGACGGCCACATCCATCTGCTGTGTCAGTTCAGTCATCAGCTGGGATATACCATGGCGATACTGACTTTCGAGAACAAAGCGTCCTTTGTACTCCGCATTTGTACTTAAATGAACTTCGGCTGTACCGGGGCTATTTTCATTGCAGTTATCAACGAAGCTGGCTGCTCCAATTTTAATATTAGCATTTCCTTTGCTTCCATAGAGACCCTGACCAATAAATTCCTCATATTGATCCAGGCTCATAATATTGTGTTCCTTCAGCAAGGCGTAAAGTGACCTGCTCAAAGGGTGGTTGGATGCCCTGAGGGTACTCTTCAGCAGCGATTTTTCCTCAGTAGTTAGTTGGCTTCCTTCATAGAGGATCTGATCGTGTTTACTTGTGGTGAGCGTTCCGGTTTTATCAAAAATTGCCGTATTGATGCCGGCCATTTTCTCAATGACAGAAATATCTTTGAGGTAGAATTTTTTTTTGCCAAAAATCCTGAGCATATTCCCCAGCGTAAAGGGTGCGGCCAGGGCTATGGCACAAGGACAGGCTATGATAAGTACCGCCGTGAAAACATTCCAGACCTTTTCAGGATCTGTAAACATCCAGTAGAGAGATGCAATCATTGCGATAGACAAAACAGCATAGGTAAAGCGTTTACCAATACTATCAGTGAGCGATTTAAACTTGCTATCTGAGTTTTCCCCAAAGACTGAATGGCTCCATAACTGTGTTAGGTAGCTCTGAGAAACTTTTTTATCGGCAACCATTTCAAACGGTCCTCTGAGTTGTTTCCCGCCCGCAAAGACTTTTTTCCCTAATTCCACATGTACAGGCCTGGCTTCCCCGGTAACAAAGCTGTAGTCTATCTCTGCTGCCCCGTTTTTTAAAACTCCGTCAACAGGGATCAGTTCCCCATGGCGTATAAGTAGTCGGTCACCTTTTTTCACCTCATTTACCTGAGCCACTTCCTCTTTTCCATCCTGGAGAATACGTGTAACTGCCACCGGGAAATAGGACTTGTAGTCCCGTTCAAAAGAAAGGAAGGAATAGGTTCGCTTTTGAAAATATTTACCCAGCAACAGAAAGAAAATAAGTCCGCTGAGACTATCGAAAAATCCACTTCCCCAATCAAAGGAAATTTCAAGGGTACTGCGGAGAAATAGGACCAGTATTCCCAAAGCAATGGGTACATCTATATTGAGAAAACGACTCCGGATTCCTTTGTATGCTGATATGAGGTAGTCTTTCCCGGCGTAAAAGACTACAGGTACGGAAAAGGCGAACATAAGCCATCTGAACAGGATTTTGTACTGTTCTAACCAATACTCATTAACATCAAAATATTCGGGAAAGGAGAGGAACATTATATTGCCGAAACCAAATCCTGCTACGCCCAGCTGATAGATGATTTTTTTATCATCTCTGTTCTTTTTTACATCCGAATCAGCCAGGGAGATAGTGGGTTCATATCCAATTTTTGCGAGGATTTCAGCTATCTCTTTCAGAGAAATAACGGTAGCATCGAAAGATATCCTTACGGTCTTTTGGGGAAAGTCGACTTGCGACTGCACCACTCCGGGAGCCAATTTCTGAAGGTTCTCAAGAACCCAGATACATGAACTACAATGGATGGTGGGGATAAACAGGTTGATGATCTGATGTTTCCCGTCGTTAAATTCGATTAGTTGCTCTGAGATCTCTGTATTTTCCAGGAAGTCGAATTTCCCGGGCATCAGCTTTGGGGTACTCCCGGCAGCGGATTGCAGATCGTAGTAATACTTGAGATCATTCGAGTCGAAGATCTCATAGACCGTTTTGCATCCGTTGCAACAGAAAGCTTTGTCCTGAAATAAGATTGTATCATCATCACAGGGATCCCCGCAATGAAAACAATTCATGTTATCCATACACTTGTCAAATACCTGGGAGCAAAGATGCAACCTCAGTTGTCAGTAAAAAATGACATTTATCAGGTAAAAAATTAAAAACAATCAAACACAATTGAATGGTGAGATAGGGAAAAATCCTGAAAGTGCTATGGCGACCTTTATAAATTATCTTACCTTAGAGGGATGAAAGCCGTACCTCATGAAAAACAGATGTGAGAACTGTATTGTCAGACAATTCAACTCTTTGCGGGCAATGAGCAAGGAGGAATTAAAACGGGTTTCCGACTCCAAGATTACCAGGACGATAAAGAAAGGGCAGGCTATTTTCGAAGAGGGTGAAAAACTCAATGGTGTCTATTGTGTTCGTGATGGGGTATCAAAACTTTCCAAGCTTAGTGCCAATGGCAAGGACCAGATTGTAAAACTTGCCAGCAAAGGGGAAGTGATGGGTCAGAGATCTGTAATTGCTGAGGAATCAACAAATCTTAGCGCAGTTGCCGTAAGCGATATGGAGGTTTGCTTTATTCCTAAGGAGGGGATTGTGGATGCCCTTCATAAGAATCCAAACTTTACGGTAGAGGTATTGCGTCATATGGCCCACGATTTACGGGAAGCCGATGATGTAATAGTCAATATGTCTCAAAAGACAGTAAAACAGCGTATCGCTGAAGCATTCTTATACTTAAGAGATAATTTTGGGGCTGATACTGACGGCTTCCTCAACGTAACCCTGTCTCGTGAAGATATTGCCAATGTGGTAGGTACGGCAACCGAATCTTGCATCAGGATTATTTCTGAATTCAAGAAAAAGAAATACATCAAAACTTCCGGAAAAAAGATTGGTGTAGTGGATGAAAAGAAGCTACGAGACCTGGTCGATGGGTTCTGAATAACATCATTTTTTTCAAGAGTATTTTCCCTTCAAGGGTCATCAATAATTGATTGTCCCCTTCAAACCTCCTGTAAACCTGACAAAAGTCATTGTTTCAGCCGAATGTCATTTCTACTTTTACCCCTGTTACTGTTTAAAATTCCTATGAAGCATATCCTGTTACCCACCGATTTTTCAGAAAATTCATGGAATGCCATTGCGTATATCCTTGAATTACTAAAGAAGGAGGAATGTACATTTCATTTACTGAATACCTATACTCCGGTGATACCCAATAGTCGGTTTATGGCATCCAGTTTTCAGGGGAAGGTACTTGAAGATGGCAGTAAAGAGAATTCCTTAAAAGGCTTAAAAGATATCCTCGCGAGAATCAGGAAATCTTACAGTAATAAATATCACACTTTTAAGATAAAATCATCTTTTAACCTCCTTGTTGAGGAGATCAGAAATATAATCGAGGAGGAAGGTATTGATCTTATCGTAACCGGAACAAAAGGCGCTTCGGGAATTGAGGAGGTATTTCTTGGGAGCAATACTGTTAGGATCATCAAGGCGATCAAGGAGTGTCCAATCCTTACTATTCCAAAGAATTTTAAGTATGTTAGACCGCAGGAAATTGTGTTTGCAACCGATTTTAAGCGATATTACAGTAAATCCGAATTGACACCCCTCTTAGAATTGGCCAAAAGTTTTAAGGCGACCATCCGCATAGTTTACGTTCAAGACCAAATCAAAGCCTTAACTGAAATACAGCAGTTCAACCTCAATATCCTCAGGAAGTATTTTAAAGGCATAGATCACTATATCCACACGGTGTCAGAGTTGAACACCGTTTCCAAAACACTGGAGGTCTTCGCGGATGAATTGGATATTCACCTGCTGGCCATGTTAAATTATCAGCACAGTTATATGGAGCGAATGACTCGGGAGCCAGTTGTTAAATCCCTGGCTTTCCATACGCAGGTGCCTCTGCTGGTGATTCCTGAATTAGGCATGAACGGACCTAAACATTCCAGACCAAAAAAAGATTTGCAACTGGTAAAATAAACTACTCTTTGATAGGATAGTCCTCGTAGAAATCCTTAAAGGTTTTGGAGGTGGTGTAGTTATCCGTCAGGACTTTATAGACCATAAAGACAATCATAATCTGCCCGATCACAGTTACATAGAATACCCAATTAAAGGGGAAATTCATCGCGGCCATAATGGTCACTGTCAATAAAATGAGGGTGGTGGCTCCTACCCAAAACATTGCGGAGTCTTTCATAGCATTTTTATGTAAAAATACTTGTAATGCTGCAGACCGGCTGTTAAGGAATTTGCAAAATAATTGATCTTACGATATTAATTCACTCCGGAATCAGTCCAGAATTTTAGCTCCTCAGGGATATTTTTTTCTTTTTCCAGCTGAAACGGATTAAAGTCGTTTTTAACAAAAAGGTACCAGGCACTTGATGAAATGGTTGGTGTAATATCGGTATGCTCCCAAAGTTGGTTTGCTCCAAAATTTGTTCCAAAATTAGCAGTGTAGGGGAGTCCGGCCGTGGAGACATTAGAAGTACTTGAGATAAAGGCTTCCTCCAGATTTAAAATGGTATTTTGCGCATTCCCTTCCTGATTAGCTTCATTGAAGGCCATAGCCATCTGGGCCGTACCTTCTAGCCATACAACGTCTTTATCATCGTCAAAACAGTATCCGCTGATAAGCTTTTCATGGGTTGTAGAATTCTGGGAGTTATAGAATCGATGGGCTTTGTTCAATACTTCTTCCGGGAAATCTTCCAGAATCATATACCCCAGAGTGTAAAGATCCAAAGCGTGATTATAAGCAGGATTTTCAGTGTCCGTTATCAATACCTTTTCGTTTACATCCCATCGCTGTTGCTGCAGAAATAAGAGGATTTTTCTGTGGAAATCGTCAAATCCCTTTACAGCATTAAAAGCTGTAATGATACCTTCTGTCACTTTAGGGATTAAGGATCCATCTTCATTAATTCCACCTTTTAATCCCCCATCTTCCTCCTGCAATGAACGCAACCAGGTTTCCAATTCCCGGGCAAGGTTTTCATATTTGTTAGACTGTGTCTTTTCGTGGTAATGATTTACGGCAAGCAGTAACCACGCGTTATCGCCCATCCAGATTCGCGAACTTTGTTCACCTGAAGTGTCACGATATTGAAAAAATCCGCCATTATTTGCGTTGAATTCACTCTGCAGACGATTATCGAAATAGTCGAGTATTTGTTCTGCACCAGAGAGGTTTCCATCTGCTGTAAAAGCCAGCGCAGCCAGGGCATTGTCGTATAAGGACACAAAGTCTGTGAACTCTGCACTTTCTACAAGGCCGTTAGTACCTTGCATATGGCCCAACCACTCAGATACTTTTTCAGGGCTGGCCGTGGTAGCAGAAGGACTATGTTCTTCCTCAGGGATATCTGCAACCAGAACCTCGGGAAGTGGCTGTTCATAGATGGTAGTTACATCCTCCATGCAAGAAACAAGAGTGAGAGATAGTCCCCATAAAATTATGTTTTGCGTTTTCATCCTAGGTTAAGTTTACAGATCCGGACCGAGGTTCAAATCTTTTATTAAATAACTGCAAAGACGAATGAAGAATACCAGTTCCCGACTAACGGCCTGACATTTTCGTTAAATTTTTGTGCTATGTGCAACTCATCCTGTATTTGTGTTTGTCATCTGTTTCCTACAGAATTGCCAAAAAGGCCTTTTGTGCATTTCACCGATGATTTACCATGGATATTTACTTTAACATCAGGTGCAGGCTTATTTTTAATCGGATTTTTCTGCGATTTGTCTCCGGCTCTGAAAGATTTATCTCAGCTGATTACTTTCAAAATCAAAAAGCTTTGTTATCTTTGGACTGTTGTGTTGGACTTCATTTCGATGAGGTCGGTGTTGTAAACTAAGAAGTTAGTTACAGCCAATGAAAGGCTTTCCAAGTTGGGAGGCTTTTTTCTTTTCAGATAAGTGGAAATCATCGTAATATTTTTTTTCATTTCCCGGTTTAATTACTCTTGCTTCTTTTGCTTTGAAATTTTCAGGTCCCTTTAAATTATCGTATTTTTAATCTGATTTTAATGCGATGTATTTATGCCACTTTATCACACTTTAGGGAAGATTCCACATAAAAGACATACAGTCTTTAAAAAGCCTGATGGCAGTTTGTATTACGAGCAATTATTCGGAACCATCGGTTTTGACGGAATGTCCTCCCTTATGTACCATATACACAGGCCAACGCAGGTTAAAGAGATAGGAAAATCCCTGGATATCAGCCCGAAAGCTGCTGTTCAGTATCACGTACAGTCGCGTTTGTTGAAGGGCCTCGAACTTCCTCCTGAAGATGACTACCTGATCAGTAGAAAGGTGATCCTTTTCAACGGAGATGCCCATATTGGTCTTGCGGCGCCCAAGAAGTCGATGACTGATTATTTCTATAAAAATGCGGATGCCGATGAATTGTTGTTTATACATAAGGGTTCAGGAACACTAAAAACCATGTTGGGAGAGATTCCATTCGGATATGGGGATTATATTCTGATTCCAAGGGGAATGATCTATCAGATTCACTTCAACACTGAAGACAACAGGTTGTTGATTACCGAGTCGTACCATCCTATTTACACTCCAAAGCGATACCGAAACTGGTTTGGTCAGCATCTCGAGCATTCTCCATTTTGTGAACGCGATTTCAGATTGCCCCAGAATTTGAAAAGTCATGATGAGAAAGGGGATTTTTTAATAAAAGTAAAGAAGCAAGGGCATTTGCATCAACTGGTCTATGCCACACACCCCTTCGACGTAGTAGGGTGGGACGGATATAATTATCCCTATGCTTTTTCCATACACGATTTTGAACCTATAACAGGACGGGTACATCAACCCCCACCTGTACATCAGACGTTTGAGACCAGTGCTTTTGTGGTTTGTTCTTTCTGCCCTAGGTTATACGACTATCATCCGGAAGCCATTCCCGCACCTTATAACCATTCCAACATCGATTCTGATGAGGTACTTTATTATGTTGACGGGGATTTTATGAGCAGAAAAGGGATTGACAAGGGGTATATTTCACTCCATCCGGCTGGAATCCCTCATGGGCCACATCCCGGAACATACGAAGCGAGTATTGGGAAGAAGGGAACAGAAGAACTGGCAGTTATGATCGACACCTTCAGGCCTCTTCAGCTTACCCAGGAGGCACTAAACCTCGATGATGGCAAGTATTTCAAATCCTGGCTAGAGTAAGGCATGTTCGTGCATTATATAGTGTATCATTCCTGCAGCTAATTTTGCGGTCTGGTGGTCAAGGTCGAATGCAGGATTCGTTTCAGCTATGTCAATACCCAGGAGTTTTCCAGAGTTGATCAGTATTTTCAGGCTGGCATATACTATTTCAGGGCTAAATCCTATTGGGGAAGATGCACTTACGCCAGGGGAAAAGGCTGAGGAAAATCCATCCATATCAATTGTTACATAGAGCTTATCAACCTTTGAAAGGAAAATGTCGAGCGCCTCTTTTACGGTATTGTAATGATGCATGGAAAACTCAGTCAGGGATATGTGTTTTACACCTAACCGACTTGCAGTCTTAAATAATTCAGGAGGATTTGCTTCTTTCCTTATTCCCAGACATATGTATTCGAATGACTCCGCATCTGCAGCGCAATCCTCTGCGATCTGGAAAAAGGGACTTCCTGAATGATTTCCATTGGCATTTGTTCTGAGATCAAAATGGGCATCAAAGTTGATGATCCCAAGCTTCTTTCCTGTGCCAAGCGCCCTTCTTAACCCCCGGTAGTGCCCGTAAGCAATATCATGTCCTCCTCCCAACAAAATTGGAATTCCCCCACTATTGACAAGAGTGGCAGTTTTGGTTGCCAGCATTTCCTGACTTCCCTCTAAATCGCCTTCGGGGCAAAGAATATTTCCTGTATCCACCAATAAGACTTCCCTCTGAAGATGATTGGCTAATTTACCCAGTTCCTTACGGATAGCATCAGGTCCTTCAACAGCGCCTGGTCGACCGGAATTTCTGCGAACCCCTTCGTCACAGGCATACCCCAAAAGGGCATAAGCAGGGCGGTTTGATGGAAGTTGAAATTCTTTGCTGAGGTCTTTCAAGATTACTTTTTCATGCAGATATTCCTGGCTGTCCGAATTACGGCCTTTCCAAATTGATTTTTCAGGTATCTTGTAAAAATGCTTCATGGTAATGGGCCTCCCGGACTTAAAAGAGATTGTCAATAATTTTATCTTCAACTGTATTGGGCAGGGTGATCTTTAATTCAGGAGTGCGCTTCATTTCCCGTTTGATGGCAAAGAGGGCTTCGGTATTTCTGGCCCAGCTCCTCCTGGCAATTCCATTGTTCACATCGTAAAAGAGCATATTCCTGATTCTCCTGTCACACTCTTCGCTTCCGTCTAGAACCATACCGAAACCACCATTGATCACCTCTCCCCAGCCTACGCCTCCACCATTGTGGATAGATACCCAACTGGCTCCTCTGAAACTATCACCTATGACATTGTGTATGGCCATATCTGCTGTAAACCTGCTGCCGTCATAAATATTACTGGTTTCCCGGAAGGGAGAATCTGTTCCACTCACGTCGTGATGGTCACGACCCAATACTATCGGGGCCGTGATTTGTCCTTTCCTGATCGCCTTATTAAAGGCGAGGGCAATAGTCATCCTGCCTTCGGCATCAGCATACAATATTCTTGCCTGAGAGCCCACAACCAGTTTGTTTTGTTCGGCTTGTTCAATCCACAAAATATTGTCCTGCATTTGTTGGCTGATCTCTTCGGGCGCCCCATCCTGAATTTCCTTCATTACCTCCAGGGCGATTGTATCCGACTTATGAAGGTCTTTATGATCTCCTGAGGTGCACACCCACCTGAACGGACCAAATCCGTAATCAAAACACAGGGGGCCAAGAATATCCTGTACATAGGATGGGTATCTGAAATCGATTTTATTTGCGGCCATTACATCAGCCCCGGCTTTGGATGCTTCCAGTAGAAATGCATTGCCGTAATCAAAGAAATATGTCCCTTTCCGGGCATGGGCATTGATCAGGGTCACCTGCTTTCTCAACGACACCTGTACTTTGGATTTAAACAGATCAGGATCTTCAACCATAAGGGTATTCGCCTGTTCAAAAGACAATCCCGCAGGGTAATATCCTCCTGCCCAGGGGTTGTGAAGGGAGGTCTGGTCTGATCCCAGGCTTACAAAAATATCCTCTTCTAAGAACCGTTCCCAGATATCGACCACATTTCCAACGTATGCCAGGGAAACTACTTCCGAATCATCCATGGCTCTTTGCGTTCGTGTGACGAGTTCAGGCAGAGAAGTATAAATTTCGTCTACCCAGCCCTGTTGATGTCTTTTTTTGGCAGCTGCCGGATTTACCTCTGCACAAACGGTGATACATTGAGCGATATTTCCGGCTTTGGGCTGGGCCCCGCTCATCCCACCTAACCCGGAGGTCAGGAATACTTTCCCATTGGGTGTTTCGCCCTTACGTAGTACTTTCCGGAAGGCATTCATGACGGTGATCGTTGTGCCGTGCACAATTCCCTGCGGTCCTATGTACATATAGGAACCCGCAGTCATCTGGCCGTACTGGGTAACACCGAGGGCGTTGAATCGTTCCCAGTCGTCAGGTTTGGAATAATTCGGAATCATCATTCCATTGGTGACGACCACTCTGGGGGCTTCTTTTGTAGACGGAAATAAACCCATAGGATGGCCTGAATACATATGCAGAGTTTGTTGCTCCGACATAGTGGCCAGGTATTTCATGGTAAGCAGGTACTGTGCCCAGTTCTGAAATACGGCTCCATTCCCGCCATAAGTGATCAGCTCATCGGGGTGCTGGGCTACGGCAGGATCCAGATTATTCTGTATCATGAGCATTATAGCTGCCGCCTCGGTGGTTTTTGCGGGGTAAGCCGAAATAGGCCGGGCATAAATGGGGTATTTCGGTTTAAATCGGAACATATAGATACGCCCGTATTTCAATAGTTCCGCGGCAAATTCTCCAGCCAATTCCTTATGCCAGGCTTCGGGAAAGTAACGCAAGGCATTTTTTACAGCAAGACGTTTTTCATCTTCAGAAAGAATCTGCTTTCGCGATGGCGCATGGCTTACGTCATCCCCTAATTCCCTTTTTGGCGGTAATGTATCAGGAATACCCTGAAGGATGTCCGCTTTAAACAAATCTATGTCGTAGGTTTCTGATGCCTTCATTGTTCTATTTTAGAATATACAATGTTTCCCTTTTTAACGGTATAGCTGGGTTTTAGGCTCCCCTGATGATACAATATTTCCCTGTGGTCTGCTGTAGGGAATAGGGCGATATCCGCCAACATGCCTTTAACCAGTGCCCCTCTGTCTTTTAAACCGAGGGCTGCAGCCGCCCGGCAGGTGATGCCTGCCAATACCTCCGCTGTGGTTAATTTTTCAAAAGCGCCAAGCACGGCTGCCTGTAGGAGGAGTTGTCCCATTGGGGCAGATCCGGGATTGTGATCGCTCGCTATAGCCAAAGAAGCACCTGCATCCAGCAGGGAACGGGCAGGGGTAAAACCACAACCCAGGCCCAGACTCGCTCCAGGGAGTGCAACGGCGATTACATCGCTTTTAGCCAGGGCATCAATTTCTTTTTGGGTACTTGCCTCAAGATGGTCTGCACTTAGTGCCTTACATTCTATAGCAACTTCACTGCCCCCAGTTGAGAACTGATCGGCATGGAGGGTAAGATCAAAACCAAGTGCAGTTGCTTTTTTTAGATAAGGAAGTATTTCGGCCCTTGAAAATGCCCCTTCTTCAATAAAGGCATCTACTCGTTTCCCCAGGCCTTGCTTTTTAATTTCTGGCAGGAGTTCCTTTACCAACAGCTCAAGGTATTCTGCTTTGGTTCCATTAAAATCCTTAGGAAAGATATGGGCAGCCAGACAGGTACTAATCAGATCGGCATGGACAGAAGATCTGGCTTTATCAATGGCCCTGAGCATTTTGAGCTCATCTTTCACATTGAGTCCGTATCCACTTTTAACCTCTATAGTGGTAACCCCCTGTTGCAGGTGTTCCTTCGCCCTTTTAATAACCCCAAGTCTCAATTCATCTTCTGATGCCTGCCTGGTTTTAGTTACGGTATCCCATATTCCTCCACCTTTTTCCGCAATTTCCAGATAGGAACTACCGGCATTGCGCAGCGCGTAATCTCCCGCTCTTGAACCACTGAAACAGATATGTGTATGGCAATCAATAAACCCCGGGAGGGCGACCACTTCCTCTTGTAGAATGGTGATATCTGCCCCCAATTGCCTGGCCTTTACCAATAGTTTATCATGGTCGTCAAGGGTGTGAATTATGCCGTCTTCCATCAGTATTCCCTGATTTTGCAGCACCTGAAGGGAGTGGTCTTTTAGTGCGCCTTTCAAAGGCAGCCCTTCCATAGGAAGAAGTTCCCGTACGGGACCGATATATGTAAAGTTTGCCATATTCTAGTACACTTCAAATTCTTTCGAAAAAGGAGTTTTCAGGGAATACCCTTTTTTATTACTTATCGATTTTACCACCTCTATAATTGATCTTCCTTTTATCATTGTAATGCCCTCTTCAATGTCATCGGCAAAAACCCGGTCTTCGGAGGCAAATGAAACTTTTTTACGCAACTCTTTATGCACCATCTCTAAAATTGCACCTGATTTCAGAGGCTTTCTGAATTCAAAAGCCTGTGCCGCCGTGAGTAATTCTATGGCGAGGATCTTTTCCACATTTTCAATTACCTGTAAGGCTTTCCTGCCTGAAATGGAGCCCATACTTACGTGGTCTTCCTGTCCGAGGGAGGTAGGAATGCTATCAGCGCTCGCTGGGAAACACAAAACTTTATTTTCACTGGCCAGGGCTGCAGAAGTATATTGCAGAATCATGTATCCGGAATTAATCCCCGTTTCCTTCATAAGCAGTTTTGGGATTCCCGGACTGTTACCCTCCAGGGCGAGGTAGACTCTCCGGTCAGAAATATTTCCCAACTCAGAAGCCGCAAGACAGGCATAATCAAGGGCCATAGCAAGTGGTTGACCGTGAAAGTTTCCTCCGCTGATGGTAAGGTCCCTATCTATGATAACAGGGTTGTCGGTAACCGAATTCAATTCAACCTCCAGCAGTTCTTTTAAGTGCAGCCATGCATTTCTTGATGCCCCGTGTACCTGAGGAATACACCTCAGGGAATACGGGTCCTGTACTCGTTCACAATCGATATGATCCTCCATGATCTCTGATCCTTCGAGCAGGGATTTTACCCGTTTCGCTACATGCTGAGTTCCTTTATAGGGGCGAAGAGAATGAAGTTCATTGTAAAATGGTTTGATGGATCCCTGAAGTCCTTCGATCATCATCGCTCCGATAATATCAGCATGGGTAAGACAATTGTAAAAAACATCAAGGACCTTAATGGCATGTGCTGCAATAAACTGGGTTCCGTTAATGAGTGCCAGACCCTCCTTCGGACCCAGTTCAATTGGTGTCTTTCCGGTTTTATCGAATAATTCTGCCCCAGTAATTAATTCTCCTTTGAAATTTACCTTACCCAGCCCCAGTAAGGGCAGAAAAAGATGAGACAAGGGGGCAAGATCTCCTGATGCTCCCACAGAACCTTTTGAAGGCACTACGGGAATCGCCTCAGATTCAAGGTGCCAGATCAGTCTTTTTAAGGTATTCTCAGAAATTCCGGAAAATCCTTTAGCCAGGGAATGAATTTTAAGTACCAGCATGAGTTTTGCCAACTCAATGTCAATAGGATCTCCAACTCCTACGCTGTGACTTTGTAAAATATTTTTTTGCAGGATCTGGGTTTCTTCCTTAGAAATACTCGTCGTGCAAAGGGGTCCGAAACCCGTATTGATCCCGTAGACAGGGTGTCCCTTGTCTACGATCGCCTGAACCACCTCATGACTCTCCCTAATCCTTTTCCATACGGGCTCACTAACTATTCCTTTGGTATCGCCCCTGGCAAGCGAAAGAGCTGTACCAGCGGTAAGATAATCTTCACCAAACTGAAATGATGTTCGTTTGTTCACTAATCTTTATTATTTGATTACCCTAAATGTATTCATTAAGTTTGAGATGAACCAGAAAATGAACCGTACACTCAGCTCTGATCTGGCCTAATAATTAAAAATCTCACAATCAATATGATCTTTGACCTTATTAAGAACCGGAGAGCCATATTTCCGGCACAATACAATGATAAACCCATTGAAAAGGAAGTCGTTGAACGAATCCTCGAGGCTGCTAATTGGGCACCTACACACAGAAAAACCGAACCCTGGCGTTTTAAGGTGCTGACAGGCGCATCAAAAGAAAGCCTGGGCTATTTTCTATCTGCGAAGTACGAGGAAACCGATCCCAGACCCAAGGAAGTAAAAGCGAGAAAAATACGCGAAAAGCCAAAGGCATCGGCAGTTGTTATCGCCATATGTATGCAACGCGATCCTGAAGAACGCCTCCCTGAATGGGAAGAGATAGCTGCAACCGCAATGGCTGTTCAGAATATGTGGCTCTGTTGCACTTCTCTAAAGATAGGTGCCTATTGGAGTTCTCCTTCGCTGATCAGATATATGGATGAATTCTTCCCCTTGGAAAAAGGCGAAAAATGTCTTGGCTTTTTTTATATGGGACGTTACGATGAGGAACCTGGACCGGGGATCAGAAATCCGGTAGAGGAGAAAACGGTCTGGCTCAACTAAATAAATTCCTTTAATTGTTAAAATAAGGAAACAAGGCCGACTTGTATTCCCAGGCTGTGGAGATAAAAAGTCCCAGGAAAATGATGGTAACCACAAATTTTAAAAAGGTTCCTGTTAAAAACCCAATAAACGAACCAAATGCGGCTTTTAAGGCCGATTGCTGATCGGCTTTATTGAGTAATTCGCCCAGGAATGCTCCTACAAAAGGCCATATGATGATGCCCAGGATTCCCAGGATCGGAAATACGATGGCAACCACCAAACCCAGCGTTGTCCCTATCATTCCCGCTCGTGTTCCTCCAAATTTCCTCGTCCCCATCGCCGGGATAATGTAATCCATGGCAAAAACAAGCAAGGCAATTACCAGGGTAATGCCGAGGAACCACCAGTCATTAGGCACGGCTTTCGTCAGATACAACAAAAACAGACCTACCCAGCTTACAGGTGTTCCGGGTAGGACAGGGAGGAAACTACCCAGGATTCCGAGTATCATCAGAACAAATCCCAGGAAAAGTAAAACGATATCCATTCTTGTATTTATTCAATAAGACTAAGGTACTGCAGATTTGTTACATCTCTTTTACGGAATTCGGTTTGACTAAAAAAAAGCGTAATTTTCAACTTTGAATTCAATCTTCCATGAGGGTTTTATGTTTGTTTTGTTGCTTGTTTCTCCTGCTTTCCTGCGATTGGCTGGCTACAACCGAATCAAAGACCCAAAAGCTGGTTGAGGATGAGTTGCGTAGTCTCGACTGGAACGATGTGGATCAATATCCCCTGTTTGATGGTTGTGATGAGACAGCATCGAAAGCGGAACAACGCATATGTTTCGAGAATACCCTCTTACAAAATCTGGCCATGCATATGGAGGATTTTAATTTTAGGGCTGAAAAGGATATACAAACCACTGTTTTTATTGATTTCCTTGTTGAAAAGACCGGGGAAATAAGAGTGGTGGAGATGGATAATGATGCTGTACTCCGGGAACAACTCCCTGAGTTCAGGGAGGTCATCATCAGAAGCCTCAGAAGTTTGCCAAAACCTGCTCCGGCACTGAAAAGAGGTGTGCCGGTAAGGAGCCGTTTCAGGCTGCCTCTGGAACTAACGACTAACTAAATCAGGTGAGTAAGGAAAAGATCATTATGGGCATTGATCCCGGAACAACCATTATGGGGTTTGGGATTATCAGGGTGGATGGAACCAATATGTCCTTTATACAAATGAATGAACTGCTTTTAAAAAAGTACGACGACCCATTCACCAAACTCAAATTGATTTACGATCGAACCATAGAACTGATCGACACCTATCACCCGGACGAGATAGCCATAGAAGCCCCTTTCTTTGGCAAAAATGTTCAATCCATGCTTAAATTGGGGAGGGCGCAGGGTGTGGCAATGGCAGCTGGCCTAAGCAGGCAGATCCCTATTACGGAGTATTTTCCAAAAAAGATTAAAATGGCAATTACAGGGAACGGGAATGCAAGCAAGGAGCAGGTGGCTAAGATGCTGCAACAACTGCTACAACTCAAGTCATTACCTAAGAACCTGGATAGTACAGATGGATTGGCGGCTGCCGTCTGCCACTTTTATAATCAGGGAAGGGCGACAAAAACCAAGTCCTATACAGGATGGGCTGCCTTTGTAAAACAAAATGAAGACCGACTGAAATAGAGTGTGGAAAAAAGCAATTCACATATTTGCAGAAACTGTGGAATGGGGTTCCAGGGAAATTTTTGTCCGCGTTGCGGACAGCGCAGTGGAATTCACAAAGTTACTTTTAAGGAGACTTTTCAGGATCTCGCTAACAACCTCTTTTCGATCAATGCGCCCCTGTTGACTACCATCCGGGACATGATCCTCCGGCCGGGGGTTCTGCTACGTTCTTATTTAGACGGAAAAAGAAGGACGTATTACCGCCCCGTTTCCTTCTTTATCCTAATGACCGTCCTTTACATTGTAATCAGGTCTGTAATAGGTTTCGACCCGTTTAGAAATAGTATGATAGTAGTAGAGGAGGGAGGACCGGATCCCACTCTGCTTACAGAAGCAAGGAATTATATGTTGATCAACATCAATAATTTCCTCTTCGTTTTTGTCTTTACCCTCGCCCTCTTTATGAAGCTATTCTTTTACAAGCGGTATTCCCTGGCAGAGTATATGGCCATCTCTTTTTATTTCCTCGGCATATATACGCTGATTGTCACTTGTAATATGTTCGTTGTACAGGCATTTGGCGATCATTTGCAACCCCTGGGGATTGTGATTATGTGCTTGTTCTTTCTTTACGCGATGGTCACCTTTTTTCAAAGGAAGTATTTCTTTGTGATCGTAAAGTCTTTTATCCTGTTTATCCTTGCGTTTATGACCTATGCCATGTCTTCTTACGCTTTGTCCTATTTAATAGTTTCGGTAAAACAAGGCTGATGGCAGGAATCTATATACATATACCTTTTTGCAAGCAGGCCTGCCATTATTGTGACTTTCATTTTTCAACCAATTTAAAGAAGAAACAGGAGATGCTCCTGGCCCTGGAAAAGGAAACGATACTGAGGAAACAGGAATACGAGGGCCAGACCTTATCTACTATCTATTTTGGTGGCGGAACCCCTTCCGTTCTGGAAGTAGAGGAGATAGACAAACTCGTGCAAACGGTCTTCGATCATTATTCAGTCGCAAATGATGCTGAGATCACCCTGGAAGCCAATCCGGATGATTTGTCGTCAGAAAAACTAAGGAGCTTGTCAAAATCGAAAGTCAATCGACTGAGTATAGGGGTACAATCATTTTTTGAGAAAGATCTCAAATTTATGAATCGGGCACATAGCGTGGAGGAAGCAAAAATATCCTTAACCGAAGCGACCGAATTATTTGAGAATATTTCTATTGACCTGATCTATGGAGTACCTACTTCTGACAGTAAAATGTGGCAACAAAACATTGAAACCGCCTTGTCATTTGGTATCCCGCATATTTCCAGTTATGCTCTGACGGTTGAACCTGGTACGGCCCTGAAAAAGTTTATTGAAAAAGGGATCGTTGCAGAAGTTGACGACGATGTAGCAGAGGAACAGTTTCATATACTGATCTCGGAACTGGAAAAGGCTGGTTATGTCCATTATGAATTTTCGAATTTTGGAAAACCCGGATTTTTTTCAAGGAATAATACGGCGTATTGGCAGGGGGATACCTATATGGGAATAGGTCCGTCTGCGCATTCCTTTAACGGCAAACAAAGGTCCTGGAATATTTCAAACAATCCCCTCTACATTAAGGCCTTAAACCAATCTCGCTTACCCAGGGAAGTAGAGCTACTATCTCAGCGAGATCGGTACAATGAATACGTCATGACAGGCTTGCGCACAATGTGGGGTGTTTCTCTTGATAGGGTGGGGAAGCAGTTTGGCCCTCACTTTCGGAATTATTTATTGCAGCAGGCAGAACAACACCTGGTTGATCGGTATCTATTTCTGGATGGCGACACCTTATTGGTGACCCGGAAGGGAAAGTTCCTCAGTGATGGCCTGGCCGCCGATTTATTTATGCTACCTTTAGAAAAGAAGAACTAGGATAGATACGATACCCCTAATCTGATATGATTGCTTCTATTAAACTCGGGAACGATATAATTAAGATAGATCTTTCCAGACCCCTGGATATATCCATCCCCCTCCGTCATGGAAATAAGAATGTCTCAGCCTGGTATGCAGATCCCCCGCGAATTGAACCAAATAGAGAAGGAGATTTTGTGGGCAGTGTAGACCAGGGGGCCAGCATCAATTTTAATGATATTTATTTCAACCCGCATGCCCATGGTACTCATACAGAATGTCTGGGGCATATAACAGAGAGGAAATACTCTGTCAATCAGCTTGTAGACCGATACTTTTTTAAGGCCCGACTTATAACTATTGCCCCGGAGAAAGTAGGGGATGACCTGGTGATGTCTAAAAAACAATTGGAGCGAAACCTCAAAGGAGAAATCCCTGAAGCTTTGGTCGTCAGAACGTTGCCGAATACAAAAGACAAGCTGTCTCGTCAGTATTCCCATACCAACCCTCCCTATTTTACAGAAGAGGCCATGTTATTTCTGGTAAATGAAGGAATACAACATCTGTTGGTAGATCTTCCATCGGTTGACAAGGAAAAGGATGAAGGGGCATTGCTGGCCCATAGGGCATTTTGGGGTTTAGGGCAGACCCTAAGAACCCAGGCTACCATAACAGAATTTATCTACGTTTCACATAAAATCAAAGACGGCTTGTACATGCTTGATCTCCAATTCGCCCCTTTTGAGAATGATGCCAGTCCGAGCAGGCCTGTTCTTTACCAAATATTATAAGGGTATATTATGTGTGTGCCATTCCTTACCTTTAACGCTGTTTTAGAATTGAATCAATTATGGAAGGCATATTAGAAGTTGTACTTGGGTTAATTCTGGGCGCAATCATGATGTATTGGATGTATTCCATGTTCAGACGTAAAAGAAACAGGGAAACCACCGAACATCAATCAACTGTACTCCTGGAAAGAATTAAGAGCGTTTGCAAACTGATTTCCGTAGAAGGGGATTTTGCGGAGATTTACAAGTATGAAAATACAAAGGAACGCTTTATGAGCCTTGTAAGCAGCAAGAAAAAAGCATTGATTGTTATTAATGCTAAAGCTCATATAGGTTATGATCTGAAACAGATTTTGCTTAAGGCAGATACGCCAAATAAGAAAATAGTGCTCGAAAATTTTCCGGAACCCCAGATAATGTCCATTGAGCCAAAATTGGAATTTTACGATATAAAGAACGGGTTGTTCAACTCCTTCAGACCTGATGATCTTACTGCCGTGAATCATGAAGCTGTTCAGCACATCAGGGAAAAAATTCCGCAAAGCGGATTGATGGATACGGCGAGGAGAGAAGCCCTGGAAGCCATTTTGCTAATAAGTAAACTCGTGGAAACTATTGGCTGGAAATTAGATTATTCCGCCCTGGAACTCAAAGAAAATGAGCGGAAAGCCCTTGAAAATGGAAAATAAAAACTTCCTTATATGAAACGCATATTTATTCTCTCTCTGGTTGCGATATTCCTGCTTAATTGCAAGAATGAATCCCAGTTAAACGCGGATTTTAATCCTGCCTTTGTACATTCAGTATACATATGGTTGAAAGATCCGGGGAGTGCTGAAGACCGGGCTGCTTTTGAGTTGTCCATGCAGACGTTTATGAACAATTCACTTTATGCGAAGACAAAATTCCTGGGTACACCCCCTAAAGCCACCAGGGAAATAGTCGATGATAGCTACACCTATAATTTGATAGTCACTTTTACCTCTGCTGAGGATCAGGACAAATATCAGAAAGAGGAGGCTCATCTCAGGTTTATTGAGGAATCGGAACATCTGTGGGAAAAGGTTCTAATTTATGATGCAATCGGACTAGAAGAGGATTAATGCAGAGAGATACAGAATGAATGTTGAGGAATTCAGACAGTATTGCTTAAATAAAAAAGGAGTAACAGAAGAGTTCCCGTTTGATGAGGTAACCCTTGTATTTAAAGTGATGGGAAAGATGTTCGCCCTTGTACCTCTTGAACGCATTCCATCCCAGGTAAACCTGAAATGCGATCCGGAAAGGAGCATCGAATTGAGAGAGGTGTATGACGGCGTAATTCTACCGGCCTTTCATATGAGCAAGACACACTGGAATACCCTTCATTTTGAACAGCTGCCTTCAAAACTGATAACAGAACTCACAGATCATTCCTATGAGCTGGTCATTTCCAAATTCACCAAAAAATTAAAGGGTGCCTATGACTCCCTTTAGGCTATAAGCTTTTTATCTGAAGTTCATGGAAAGCTTCAGTCTGAAGCCTGAGCAATTCTTCGGCTTTTTGCTTTTTATGGGCATATACCCTTTCCTCTTCTCTAATTTCACCGTAGACTTTCTCATTCAGGGCTTCATCGGTCACCATGATATGTTGTCTCTGGGATACTTTCTGGGTCACCCAGGCTTCCACCGTGCTTTCTTCTTCTTCAAGTTTAAAATCGTACGGCCCTTTTGGCGCCAGAAGCTTTACCACAATGGGTGCAGTTTCGATAGCGAGGAATAATAGGAAGATGAAAAAGGAAGGGAACCAGGCCAGTTCGCCAAGCGCATTGATCCTGGCCATTAGGCCATCAAAACCGTCAATAATGGGTTGCGAATTAACCACTGCAGTTTCGTACTCAGAATTAAGTTCAGTAATCCGGGCTTCAATCCCTGCAATCCTTTCGGCATTATCGGCTTTTAATTCCCTTAATTCGAGTAATGCAGCATCGTGCTTTTCTCTTTTTTCCTTGTATACAGGACCTTTTCCAAGCAGCATAGTCCCTGCTCGTCCTTCGGCTTCCGATATATAAGTATCGTACAGTGCATTGGTCTCAGCCTCTTTAGCTGCCACTTCCTCCTTGAGTAGTACGATATCCTGTTCCAGGTCGGCCACAAGGGGATTGTATTGCTGCGCGATCTGTTCTTTGTTGGCCAGGGTAAGCTCGTTTTTTTGTTCCAGTAATACCTGATCGATCTCCTTTTCGAAAATCTTCATTTCCAGGGGTTTGGAAATCACTACAGCGATAATAACTGCCAGAAGAATCCTTGGCATAGCCTGGATAAATTCACTTTTAAAGCTATTCCTCTTTTTGATGGTGGACACAATAAAGCGATCCAGGTTAAAGATCAACAGGCCCCAGACCAGGCCAAAACCGAGAGCCGTATATACATTGTCAAAAACTGTGTAAAGGGCATATCCTGCGGCCAGAAAAGCCATTACTGCCGTAAAAAATACGGTAGCGCCTATGCCGGCGTATTTGTTGCGTTCACCTGGGGAACAAGTTTCAAGAATAGAGGCATCAGCCCCTGAGCAGAGGATAAAAAATCGTTGTATCATAATAGTGTTCTCAATTGATTGATAGACTATTAGAACGCAACCCTTATAAAATTGTTACATGAAATGGACTTTAATTTTGTTAAAGCTTTACTATTTTGACATTTCTGTAAAATACTGGTAGAAATAAGGGATAGTTTCAATCCCTTTCAGGTAGTTCTCAACGCCAAAATGTTCATTCGGTGAATGGATGGCATCACTGTCAAGGCCAAAGCCCATCAGAATTGTTTTGCTCTTTAACTCTTCCTCAAATAAAGCGACAATTGGGATGCTTCCCCCGCTTCTCTGTGGGATGGGTTTTTTGCCAAATGTTTTTTCATAGGCTCTTTCAGCGGCCCGGTATCCTACAAAATCAATAGGGGTAACATATCCCTGTCCTCCATGATGGGGTGTGACTTTTACTGTAACGCCTTTGGGAGCTATCTTTTTAAAATGTACCGAAAAGAGTTCCGTAATTTCCTTCCAGTCCTGGTGCGGTACCAGGCGCATCGAAATTTTGGCATAGGCCTTACTGGCGATCACGGTCTTGGCACCTTCTCCGGTATAGCCTCCCCAAATACCGTTGACATCCAGGGTTGGTCTGATGGAATTTCGTTCATTGGTTGTGTATCCTTTTTCGCCGTATACCGATTCAATACCAATTTCATCCTGATAGGATTTAAGATCGAAAGGTGCTTCGGCCATAGCAGTGCGCTCTTCCTTTGTGAGCTCTTCCACGTTGTCATAAAATCCTGGGATGGTTATATGATTATTTTCATCGTGCAGGGATGCGATCATCTTAGCGAGGATATTTATGGGATTAGCCACTGCTCCGCCGTATAAACCAGAGTGAAGGTCTCGGTTAGGCCCGGTCACCTCTACCTCAACATAACTTAATCCTCGAAGTCCGGTAGTAATAGAAGGTACATCTTTGGCGATCATACCAGTATCAGAAATAAGGATGATGTCATTGGCTAGTTTTTTCCTGTTCTCTTTTACGAAAGTTACAAGACTATTGCTACCCACTTCCTCTTCGCCTTCAATCATAAACTTCACATTACAGGGGAGGGAATCAGTACTTACCATGAATTCCAGGGCTTTGACATGCATATACATCTGTCCTTTGTCGTCACTTGCGCCCCGTGCATAGATAGCTCCTTCCGGGTGTAGTGTAGTCTTTTTTATTACAGGTTCAAAAGGAGGAGATGTCCATAGATTCAATGGATCCGGGGGTTGTACGTCATAATGACCGTATACCAGTACTGTAGGCAGGTTCATATCTTTTATCCTTTCCCCATAAACGATGGGGTATCCATCGGTCTCGCAGATTTCAGTATATGTGCAACCAGCCGTTTGCAGAGCTTTTTCAACCGTTTCAGCCATATGTATTACGTCGTGGGAAAACGCAGAATCGGCACTAATAGAAGGGATCTTTAAAATTTCAATAAGCTCATTGAGGATACGTTCTTTATTGTTTTCAATATAGGCCTTGGGTTCTTGCATGGATTCATTTTTGGTAGATGTTAAAAATACGAAATCCGCAGCTATATTTTTGACGATGAATCATTTTAAAATTGAAAATTTGAATTATATTTGCAGCCCTGTTGGAAACAGGATATGCAGGCGTGGTGGAATTGGTAGACACGCTAGACTTAGGATCTAGTGCCGAAAGGTGTGAGAGTTCGAGTCTCTCCGCCTGTACATTTGAAAACCCCCGATCTTCGGGGGTTTTTTAGTATAAGGAAGTCTCA
>NZ_JBGKBE010000014.1:0-24874 GCF_041358175.1 Muriicola sp. E247
CCCCGATCTTCGGGGGTTTTTTAGTATAAGGAAGTCTCATAATGGTGGAGAGCGAAAAGTTTATCGTGAAGGCACTGTCCTTCACGGAGTCTCTCGGCCTGTATAGAAAAAAACCCCTGATCTTTCAGGGGTTTTTTAGTAAATGGAGATCTTATAATGGCGGGGAGCGAGAAGTATATCATGAAGGCATAGTCCTTCACGGAGTCTCTCCGCCTGTACAGTTTTAAAGCTTTTGAGAAACCAAATTTATTTTCCTTGGTTGTATAATAAAATCAGGATGCCGGGGGGAGAACAATCCATTCGAATGTCCAGTTCTTATCTCTTTTAAACTTCCTGAGAAAATTCGGTGATTTTATTCCTGTATAGATCATTGCTGCTCCTGGGATGGTTAGCCAGAATGCCGTGGAATCGATTAGAGCACCGATGATAACTCCAAATCCTGCTGTTATTGCTCCCACATAGATAAAAAAGCCACTGCTAAAAATGGAGATTAAAAGAGGATTCCGTTTTATTTCCTCAATATCCTGTAAAACAATTTGTTCTCCGTTGAGAAAAATACTTCTATTGTCGTTCATTGTAAAACGACCTGAAATCTTTTTCCCTTGGGTAGTCTTAAGTTTAATCCTTTTGTTTTCCTTAATAATAATTTCCTTACCTGAATCTGAATTGGTAATCTTTAACGCGTTTTCCTGAGCCCAGCTGATATTGATAATAAACAGGAAAAGGGATAATACTGATATTTGTTTCATGGCTTTTTTTGGAATAAAAATAAGCCTATTAGCTGTAATCTACCCCTGGTTTGCTTTTTTTCAGCGTTTAACAAATTGTTAAATCTCAAAGAGGTAGATGATTAAATATCACAACAAACTCTCAGACTTTATATTCAGTAGGCTGTCAGAACAGGTAATTAGTAACAAAGCTAATCTGATGGAAATTACTTGCATTAAATATGTTCTGGGGATCCGAATTGTTCAGATTTTCCTTGTAGATATACAGCAGATCAAAATGAAGGCCTTCAAAAAACCCACCCAGGGCATAATGCAGTCGGCCGTTGATTTGATAATACTCATCAATATTGTACTTGTTGAATTCGTACTCTCCTATACTCGGTCCGAGGACTTCGGTAAACTCAATGCTTAGTTTTAACCCTTTTACATTAAAGTCATAATTCCCCATCAAAGTAAATATTTTTGCATCACCCAGTCCTTCCAGCCTCGACCTGGGGATGGAGGTGTAGAAATGATCCCTTCCCAATTCTTTGGGGAAGAGAAATCTTCCGCTGTTGAATGCACGAGTAAAAGCAATACCCAGCTGCCAATGTTCGGGATTATAGGACAGCTTCCCACTTAAAACCTGTCCGTTTTCCTGGGGTTGTATAAATCGTTCCTCATAGGCCAGCTCCTTCTGGTAATTATGTGGGAATTGCAGTGCATATTGCAAACCGAGCAACCAATTGTTTTTATGCACATCAAATTCAACCATACTGGTATGATGGATGTTATGCAGGTACCAATGATTTGCCCTCAGATCTGTATCTTTTAGCTGGGTTTCGTATTGAAAAAGTCCAATTCCTTTAGATTCGGTCTTCCCTCTGTAATCGGCCACCTCACCGTTGGGCTGAAATCCATTGTTGACCAAACCGATGGCCTCATTAAAGTCGTACCACTCTACGGTACTTCTGGGAGAAACCCTATTTAACCAGCTGAGATTTAAACTGTGTTTCTTCCGATTGATTTGCAACCATAACCCATTAAAGGCGAAGGGTTTCATTCTTCCATCACTTTCATTTACCAAAGGAGTTTCTTCAATGGCGAGTTTGCCGTATGTAGCAAAGCCGCTTTTAAAATTGTATTTTAGGTATAATTCTTCTAAGCGGTCGAGATCATTGAAGTTGTCGAGGTCATTGATATCGTATAGTTCGTGTTCCCACTTGGATATATTTCCGGTAGTAATGTCCGGTTCGTTGAGGTCGGCCGAAAAGGCCTTGTAAGTAAAAATTCCTTTTACACCTACTTCAAAACCTTTAAACTCCTGTGTTTTAAAAGCTATTGCCCCACCCAATGCATTGGTGTAGTAATCCTTTAATTCATCTTCATTTACCGTGGTCATAAAGAAGTTTCGGATATGTCCTTCAACCTCAGAATTGGTAAATATTTCTTTTAGGCTGCCTGGTTCCGGAATTTCATCGTGCACCTGAGCAGACATCCCAATGGTAGTCAGTAGAAGGAAGATTAGTATTGAATTCTTCATGTTTTTTAAGGAAAAAACAAGTCGGTTTTCGCCAGGATTATTAATTGACTTATAGAAAATGAGTATTGTAATGCGAAAGTAGTCTCCGAATTCTTCACCAGTGGTAACTCAGGTTACTCAGTACATGGTGTGGGGAGTGCTGGAAGATATTAGTAGAATTTTCAGCTCAAAGTATTCTACACTGTTTTTGTTTTTACAATTGGCCGGTGGGCATTTTAAGATCGCCTGACTATATTTTGATAGCTTTCTAAATAGATATTGTTGTTGCTTTAGGTATCGGATAATTGTCGAACAGGCATAGAATATTCTTTAGAAAGAGTTAGATGCAATGAAAATTAAAAGCCTGTGTGTACTATTTACCTTTATTTCTCTATATAGGGTATAAGCTAGGTTGCGTGTAAGTTATTGATGTACAGGAGTGCTGACATTCCTATGGTCATTCTTAAAAGGAATGTTAATCTTAGTTTAAACTTTTCTTAAGTCCCTTGGGTTCATGGAGAAATTAAAATAGCTTAGAAGGAACCAAAACCAGTTATTATGCAAACGCTCAGCAGATTTGTCATCGCATTATTCCTTTTAATCGTGACTAGTTTTATCAAAGATGCAAGTTCTGAAAAAGAAGATCTTCAGGCTTATAAATCCCAATCGGAAATACAAAAGGCTTCAACAGAAAAAGTCACTGCAATACACCATTTCTCGCGTTGTTCTTAAGGGTGAATTATGCAGCCTGTAGCCTACCACAAAACGGATCCGTTTTTTACGGTATACCGAATTCCTAAATGGCGTTCTGATCTATATCAGTTTATGTCTGCAGGGGTCTGGGGATATTTACCGGGGAACTGGCAAAGAGGATTCTCGGCTTTTTATGCCAGAATTTATGAGCTGCCGATTTCCAGGAAACTTATAAAGCCCTACATCCGTTATTATTACAGAAGTCCTGATTATCTCGATAACTTTCTCCCGCCTAAAGGGAAAACATCCTATTCAAGCTTCCAGGATTTTTTTGTTCGGAGGTTTAAATCACTACCGGAGAACAGCAGTGAGTGGGTATGGCCATGCGAAGGGTTGCTCTGTGATAGCAGGCCAATGGGTCCATTGCAAAAATCAAAAGTTAAGCAGGATAGACGATATTTACATACTATTTTTGGAGTTAAAGCAGGGGTAATCCCCAGGGAATACAGATTTACCAATGTATTTCTCCACAATAAGAATTACCATAGAATACATTCGCCAATTGAAGGAACTATTACCCGAATTCAGCATATTCCCGGGGATCTCGTGGTATTGAGGCCCTGGATATACAGGGAAAATCCTTCCCTGCCCGCCTTCCGAAATGAACGATATAATATTGATATCACAGATCGTAATGGCGATATCTGGTATTTATCTATTGTAGGTGGGCCTGCAGTAGGCAACATAAGGCTGGCCAAAAATATCCGACTGGGTTACGATGTAGATAAACTGGAGGAAATATCGCTTTTCTATTTAGGGTCTACGTGCTGTATGGCGGCTCCAAGACCTCCCCGATATCATTCTTACAATACCTTTGTACAGGTAGGAGCAAGTTATTAATTATCTTAAAACCAAAAGGATTCTCAGAGGGAGATTCTTGCTCTGCTTATTTCTATATTTTTCCTGCCATTAATGGATTTTAAAGACTTGACAGACTATGTTTGTAATTAAAGCATCTATCTCAAATTATGTTTTTACAATGTTTCCTCTTTTGTATCTTTGCGCTTCCTAACTGCAGGTGTGGTGGAATTGGTAGACACGCTAGTATCAGGAACTAGTGCCGCGAGGTTTGGGAGTTCGAGTCTCCCCACCTGTACATAAATAAAACCCCCGTTTTTCGGGGGTTTATTATTTGGAGTATTCCACAGTAGAGGAGACGATAAGTTTATATTGAAGGCGCAGTCCTTCACGTAGTCTCTTCGCCTGTACAATTAAAACCACCGGAAAATCCAGAGGTTTTTTTATTTATAAATTATAGGGATTTGGTATGGTTTCAAACAAATCTAATGATATGGCTTAGGGAAACCCGGAGTTCACTAAGCAAGGGCATCCCGTATAAAATGTCTTATCTTTAGTAAATCTTACGAAGATTTGAGTGGCTACTTGAGATCTTTTAAGTTCAACTGCTCTATAAAATTCCAAATCTTATCAGCCGATTCGGCATTGGATTTTACCGATACCCCGTATTGCTCTTTGAGCATAAACTTTATAAGATACTGCCCTGCCGGTGGGGCGAGGTATTCTTCCTTGGCTTTTATACCGTTGTGAACAAGGGTCTTTTCATAGCCGTATTCGCTTGAATAGTTGCGTTCCAGTGCGGCCAGCTCCAAATGATCGCGAATTTCCCGTTTGCCTTTCTCCGTACTGCCATCGACAATTTGTACCGTAATGAACTCCTCCCCCTTTTCATAACGCGCAGTACTGGAATTGACTCCTTGCATCTTAAAGGGGTCCGTAATGAAACTGACCAGGGAATAGCCCGAAAGCGTTTTGGCCGGCGACCAGCTGCGCCATGTCTCTGCTTCTATATAAACTCCTGAATTTTCCTTTGTACTGGCGGCGGGTTCGCCGTTGTTTTCAGAACTTCCGCGATATTCTTTTGCACCCATATTACAAGCTATGCTAATTGACAGCAGAAATAGGACAAAAAACAGGCATTGGATTGGCTGTACGTATTTTTTCATGATTAATAAGTTATGTGTGGGTCTAGCCGCTACAACCCAGGGCCTCCATTTCCTGCCCAATTTTCACAAGGTGCGTAACAAGAGCCTTGGGCTCGAAAACTTCAGCAAGTATTTTATCTATTATCCCTGCATTAGAAGGGCCATATTCATCGTACCAATCACTTTGACAACCTGGTTTTTCGTATCCAGAGACAATTTGAGCTACAACCTTTGGTGCTTTTGCAGCCAAGGGAGTCCATTCGTATTCGGTTACAAAACCAGGACCATCTTTACATGAAAAAAGGGCTTTAAAGAAACTTAATACTATTCTCCGCCTCTCCAACCAATCTAAATTAAATAACTCTTCAGTACAAGGCATTAGGGTTGTTCCACCTATTAACATTAATGACGTCAAGCCAAGGTAATCATACTTCAACTTGCAGTTTTGTGCTTCTTCCTTAGCAATGACTAATTCCTTAAGATGATAATTATATAATCCTATTAGCGCGAGGCATTGATGGTAGGGCTCATCGAGTGCACTGATAAAATCCCCTGCATCCTTTGTTTTCTCTTTCCAGTAATTTTCCAGTTGTTTTTTTTCTTCGTCACTAAGACTAGGTCCTTCCTCGGAATTTCCCTCCCCATGCGCTTCGTTATGTGCTTCTGCTACTTGCTTCAAAGCATCCATAAAATCCTGGGCCATGGCCCCGGGGCATGTTAGCAGTAAGAGTACTAAGGTAATTGCCGTTGTTATGGTTTTCATGATCTGATTGTTTTTTAGTTCTTTGCTGATTTTATTTTGACAAGCCTTTGCCTTCTTTTTATAAGCCTGCAATCTGGTTTCTGCCTCACCCAAAATAAACGGGCCAACAGGCAGGAATTGATTCCTGGCCAAGAATTGCTTGGTTGGATAAATGGTTATTGTAGGCCCACTTCTAGGTACTATGCCATTTTGTGACAGTTTGTACTCCCCTGGAGTGGAGTAAGCCCAGCCAAAATGTACTGTCAGGGTAGTTTCTCAGGAGAGTCCCCTCTATTTTCCCTGCTGGCCAGGTCTGCGCTGCTCATTGTATTCGAGATTTCAGCGATGATGATCATCGCTCTTCAACCCCTAGTACTTATGCTTTGTCCCTGTCTTAGGCCCGAGCCAAATACCCAGAAAAAAACCGTTATCAAAAGCGGTGGTTTGCTCATCTATCAACTAAAACTTATTTGTGCTTATTGACGTTTATAGGGCATATCTGAACAGCAGTAAATAAATAACATTAAGCAATGATAAAATAGCCGTAGACCACAATAACAGTGAGATGTAGTTTAACTTTTCAAAAAAGTATTTTGAGCCGGGGTAATTTTTTCTTTCGATAGACAGATTTTTGTTGTTCTCGGAGGTTAGCATTTTCAATTAGTTTTTAGTCCACGATGAAAGTAAGCCAATAGTCACATTACGGATAACACATATGTAACAGCGTGTGCAAGAAATGTAACATTGGTGGCAAGCGTCTTTTTAATGTAAATCCGGGAGTAGTGGTGCAAGCAAATAAGTCCTTTTAATTGATCTCCTGTAGAAATTCAGCCGGCGTTTTCTTATAGGTTTTCCTAAAGCATTTGATAAAATAAGAAGGAGTGTTGAAACCAACCGTATAGGCGACTTCATTAATTGTGGCATCGGAGGTTTTTAGAATATGGGCGGCCTGTTTCAATCGCTGTGAACGGATAAACTCTGTGGTAGACAAACCCGTGATCGCGGTTAATTTTCGGTGCAGTTGCATACGACTCATCCCTACAGCCGAGGCAAACATTTTGGCATTGAATGTAGCATCGGATAATTGCTCGTCTAAAACCTTTTGCACCTTATTTAAAAAAACTTCATCGGTTGGGGTTATGGCAATTTCCTTAGCCTTTAAAACTATCTCCTGGCTGTAGCGGCTGCGCAGGGCACGGCGACTCTCTATCAGGTTCTGCACTCGCCTCTCAAGTAAGGGAAGTTTAAATGGCTTGGTCACAAAATCATCGGCCCCGGATTGCAGGCCCCTTAACTCTTCTTCCTCTCCGGCATTTCCAGTCAATAAAATGATGGGGATATGGCTGGTACGTTCATCGGCTTTAAGCACATTGCAAAGTTCAATGCCGGTTGCCAGTGGCATCCGTACATCTGAAATGACCAGGTCTGGTACAATTTCCATTGCTTTTTTAATTCCGGTTTTGCCATTGTCAGCTTCAAAAATCTGATATTTGGTTTTCCAGGCAGATGCCAAAAACTGCCGAACCTCATCTTGATCTTCAACCAGCAACACAATCGGCAATTCACTTTTTGCCGATTTAATCCCCAGCTCATCTGTATCAATATCAATGGTGTCCGAGATACTAGAAATAACTTCTTTTTTTGCTTTTTGATACTCCGCCACTATTTGATTGTCCTTAAAACAGTGACGGGAAATAGGCAACTCCACCTGAAAATGGATGACCGAAGCCCCATCCATATGTACGGTGACTTCACCTTTGTACAATTTCACCAATTGCTTAACCAGCGAGAGCCCTACGCCAATTCCATCTGCATACTCGTCAAGTTGGTAAAACCTGTTGAACATCCTGTCGAGGTTTTGTTCTGTAAAATTTTCAACACTGTTTTTAATACTCAAATGTACCTGGTCTCCGTTTCTCTTAACACCAAAATAAACCCGGCCCCCATCCGGACAGTATTTAAAAGCGTTAGTGAGTAGGTTGGTAACAATTTTTTCAATGGCGTCTTCATCATACCAGGATTTACCTATTTGTTCAATGTCTATTGTATAATCAATCTTTTTCTGCTCGGACCGATATTGAAAAGAAGTGGCCAACATTCCTAGAAAAAGGCTTAATTCACCCTCAGACACCTTCAGGTTTAATTTCCCTTTCTCCAATTTTGCCGAATGCAAGAGTTGATCAACCAAAGCCATGAGACGATTGGTATTACGCTTTATCATTGAGAAGTTGGCATAATCTGCATCTGTGAGGCCACCATCACCCAGTTTGGCATCTATGGGTCCCGATATCAGGGTAAGAGGTGTCCTAAACTCATGAGAAATGTCTGCGTAAAGTTTTGATTTAAAACTATCAAGGTGCTTGAGCCGAAGGGCCTCTTCTTCTTTTAACTTCAGATTTAACTTCATCCGCCAACGCCACTTTAAATAACTGTATACCCCATAAATTCCTAGCAAAATCAAAAGCAGGTACAGTACCCTGGCGAAGGTGGTAAAATACCAGGGCTGGGCAATGGTAAAAGTGAAAGTCGCCGGCTCGGGGTTCCAAACGCCATCGTAATTACTCGATACTACCTGAAACTCATAATCCCCGGGTGATAGGCGGGAATAGCGCGCAAAATTGGTATTGCCTGCCTCAATCCATACATCATCATAATTCTTTAAGCGATACCGATATTGGTTTTTCTCTGGTAACGAAAACTGCAGACTTGAAAAAGTGAATGAAAAGGTGTTTTGGTTATGGCGCAGCGTCATATTTGGCCTCATTTGATAGTCATTGTCGGCCACCTGCATCCCGGTGATTGCCGTTTTAGGAAGTTGGTTATTATCTTTGATGTCCGAGGGTTTAAACCAGTAATACCCTTCCAAACCTCCAAAGTACAGATAGCCTCGCTCATCCAGGTGATAAGCCCCGGTATTGAACTCCGTGGCCAAACCTTCGTAATTGTTGTAATTGGTGATAACCGGGGGGCTGGTAAAAGACTTTCCCGGCTTGAATTTGGTTATGCCACTGTTGGAGCTTAACCATAGATTCCCCTGCCCATCAGGCAGCACTGCATAAACTACGTTATTGGCAAGGCCATCTTTTTCAGTATAGGTATAAAACAGATTCTTATCAATATTATAAGCGTTGAGGCCACCACCATAAGTGCCAATCCAGAGTATATTGTCTTCCTTTGAATAGTACAATGACTTGATCATATTATTCGACAACGTATTTTTATCCTTCAGGAATTTATATGAAGTGCTTTTATTTTCCGTCAGATTGAGGTGTATTAGTCCATCGGAATCAGTACCCAACCAAAGGTTGCCCTGAGCATCTTCTGTGATCACCCGAATATTATTATTGACGTTTAAAATTTCAGTGGCATTGTGCTCATTGTAAGCTCTTATCTTCCCTTTATTTTTATTAAACCTTATAAGTCCGTTTTCGCGCGTAGCCAGCCAATTTCGATTTTGACTGTCTTCAAAAATATCCCATATGGTTATTGCCTCCAGTTCAGAATCTGTTGTGTCAAGATAATTTTTTATGTCCCCCTTGTTGTCAAGAATAGAAAGTCCGCCACCCTGAGTTCCAATCCATAGCTCCCCTTCCCCATCGGCATACAAGCTCATAATTCTGTCTGAAAGCAAACGCTTATTGGGCGGACCCAGGGTCGAATATTTCACCCATCTGTTGGAATCTGGTATGTATTGCATTAGACCTTTGCCCGAGGTACCTATCCAAACAGATGCGTCGGCATCCGTGGTAATAGCCCGTACCACCTCTACATTTATGTTTTGGGGCACCTGATAATTGGTAATCGAATTGAATTTTTCAAGATACTCGTCATAATAGCTCAGTCCGGCCCCGTCCGTACCAAACCAAATAGTACCGGTATAGTCTTCGTAAATATCCAGGATATCATTGTAATGGATGGCTTTTGGATTATACTTATCGGCCATAAAATGACTGGTTTCATAAGTCTCAAGATCTATGAGATACAGGCCTTTCCCATAGGTACCGATCCAAAGGCGATTTTTTGAGTCAACCAACAATGAAAGAATGTTTAGGTCAACAGGAAGGGGCAAACTCAAAGGTAATTCTACTGTATGGCTAAGAAATTTCTCCTGGCCGTTTCGAAAGTAAAGACCTCCTCCAAAGGTTCCAAACCACTGTCTGCCACCGGTTTCTACCGCTATGGAGCTAAAATTCTTCTCAATTAAACCATCTTGCAATGTGGCGTTCAGCGTATCGGTAATCTGACGGTTTTGCAGATCAATCGACAAAACAGCGTCCTCAGTTGCCGCTAATAATGACTCGCCTGCCTGACTGAGCGCATATATAGTTTCTTTGATGTTACCAATGTCTTTTGATTCGGATATAGTGTCGTTCATTTTTACGAACAAGAGTCCGCTTGAATACGTGCCAATCCAGTAGTTCATTAAATTATCCTGAAAGATGACATTGGCATCGGTTGTAATTGACAGGGGTGTAAATCGGTCAGTTTCAGTATTTAACTTGTTTAATATTCTGGTGGAGGGAATACACCATACCTGGTTCTGTCGATCCACATATACTTTGCCTAAATGACTATAACTGGGCCTGGTTATATCATCAAAAATAAAAGGATAGACGGTAAAATCATTACCATCGTACTTGTTAAGCCCATCTTGTGTGGCAATCCATAAATAACCCGTACTGTCCTGGGCCATGGCTATGCCGCAATTTTGTGAAAGGCCATCTTTAATTGATAGCTGACCAAAACTCACCTGGTTCTGAGCAGATATTGAGGCTACCGCAAAGCAACAATAGAGAAAAATGCAAATTTGAATCAGCTTACTATCCATTTCGCCTTTGGAATACGTTCAGGGCTTTAACTTAAAGAAAGATACGTATTTCCGTTTTTTCTTCGAATGAAATTTTCTATCCTTTTAGAAAGAAGCCGGATAAACGCTGATGTTTTTATTTCATCATGTTTAAGGAGAAGTTACGACCAATTCAAAAATCCAGTTTCTCTCTCTTTAGAACTTTCTTAGGAAATCAGGCGAT
The DNA here is from genome assembly GCF_041358175.1 of Muriicola sp. E247. Taxonomy (NCBI): domain Bacteria; kingdom Pseudomonadati; phylum Bacteroidota; class Flavobacteriia; order Flavobacteriales; family Flavobacteriaceae; genus Muriicola; species Muriicola sp. E247. The sequence goes on from NZ_JBGKBE010000014.1 coordinate 10,698, forward strand.
TTTATGTCGATATAAATCATTGCTGCCCCGTAAAATGAAGGTGTGGTGGAATTGGGAGACACGTCACGCCATGGCGTGATGCCGTGAGACTTGGGAGTTCGGGTCTCCCCACCTGTACGTAATTAACCCCCCCCCCCATTTTAGGGGGTTTTTTATTGTAGAAAAACCTCAATAAGGGTGTTAGATCAGAATTCTGTGTTGATTAGAAAAGAAAGAAGTCGTTGAGTTAGTTATCCTAGGAAAAGAAGCCAAATGCAGCCAGGATCAAACAAATGACAACGGCGGCCAAAATCCCGACAAGGACTACCACCATTACGCTTAAAAAGCCATTCAGCATTTTGGTACCAAAGGTAATTTGTTCTTCCATGATCACGGTGGTTTAGTGAAATATACTAAAAAAAGACGTAAAAAATCTTTTTAATAGCTAACAATTTGAAGAAAAAGCACCGACATATTGCATTTTAAAGATGTGCGGTTAAAATTTTCGACAAAGAGTAGGATCACTCTTTTTGCCGACTTAATTTCTTGCTGAGTTCTTCCAGGGAAATGCCTTTGGTTTCGGGCATAATAAATATGACAAACAGAAGTTGAAGCACCATCATGCCAGCAAAGATGCTGAATACGACGCCCGGTCCGATACTGCTAAACAAAAATGGGATGGAAGATGGAATGATCGCAGCCAGTACCCAGTGCACTGAACAACCAAAACTTTGGCCGTAACTTCTGAGGTGATTGGGAAATATCTCCGAGATAAATACCCAGATCACAGAGCCTTGCCCTATTGCGTGGGCAGCGATGAATGCGAAGAGGAAAAAAGCAACTGCCAGACCTTCCCACTCCAAAAAGAATGCACAAGCCACCAGGCTTAGCGACAGAATATATCCCACCGAACCTATGTACATCAACTGTTTTCGCCCCATACGATCTATAAGATATATTCCAACAAGGGTAAACACCATATTGGTTACCCCAATTCCAATGCTGCTCAACAAGGCCGTACTCGCTCCAAGGCCTGCCTCTTCCAGGATTCGGGGAGCGTAATAAAGGAAAGCATTTATTCCTGATAATTGATTAAAAAAGGCCAGTAGAAAAGCAAGTAACAGAGGGAAGCGATATTTCTTCATAAAGATATTCTCCCCGGGAACCGTATTTATACTTTCGAGTTTGATGTCTTCGAGAAGCTTGTCAATATCGTCTCTGGGATTGATGTTCTCAAATACACTCCTGGCTTCTTCATAACGCGACTTGCTCAATAGCCATCTGGGGCTCTTTGGAATGCCAATAGCCATCACTGTATAGATTGCGGCAGGTATGGCTTCAACGCCTACCATCCATCTCCAGGCATTGCTCTCAATACTACTGAGAAGGTAGTTTGAGAAAAAAGCGATCAGTATTCCGAAAACAATATTGAATTGATATAAGCCTACTAGTTTCCCTCTGTCTTTAGCAGGTGCGATTTCGGAAATATAGGTTGGAGCTGCAACGGTAGATGCCCCCACGCCCAGTCCACCGATAAACCTGAAAAAGGCAAAAGTATAAGGGTCATTGGCATAGGCCGATCCGACGGCTGAAATGGTGTAGAGTACTCCAATCCAGATCAGGGTTTTTTTCCTTCCCAGAGTATTGGTGGGGATACCCCCCAGCAATGCTCCAACTACTGTTCCCCACAGTGCCATACCGATTACAACAATGCCGTGAAAACTATCGGAGGACTGCCATAAAACCTGTAATGTCTTTTCAGCTCCTGAAATGACTACAGTGTCAAATCCAAAGAGAAATCCGGCCAGGGCGGCCGTAATAGAAAAGCGCAGAATCTTCCGGTCCATAAAGGTTGGTTTAGTGTAAATCTAGTGAAAAAAAATGCTCTCCATCAGTATTCCTGTTCGACATTTCAAATCTTAAGATGGGAAGCCAAATAATTAATGATCTTTTCAGTTGCCCCTTTCTGTGTTGTGATATAATCAGCATTTATGGCACCTTGTCTTTTCCTGGCAGATTCGTCTTCAAGCAGATTGTGTAGGGTGTCAGCAAATGAATCCCTGTTTTCAATCACTGAAATACCGCCGAGTTCCACCATATCCCCGGCTTCTTTAAAACCATGAAAATTAGGCCCTATAAGGACAGGAATACCAAAAACAGCTGGCTCGAGAGTATTATGCAGGCCTGTGGCGAAACCTCCTCCGACATAGGCAATATCGGCATAGGAATACACTTTGGTTAGTATACCAATGGTGTCGAGCACAAGAAACTGGCAGGATAAGAGATCGGCCTCCCCGGATTCTGTATAATTAACACTATTCTGTGGAAGGGATTTCTGAAGAGCCTGCAGATGTTCTTTTTTGATATCATGGGGCGCGATTACTATTCTGACATTCTCCGGTACATCGGGCAGCCATTGAATAAGGAGCGCTTCATCTTCCGGCCAGGTGCTTCCCATCACCAGGCAAATGTGATCTTTTTTAAATTGATCCATAAAGTCGAGCCTGTTGTCTCTTCCCAGGATCTCATTTACCCTGTCAAAACGGGTGTCACCTGAAACAGAGATCTCGCTCAGGCCGGCACTTTTTAATAAGGTTTCAGAATTTTTATCCTGCACAAAATAATGGGAGAACTGGCTCAGCGCGTTGCGCATAAACTTACCATACCACTTAAAATAGATCTGATCAGAATTAAAGATTCCGGAAATCAGAATGGTAGGAATTTTACGTCTTTTAAGCTCATTCAGATAGTTGGGCCAAATTTCATATTTCACAAAAATTGCCAATACCGGTTCAACCCTGTCCAGGAAATTTTTAACCTTACGCCTGGAATCAAAAGGCAGGTAGGTTATCAAATCTGCTTCTTTCGAATTTTTTTTTACCTCAAACCCTGACGGAGAGAAAAAAGTGACAAGAATCCTGTGATCCGGATAGGAATTCCTCAGGGCTTTAATAACAGGTAAACCTTGTTCAAATTCCCCCAGAGAAGCTGTGTGTACCCAAATATAATTATCGTCTTGTTTGATCCTTTCTTGTAAAAGCATATTCACGCCCTTCCTGCCTGCCACAAAAAGACGCAATTTTGGTTTGAAGATGGCCACGATCTTCAGTGCCTGCCAGCTAATAAGAATCAGAAGATTGTACAGGAGATACACCCGGGGTTCGTTTGTTGCTAAAATACGCTTCTTTCGGGAATTACATTGGTACCCGTTCCTTAATTTTGTAATATTGCGGGCATAGTTTCAGGGTATGAAAAAAATACAAATGGTTGACCTGGTAGGTCAATATCAGGAGATTAAGGAAGAAGTAAATATTGGGGTTCAACAAGTGATGGATACGGCTGCTTTTATCAATGGGCCGGAGGTTCACGGCTTTCAGAGGGAATTGGAAGCTTATCTGGGTGTAAAGCACGTGATTCCCTGTGCTAATGGTACCGATGCTTTGCAAATCGCCATGATGGGTCTTGGCCTGAAACCCGGAGACGAAGTAATCACGGCAGATTTCACTTTTGCTGCTACCGTTGAGGTTATTGCCTTGCTGGGACTTACCCCTGTTCTTGTCGATGTTGATCCTGAGACTTACAATATTGACCCTGAAGCAGTGGAAAATGCCATTACTCCAAAAACAAGGGCCATAGTACCTGTCCATCTCTTTGGGCAGTGTGCTCCTATGGACCGACTTTTGGAAATAGCCGAAAAACATGAGCTTTACCTAATCGAAGACAATGCTCAGGCCATTGGGGCCACTCATACCTTTAATGACGGCCGTAAAAAGAAGGCGGGAACAATGGGTCACATAGGTGCCACCTCTTTTTTCCCGTCAAAAAACCTCGGATGTTATGGAGATGGAGGAGCTATTTTTACTGATGATGATGATCTCGCACATTTTATCAGGGGGATTGTAAATCACGGAATGTATGAACGCTATCACCACGATGTGATCGGAGTCAATTCACGCCTCGATTCTATTCAGGCAGTGGTATTAAGAGCAAAATTATCGCGATTAGATTCTTATTGTGAACGAAGACGTGAGGCAGCCAGGAAATACAATAAGGCTTTTATGGGAACAGATGCAATAATTCTTCCCAAAACTGTAAATAACTGTGGGATGATTTGCAGTAGCTGTGATTGTCATGTATTTCATCAGTACACCCTGCGTATTACCAATGGTAAAAGGGATGTATTGGCAGCTCATTTATCAGAGAAAGGAATTCCCTTTGGGATATACTATCCCATCCCATTGCACCGGCAAAAGGCCTACGTAGATTCTCGATACAGGGAAGAGGATTTTCCCGTCACCAATCAATTGGTCAATGAGGTTATTTCATTACCCATGCACACAGAATTAGACGATGAGCAAATTGAGTTTATCACTTCTACCATCCTGAATTTTATTTAAATCAGTATGAGGATACTAGTAACGGGAGGTCTCGGTTTCATAGGCTCTCACACCGTAGTGGAATTGCAGAATGTAGGTTTTGATGTGGTTATCGTAGATAACTGTTCAAATGCCTCCGAAGATGTGCTCGATGGGATCACCGCCATCACCGGGAAAAAGCCTGAATTTGAAAAATTTGATCTTCGGGATAAGAACAGGGTGCTCGACTTCTTTTCCAGGCACAGGGATATTGATGGGGTTATACATTTTGCAGCTTCCAAGGCAGTCGGTGAAAGTGTTGAGAATCCCTTATTGTACTATGAAAACAATCTAAGTACGCTTGTCTATCTGCTGCAGCAACTTTCGCAAAAGGGGAAAGCACATTTTATTTTTAGTTCTTCCTGTACGGTTTACGGTCAGGCCGATGAGATGCCCATTACAGAAAATGCCCCGGTAAAGCCTGCCGAATCGCCTTATGGGAATACCAAACAAATAGGGGAAGAGATCATTCGGGATAGTTGTAAAGTAATACCTGAATTACATGCAATTTCCCTGAGGTATTTTAATCCTATTGGGGCTCATCCCTCCGCAGAAATAGGAGAATTACCATTGGGAGTACCCCAAAACCTCGTTCCTTTTATAACCCAGACAGGAATTGGTCTGCTCGAACAACTCTCAGTGTTCGGAGATAATTATCCAACTGAAGATGGCACTTGCATTCGCGACTATATACATGTGGTCGACCTGGCAAAAGCGCACGTAGTGGCTTTAAAACGCCTGCTCGAAAGTAAGAACGAAAAAAATTACGAGGTCTTTAATGTGGGGTCAGGTACCGGAAGTTCTGTACTTGAAGTAATAAAGAGTTTTGAAAGAGTTTCCGGGGTAAAATTGAATTACAAAATCGTAGATCGTCGGCCTGGTGATGTCATCAGTGCTTATGCTGACACCTCAAGAGCAAACCGCACCCTGGGCTGGAAAGCCGAATCAACTCTCGATGATGCAATGCGCTCAGCATGGCTCTGGGAGAAGAAAATCAGGGCTTAGTCTAACTGTTCTTTCTTCCGGGAGATCCATGATGCGTCCTGAGTCGTATGTAAGATATGGCAAAGGAGTATGAGAATAGTTTAGAATTGCTGCAGTTTGCAGAATCTAAGGCCTTGTATAAAAAGCTGGTCAAACAGTTAAAAAAGGATTTCACCCTTGCCAATATTGATTTCAATCCGCCTGAGGAAATAGCACCATCCTCCCTAAAGGAGTTGCTGAAAGAAAAAATCTACTTTTTACTATTGGAACGTTTTTCAGATTATCTAAATCTGCTTTATATCGTTGATGTTCCCGAAAAAGCTTTTTCATCACTGGATGCTACGGATGTTGTTGAGGTGGCAGAGGGGGCCTGTTATCTGATACTCCGCAGGGAATGGCAGAAGGTATGGCTCAAACATTCTTATGGGAGTGAATAGGCGGATTATTAAAAAAATACTCGGATAAACGGCATCCAGGGATCTGCATAAAGGCTTCTGTTCTCATCGTATAGTACATCGTATCGCAAACCAAAGGTAACAGGACCTGAATTATAGCCAATTCCAAGAAAAAGTACCGGTAACCAGTAGTCTTCTCTCAGTTCAGGAAAACCAGAGCCAAAACTCCTGTGGACCCTTAATTGCTCAAATTCCGATGAAAACTGCAGTCGGGGTATAGGATTGTAATACCCCAGAACTCCCACCCCATAGGCGGTGAATTTGGAGTCTCCGAATTTGGCGTAGTTAAAACTGAGATTACTCCCAATAGCAAATTGTTCAGAAACAGGATAAACTGCTGCTGGTGCGGCCACGATGTTTACTGAATTATTTCCGAATCCCAGGCCAAAAGACCCTCCGTATCGCAGCTGGCTCCAAAAAGAACCGGTAGCGCCCATGCCCTGGGCAAAACATCCCTGGATCGCAGTACTGAATAGAATGATAAATAACAGATTTTGTATATTCCACCTGCTGCTAGAGTTCATGGGCTTAAATTAAGTAATATTAGAACGCTTCATCCCTACAGATAGTATTAAATATTGTATTTTTGACTAATTTTTACAACTGAAAGTGTTAGCCTGTCCATGGATAAATATTCCTTTTTAAATGCTGCCCACACGTCCTTTTTTGCGGACATGTACAATAAGTATCTCGCGCATCCCGATAGTGTGGAACCCAGTTGGCGTGCTTTCTTCCAGGGTTTTGATTTTGGGATGGAAAGCGCATTAGATGAAATAGGTGTCGATACGGCAACCGGCATGGCAGTCTTGCCAACGGGTCAGACGGTTGAGATGCCCGAAACGTTGCAGAAAGAATTTCAGGTAATACGCCTGATAGACGGATACAGAAGCCGGGGCCATTTATTTACCAAAACAAACCCGGTTAGAGAAAGACGAAAGTACTCCCCGACACTTGATATCGAAAATTTTGGCCTTACGGAAGCCGATCTTGATAAGGTTTTTAGTGCAGGTGAGATCATAGGTATTGGTTCTAACACCTTAAAAAAGATTATTGGCCACCTGCAGGAAATCTATTGTGATGCCATTGGAGTAGAATATATGTACATCCGAAGCCCTGAAAGAGTTAAATGGATACAGGACTGGCTTAATAAGAATGATAATCACGCCAATTTCGATGCTTCGGAGAAAAGACATATTCTCAAAAAATTAAATCAGGCAGTTTCCTTTGAAGGATTCCTGCATACGAAATACGTGGGCCAGAAACGCTTTTCTCTCGAAGGAAACGAATCGTTGATTCCGGCGGTTGACGCCATCGTTGAAAGAGCATCAACCCTGGGGGTAAAACAGTTTGTAATGGGAATGGCACACCGAGGTCGGCTCAATGTGCTTACCAATATATTCGGAAAGGCGGCGAAAGATATTTTTAGTGAGTTTGATGGGAAGGACTACGAGCAGGAAGTCTTTGATGGAGATGTGAAGTATCACCTGGGCTGGACATCTACCCGTTCTTCGGATAACGGGAACAAGATCAATATGAACATTGCACCTAACCCTTCTCATCTCGAGACGGTGGGAGCAGTGGTTGAAGGAATCTCAAGAGCCAAGCAGGACGCCCATTTCCCTGATGATTTTTCGAAGGTGCTGCCAATTGTAGTTCACGGGGATGCGGCAATTGCAGGCCAGGGTATTGCGTACGAGGTGGTTCAAATGGCCAATCTTGATGGCTACCGGACAAATGGAACGATCCATATAGTAGTTAATAATCAGATTGGGTTTACCACTAATTATCTGGATGGCCGGTCTTCAACCTATTGTACGGACGTAGGCAAGGTAACCTTATGCCCTGTACTGCACGTCAATGCTGACGATGTGGAGAGTGTGGTTCACGCTTCCCTTTTTGCTTTGGAGTATCGAATGCGTTTTAAACGCGATGTTTTTCTCGACTTATTGGGGTACCGGAAATACGGACATAACGAAGGAGATGAACCCAGGTTTACACAACCTAAATTATATAAGGCTATCGCCAAGCATAAGAATCCCAGAGATATTTATGCCGAAAAACTGATAGCTGAAGGGATCATCGATGAGGATTATGTGAGTAAGCTCGAACAGGAATACAAGTCGAGTCTTGAAGAAGAACTCGAAGATTCCAGAAAGGAAGAAAAGACCGAGATCACTCCCTTTATGGCTGATGAGTGGAGCGGGTTTGAAAATGTGCGTGAATGGGAGATGATGGATGTAGTTGACACAAGTTACAATCGAAAAAAACTCGACCGCATTGCCAAAACGATTACCAGCTTACCTGAGGGGAAAAAATTCCTGCGGAAGGTGGAAAAATTGGTGGGTGATCGAAAGAAAATGTATTTCGAATCTGATAAACTCGACTGGGCCATGGGGGAATTACTTGCCTACGGTTCATTACTTGAAGAGGGATTTGGTGTTCGGATGAGCGGACAGGATGTAGAGCGGGGAACTTTCTCGCACAGGCACGCCGTTATGAAAGTGGAAGAGAGTGAAGAAGAGGTTTTGCTCCTCAATCATATCTCAAAAGATCAGGGCCTATTTCAGATCTATAATTCCCTTCTTTCAGAATATGCAGTTGTTGGGTTCGACTATGGGTACGCCATGGCCAGTCCTAATACCCTGACAATCTGGGAAGCACAATTCGGGGATTTCAGTAATGGGGCTCAGATAATGATAGATCAATATATCTCTGCAGCTGAGGATAAATGGAAGCTGCAAAATGGGTTAGTAATGCTATTGCCCCATGGATATGAAGGTCAGGGTGCAGAGCATTCCTCAGCGAGAATGGAACGTTACCTCCAGCTCTGTGCAAGAGATAATATGTATGTGGCCGACGTTACTACCCCTGCAAATATGTTTCATTTGTTGAGGAGGCAGATGAAGAGTAATTTCAGGAAACCCCTGATCGTGTTTACTCCCAAGAGTCTTTTGCGTCACCCCAAAGCAGTTTCAGGAATTGAAGAAATGACTGAAGGCCGGTTCATGGAAGTGATAGACGATGAAACCGCCAAAGTTGAGAAGGTAAAGTCACTGGTATTCTGCACAGGGAAGTTCTACTATGACCTGCTTGCGGAACGAGAGGAATTAAGTCGGGATGATGTTGCCCTTGTGCGTATTGAACAATTATTTCCTCTGCCTTCAGAGCAGTTAAAAGCTATTATCAAAAAGTATAAAAAGGCCGATGACCTTGTGTGGGCACAAGAAGAACCCAGGAATATGGGTGCCTGGTCTCATTTGATGATGCACTTTAGCGATGCACATAAATTCAGAGTGGCTTCGAGGCGATTTTATGCTTCGCCCGCTGCCGGTAGTTCTGTTCGTTCAAAAATGAGGCACCAACAGGTAATAGATTACGTCTTTGATAAAAACAAGGACAACATGACGCGTCCTGCAGTAAAAAAATGATCATGAGGAAGCTTTTTGCCTTGCTGTTTCTTTATTCAGGACTTGCGTATTCGCAGACTGAATTGCCTCAGTATTCCACCATCATTGCGCAATTAGCCAGTTTGTACAACGCACAGGATTACCAGGGAATCTATGAACTCTACGATGTAAACATGCAAAAGGCATTGACCCCGGCAGAGAACCAACAATTCTTTTCGGAGAACGTCAATAGAATCATGGGAGATATCAATGAATGGGAATTTATCGGTTTTCAAAGGGGTGCACACGTGTACCGCACTTCTTTTGAACGAGCCTTGTCTAATATTATGATTTCCCTGAGTGTTCAGAATAACAAAATAAACGGATTTTATATTGCCCCTCCAAAACCACTTGGAATACCGGTTTTGGAAAGGAATACAACCAGAATGATCCTACCATTCAGGGAAGAGATATTCGTGTATTGGGGAGGAACTACATTGGAACAGAATTACCATCTGGCAGAAATTTCACAGCAGTATGCCTATGACCTCCTTATGGTTAAAGACGGCCGCTCTTATCAGGGCGATCCGAAAATAAATGAGAATTACTTTGTCTTCGGGAAAGAAATAATTGCCCCTTGTGACGCCAGGGTTGTTCTGGTTATTGAAGGAGTTCCGGATAATGAACCCGGGACAATGAATCCCGCACAGCTTACAGGAAATACGGTCGTATTACAAACCGATTTAAATGAGTATATCCTTTTCGCACATTTGCAGGAGGGATCTTTGGAAGTGGAAGAAGGAGAAGAAGTTCGCCAGGGAGATGTAATCGCCCGTTGTGGCAATTCCGGAAATACAACTGAACCCCATTTGCATCTGAGTCTTCAGAATACGATCAATATGGAGGAGGCTACCGGGGGAAAACTATATTTTGACCAAATAATGGTTAATGGAGAAATAAAAACGGATTACCTTCCCGTAAAAGAAGATTTTATCAGAAATTTGAATTAAGCAAATTTATTACAAAAACAGAACGGATGATTTTAGAAATGAAAGTTCCCTCTCCGGGAGAATCCATAACCGAGGTTGAGATCGCCGAATGGTTAGTAAAAGACGGTGACTATGTAGAAAAGGATCAGGCCATAGCAGAAGTGGATTCTGACAAGGCTACCCTGGAACTCCCTGCTGAGGAGAGTGGAATCATTACCCTAAAAGCCGAAGAAGGAGATGCGGTTGCTGTAGGGGAAGTTGTTTGTCTTATCGATACCAGTGCTTCCAAACCTGAAGGTGCAGAAAAAGCGCAAAAGGAAACTAAGGAAGACAAACCCGAAAAAGCAGCTCCGGCCAAAAAAACGGAAGCAGCTGAACAAACCAAAACTTCTGAGCCAGCGAAGACTTATGCCAGCGGTACTCCGTCCCCGGCTGCGAGAAAGATACTCGATGAAAAAGACATTCCTGCATCTTCAGTAAAAGGAACCGGAAAAGACGGTAGAATAACCAAGGAAGATGCTGTCAGTGCCGTACCCTCAATGGGGACACCCACCGGGGGTAAAAGGGGAGAGACACGCACCAAACTTTCCATGCTCAGACGTAAGGTGGCCGAGCGCCTGGTTTCGGCTAAAAATGAGACGGCCATGCTTACTACCTTTAACGAGGTTGATATGTCTGCAATCTTCAGTCTAAGGAGCAGCTACAAAGAAAAATTTAAAGAAACTCATGACGTAAGCCTGGGCTTTATGTCCTTTTTCACCAAGGCGGTGATACGCGCACTGCAGTTGTTTCCTGCCGTGAATTCGATGATAGACGGAAAAGACATGATCACCTATGATTTTTGCGATATCAGTATTGCCGTATCCGGGCCTAAAGGGCTGATGGTGCCTGTCATTAGAAATGCTGAAAACCTTACTTTCAGGGGTATAGAAGCCGAAGTAAAACGCTTGGCGATACGGGCTCGGGAAGGACAAATCACTGTTGATGAAATGACAGGAGGTACCTTTACAATTTCCAATGGGGGAGTTTTCGGTTCCATGTTGTCTACCCCGATAATCAATCCACCCCAAAGCGCTATCCTCGGTATGCATAACATTGTGGAAAGACCTGTCGTAAAAAACGGGGAAATTGCCATAGCGCCAATTATGTATCTCGCCCTCTCATACGATCATCGGATTATAGATGGAAAGGAATCAGTGAGCTTTCTGGTAGCAATAAAAGAAGCACTCGAGAATCCTGAAGAACACCTGATGGGTGGAGATGTTGAGAAAGCACTTGAATTCTAAATAAAACGAAGTATCTCTATAAAAACGCTCCTCAGGAGCGTTTTTTCTTTTTGAGGTAAAGTGTAGTGGTTTTATAATCGATCACAGCCTTGCCTTTCTCTAAAACGTCGGCGCCTATTATTCCATCTACGGGCAGTGCATCGTGAGAAGTAAGGGCTTCATTGATATGTTCCAGATTAAATAAGATGATCTTAGTTTTCTTTTTTTTCCAGCCTCCGATCTTCAGGGTGTTTTTTGTGGAGAGTTGGGTTTCCATATCCGTCGCTCCAGCTCCGGCTGCTTTCACTTCCGACGCTTTTGAAATTAATTTAAACTGCTCAATTTTATCGAGCCCTACACAGGAGTTAGAAGCTCCGGTGTCTAAAATGAACCTACCAGATACCGCATTTACCCTGGCCATCACTTCGAGATGATGGGTAGCAGTTAACGTTAAAGGAATAGCGATATAATTCCTTTTTTTTAAATACTTTTTTAAAGACATCATCAAAATGATTTTTGCTAAAGATAGTCCTATTTTTGTCACATGATAATCACAGATACACATACCCATCTTTACAGTGAGGCTTTTGACGGGGACCGGAATGAAGTCGTACAAAAGGCCATTGATCTGGGAATAGAAAGGTTTTTTATTCCGGCCATCGATTCTGGCTATACATCTTCAATGCTTCAGCTCGAACGTGATTTCCCCGAGCATATATATCTTATGATGGGGCTGCATCCTACACATGTAAAGGAGAATTACCGTGAAGAACTGAAACACGTTGAGAAGATGCTGTCTGAAAGGAAATTTTATGCAGTAGGGGAGATAGGAATAGATCTTTACTGGGATAAGTCTTATGTTTCACAACAGCGCGAAGCATTTAAAAACCAGATTGCGCTCGCTAAATTACATGAACTCCCCATAGTGATTCATTGCAGGGATTCCTTCGATGAGATATTCGAAGTGCTGGAGGAAGAGAAGGACGAAAAGCTGTATGGCATTTTCCATTGTTTTACCGGCACCCATGAACAGGCCCTGAAAGCGATAGGGTATAATATGAAACTCGGAATTGGGGGAGTGGTCACTTTTAAGAATGGAAAGATAGACAGGTTTTTAGATCAGATTCCCCTTGAACACCTTGTACTGGAGACGGATGCCCCTTACCTGGCACCAGCCCCATTTCGGGGGAAAAGAAACGAGCCTTCGTACCTGGAGCATGTATTGAACAAACTTTCGGATATTTACCAGGTCCCGAAAGAAGAGATCGCAAGGATCACAACGGATAATTCCAAAAAAGTATTTGGGATATAATTAAAGTAGAACAAGATCTCATTTAGATATAAAACTGGGAGAGAATGTCGGCACAGAATAAACGATCAAAGATACTGCTCATTTATACCGGGGGAACCATTGGAATGGTTAAAGACTACAATTCGGGTGCTCTTAAAGCATTCGATTTTAAGAAAGTCGTCAACAGTATCCCGGAATTGGGACAACTCGACTGTGCTATTGACAGTGTTTCATTTAAGGTGCCAATCGATTCTTCAAATATGAATCCCTCGCATTGGGTTACCATTGCCGGACTCATTGAACGGCATTATGTCGATTATGATGGATTTGTTGTGCTGCACGGAAGTGATACGATGAGCTATACCTCTTCGGCCCTGAGTTTTATGCTGGAAAATCTCGCGAAGCCAGTAATCTTTACCGGATCTCAATTGCCCATAGGAGATCTGCGTACGGATGCCAAAGAAAACTTAATTACTTCTATTCAGATTGCCGCACTTAAGGAGGATGGCATTCCAGCAGTGAGAGAGGTTGGATTATATTTCGAGAATAAATTGTATCGTGCCAACCGGACTACCAAGATCAACGCCGAACATTTTGATGCCTTTGCTTCCCTTAACTATCCTGTCCTGGCAGAATCAGGGGTTCATTTAAAAGTGTATACTGAGAATCTTTGGCGTAAAAAGCGAACTAAAACTTTTAAAGTTCACAAAAAAATGGATGATCGAGTGGCAATTCTTAAATTGTTTCCGGGCTTTAACAGGGATCTGCTTGGCGGAGTACTGGGGATTCCTCACTTAAAAGCACTGGTGCTGGAGACTTATGGGGCGGGAAACGCACCAACCGACCAGTGGCTGCTTGATGACCTGGAGCAGGCTATTGAGGGGGGGCTGAATATCGTGAATGTAACCCAATGCTCCGGAGGAAGTGTGATCCCGGGGCAGTACGAGACCAGCAGGGAATTAGAAAGAATGTCTATGATCAACGGTCGTGATATAACCACTGAAGCGGCAATTACAAAACTTATGTATCTGCTGGGGAATGATGTTTCGGGAAAATCCTTCAGTACTATTTTTGAGACTTCCATAAGGGGAGAAATGACTTAAATTTTTAAGACGTAAAATTTTACAGATCACGAAATTTTTTGTTTCTTGACCGCCCGTTAAATTGGGAAAATAGAGAGGTGGCCGAGTGGTCGAAGGCGCACGCCTGGAAAGTGTGTATACACCAAAAGTGTATCGAGGGTTCGAATCCCTTCCTCTCTGCGAATACATTTGCGAATGATGAATTTTGTCGAAGCTTGCTTCAGCAAAATTATGAATGAGCAAATGGATTTCTGCGCAGCAGAAACGTTTATGAATGTATTGCCAGCATATCATTTTGGGAAGCAGGAGCGCAGCGACTGAATCCTAAGGA
>NZ_JBGKBE010000015.1:0-18865 GCF_041358175.1 Muriicola sp. E247
CCCCGATCTTCGGGGGTTTTTTAGTATAAGGAAGTCTCATAATGGTGGAGAGCGAAAAGTTTATCGTGAAGGCACTGTCCTTCACGGAGTCTCTCCGCCTGTATAGAAAAAAGCTTCTCTTTTCAGAGAGGCTTTTTTATTTTCAATTTCCATTTGTGGTGGCCCCGATAGCTATCGGGACTCCGACTGTACAGTTTTAAAGCCTCTGAGAAATTAGAGTTTTTTTGAATACGAAGGTCTCATAAGGGCGGAGAGGGGAAACGCAGCTATTTTTAAAGCAAAAGTACTTAGGAAACCCAGTTACTGCCCATCATGAAGTTGATAAAAAATTCGGCCAAACTATTAACTTAGAAAATTTCGGACTTTGGCTGAATGAATGGTTCACGATCACCGATGAACGAATGTAGGGTGAAACGGCCTGGGTTGCAAAGAATAGTGCGCAGAAAATGAGCACAATGCAGTTCATGCAAATTTATCAACAACAGGATAGCATCCCGTAATCTAAAAACACCCTGTCGTAAAAAAAATAAACTATCCAAAATTTTAATTCGGATAAATTTGTCCGAATTAAAAATACGGTTATCTTTGTAATATAAACTTAAACAAATCGAATGTTCTCGAAAGCATGTGAATACGGTATTAGGGCCATCACGTATATTGCTCTACAATCGCTTGAACGAAGACGGGTAAGCTTGAAGGAAATCGCTGAAGAAATTGATTCGCCCGTTGCGTTTACAGCCAAAATATTGCAACAGCTGTCAAAAAATAATATCGTCGATTCGGTCAAGGGCTCGGCAGGGGGCTTTCAAATCGATAAAGAACGAATAGAAACTATAAAGCTCAGTGAAATTGTGTATGCCATAGACGGTAATAACGTCTATGTGGGATGCGGATTGGGATTAAAAAAATGCAATGCTAACAAGCCTTGCCCCGTACATGACAAATTCGTAAAAATAAGGGATGATCTGAAATTGATGTTAGAAAGTACAAACCTATATGAAATGACCGTAGGACTCGAAGTAGGCTTGACCTACTTAAAAAGATAAAAAATTTACCCTAAAATAGGATAAAAATGTCCGAATTAAAATAGTAAAAGATGGAAAAAACATTGGAAAAAACAATCGGCCAAATGGTCGCTGAAGATTATCGAACCGCTCAGGTTTTCAAGAACCACAAAATAGATTTTTGCTGTAAGGGGAACCGTACCCTTCAAGAGGTGGCTGAAAAGCATAATCTTGATGTTGATATGCTGCTCAGAGAGATATATGAGGTTCAGCGGCAAAACAATAGCGACAACACGGATTTTAAAACATGGCCATTGGACCTGCTTGCGGACTATATCGAAAAAAAACACCACCGCTATGTAGAAGAAAGAATTCCGGTTTTGAAACAATACCTGAATAAACTTTTCAAGGTACATGGTGAGCGCCATCCCGAGCTGTTCAAAATTGATGAGCACTTCAATGCTTCGGCGGGCGAATTGGCGATGCACATGAAGAAAGAGGAATTGGTACTCTTCCCCTGGGTGCGCAAAATGGTCAAGGCCAAACAGCAAAACGAGCCGCTTGACAGACCACATTTCGGCACGGTCAAAAATCCGATAGCCATGATGTTGCAAGAGCATGAAAATGAAGGCGAGCGCTTTAGATTGATAGCGGAACTTAGCAATGACTACAATCCACCGGAAGATGCCTGCACTACATACCGGGTCGCATTCTCCCTACTAAAAGAATTTGAAGAAGATCTGCACAGGCATATTCATTTGGAGAACAATATTTTGTTTCCAAAGGCCGAATCGATGGAAAGAGAATTGACCATAACGATATAAATCCACCTCCTGATGAAAGTTGTACCAATCAAAAGACATACGGCAATCCAGCCTTTTAGCCGCGACCACCACCACGGCCTACTGCTGTGCTGGAAAATTAGGACAGGCTTTACTAAAGATATTGAAGTACAACGGATCAAACGCTACGCCGATTGGTTCTTTGAGCGCCATGCGCTTCCCCATTTTGAGCTAGAGGAGGAACATGTTTTCCCGATCCTGGGGAATGACCACGAACTGGTAAAAAGGGCCTTGAGGGAACATCGCAGGTTGACGCGACTTTTTAACGCTACCGATAAAATCGACAAATCGCTGAGCCTGATCGAGGAAGAATTGGAAAAACACATCCGGTTCGAGGAACGGGTGCTGTTCAACGAGATACAGAAAGTAGCAACAGAGAAACAATTACAAATAATTTCAAAAATACATAACGATGAAAGATTCACTGACAATACCGATGACCCGTTCTGGGTTTAAAAAAAGGACGAATTTATTGTTGAAAAGATACAATAGCCTATTGGCCGAATTCAAAAGGGAACAAATAGGCTATGCGACTATAGCGATTATAGGCCAAAGCTGTATCGGGTCGGTGGCCGCCATGATACTGTTGATGAACGGTGTAGATCAGGTCATCAATCTCGTTCTACTTTTTTTAGTTACGATATTTTGTATGGCCTTCAATGGGGCAGTTTTGGCTCAATTGAAAACGAAAATCACTTTTAATCTTTTGATTTTGAGCGTTGTGTTCAGCTGTGCGGTTATCGTTGCCAATTTATTTTGAACAGTATGGTTCAAATACCAGCAAAACCCAAAGTCATTGTTATGGAGAAATACAGCCTAACCTATATAAATGAGTTGGGGAAAAAATGTCAGGCCGATTTCAAGGTCAACGAGTACCATAGCCTTATGGAACTGCTTTTCGATAAATATTTTGAGGAATGGGTCGACTGTAAAGGTCGTGCCTGGTGCGGTACCTGTCATATAGAGATACTGGAAGGTAATATTACGGAAGGAATGGATGAAAACGAAGGCCATATGCTTTCAAAAATTGATGGAAGTACTTCCTCAAGTCGGTTTGTTTGCCAGATTCCCGTTTCCAAGCAATTGAGCGGAGTCGTCTTTAAAATAGCAGCCGACATATAAAACCTGAATGCATGATGACATCGATAAAAAAGTCGTCAATTAATTTGTATAGTTAGGAATCCTTACTATATTTGTACTGCACTATTGCAAAAACACAAAACATGCTAAAATGAAAAAATCGATTTTTTATCATGCGGGATGCCCCGTATGCGTAAGCGCAGAACATGAGATCGTTAATTTAGTCGGTTCCAACAATGTTGAAGTTGTAAATATCGGCGAGGACCGATCGCGGATTTCCGAGGCCGAAAACGCAGGGGTCAAATCAGTTCCCGCCTTAGTGACGCCAGAAGGTAATACGCTGCATATCAATTTTGGTGCTTCCATGGCCGATGTCAAAGGTTAATTTTTAACTTATAAAGTTAGGATTCCTAATAAAATTGAACATCCTAGCTTTTCTAAACCATAAAAAATGAAATCCATTAAAGTATTATTTTCAGGAATATTATTTCTTGGCATGGCCCTGAATGGCGCCGCCCAAGAAGGCGAATATAAAAACAAGGACTTTGCCATTAAGGAGGTCAGTGTAACCCACGATGCGGATATGGGCGTGACCCTCTGGCAGATTCAAGTAAACGGTACGGCCGGAAAGACCGTGCCTACCAAGGTAGGGCAGTTGGACGGTGCCCCGGTTCTCGGTTATGTTTTTCCGACGAGCTTAAAACCTACCGATGTGGGGTTCAACCAGACCGAAGGCATTGTGGCCCTCGCCCTGACATCGCATCCCGATTTTGACGACACTCCATTGTGGGACGAGAACAGCGATAACATTTATGACAATGATGGCGTAATATGGCATCCGCATTGGGTGGTCTTGCGCGAGGACAAAAGGGTCGCCGGAGGCCTTTCCGTAAAACAGTTCAAAAAAGCGGATGAGACCGTCGTACTTCCTCCCACTAATCCGGGAATGCCCATGTACATGGATTCCCCCGGATATCCCGTGACCACAAAAAGCAACACGATAAAAGTAGTGGTGCCCGATTATCGCATAAAAAACAACATTGACTTCAATTTTGATGGCGTAACGGCCTTCATGAAGGTAAATACGAGTAACGAAGAGTTGCCGATGTTGGGCGTCTATGAAGTTTTCAGCGTCGCAAGCGACGATTTATCCTTACCTTATTCCGTAAAAGGGAAATAATTGAAAATTGGTTGGAATCTTTAGAGACAAACACCTCACAAGAAGGTTTCGAACTTGCCATCAAACTGGCGAGAATGGGCGTAAAATATACACAGCCTGATATGGAAAAACTAAAAAAGGGAAGGGAACAGTATGATGAAAACGCGCAGTTTTTAATTGCCGCCTCACAGGTTATTGCAATACATTATCAAACCGTGTCGAAAGCGAATGACTATTGGAAAAACTAAGATTATGAAAATTTCAGTTTGGGATACTTATGTACAACGGGAGGACGGCCGCAGAATGCATTTCGATATTCTCGTACCGAGCGATTTGAAAGATGAACCCACCATATTCGTTTTCGGAAATGCGTATTTGAAAACGAAATCGGTTGAAAACCATACGTTGACCACAAAAGAGTGTCGATTTTGCCATATTGAACATGCATCCAAAGAAATTGTCGAGGCAATTGACAAAAACGGTTATGCTATAATCGAGATGGAAAACTGCGATTAGGGTCATTTTAAATTAATTAGGATTACTAACTTTGCCTGTCGGACAAATTCCGGAAGGCTTGTTTATGAAGGACAAAAGCGCATTTAACCCAGACCAGCAACAGCAAGAAGTTTCCAGCAAGATCGTCGCCGGTCTTGAACGAATCTCGGAAGTATTCAAGGTCTTGCTTTGGGAAAAGGCAAAAAAGGTAGGCTTGAGCCCTATTCAGATCCAGTTGCTGATCTTTATCGCCTTTCACAATCCGGAACTTTGCAAAATAAGCCATCTTGCCAAAGAATTCAACATCACAAAACCCACGGTAAGCGATGCTATCAAGATTTTGGACAGGAAGGGAATGCTCGTTAAGGACTTTTCGTCTTCCGACGGACGTAGTTACACCCTGCGATTATCTCCTTTGGGAAAAAAGACCGTAGCTGAAACAAATGACTTTGCCAACCCCTTAAAGAAACAGATCGATACCTTTGAACAGACCGATCTCGATGAGGTATTCAAAACCTTGGCCGAACTAATCTACAAACTGAACCGTATCGGTATGCTGACCGTTCAGAGAACTTGCTATGGCTGTAAATTCTATCAAAAAAATAAAAAAGTCGACTACTGTAAGCTGTTAGAGAAAGAACTCTTGAGCCAAGACATCCGATTGGACTGTCCGGAGTTCGAGGAAAAGGTCTAAGGCGACCCGCACATGATTTTAGCAAAATACTTAGAGGAATTGAATAGATGGTATGGCAGTATACAGGCCGATAACTGTTGTGATGGTATTCGAATTCTAAAACAAATAAAAACAAAATTAGGCCTAACCTTTGTGTCCGAACCTGAAGGCGTAGGCAATGTCTGTTTTGCGGATAGCCCAGAAGTCCGCGATGATTATAAACAGACCTTTGGGCCGATGGACCTGCTCGATTATATTTATGCCGTTCTGCATTCGCCGAGTTACCGTGAAATGTACAAGGAGTTTTTAAAGATCGATTTTCCAGAGGTGCCCTATCCAGAGAATGCCGCCACCTTTTGGCAACTGGTACACTTGGGAGGAGAACTCAGACAGTTGCATTGGTTGGAGAGTCCGAAAGTCAAGGATTATATCACAAGCTACCCTGAAGACGGTAGCAACGAGATCACGACAAAAATCAGCAAAAAAGACTGGGAGACGATCTTCCCTTCTTCGGAGGATTCGGGGGAGGCTGGTAGAATCTGGATCAACCAGACCCAGTATTTTGATAAAATCCCATTAACCGCATGGGAGCTCCATTTCGGCGGGTGTCAGCCTGCTCAAAAATGGCTTAAAGACCGTATAGGCCGTACCCTCGATTTTGGGGATATTCTGGATTACCAAAAGATTATCGTTGCCCTGTTGGAGACCGACCGTATCATGAAGAAAATCGATGCCCTTAAAATCAGTTTAGAAGTTGGTAGCGGTTAAATTCCTTTTAAAAATTTATTGCTTTTGGTTTTAGGTTGTTCCATAAGAGAATGAACAACGCTATAGGAATGGCAATACTTCCTACTGCCAAAGCCTGAAAATATCCATCAAAAAGTGGAACGCTTTTCCAAGCTGCTATTCCCTTGTAAAAAATCAGGGCCTCCGTTATTAAAAATCCTATCAGATAAAAATAATAAGTCGATTTGGACAGTTTTAGCAATCCGAAATAATTTAAAAAAAGGAACAGACTCAGGGTCACAACGCCCAAAAAAGTCCAATGTAAATAGCCGATGGTAAAATCGAGATGCGTTGTGGCCAAGTTTGCAAAAGAGGGGAAAGCGGTTATTAATTGTAACAACATCTTGACCCCCAATAAGACGGCCACAGTCTTAAGCAATACATTTTGTAATGGAGAAAACATGGCTTTTGATTTTTCCTTATCCGTGGTAAAAGCCTTCAATAAAATTGAAAAGGCGGCCAATTGCAATAATGCTCCCGTGCCTCCCAAAAAGTTCAAGAGCAATGGTGGATTCATAAATAAAGTCGACAAGAAAAAAGAAAGAATAATCCCAAGATTGATGTTCCAATAGAACCGTTTAAAGCTGTTATTGGATACTCCGAGCTGATGGCTTTCCAAAATAAAAAAGGATATCCCTAAAAGTGCCATGATCATCCATCCGTTATAGAGAAAATGTAGGTAAAAATAGATGGCCAAACGGTACCAGACAGATTCACCTCCCAACACATTCATAACCGCGCCTAGGGCCCAAGGCCCGAAACTCGATACTACCAGGTACCAAAGTGCGGCGGCCATGCATTTATAAGAATGGGTTGTTTTAAGGCTTTTCGGAACGTTTTTGAAAAAGAACCACGCGAACCAATACGACACAAATAGAAAAATGGTAGAAAAAATAATGGAAAATAGCGCGTAGCCCATAAACGGGAAGGTCAACAGCATACCAATCAAAGTAACTTGGGTAAACAAAAAAATGTTCCGATACTTTTTATCTAAACTCAACTTGCCCAAATATAATTTATAGAGCAACGTAGTTAGAGCGAGATATGTCCACCCTAATAAGGCGATATGTGAATGGGTATGCACTAAATACTTGTAGGTTATGGGAAGTTCGGAAAAACGAAAGAACCGTAGTAAAACCCCTAATAATGCCGCCAACAGAAAATAGGTGAACGCAATCTTGATATGTCTTTTTAAGTTGATTACCATTAAAAACAATGAGAGACTCAGGTTTATTACTTTAAATTTCCCGTTAACGAAATGGGCAATTCGAAAACAGCCAATTCAAAATACGACAATGCAGCCAAAAGATGGTCAAAGATATCGGCCATTACATATTCATAGTTTTCCCACCGTTTGTCAGCACTAAAGGCATAGATTTCCAAAGGTATTCCTTGTGGTGTAGGAGCAAGTTGACGCACCATTAGTGTCATGCCTATATTGACAGCGGAATGGTTTTGGAGATAATCGTTGACATATTTTCGAAACACGCCAATATTGGTAAGGTTTCTACCGTTTATCGCATATTTTTTATCAATTTCGTTTTCTTTGTTATACGAATTTATGCTTGCGCTTCTTGTGATAAGATAAGGTTCAATAAGCTGGATATTCTTAAGGGATTCAATGTCTTTATACGTCAAAATTCGGATGCTTTTTTGGCTGATAATTAATGCCCGTTTGATGCGCCTTCCTCCCGATTCTTGCATGCCTCGCCAATTTTTGAACGAATCGGAAATCAAGGCATAGGTCGGAATGGTGGTAATGGTTTTGTCAAAGTTCTGCACTTTTACTGTGGCCAAGGTAATCTCGATGACATCCCCATCAGCACCGTATTTTTCGAAGGTAATCCAATCGCCGATACGCACCATATCGTTAATACTAACCTGAATACTGGCAACAAGGCCCAAAATGGAATCTTTGAATATCAATAGAATAATGGCGGAACCTGCACCAAGGGCCGTAAAAAACTTCCAGATTTCAACACCCGTGACGATGGCGATAATTGTCAAGACACCGACGATCCAGGCAAAAATCATAAACACCTGAATGTAACTGTCCATTGGTTTGTCGCGAAACCTTGGCTTGGTCTTAAGGTAATCATTCGTACTTCGAAATAGGCTTTTGACCGTGAAAAGGGTTAGCAATACAAATAAGATCTGGAGTATTTTCAAGGCGATGGCATCACCATATTCGAAACCGATAAATGCAATGGGAACAAGCTCGAACAAAACCAACAATGGTATGATGTGTGCTGCAAAACGGGGCACTTTGTTGGTCGCTAAAAAATTATCAAAATTAGTTTTTGATTTTCTGGCCAGCCTTATTGATACATAACGCAGTATTTTCCAGATGATCAAATCAAGGATCCAAGCCAACAACAACGCAGCAAACAATAAAATCAATAGGTTCAGGTACGATGCGAGATTTTCGCTCATACCTGTTTCTAAAAGATAGTTATAGAGTATGCGGGATAGTCTGTCTTCCATTACCTGAAATTAGTTAGTACTGAGCTAAAAAACGGTACTAAAGATACAACTAACAAGAATCATTCAATACGTTTTCCTTCCGTTGTAATGGAAAGCCCTTGTGCCCCATAGGTCGATATCATGACGCCTTCAAAAAAGGGCTCGATTGAATTGGTTCTTGTTCTCCAATCGAAAATGAAATTACTTCCCTTGTGCTCTTCTTGGTTTGAATTGTGTATTACTATCTTAATGGTTTCCATAGGAGCAACATAAATAGGATTTTCAATATAGCTCTGTATCGTTTTGGAATATGTGTCCAGATATTGGGCTTTTGTAATATAAACGGTATCCTTGGTGCTAACATTACGAATATTGGCCGTTATGGTAAGGTAATGTGTTTTATATTCTGGATGACTTTCAATGCGAGAATGGACCGGCAGATACGATTTCCCGGATTCTAACGAATCTAGAGTATTCAACTCAACGGTTCGTTTTTCGAAATTTTCATGGTGCGGTTCATTTTGATCTTCTAATCCTCCACAGGAGGCAGTCAGAGATAGGAAAGAGAAAAGCCAAATTAATCGGATCATATAACTTCTTTAATTAATAGTGATGTTTCTTCTTTTTACCCGTGCAATGCCAAAACAGGCACATTTTTATAATATCCCAATTTACAGAGAGTAGGTTTTCCAAAGCCCAATTTTTCCCAGAAGGATGGTTTCTTGTCGATATAACTGATCATATTACTATGCCTAATCTCTACAAAACAGCTTAGCGCATCGGCCATCTTTACGTTGTGCAGTACGTTGAAACTATGGTCAACGTCCTTTATATATTTTCGCAACAGCATTTTGTTCTCTTTTTGTTTAGCGGTCAAGGAGTCGTTATCCTCTAAACTCAGCACTTGTATTCGCGCATTGCTGATCTTGGCGATTTCGGCCAAATGTTTTAGCCCCGAAATATTGTATTCCGAATTAAAATTGGTGGCCAAAACGATTTCCTTCGGATGGTCGAACATTGTCTCTGCGGGAACCAGCAAAACCGGACATTTTCTGATATTTTCGATAACAGCCAATGCGTTCTTGCCATATTTACCCTCCCGTTCCTTGGTCATGCCTTTCGCCCCCACGATAATCAAATCGATTTGGAGTTCATCGACAATTGTTTTTACAGCATCTAGGAATAACTCGGAACGGGACAGCACATGGAATTTATGTAAGGAATTTTCGTTCTCCGACATCAATCGCATCATAATTTCCCCAAGCTCTTTCTGCGACCGATTGGCCACTATATTATTGAAGGCGTCGTCGGGATCCAACCGTTTGAGACTATCAAGTCCGTGAGACTCTTCAGAATACGCATTTAGTATATAAAAATTGCAATTCTCATTTTCATATAATTTTCTTGTGTACTGGATGGCGTTCCATGAATGTTTCGAAAAATCGGTAGGTAATAATAGTTTTTTTCCCATGACTTTTTACTTTTAAATTATCGTTTCGCGTCCAACAAAATGGTGGATAACACTTTTGATTTTACGTCCCTAAATTTTTTTTTATGTTCTAAGTACAGATTGCGGTTCCTTTCATGCTTGCTCAGATAGAAGGCATCACATGCTACGGTATCGCATTCAATGGCGTCGCGCATAGCACCCTCATAGCGGTATAAGGTTCTTAAATTCAGGGTGTTCTCCCTTCTCAGGGTCTGCAGTTCTTGATACAGCACGGCATTGTTCAACATCTGGTCTTCTATATCCAACAGATATTCCAATTCTTCGTTCATATATTCCAGATCGTCTGTCCAATTACCAACTTCTACCTTATCCTTCTTCATCATGATCCTACTATCTGGCTCATGGTTGTAAAATAATTTTGTTACATTCATAATACCATATTCACGTTAATATATTTGTTTTCTTGTTCTACCCTTTCAATGGTTAAATTTTGCTCACCAGAAGGAAATTGCCATGTAATGGAATCTCCCTCGGCGTAGCCCATGACTGCCGCTCCCATTGGGGTCAGGATTGATACCTTATCATTTTTCACATCGCTATCATTGGGCATGACCAATTTGAATGTTCTGTGCCACCCGTTTTGGGAGGCGATCGTTATGGTGCTGTTGAAGCGGATAACATCCTCGGGCATATCATGCTCGTCACATATTTTAGCCGATTCCAATTCGCTCACGAGTTTTTTGACCGAGTCGCGTAGGATATCGTCTTTATAATATCCCGAAAGGTTCATAAGGCGTTTCAGCAATACGTACTCCTTTTTTTCTATGAACAAATTTCCGTGTTTCATTATCTTAATATTATGGGAATATCCCCCGTTGAACATAAGCCTCTTCAAGGCGTTCGATGGCAATGATAAAGGCAGCGCTACGCATATCCACTTTTCTGTTATCTGCAGTTTCCATAACTTTAGAAAAGGATTCTCTTAATTTCTTTTCCAGTTTGGCCATGACCTCGTCTAATTGCCAGATTTCTCCGTTACGGTTCTGAAGCCATTCAAAATAGCTGCCGATGACCCCCCCGGAATTGCAAAGGATATCCGGGATGATATCAATGCCTTTTTTCAATAGGATTTCCTCTGCCTCAACATCTGTAGGCCCGTTGGCCCCTTCAGCAATCAGATAGGCCTTTATCTTTTTGGCATTTTGGGAGGTAATCTGGTTGCCCAAAGCGGCTGGAACAATGATATCGCAATCCAGTCCGAAAAATTCGGCGCTATCTATCGGTTTGGCATCGGCAAAACCGTAAATACTTCGATTATTCGCATCGGAATAGACCAAAAGATCGTCCGCCAAAATACCGTTTTCATTGAAAATGGTTCCGGAAGCATCTTGAACAGATATCAAAATCGCACCTTCTTTTTCCAAAAAATGTGATGTCCAGTAACCCACATTTCCAAAGCCCTGAACAATAAACTTTTTGTCCTTTAGATCGATGTTCTTTTGTTCTGCCCAAAATTTGATCGTCAAGAAAACCCCATATCCAGTTGCCCTGTCACGTCCTTCGGAACCTCCAGCACCAATGGGTTTGCCGGTAACCACATGCATGTTCGTAGAGCGTTCGGCAGGCGGTTTCGTGGACATATACGTGTCTAATATCCACGCCATGGTTTGTGCATTGGTGTTTACATCTGGAGCGGGAATATCCAATTCTGGACCGATGTTATCGCCCAGGGCGTAAGTGAATCGACGTGTAATCCGTTCGAGTTCATTCTTAGAATATTTTTTTGGATCTAACTGTATTCCTCCCTTTGCACCTCCGTACGGCAACCCCGCCAATGATGTTTTCCACGTCATCCACATCGCCAATGCTCTTGCGGCATCGATATCAACGGTCGCGTGATAGCGCAATCCTCCTTTGTAGGGACCCAATGCATTGTTATGCTGAACGCGGTAGCCTGTAAAAACTTCTACTTCGCCATTGTCCATACGCACCGGAAAATGGACCACGATTTCATTATTGGTCACTTCCAGTATTTTGCGGATGTTAGGATTGAGGTCAATAATATCGGCTGCATGGTCGAATTGGCGCATGACGTTGTCCAACATTCCCTGTTTCAAAATTCTTTTCTTTTTTACTGTATTTGCTATCATCGGTTTTAGTTTAATTCAAGTTTTTTTTGGTCATATTCGTTACCGTAGGTACCGAACATTTCTATTGGTTCATTTGTTATCTGCGTGTAGTCCTCGTCCAAGCGGTGTACATATTCGCTACATGAGCTTATGTTGCTCATATCAGAGGTCAACGAACAATAGGGCACATGCCTACAAGTGGAACAAATACTGCGTTTGTAATTTTTCATGGCAACACTATTTTATAGATTGTAAAGTGCTTTTGTTTTTATTGGGAGACTTTTGTGAGGTTCTGACCGGATAAAAGATCAAAGCCAACATCACAATACCGATGATTATCATAATAACAACTTCTAGTTTTGACAGCATGATGTTCATTCCGAGCGACTTTTGTGAAAGTTTCGTTAGTAGTAAACTCTCAGATAGCTGTATTTGGGCAAGAGCGTCCAGACTTAGTTGTATTTCGTCAAGCGTTTTTCTGGCAATGATGCCCAAATCGGCCTCTATATTATTTGAGGGGTTTGCAATTTTGTTTTCAAGATCTTGCAGCTTTCCAAATTGACCATTTAGTGTATTTAGGTATTTTTGTTCATCGATGGTCAGCTCCGTATTCCCGAAATCGATAAGAAGCTGCCCTGCTTTTTCATTTTGGGATGTGTCGGGAATGTCATTTTTAACCAACTCCAATTCTTTATTATGGAAAATTGTGCTCAATTGGTAGATGTAGTCCTGAACTACTACACGATCATTATAGACCGAAGTTACGGTAGTTTGAATGGTCGAGAAATGTCTTTGGTCTAACCTATTTGAACCCAGGATCAAAACAAATGCCATGGCCAATATCAGACCTATCTGTATTTTTTGTCGTGTTGCAAGTTTTGTAAACAAGATTTATATTTTTTTGATTCGATTAATTATTTTTTAATTTTAGATTGGTCCTTGGGATTATTAAACCCACCTGATCATTACCCTTTATTCGAGTTAAACAAACGCTTCGAGATCAGGTGGGTTCCATCAACCCTGCCTGCAGCAGGCAGGCAACCAACCAAATTCTTAAAAGGTTTCCAGTTCGCCGGACTCCAAAGCTTCTTTAAAGTCCACCGATACTACCGTGTGGCTTCCAAAAAATCGGTTGCCATCGGTGCGCTTGATCTTTACTAAGGTCGTACCATCTTTTTTTTCCTTTATGGCAGTTACGACCACTTTTTGCCCTTCCGCTCGCTTGTAATTCGCGATTCCGCCACGCTTTATGATGAAATTCGCTCTAGGAAATTTAATGTGTTTGTACTTATTCGTTTCGGGCTGTCCAATTTCAAAGACGTCCCCCACTTCCACATCAGTTGAGGCTAAATGAACACTATCTTGGGCATTTAGGACACTTACTGAGAATACCAGAGCAATTGCATATTTGATCATAATTATTTATTTAGAGTTAATTTATTTTCTTCACAATTCGATATAATTTTATCGAGAGACTCTTTTGGTATTTCTAATTCTATAGCTTTTTTACTTTGTAAAGCTTTTTTGATTTTTAGGCTCATGATGTTTCCTGGCAGGCCATATTGTAATGTATCGCCTTCGGAAAGCCCGATAAGCGATGCGCCTAGTGAACTGATGACCGAGATTCTGTTTTTTTTGAAATT
This sequence comes from Muriicola sp. E247, assembly GCF_041358175.1. NCBI lineage: Bacteria > Pseudomonadati > Bacteroidota > Flavobacteriia > Flavobacteriales > Flavobacteriaceae > Muriicola > Muriicola sp. E247. The sequence continues at coordinate 13,725 of NZ_JBGKBE010000015.1, forward strand.
CTCTTCGTAAGGTGGTACCAAACAAAATGTTTCTACCCATCCTGACTTAGAACTCACACTGACCTCTGTATAAATTTGAACAATGTCGTTCGGCACTTCATCGGAATCAAAAACCATTGCGTTCGACATATTTTTCGCTAGGATGGCCAATGTATTTTTATGGGCATAGTCCTCCCATATCTCGTTGGTTTCTTGATAGTATTTAACCATCACAAAATTTTCCTTTCCAAATACCAGACTACCGTATTTCATTTTCTTTTTTTTGTACATGTCGTTTTTCTTCCATTCGTTGCGCTTCAAGATTTTGTTGATTACATTTCTTTTTAACTCGCCTTTTAGCCATTTGTATGGATGGGATAATCAACAGCATAAATCTTTATTTTCAGTTCATACCATAAAAGGCAAATGGCATGCCCATAAATTGAATGGACATGCCAAATTTTATAACTATTTGAATATCAGTTAATAGAGAGTGATATAAAATTAATGGATTAATATGGAAGCGGGGAAAATTTCCCCAGACGGGGAATTTCTAATCAATGGATCACTTCAATTTATCCCGTAACGTCTTACGGTCAATCTGAAGTATTTCAGCCGCTTTGGTCTTGTTGCCTTGTGTGTGGATCAATACCCTTTGTACATATTCCTTTTCCATTTCTCTAAGGGGAACGAAGTCAGTATCGGGAAAGTCGATTTGGTATTTTAGATATTCGGGAAGATTGCCAATGTCGATTGCTCCATCAGACATTATAACCGCCCGTTGTATGATATTTTCCAGTTCCCGGATATTGCCAGGCCAATGGTAACGTTCCAAAACTTGTAAGGCTTCCGGCGAGATACGAAGTAGGCGGTCTTTATATTCAACGCCATATTTTCGCAAAAACTTCTCGACCAATAAAGGAATATCGGATTTACGTTCCCGTAACGGCGGTACATCGATTTCTACAACGGTCAGGCGATAATAAAGGTCTTCCCTAAAGTCTTTGTTTTTAATTTCTTCGTAAAGGTCGGCATTGGTGGCGGCGATAATCCGGATATCGACCTTTTCGGCACTTTGGGAACCGACTTTTGTTATTTCCTTTTCTTGTAGGGCGCGCAACAACTTTGTCTGCACTCCCAATGACGCGTTTCCTATCTCGTCCAAAAAAAGTGTTCCGCCCTGAGCAGCCTGAAAGAAGCCTTTGCGATTTTCATTGGCACCTGTAAAAGCACCTTTCATATAGCCGAAAAGTTCTGCTTCTTGAAGGTTTTCTGGAATGGCACCGCAATTGACTGCAATAAACGGTGCTCGGGAAAACTTCCCAGAATAATGAATGGCGCGCGCTACCAGTTCCTTTCCCGTACCGCTCTCGCCTTTTATCAAAACCGTGGCCTTGTTGTCTTTTACCCTGTCGATGATATCAGTAACTTTCAGGAAGACCTCTGATTCCCCGATCAAATCGGCGTAGATATTTGCTTTAGTGCCTGCGATTTTACGTTTCGAATCTTTCGAATTTGCCCCTTGTTCAAAAGCTTTTTCGACGGCTTTTTTCAGTTCTTCCTTGGTAAATGGCTTGGTCAAGTAATCGATTGCTCCCGATTTGATGACTTCCAAAGCCCCATCGACCGAAGGATACCCCGTAACCACAAGTTTGGGTATCTCGGGATAATTTTCGTTCGCGAATTTCAGCAACTGTAGCCCATCGACATGTGGCATTTGGATGTCGGTAATCAGCAAATCTATAAACGTATCCTTGAGTATGTATAGTGCCTCTTTGACCGAGACAGCCTTATACGTGTGATAATCCATCGACTGCAAATGTCTCTGCAAAAGTTCGAGAATATCGATATCGTCATCTACGAGTAGAATGTTTTCTTTCCGAAAGGCCATGATTACAATTTAGGAAAATCGACCGTAAAAATAGTTCCTTTTGGAGTATTTGGTCTATGCGAGATCAAACCCTTGTGGCTACTTATAATACCATGTACCACACTTAGCCCTAATCCGGAACCATCGCCCGTTGGTTTAGTAGTGAAAAAAGGTTCGAAGATCTTGTCTTCATTTTTAGTGTCTATACCCTTACCCTGGTCCGCAATGCGGATACTGATTTTCTTTTTTTCTTCCACGATCTTCACATCAATCTGTCCACCCACGGGGGAATAATAGATCGCGTTCATAATCAGATTGAAGAGCACTTGGGTCAACTGTACGGTATCGGCCTTTAGCTCGATATTTTCGTTGTCGAACGATTTGGTCAACTTGATTTTTTTGCCCTGTAACGATGGCCCTAACAATTTCAATACATTATCTACCATAGGGTTCAGATGTACTGTACCCATTTCCTGCGGCATTTCACAGGCAAAGAACAATAGTTTTTTTACGATTTCACGACTGAAGATAGCGTTGTCCATTATTTTTTCAAGGTCACGCCTATTTTCATTGTTTTTAACTTTTTCTTTTAATAATTCTGCAAAACCTAGAATATTCGCCAAAGGTGTATTCAGTTCGTGAGCGATACCCGCCGTGATTTCACCGAGTATGTGCAATCGGTCCGCCCTTTCCATTTGTCTTTTAGTGGCCGCTTCGCTATCACGAATTTGTTTGCGTTCTAAGAGGTTTCCTACAGCCAGACTTACATTATCAAGCAAAGTCTGTTCTTCGTCCAAAAAATCGGAAAGGGCATATTTTTCTGATGGATAGCCTACGATTATTTGCCCCTCGACTTTATTGAAAACCTTAATATCGGACTTAATGTTTACCATATCATGACGAAAGTCGTTAGTCTTCACTTTGTAGCCGCCGACCGATAGAAGAACTTCAGTTGCCTCCTCAAATCGCCACGCTCTTTTCAGGCAGTATACAATGGCTTCAAGGGAAGTCTCCAATTGGTCATAATCCGAATTCACGATTATGGAAGAGACTTGATACAAACAGGTCAATTCCTTTACACGTTCTTTGAGTTTCGCTTCGGCTGTTGTCATTTAAAGAACTCGTCAAATTAAGTGTTCAAAGATCACTAATAATTTTTGATTGTAGCGCGGAAAGCTTCTTGAAGTTTCTGAGTAAGAAGCGGTATCGATTACGGCAATTTGGGCAGTCCTTGAAACGGTCCCTTTTTGAGATATCGTCTTTCTCTTCTCAAATTGTAGTATTAGCCACCGCCAAGAGAATAAAATCAGTCAACTGCTTATCGATTTTAACAGGGTTAAGCTTTACTTCTGTATCGAGATACCTCATGTGTAGCCAACGCAATGAAGCTAAAATCGTTTGTGTTGCTATTTCAATATCAAGGGGTCTGAACTCACCTTGCTCAACTCCATCTGCAATAATACCCTGCAACTTATTTTCATACACTTTTCTTCGCTTAACAAATTCTTGAAGTTTGGGTTCTTTTAAATTACGCCATTCGTTTACCAATAAGGCTTGCTCATAGGGGCGCTTAGTAGTTATTTGAATATATGATGAAATAACCAGGTTTAATTTCTCCGTCGCAGTAAGGCTAGAACCCATAATGGGGTCGATCGCACTGTGAAACTCATCTTGTATGTCAAAAAGATACTCCTCTAACAAAGCTTGCTTAGAATCAATATAGTTGTACACATTGGCAACTTCAAAATTTAACTCTTGCGCAATATCGCGCATGGTAGTGGCCATAAAACCCTTCTTATGAATAAGTTCTAGTACAACACCCAAAAACCGTACTTTCTTGGTGCTTTTTTTCATTTGTCCAAATTCATTTCATCCATTACAAAAGAAGTAAAAGTTTGTGGATTACGATCAATCATATATATTTACATGAACACTTGTTAATGTAATTTAATAGACCATGAGTAATACCTCAAATGTATTTCCTGAAAAATTAATGGCGTGCTGGCATCCGGTTGGATACAGCAATGAGATAAAAGCAAACGAACCTTTTGGTACTTTTCTTTTGGACAAGGCCATCGTGGTTTGGCGAACCTCCGATGGCGAAGTACATGCCATGCGTGATGTCTGTATTCATAGGGGAACTGCTTTGTCCTTAGGATGGATAAAGGACGATTGCTTGGTTTGTCCCTATCACGCTTGGCAATTCGACAAAAAAGGTAACTGTGTAAAGATTCCGCAAGCACCGGAAGCTGAAATACCAAGCAAGGCAAAAACACCTACATATCATTGTAAAGAAATATTCGGTTTGATCTGGGTTGCACTAAAAGAGCCTGTTTATGACCTTCCCGAAATTTCCGAATTTGAGAACAATGATTGGAAACTAGTTAATACTGGACCTTTCGATTGGAAATGTGACAGTTCTAGACAGGTGGAGAATTTTACGGATTTTGGACATTTTCCATGGGTACATCCAGGTCTCTTGGGAGATCCTGAAAGGCCCAAAGTGCCAGATTGCAAAGTGACTGTTAAAAACGCTGTTCTCCATTATTCCATAGAAAGACCAGAAGCCACCAATAGCGATGACTTTCCAATTTTCGCCAACGAGGATGTTGTAAAACCTGAACGACGAAGTAGATATGAACTTCACTTGCCATACACCATTGTTCTTCGGTTAGGATGGGGCGGAGAAAAGGGTATGGTCTACTTCTTTACCTCGCAACCGATCTCACAGAACAAGTGTCGCGGCTTTTGCATTATCGGGCGTAATTATGACCATGATGACCAGGATACCATTTTACAGGAATTTGAACAAGTAATCTTTGATCAAGACAAGCGTATTGTTGAGTCACAACGACCTGAGCAAGTGCCGTTTGATTTCACCGAAGAACTCCATTTGAAATTTGATACCGTGGCAATGAACTATCGTCGTGCTATGAAAAAACAAAAATTAAGCTATTAATAGCAAAGGATACTTTTTTTACTTAGATTCTATCATGTGAATTTTAGCACTAGCCAAATGAGAACCACATTTTCGACACTCTTTTTTTGTTATATGTCCAACTGCCCATTCGCAAAGATTTTAAGAATCAATTAAAATGTCTTAAAATCCATTTAGGGATAAATATAATTATAACAATTTGAAAACAATAGTTTAAACTATTTTGTATTGTTTTAATAACTTTAAATAAAAAAGTTAAGATCTAGTGCCGAAAGGTGTGAGAGTTCGAGTCTCTCCGCCTGTACATTTGAAAACCCCCGATCTTCGGGGGTTTTTTAGTATAAGGAAGTCTCA
>NZ_JBGKBE010000016.1:0-14570 GCF_041358175.1 Muriicola sp. E247
AAACCTGATGTAGTATTATCGTATGGGTTGCTACTTGCATTGGTGTTGATTAGCTGAGTAGCGCCTGTTTCGTCTGTATAGGTATAAGTACCATCCAGGTTGTCTACCATGGTGGAGATGGAAGTATCACTGATCGTAGTTACATTTCCGCCCGCATCCGTGAAGGTATACGTACCGTCTGCGTTATCTACTAAAGCCACTGTCCCTGCTGCTGCATTGATCTCATCAATAGCCGCCTGAACATCGGTGGCCACAAGTCCGGAAACTGTATTATCATATGTTACTTCAGCAGCAGTCTGATCATCGGTTCCTACTAATCCGGAAAGATCTACTGTCTGCGTATTTCCATTTTCTAAAGTAAGGGTCAGTATATTACTAGCATCAATACTAAAGTTGGTAATGTTTTGGTCGTCGGTGTTGTCTAAAAATGGTGTAAGGTCAACTGTACCACCATCTTCTAATGTAAGGATGTTCCCGGCTAGGCTAAGAGCCTGGTCATCGGTGCCAGTGGCACTGAGTGCACTTAGGTCTACCGTCACTGTATTACCGTCTTCTATATCCAGGGAAAGAATGTTCGTTCCGGGATTAAAACTGAAATTCTGAAGATTTTGATCATCTGAGGAAGTTAATTCCCAGGTATCACCATCCCAGAAGTAGATGACTCCGGTATTGGTATTAACATAAATATCTCCTGTATCTGCCCCGCTGGGGGTCGTGGTTCCGGGGGATGTTACTGCGGTACCGCTAAGTACCTCACAGTTACACTGATCCTGCAAATTCACAGTGGTTTGTGAAAACGCAAATCCGGATACCAGAAACAGAAGCAATAGGATCTTCTTGTCCATGGTAAAAAACTTAAGTATGTGCTTCTCTTTTTTCAATAGTATATTCTTCGGTTTACACCTGATATAATATTATCAACTAACAAATTTAACGTGAAGCTACCCCTGTGAAAATAATTGTTGTGTACTCGATGAAATGCATGGTCTACGACCTGATAGTTGAGGTATTGTTGCAAAAAAACCTTAATAATACTAAGGTTTCGTTGGTCGATCACCCCAATATTGATAAGGTTTACCGAATGATTTATCGTAGGAATTTTCCCTCCAAAATCATTTTTAATTTCGGGTTCGATATGGATTGAATTGTTGCCTTAAAAATCTCATCTACTTATAAAAAATTTGGAAGCAGGAATGGACTAGAGCAAAAACAGAAATTATCCCTATAAGGAAGATTTTAATTGGGATTTACACGATGGGTGATCTTCCTATTTGTAATAACACTTCGAATTTTAACCGTTAAGGTCGCCGCATTGGATGTTGTGGAAGGATCACAGGTATAGGCCGAGTTTGATACTATTACCCTGTATTGATAGGTGTTCATTGCCAATGAAACCGGATTAATAAGAAGAGTTACCGTTGCGGTCCCTGAATAGATTCCGCTGTCTGTGAGGTCGGTAAAACTTACCCCTCCATTTGTACTTAATTGCCATTGAAAGGTATCTGCATTGGTTGTACTTACGGTGAAGGAAACGGGGTTACCGCTGAATCCGGTAGTATCTGCTGGTGGCACATCAATAGTGGCATTTGAACCCGCCTCCAGGAAGTCTGCTGTAGCGTTACCATCAGCATCGATGGGAGTCGTATACCCATCTACCTGATTGGTGCCTGTTACCTGCCCATTAGCATCCACTGTGGTCGGTAAATCTGCCAGAAGGCCATCGTTATTCTGGTCTGTAAACCCGGCCTCAAGGACATCATTACACCCATCACCGTCACTATCGAGATCCAGATGATTGGGTAAACCATCATTATCTACATCCAGATTATCACATACTCCAAAGGCATTTAAAGTACAGAAATCAGAATCCCTGTAGTTAGGAGTACCATCACTATCTGCATCTGCACTGGGATCGATACCATTAGATTCTGTAGAATCCAATATCCCATCATTATCATCATCCAGGTCATTGACATCATTGACGCCATCCCCGTCAAAGTCCTCAGAAATGGTTAAAGTTACCACGGCTGTATCACAGAGTCCAAAGGAATCACATACCTCATAGGCAAATGAGTCGACTCCAGTAAAGCCTGCATCAGGTACATAGGAGAAACTACCATCAGCAGCCAAGGTGAGGGTTCCATTGGTAACATCTATCACAGGCGTTATTGTGACTGTAAGTACATCACCTGAATCATCGTCAGTATCATTCGATAAAACTCCAGGAGCAGCAATATTCAGGGTTGAATTTTCGATCCCCGTATAAGCGTTATCGGATGCACAAGGTATCGCCCTGATGCTGATGATATCAGTTGGGTCCGTGGTCGGATTACAACCTTGCAAAGGTGCTATTCCCAATTGATAATCCCCTGCAGTATCGATCTGTACATTATCCATGCCTATACCCGATATTTCAGAGAGTCCATTTGCCGGAAATACAACTCCTGATGTTAATGAATACCATACATAATCTGAAGAAGGTGAAACAAATTCAGCCTGCAGAGTTAGTGTTTCCCCTGTAAGACAGGAATCGAAATCACCTGGATCTGTGATGGTGGTATTGACTTGTGTTCCGGCAGCACTTCCTAAGAAATCGTATGGCCCGGAAAAATCTTTTAGAGAAGAAGTAAAGGATGAGGAAGTCCTCGATTTTGCCAATATGGCACTAAAGGGAGAATCGCATGCCGCGCTGGTTCCAAACAAGGCGCGGGGGTCAAATCCCAATTGGGTAAAATTAACTCCTACTTCCGCAAAATACTGAGCGTTAAAGTTTGCGGAATACCCTGAAGTGTTTGTCGTTCCCCAGGGAGGACCTGTAGTTGAAAGTGTATTCACATTACTGAGGAGGGCTCCTGCTGGCACCACAATCTCTGCATAGCCGTATGTGCTCCCTCCGTCAATATTAGATCCCCAGACAAAAGTTGAAGTTCCTCCTGGTGAACTGCCAGGGTTAAATATCGCACGATCTATCCATAAACGGACTTCAACACCGGAAACTCCACCTCCACTATAGGAAAAACCAATTACCATATCCCCGATATTTGTGACGTTACCACTGGCATCAAATTGCCAGGCAGTATGACCCTCATTGGGTCCTGAATTGGTAAATCCGGTCGCTGTATTCTGTATTTCTGATACAAATAGTTCGAAGTCGACAAAGTGATTTCCTGAAGAGGATAAGGTTGAAATCATAAGGTCTACCCAGAGGTCATCCGTAACATTTATTCCATTTCTACGCATATGGACACCGGAATCTACAATATCGGTTTTAGAAGGTAAGGATCCTGCAGAAGTACTCCATGAAGTTGACGGGTTATCGCCATTTTTTCCTCCAGAAAAAGTTGTTAAATCATTGGATGATAAATTGGTATAATCTCTCCCATATCGTGTACTATACCAGATATATCCATTATTAGAGGCATAATTGGGGATGCTCTGCCGAAGGTCGAAGGCAATATTATTTCCAGCTGCTAACTGAGCAGCATAGCCCATGGCTGTTGCAGTGGCTTCATCTACTACGCCCGAACCTGAGATTCCGTTATAGAACCAGTCGTCTGTAGTTAAACCAGAAAGAACGTCTCCGGAATATGCGTCAGCTTCAATGCCAAAGTTGGCGCCCACTCCTACCTGTCCATAGGTAGATATGGCCACTAAAAATATCAAACTAAATAGTAATTGCAGGCTGTGTTTCATAATGGTATTTAATGCACATACAAATGATCTGGAAGCTTGATATGCAATAGAACAAAAATATGCATACGAGAATGCCCTGAAAATTAATGTTGTATAAGTGCCTGATCCTGTTGCCTTAGATATTTGCCAGATTTAGGTCGGCTGTTCCAACAAAAAAATCTCATGGAAATAGGGCTCTCAATAAAAGAATTAGTATAAAATTTGAAGTATTGGACAACAAATCGATAGTATTAACTACCGTTTACCCGATAAGTAATCCTTCGATTCGTGATTACCGTTCTGATCACAATCACGCTAAAAGGTGAAAATTCTGAAGTAGAGTTGGCAATAGTAGCTGTCCCCGTGATCAGGTGGCCTACGTTTACCCCAGGAGGTACAGGAATCCTTACCTCAAATAAATTGGTATTATCTGTATTTCCGTCTGTATCCAGATATGAAGAAGTTCCTGCATCGGTGTCATCTACGCTACCTTCCACAGCACTACCAAGATAAACCTGACCTTCCCCGTAATCCTTGGTATTCCCTAATTGATTATCACCTGCTGTTGCCGATCCCTGATTGATATCGGTTAAAAAGAATTCCAGGGTGGCTCCGGGGCGTGACCAACCTTTGATGACCACATTGGAACCTTCCATATAAGCTGTACTCAGTAGTGGAAAATTAGCAGCACCATTAGGGCCGTTATCAGTGTCTCCATTGTCATTTAAGGTAACTCCGTCACCCATGCCATCTGCCTGGTCTAAATCTATTCCCAGGGCATCTCCGGCCGTTCCGTTTGCGTAAATGGAATTCTGGGAGATCAGGTTGCCTGAGGTATTTCCGCCTGCAAGAACAATTCCTGCACCGCTGTTCTGATAAATGACGTTATTTGATATTGATGAATTACTTCCATCAAGGCGGATCCCTGCATTTTCAATTTCTCCACTACAATTTCCCCCATCCTGCCCCGCAGAAGTTATAGAGTTTTCTGTAATTGTTACTCCGCCTGCAATCCCATTCCCATCGATGCCCATGGCTGCGGAGAGCTCAATGAGATTCTGCTGGACAAGAATTCCTGACCCTCCTGTAATTGTTATGTTGTCAAAACAAGCATCATCCCCATTAGTGGTTAGATGATTATTCTGAATTGTAGCTGAAGTTCCACCACTAATCAGAATACCCGCTTCCTCATTCGTACTGATAAAATTTCCATCGATCGTCGCCTCTCCCCCAGTGATTTCCACTCCGTACAGAATATTACCGTCATTAGTACCCAGAGCATTTACACCAAGAAGGTTATTAGAAACCGTAACCGAACCATTATTTACCTGAATCCCGGCCAGATCGCTGGCAAAAATTGAAAGATTGCGAATCACATTGGTATTCCCTTCATTTATAAAAGTATTACCATCTCCGGCATTCACCTGGATCTCGGGAAGATCATAATTTGGAAGATTTGTAGCTGAGGTACCTACCGATGTCCCGCCAGCACCTGTGGTACCTGTATTCGTGTCACCCGAATAAGCGGTCTGTGTTCTGCCGTCAATATGGGTATTGTCATCCGTAATTGAGGTAAATGCATCTACTGAAATATCGAAAATTCCACTGCTGTAGTTGCTGTCCGCAGTCCTTCCAAGAGCATCCCCGGTTGGGGGTATCATAAAGACCGAGGTATCTTCACCTGCACCGGGATCAAAGATCCCATTGGCTACAATATCGAGTCCGGTCTCCCCAAGATTATTTGAATTAATGATGAATTGTTCCAGGGAGCCCTGCCCGTCTTCATTCGTATTTACAATGGTATTGAAATTAAAACCAAAGTCCATTCCGGCCACCCCTTCGTTGAGGATAGTAAAGGTGGATATCGTCTGTGCATTGCTTAGGGTACCCGGACCCGGATCCTGACCCTCTGGGTCTTCACCTCCCACGGAATTGGTGTCTTCAATCACTAAACTTGCAATATAGTCGGTCTTAAAGGTTTGTACAGGAATACAGGTCGTGCAGGTGCTCCCCCCGGGGCGTGTAGAACGAACAGAGTTGTTCACTACCCTGATGGTATATGTTCCGTTGGCCATACCGGCAAAAACATATCGGCCAGCCGCATTGGTGGTCGTGCTTGAGACAAAACTACCCCCCCCATCATACAATTCGACAGTAGCATTAGGAATGGGCACTCCCCCGGCAGCTGCTCGATTTCGCCCGGGTCCACCCCCATAATTAACGTCTTCAAAAACAATGCCCGTAGTCAGGTTTGAGGGAACTTTAAGTGTTACTGTATTGAGGATTACAAAATCCTGTCCTGAACCCACATTGGTGGTTACCGAGGTTTCGCCAGCGGTAACAAAAGGGGATACGTCATAAGTATCAAGGTCAACACCGTGTGAGTTTGTATTATTAACAACCGGTAATGAGGTATTATCGTAATGAGTTGAATTAAAAGGGTTTATGGTAGGAAGTCCTGTATTATCACCATCTCCTGTTAGGTTAAACGTTCCCAGTCCTGTAGTTACTGTCAAACTTTCGTTATTACTCAGGGTTTGATCTCCCTCCCAGGACTGCACAGTTGTTTTTGATCCGGTTGCGCCAATGGCAAAAAAGCCACTAAGGGTGTAGGAAGAAGAAGAATTACTCTCCCCGCTAAAGCCTTCGTAAACATTTATGGTTGAAGCCGGCAAGCTGTTATCTGTGTAAAAAACCATTAGACTCCAACCCCCTAAAGTAGTCGCAGTATTACAATACGGGTTTGTATTGTCTATGGTGAGGCCTGAAAATGTCCAGTTATATGTTGATGGATTTGCCACTGCAGTAACAATCGCGGTAACATCTGCCCTACCGCCATAAAAGGTCCTGTTCGTAAGCGAAGTACCGTATAAAAATTCGGCATTAACCGTGGTACCGTCAAAAGTTACCTGGGTATCCGGTGTTGCCCCAGAATGTGCCCAGTATAGAATAGCCTGATCTATAGTTGCTGTTGGCGGTATTGCACTAGACAGTGTATTGCTTGAACTTGTTGTAATAGCACAGGTATTCCCTGTATTGGGTTGGGTTCTAAGGGTACCGGCCGTAGAAGTATAATCCATATAGCCGTCAAATTCATGGGTAAGTACCAAAGGTGCATTAAAGGCGTATTCATCATCAACAATCGTTGCGGTGCCCTGGGAATCGGCTATAATTACACCGGGTTGACTAATATTACTAAGATTGACATCAAAGGTTTCCTGGTTGAATTCGGGAACATTATCATTTACAAGGTTGACAACTATAGTTTGTGTTTCACCTGCTGTTCCGGTAAAACTGATCGTTCCGCTGTCGGAAACATAGTCGGACCCTGCCAATGCAGTCCCGTTGGCCGTTGCCCAGTCCACATTAAACCCCCCTGCAAATGCTTTATTAAGAGTAACGGTAAAAGTAGCTGTACCGTCATCCTCGTTTACCGTGATGTCATTAATAGCAATACCGGCTGGAAGGTTACCATTGAATTGTAGATTATCAATTTCGTAGGCCTCTGAACCACCCCAATTACCACTATTAGTGATAAATCGAATTTGTGAATTGGCTGACATCTCGTTAGAGGCCAGATTGTAATTTACCGTACCAGAACCGTTCAGGGTAGCTACCGTATTCCAACCAGTACCGTTCCACAGATCCACATCGATCTGTTCGTTTCCAGAGATTTCGGTATAGGTCATTGTAAGGGTTACTCCTGTAGCCCCATTGAGATTCAAAGATCTGGTAAGCGTTTCCCCATCCATGTTCTGGATCCGTAACCTGTTTGTAGCATTTCTGACATAAATACGTCCTCCGGTTGGATCGTTGTCTTCAGAATCCTGCCAATCTCCGGTAAAATTCATAGTACCGTTATTGTTGGAGTAAGAAACCGTGTTGAAGTTATCTAAAAAGGTATCCTGGCCGTAAAGTATCGGCACAGAAAAAAATAGACAAATAAATACCGAAACCGCGAGGATTTGATATTGTATCTTTTCCATTGGTTCATTTTATCATGATAAATATACCATGCCATAGAAGTCTCATTAAAAATTTGTTGCGTATCCCTCCTAATCCAGTGCCAACGGGTATTATTGTGAGGTTTCCAATGCTGAGTTTAATAAAAATACAGGATTCTTTAGGCCTGTAACTTTCTGTATGTCAGAATTATCCGACCTTTTTATGCATGCTGCTACTCAAACTCAAGGCAATGTTGAGACAAACCAATTAACCTAGAACGGATTTACCCTATAAGTAGATTTACGGTTTGTTATAATATTCCTGACCCTGACATTCAATTGGGCAGACCCTGTCACAAAAGCGGGGCAAGTAGACATGGAATTGGAAACTACTACCCTGTAGAGATATCCGTTTTTATCAACTTGCACATTTTGCACAGTTAAGGTTGTTGATTGGGTACCCGTGTATTCTGTTCCATCCGAGATGTTGCTAAAAATAGACCCGCCGTCTGTACTCAGTTGCCACTGATAAGTATTTGCATTGGAGACGGTTATATTAAAAATGGCATCATCGCTAACCATAACAGTTTGATCGGGTCCCATGGTTGCAGATGCAGGGACGTCTTCAGTTACAGAGACTACAGTCCTTGAATTACTCGTACATCCTGTTACTGTGTTCCGGGCTTCAGCATAGTATACGCCTGCGGAAGAAGGTGTGTAAGATGTACTTCCAGCAAGTAGTAAAATCCCGCCTGAAGCTGCATTGTACCAGTCGGCCGTTTCTCCCGGGCCAATAGAGACATTGATGGTCGGTACCGGATCAGTTGAACAATAAACTTCATTTCCTCCACTTACAGGTGCATTTACGACAGGACATGTACAATTTGGCGAAGTTACCTCCAAATCCTGTGTACAGCCATTGGCAGCCGTTACTGTGGCTGTTATATCGTTTCCTGAGGGAATACCAGAGATCCGCCATTGATTCCCGGAAATATTTGTGACTGTCCCTTCTGTACTTGTGACTATACCATTGCTGACAGTCACTTCAAGTTCATAAGTATTGCTAAAGAAATTGCAACTGGGTGAACCGGACACGGAAATTGTTGGACTATCTTCTATGGTTAGAGTTACAGCTGTTCTGAAAATACTTTTTCTATTTGGATCACTATTGTCTACGCTTTCAGCATAATACGTGATTGTCCCTACGGTGCTTAAAGTTGGACTTACCATCGATCCTCCTTCGGCAGAATTGTACCATTCTACATATGCCCCGGAAGGAGGGGTAGCTGTGGCTGTAAGGGTCTGAATGGGGTTTTCCTCACACTCTGTTATGTCTCCTCCGCTCTGGGGAGGAGGTAAAGCTGATTCAATATCGTCAAATGAATAATCTGCACCTCCATTTCCATTGCAGGTAGAAAATTTATCGTTCCCAATATAAATGACCTGCGAGGCATTGCAGTTTTTCGAAGTACTAATGGTTCCTCCGTTGTTATATATAATGGCACCCTCAGGAAACCTGATGTCCGCATTTTTTACCCACTCAAGTATTCCGTCACTCTCTACTGCCAAGGTCTCGATATTTACTTCAAAATCACCATTATCTGGTAATAACAAGATATCATCACTGCCTGAATTGTCGCCAATAACAAGGTTGTTAAGAGTAAAACTTGTGATATCGACATTTAAAGTAATGGTGTTTCCATTGCCAATCAAGACATGATCTGCATCAGCGGTTTGCCCGGGGAAAGAAGTAGCTGCCACCCAGGTGATACCATTGTAGGTTTGCCAATTTGCCGGATTATTCCAATTACCACTGGCTACAGAACGAAAATCGCCCGTGTTTTGTGCCATGGAGAAAAAACATTGAAAAAGTAGCAGGCAAATAGTCAGGGTCTTACCTGCCTTATACAGAAAGCCTATCTTGACTCGGATTAAAGAATATATTAGGATCATATAATGTTCACAACAACTTTATTCCTATTCGCCATTTTCAGGAATAAGGAAGTAGAACGAAATCTAGAAAGATCCTATAACTTCAGAAAACATTTGTTGTGAAACGCCCCGTTTCCGATGCCATTCGTAATTAATAACAGCAGTTCTCCCCCTCTTCGCAAAGGATAAGGAATTCGGAACGTCTGTTCTGTTGGTGTTTGGTGGCTGAACAGCGTACACCGTCAACACATTCGTTGACTGGTTTTGTCTCGCCATATCCTTTATATTTCAACCTGGAGCTATCGATTCCCTTGGAGATGATATAATCAACCGTTGCTTTCGCCCTTCGTTCTGAGAGCGGCTGATTATAGGTGTCATTGTCTCCTCTTACATCGGTATGTGAATTTACCTGAATCCTCAGGCTGGGATATAATTCCATCGCATCAACGATGATATCCAATTCATCTTTGTATACATCTTTAATTTCAGATTTATCAAAATCGAAGAAGATCGTTGGATCGAGACCGAGAAGTTTGGCCAGGTCTGTTCCGTAATCTACACAATTGGTCTCAATGTAAAAATCAACCATCCTTAATTCACAGGGATTGATCTCGAGGTACTCCTCTACAGTGGTGTAACCTTCCCTTGTTGCCCTGACAAAGTTATTCTTATTTCTGTCGATGGAGACGCTGTAAGCTCCCTCTTCATTCGTAAAGGTTGAGGCTATAATTTGGTTATCATCACTAATGATATTCACAGTGGTTCCCGCGAGAGGGAGGAGTGTTGTTTTATCGTAGACTATCCCGGTTAAAGTCTTTGGATTGAGGCATTCCGCTGTAAAAGCATATATGTTGTCATCTGTAAAATCCTCTGCCTTCTTCCTGCCTGAATCGTTCGATCTTGGCCTGTTGGAGGCAAAAAATCCGTATTGCTTTTCACTGTCATAGATAAAGGTAAAATCATCGTATTCGCTATTGACTGGCTTTCCGAGATTCTCAGGAGCAGAGGCCGCCATACCATTTGCATTCAAATCAACAGAATACACATCTAACCTACCTTCACCCGCAATACGATCTGAAGAATAATAGAGCTTATTATCCTTGCTTACAAAAGGAAAACTCTCTCTGAAATCCGTATTTACGCGATCGCCCAAATTGTCTATTTTCCCTTTGATGCCATTTTCATCCACGGCAATCATGAATATATCTGACAGGCCTTTACTGCCGGGCATATCCGACGTAAAATACAGTCGGGAATCATCAGGACTCAGTGCTGGGTTCGCAAAAGAATATCCATCAGAATTAAAGGCTTTATCTCCATTCTGGTTTTTGTACCAGGAATCGTCCATTATTCTCCAGCCATCGCTTTCCAGAACAGCTTTAAAAATCTTCAGACGAATGATATTGTCATTATCTCTGACTAAATCCCCCTCCTTAAAATTAGATGCGGTAAAATACATCGTTTTGCCATCTGATGAAAAGGTAGCCGTAGACTCATCTACTTTTATTGAAGTAGATTCGGCCTCCCTAGGGTTGATTCCATTACCAAAGAAATTTAGCTTCTTGATCAGCAGGAGTGAATCTTCATCTGATTCAAATTGATATAAGTCGAGAAAATCTTTGTTGGTACCACTATGTCTGTATCTGTGGAGGTTGCCAGTATCCCTGTCTGAAGAAAAAATAAGTCCTTCCTTATAAAAAGTAGGGGCAAAATCAGAAAAGTGATTTAAGTTGATACTGTCTTTTAAATTCGAAAAGTATTCCCGGAGGTCTTGTAATTCGTAAACTCTGGTAGTCTGGACCACGGCATTTGCTGCTGATTCGCTGAGATATTCTGCCAGTTTTTCTTTTGCCAAATCTTCTTTCCCAATTGCCCTGAGGCTTTGTCCATATCGAAAATTGTATTCCGTTGGGACATCAAATTCGGGCTTTTCTTCGGCCCTCTGATACAATATCTCGTAGACCTTTGCTGCGTTGTCATAATCTGCGATAAAGTAATACGAATTTGCCAGTTTCATCAGAGCCGTATCCTTTACCTTATCCGGTTTCTCCATCAGGCGTTTTTGATATACCCTGGTGTACATAGTATATGTGAACTTTTCCTTTTTCTTTGCGGGAAGGTTTTGGGCAAAAATGTTGCCCAGCATTGCAAAGAAGGCTATAGCTATGATCAATAAACGCTTTGTCATGAAAATCATATTTAAAAGAATCTAGGTGATACCAGACCACGGAACGAACGAACCAGTTCAAACCTCAGAAACACTTCAAAAGAACCATCGTTAAATCGTGTTCCCCCCAATTCTGTAATCTCTTTATCGTAAGCCAAGCCCAGCATGAGTTGCTCTGATATCTGGAACCCAAAAAGTGCACTGGCCGCTGCGTCCCAGCGGTAAGCTGCACCAAATGAAAACTTATCATTTAGCAAGAATGTTCCGGAAAAGTCGAGCTGTAAAGGAGCCCCGCCAACTGCCTTCATCAAAAAAGCCGGTTTAAACTTAAAATTGTAATTCAGGTCGAACACATACCCGGTAATCATATAGAAATTAAGCCGTTCTGTAGACTGAAATTGTACCGAATTTGCACTTCGCTGTGAATTATCAAAATAGTCGGTTTCCAGCATATTAGGGGCAGAGAGTCCCAGATAAAAACGATTGGTGTGATAATAAACCCCAAAGCCAACATTGGGCGAAAAGTTATTGGTAATGTCGGCCCCATCATTGATGGGTTCCTGATCAAAATTCCTCAATTGTTGAAAGTCGAGATTCAACAAATTCCCGCCAAATTTTAGTCCGAAAGACAACTTCCTCTCATCGGCAAGGTCAAGTGTATATGACATTACGGCATCGAGGTATGTTTCCTGAACCACTCCATTCCCGATATTGTCATTGACCACAGAGATTCCATACCCGAGCTTGCTGTTCCGTATCGGAGAATGCAAATTCAGAGTTTGGGTTTTTGGCGCCCCGTCGAGGCCCACCCACTGTGCTCTGTACATGGCCGCAATACTTAATTGCCCCCTGGATCCTGCATAAGCAGGATTCACACTCATGGTATTGTACATGTACTGGGTATACTGGGCATCCTGTTGTGCCTGCAAAGTACTGCAGCTTGTGATTACCGCCAATAAGGTAATGAATGCGTAATTATATAGTTTCATGTTTTTTGTCATCAATTATTTACTCACATAGAGGTATCCGGTATCTGTAATCCTTTCCTGACCTAAATCGTATTCAAAGATATAGAAATAAACCCCTGCAGGCAGGTAGTCATTTGTACTCAGTGTGGACCTTCCTCTCGACCTGCCATCGAAGACATTGTTCTGATTGTTGTAATTGTCACCTTCAAAGACTGCGATTCCCCATCGATTGTATATTCTCAGGGTATTGTTTTTTGCAAAATCCACATCCCTGATAAACAGAAAGTCGTTTCTACCATCGTTGTTAGGGGTCACCATCTGATTCACTTCTATCTTGAAGTCGGTGATCACCTCAGAAACCAAGACTGTTACAATAGCTGTATCACAATTGGTAGGATCGGCAATTTCACAGATCGTGTACTCTATGGTATAGGTACCCGGAGGCGTTCCTGGTGCAACACTAACAGTTCCGTCAGCATTGACCGTCAAAGGACCAGTCGGTGTAGAAGTGATGGTGACATCATCCGGATTAACCGGTTCTCCGTTTAACGTATCGTTGTCCAATACATTACTGTCTGCCACCAGTCCGCCTGCATCTCCATCAACGAGAACTCCCCTGAAATCATCGTCCACTGCATCTATTACATTGGGTCCCATGAGCACTTCTACGGTTACCGTCGCTGTATCACAGTTTTCAGGATCAGCCACCTCACAAATGGTGTAGTCGATGGTATAGGTACCAGGCGCGGTATCAGCTGCGACACTTACGGTCCCATCTGCATTCACAGTCAAGGGTCCTGTTGGAGTTGAAGTGATTACCACATCAGCCGGATCAACTGGTTCTCCGTTTAAGGTATCGTTGTCCAGTACATTACTGTCTGCCACTACCCCACCAGTGCTGCCATCAACCGGATTTGCCGTAAAATCATCATCCACCGCATCAATCACATTCGGGCCTTCCGCTACCACCACAGTTACAGTAGCAGTATCACAATTGTCAGGATTTGCCACTTCGCAGATGGTATAGTCAATTGTATAGGTACCCGGTGCCGTATCCGGCGCAACACTTACTGTTCCATCTGCATTAACCGTTAACGGACCTGTTGGTGTAGAAGAAATTGTAACGTCCGCAGGATTTACAGTAATACCATCCAGAGTGTCGTTATCAAGTACGTTACTATTTGCAACTACTCCTCCGGAAGCACCGTTTACAGGATTAGCAGAAAAATCATCATCCACAGCATCAATACCCGGCGGACCGATAATGATGGTTACAGTTGGATCATCAGGATTGCCATCGCCATCGCTGTCGATATCCGTTGGATCGTCAGGATCGTCAGATAATGTACTGATAGGGCCATTATCAGGAATAAATGCAGTTACGGTTGCCGTATTCTGGAAACTTCCCGCATCGATATCTGCCTGAGTTATGGTATAGGTGGCTGTAAAAGTAGTACTATCTGATTGTCCTGGTTCAAGGATGGTCAGAGGCCCACCGATAACTTCCACGAGCGGATCAGTTACAGTGATATTCCCCAGTGGAACAGTTCCCACATTAGTTACTGTAAAGGTGTAACTGATCGTTTCCCCTACCTGGGCATACCCATCATTATTTTCGTCATTAAAAGTATCCACCTTGAGGACGATAATATTAGGGCCGGCGTCAACTACAATAATAACAGTTGCAGTATCACAATTTGTAGGATTGGCCACCTCACAAATAGTGTAGTCTATGGTATACGTGCCCGGACCTGTATCAAGAGCTACGCTTACCGTACCATCAGCATTCACTGTCAGGGGTCCTGTGGGTGTTGATGTGATGGTCACATCAGCAGGGTCTACAGGCTGACCGTTAAGCGTATCATTGTCGAGCACATTGCTGTCAGC
>NZ_JBGKBE010000017.1:0-7794 GCF_041358175.1 Muriicola sp. E247
TCTTTTGGGGTTAATGCTAAATTGAGGAAAGAACTTCAACTTATTCTTTTACAATTCTTGACAACTCCTAAAAGCGCAATTATTGGTAACGGTCTTGGCTATGATCTCGGCGCGTCGTTAAAGGCGAGCTTCGTTTTGGCTTTTCTGCACTTTGCAGAAAAAATTAGCCTTGGAAAAAGCGAGCCTTGGTCTCTACCCTATTCATGCCAGTTCCTTGTTTTAAATAAATGTAGGAATTTTCAAGTAAGTTCTAAAACAGCGCTGGATTATAGCCGTTGTTAGGCACAGTTTTTTATTTATTTTTCCGTTTAAGTTCTCTATTCTTTTTTCTTAAATCCCACTTTTCAAGTCTAATCGCCTTTTTGTCTCTTTTCGCTTGGTCGTTCAAGGTTAAGAAGTGGATTGCTACAAGGGTTTGAACTCCTCTATTCTCCAAATCAATTCTTTCCGGGTAATCGCGCACATTGCCCAGGAAGTATCTCCAGAAAGGGAAGCTTCCAACATTTTCTAAATTCCGTGAGTATGCTTCAATTAAAGGGTTTGATTTTGCCAAGTTTTTCACAAAATCTATAAAAGTTTTATTGAGGCTAAAACAAAGTTCTTCGTATTCATATTTTGGTTCAATAGTCCTCCAAGATTTGCAAAGACTCCAGATTTTCTGAAAAGTTGTATCCGAGATTTTGGAGTATAATTTTTTCTGTTTTCTCCAACTAACTTTTTTCTCTAGATAATTTTGTTCCAAGTCTAAAAGGTGGGGGATGGAACGTATCAAACACTCACCAAATTTTGTCTTGTCCACATTTCCACAAAGTTCCTTCTGAAAAAAGTCCGCAATGAGATTCAAGTCCTTAATCTCGGACTTTGAAAAGAAATTGCTTAAGTCCGATTGCTCCTTTTGTCCGAAAGTTAAGAGGCACAAATTTGAAAAGATGACTAGAGCGATTTTTTTTAGCATAAGATTGTGCCTAACGGTCTTGGCTATGACTTCGTGGCAAGCGCCAGACGTTTTTATGTTTCTTTAAAAATAGGAAAAAACGGCCAAGCGATAAGCCATGAGTTATAGCCGTTGTTGTACACAGTTATTTTTCGAGCTTTCTCAATAAATCATCTATCTCCTCCAGATAGATTTCATTCAAATATTCTTTATAATAATCTTCTCTTTTAAATCTGATGTTCTCTTTGGCTTTTTTTAAATATGCACTGGCAGTTAGAGAATCTCCTAGTTGCAAATAGGTTTTTCCCAAGCCGAAATATGCTTCACAAGTCTGTTCATATTGTTTTAAAGCTTCTTCATATGATGAAATTGCTTCTTTGTAGTTAGCAAGTTCATAATTACATAAACCATCGTAAACGAAAGTTTGAACGTCTGCCCAATCCACCCCCTGATTATTTACACTTCGTTGGAAGCATTCAATAGCTTTAGCATAATCCTTAAGTCCGTAATAACTTTCACCTCTAAGAAAGTCGATATCCTCTCCCCAGGGCGCATCAACGATATCAGGGGTTAAATTATCAAGTCTATCAAAATCCATTAATGCCCCTTGATAATCTCTTAGGAATCTCAATTTCATATATCCCCTATAATCAAGGTGCTTTTCAGGTTCAATTTCTATAGCCTTATCCAGGTATTTAAATCCTATGGCATATTCTCCTCGTTTATTAAATGGTACAGAACGTTCAAAAAAGGCATCGGAATAATTTGGATGCTGCCAATTTAGGATGCTAAACATAGTTTGTGACAAACCTACTCCTTGCATATTTGCGGCTAAATGAAAGCGTTGTTCTTTTGGCGCTAGAAATAATTGATAGACAATCAATAGAGAGTAAGCCGTAAAGACAAGAGCGAAGACTATTTTTATGATCTTGACGACTAAATTCATTCCCTAAAAAATATCAGTAAGTTGACCTTCATGCAGTTTAAAACTTATTTGATAAAAACTATTTTGTGGTTCGTTCCTAATTATTCCAAGATTCCAATCTTTCAGTTCAGAAATGGACAAAAATAATGGGGATAGATCGTATTTGGAGACATCAATATCCTTCAATGAATTATTGATCATTTTAGCTCGGAAACGTCCAGTCTTACCCTCACAGTTAAGTATAAAACGGATAGTTAATAATCCAGTTTCTGGAAGCAATATATTTGAAAATTGATTTTGAAGTTTTTCTTTTATGGCCCGTTTGCCTCCTTCATAATGAGTATTTATTGAGTAGTATTGATAAATATTTTCGTCATTACAAAGTTTAAATTCAGTAGAATCCTGGTTTCTATCAAACGTTATATCCCCGACATGATGAGTGAGCTTTCCATGAATCCAAAACGTCAACAATGCAGCGCATATGAAACTACATATAAGCCAAAGATTCAATTTAGTTTTCAATGAAGATTAAGTTTTGATAATTGTGTACAACGGTATTGTATATGGCATGTTGCCATAATTGTAGTTTTATATTATTCAGTCGTAACTAAGGTTTAAAAGTAGGGGAGAGTTTAAAGTTAGCCAAATTTTGGCAATGTGTTATATACTTTGTTACCTGCTGGCGCTTTTATGGAGTAAACTTAATTGTAAAATATTCCTCGCTTTATAGGCTTCTCTTAATTTTTCGAAATCAGCATCCCTTGTTCCGTTTAACTTTAAATCGCCTAGGAAACATTTCAAATATTCGGTCATGAACAAAGTCAAATTTTTACAATGAAATTTCACCTTCGTTCCTACTCTTTTCTTTCTAATAACAGAAGAAGCTGAAACTACATAAATGTCATCTTCGGCGTATAAGAACACGAAACTGTCAGGAGTAATTTCCAACATTAATTTACATTGTTCCTTTAGTTCGTCTAAAAGAGTTGGGGTGATGCTGTATTCTATTGTACCTGTTTTCCGATGCGATATTTCTGAATTTCTCAAGAAGAATTTATTTCGTCGATATTCAGCGTCAATATTTGATTCACAAAGCAAAGAAGCATTTTTAACAATTTTGGATTGAATTAATATGCCTTTATTAACTTTAAAATCGTCTAGTTCAACGTCCAAAACGGTCGCAATGTCAGCACCATATTTTTTTTCGGATGAGCCTCGGCCGCGATCACGAAGCGTACGTGCACTTATTGAAATATCACCTTGGTTATCTGCAAATAGGGGCTTTTCAAAATCTGTTTCTATTCTGGCCAGGAGACGATCAGTAAACGAAGGCTCAGTTTCAATTTCGCCTTTAAGTCTGCCGTCCAATACTTTTTCTGTAGAATTTGCAATTCTATTTGTTATTTCTTGTATAATCGAATTCGGTATCATAATTCAGCTTGCAGGTAACGGTCCCGGCTATAATCTCGGCTTCCTTGACCGCCGTTGAGATTTAAACCAGTTATGTTTTTATTAAATGTAGGAAATTTCAAGGTAGTGGAAAAGACCAGCTGGATTATAGCCGTTGTTGTGGTTAGTTTTTATTTTCAATTAGATTTAGTTTTTTAATAAATAGAATTGACAGAATAATTAAAATCAGCCATCTTGAAATGTATATTCCAGAAGTCATCCATCCGTACATCTGAAGAAAGTCAGAAGTCTCAATATTTTCCATTCTAGTCGAGTGTTCAGAATAGAGGCTAGATAATTTATACGTAATTGGATTTAAGGTCAATGCAATTAGAGCAAGCACTATAAATATTTTTTTTGGGAATTTAGTCAGATAAATTCCACTTGAAGATGAATGCCATTTAATTTTTTTTAAAATCAAAAAAGTTGTCATAGCATACAAAATCAGAGTGGTTATAGGCATCAAAAATTTCATAATAGCATAAGAGAGTCCCAATTCAGATTTCGCAAAATATATTAGGTAAGTAATGAAGTATAGGATTGAATCAATTCCGCTAATGAATATAAATCCGAAGATTATCCATAATATTAATAAGACATTTTCTTTATTCATTTAGTATTTTCAAATTAACCACAACGGTCCAGTATATGAGCCGTTTCAATGGCTTATATACATTGTTGTGCGTGCGCCTTTTTACAGTATCACTAATTATTTAGACGTTACTAGTTTTCAATTTTGCACTTCCACGTACCATCAGTCTGTTTTTTCCAAACGGTTAAATAGGGTTTTGCAGCGGTAATCAATTCTCCTGCTTCATTTGTTCTTTGCACTTTACCAATTCCATAGGTATATCCCATATCTGCTTTTTCTGATACTTCTGCACCTTGAACCTCCCAACTAATTTCAAAATTAGGATCTGTCCTGGCTTGAGTAGTAAATCGTTTTATTTGGTCGACCCCTTTTAGGGTCATATCTACTGACAATAATATGATTGCTTCATCTTCCCAGAAAGACCATAATTTCTCCATGTCATTAGTTTTTGCTGCATGGGACCAAGCCTTGTCCGCTCTAATGAGCGCTTCTTTTTCTATTTTTGAGTTAGTTGACTGCCCTTTGGCTACTTGTGCCACAAAGAGAAGTAGCAGTAAAAGCGAAATTTGATTTCTCATGATATATCTATTTTCGATTTCTTTTAGGTGACGCACAACGGTCTTGGCTATGATCTCGGCGCGGCGTTAAGGGCGAGCTTCGTTTTGGCTTTTCTGCACTTTGCAGAAAAAATTAGCGCCGGAAAAAGCGAGCCCTGGCCTCTGCCCTATTTAAGCCAGTTCCTTGTTTTATTTAAATGTAGGAAATTTCAAATTATTGAGAAAGCAGCGCTGGATTATAGCCGTTGTTAGCTTTAGTTTATTTTTCTTTCGAGGACTTGCGATTTCCTATAATAACAAGAATCATAGCAAAAATTAATAGTGCATTAGAAATAAGACCATAAATTCTTCCTGAATTCTCTTCCTCATCTAGGCTACTAATATTTAACACCAATAAAATAATACTTGCTATTATTAGTATAAAAGGAAGAATAGCTCTTTTTCCGAACATATTTTTTTATTTAAATTAAAGCTAACGGTCTTGGCTATGATCTCGGCGCGATATTAGGGGCGAGCTGTGCGTTGGGTTTTTGCCTTTAGCAAAAAAATTAGCCCAGGCAAAAGCGAGCCCTGGCCATAAACCATTGAAGCCAGTTTTAGTTTTATTTAAATGTAGGAAATTTCAAATTATTGAGAAAGCAGCGCTGGATTATAGCCGTTGTTAGGCAAAGTTTTTTCTATTTTCTTAAAAAGTTTTTCATTGGAACCTTTGCCAGAAGAGAAATATATATGTTCTCCTGTTTCTTTTATTATTAAAATCCAGGGTAGGTAATCTTTGTTTATAATCGCCTTAATTTTTTCACCGTCTTTAGTTTTGAAATATCCCTTTTTTCTATAGCCAATTGAAAAACCATGAATCTTCCGAGATAACCCGGGCCTTTTCTTAACAAGTTCAATAGACTTTATTTCAGACAAAGGAATTGTCTCACCATAAACACCAGTTATTTCAATCTTTTGGTTATTAAAAATGAGTTCATTTCCTGTAAAACCAAGAGCAATCATGGACACTGCAAACAACAATGATCCGATAATTACATAAAAAATTATCTTTCTGTGTTTTGAATTAAGATTCTTGTATTGTTTTAAGGAAGAATTCAATATATAATTTTGCCTAACGGTCTTGGCTATGATCTCGGCGCGGTGTTAAGGGCGAAGCTCAGCGGTGGGTTTCCTGCCTTGCAGGAAAAATTAGCGCCGGCCTGTCCTCCGTACGTGACTACGGAAGGCGGGCAAAAGCGAGCCCTGACCGTTTGACATTCTAGCCAGTTCCTTGTTTTAATTAAATGTAGGAAATTTCAGGGAAGTTCTAAAGCAGCGCTGGATTATAGCCGTTGTTACCATACGTTTTTTAGTCAGTCCGATATGAATTTGAATTTAAGTCATACCATTGCTTTGACAGTAGAACCCCTTCTTTATCAAATTTCATAATCATTAATGGTGCTTCATTGTTGTAATACGAAATGCTTTTAATTTGTCCATTTTCGTGCCATTCTATCCATATACCGTTCTTAAATCCATTTTCCTTAAGACCAAAAACTTTTGGATTCCCATTTTCAAAAATTTCAGATATTTTTTCTTCCCCTTGAATAGGCTCAATTTGAGTTTCAGTCCTTTTGAAATTCAGCATCTTCTTGAAAAGAACTAAATCTCCAAACTCTTCTAGGGTCATTGTATTATCACTCAATTCAAGTATTTTATAGCTCCGTGATCCTAACTTTAAAGTCGAGTCTGAAACTGTATAGTTCGTTTTGAATTGTCCGTAGGATTCTTTGATATCTAAAACTCCGTCTTTCTGGAATAGATAAATACTTGTTTCAGTAATAGTTGAGTCTACATAACTATTAGTACGCAACAAAAGTTCAGGGTCTTTATTGGGTTTTTCATGTTCCCATGTCCCAAGTATTTTGTTTTCAAATGAATCCTGCCCACTCAAAGTAAATGGTATAATGGACAAGATTAAAACTAGAACATGGTAAATTAATTTTTTCAAAATGTATGGTAACGGTCTTGGCTATTATCTCGGCGCGGTGTTAAGGGCGAAGCTCAGCGTCGGATTTCCTGCCTTGCAAGAAAAATTAACGCCGGAAAAAGCGAGCCCTGACCATTTCATATTTAAGCCAGTTCCTTGTTTTATTTAAATGTAGGAAATTTCAATTAAGAAGGAAAGCAGCGCTGGATTATAGCCGTTGTTATAGACAGTTTTTATTTCGGAATTATTTTTTAATTTCTTCCAATACTAATTCTGCAATTTGTTTATGGTATCTAGTCATTGGGTGCCATTCATCATACCATAGGTGTTCTTTAGAATCTGGCTTTTTATATGTTCCTCTCCAGGGTTGGTTTTTAAATAGATTATTTGCAACTAAATCGTTCATAAACGTATAGATGTCAATAAAATAAGTCTTGATCTCAGGATGGTTATATGTCAGTCCCGTTTTTTCTTGGTACAACATACTGTAAAGTTCTTCATTGAACTTTTTGGTCAATTTTTGCACAGAAGGAATTAGGTAATGATATTCTGTATTTGGCCCATAGCCTAAGGATATGGTCAAGTCGAAATTATTGAAAATGACGAAGTATTTTGCTCCTTTTTCGATTAATTTATCTAAACCATTTTTAATGTTCTTCACTGAATTTGATGGATCTTCTTTGTTATCCCAATAGTCATTGACCCCAATCCAAACAGCATATAAGGTCTCCTCTGGATTGGTTTTAGGCTCATAATGATCGACTTGCCAATTGAATCCTGACCAATCAAAACCCATAAAATGTCCATTATCCGTTCTAGCGCCACCCCATGCTCTGTTATCCAATTTTTGACAATTCATCATTTCGCTTAGGTATTCCACCCAAACATATCCATTTGTGTCCCTATCAAAGCCATTGCCATCTATAAAGCCATTATCCGTGAAACTATCACCAAATGCCACAATGGTTTGGAAATTTTGCGTGTATCCTTGATAAGTGGAAGGTATTAGGATTAGCACTAAAATTAGTATGCTTCTCATTTTAATTGTCTATAACGGTCTTGGCTATGATTTCGGCGCAATATTAGGGGCGAGCTGAGCGTTGGGTTTTTGCCTTTGGCAAAAAAATTAACGTTGGAAAAAGCGAGCCCTGACCTCTATCCTATTCATGCCATTTCTATGTTTTATTTAAATGTAGGAAATTTCAGGGAAGTTCTAATACAGCGCTGAATTATAGCCGTTGTTGGCTTGCGTTGTTATTTTTTCAAAATTTCAGTTTTATTAGTCGCTTTATTATATCCCTCGTTGAATCCTTGCTTGAAGTCACCCCAATTAAAGATTATGTCAATTATTGTCATTGTTAATATCCC
>NZ_JBGKBE010000018.1:0-7360 GCF_041358175.1 Muriicola sp. E247
AACGCAGTTAATCCCAGAAGCTAGCTTCAGGTAGGTGAAAGAGAATAAAGTTATGCAACGCGTCTGCGTTGCGGTTCTTCATGGCAGGACCTCCCCTCGGGGATGCAGGAGCGAAGCGAGTGAATCCCATATTAAGTAACTTTCACGTAGCCGCTGAAGCTTGCTTCAGTAAGGCGAAAGGGAATAAAAAAGCAACCAAGCGCAGCTTGGTAAGGGTTTTTATGCTTGCCTCGGATATTCTTTTAGGGATCAACGCAGTTAATCCCAGAAGCTAGCTTCAGTAAGGTGAAAGAGAATAAAATTATGCAACGCGTCTGCGTTGCGGTTCTTCATGGCAGGACCTCCCCACGGGGATGCACGAGCGAAGTGAGTGAATCCCTTTTTAAGGAACTTTCCCGTAGTCCCAGAAGCTTGCTTCAGCAAGGCGAAAGGGAATAAAAAAATCTACCAAGCGCAGCTTGGTAAGGGTTTTTATGTTTGCCCGGGACTTCCAAAATGGGATCAACGAAGTTGATCTCTTAAACCACTTTTTATAATCATTCCTGCTTCTTGAGATTATTCTGGTAAGTGCGGTTCAATCGATGTTGACATCTCAAAGTAAACAACGGCTAGTCGAAACAGAAATATCATGATTATAGGTTAAGATATTTTGAAAACGATTTTCTTTTTTCAATCTATATGGCAATCCTGCTTGTATTGTGCACTACTCCGGTTTAATTTATGATTGGGGTGGGGTTAGGAACCCCGGAAATTCGGGCTTCAGGAATTGGATGTCAATTGGAAGTAAGTGTTCTCATGAGGCGGACAATCCCAACAGGAATGAATGTGCGGTGAGCAACTGTTAATTTGATGAATACGTTTGAGAGCTTACCTCCATTAGATCAGCGAAAAGAATACTTAGTTCGGATCACAATTCGTAAACTCAGGTTTCGGAAGCGTCCAATTTGGAGTGTTGTCGCTGAAGAGTTCACATTGAGTTACATTTTCGACATTCCATTCACTCAGATTTTGATTAAAGGTTGTTTCTGCAAACATATACTCCATAGAGGTCACATTGCTAACGTCCCATGAGCTGATATCCTGATTAAATGATGAACTGTAGAACATTAATGCCATTTCATTTACACTGCTCACATCCCAGTTGCTGATATCCTTATTAAATGAAGAGTACATAAACATAAACGACATTTGTTCAACACGGCTGACATCCCAGGCAGCTAAATCTTGATTGAAGGTGGAATTAAAGAACATATCATACATATTAGTAACCTTACTCACATCCCAGGAGCTGATATCTTCGTTAAATTGTCTGCTTTCAAACAATGAACCCATTTCTGTAACCCTGCTGGTACATACCGTAGTGACATCAGCACCCTGTGCTACCATTTCACGTAACATGTCCTCATTCACAATGGTGTAAGTAATCCCATTAACCTCATAGGTATCGCCCACATTAGCCGATGGATCGCATTTAATGGTTATGCCATTAGTATCAAGGTAAATAAGGGCTACTTTGTCATCCCTGGAACAGCCCAATAACAAAAAGACAAGGCCTAATATGTATAATTTATGAATTCTCATAACGCCCATATGATCAAATCAGGGTATTCATCAAGTTATTTCACACCTCAGTTTTAATCAATGATTTTTGTCATGATAGCGAGCGTTTTTTTAGACATAATATCAAGAAAATTATCGACAAAATACACGATTTGAAGGATGAAGTACAAGGCCGTAAATAACCGGTTCACCATATCGATTCCAAAGCTATTCCCAGGTCGAAAATTTGCTTCAACTCATCGAAACTGTGAAAAATTGTTAGGGCGACTTTACATTTTGAACCACTCATCGATATTTTGAAAAAAAAACCTGTGAAAAATTCATAATACATTCACAGGGACTCTTGCGAAATTTATCCTGATGAACCCCAATATCTTACCTTATGAAGAATTCTACTCTAAGTTTAAAATTAGTAGCGGCAGGTTTAATACTCCTGTTTTGTAATGCCTCAACAGCCCAGCAAAACAAGTTTATTTCTAAAGACCTGGCCCGAAAAATTGAAGCCGACAAGCGTATCGATGACTACCTCGAACTCTCAAGACTCGGCTATTCCGAAAAGGAAATTTTCCAGGATCTGGGAAATGCGAACTTCCTGGCCGGGAACTATGCCACCGCAGCTTTCTGGTACCAGAAACTGATCGACCTTAGTGACAGTGAGAACATCTCGCCCAATTACCTCAAGCGGTATAAAGTAGCTATGCACAAGGCCGGAATTGCCGATTATGGCGATGAAGTGGCCCAGGCCGACTGGTATTCTGAGATTGAAGATGAATACCGTGGAAACAAAAGTAAGAGCAATAATAGTTATGCTTCTACTTCTGTTAAAAAAGAAAGTAAGCCCGCTTTTAAACCATTAAATCGTGCTGCTTCCTTGGAGGCGCTTCACGAAATGGCCGGACTGCGAGAACAAATGTCAGACCAGCTTAAAACCAATTCCCGCCTACCAGGAAAGGGATTCACCCCACCCATTACCATATCTTCAGACGGGAGGACTGCTTTTTTCAGCAAGCCTATCTATATAAAGCCAGAGTACGGTCTGTTTTCTAAAAAGGAACCTGTACATAAGATCTACAAGGCGGAAAACATCAATGGGCAATGGAGTAATATCCAGGAGATAAGTGTTACCCCTAAATATGCCTCAGCCATGCATCCTGCCATATCCCCTGACGGCAAGCGTTTGTTCTTTGCCTCAGACATGCCCGGTACCTTTGGTAAATACGATATCTATGTTGCCGATATCCATAAGGATGGCAGTGTGGGAATTGCCAAAAACCTGGGAGAGAAGGTCAATACGCGTAAAAATGAAATGTACCCCAATCTGGTAGGAGGAAATCTCCTTTTCTTTGCCTCTAACGGAAGAGAAGGCTTAGGTGGAATGGACCTCTTTGCGGTACAGGTAGGTACACGAAAAGTGGGGATGGCCGTTAACATTGGCGCTCCTTTTAACAGTAAGAGCGATGATTACGCCCTCAATGTAAATGCCGAAACGGGAATGGCCATTGTAATGTCTAACCGCGGAGGTCTTTCGGATGAAACCAGGCAATTGGTGTTCTCTGTTTCTGATGATCAAAAAAACTCATCGACCCAAAAAAGGAAATATAACTTCCTTGAAGTACTACCCAAGGATCCTAATAGTGTATACACCAATATATATTACCAGGACTAAAACTCAATTTCCATATGTGCTTTGTTGAGAGTAATTCAAAGAAATATTAATCGGTCGGATATCATGGGGGGTTCATCTGCTTATTGCCGAATGTTTTCTATCCCCGAAAGCAGCAAGCGTTTAATCGCTGTGTAACCCACAGGTTAAAAGCCTAGTTTGGATGCCAGGCAATGGTATAGCCCTGAGAACAGGTTGTACTATGTATATCTGACCGATTTTCTTTGAATACCAGCTTATAAAATTCTGTAAAACCAGTGTATTTTAGCCCCGATTCAGGGGCTAAAATTTTACTTATTTGGGTCTGTTTTCACAGACCGATTAGTCGGTTTTTTGGCATAATTCCGATGAAATACAGCATTTTCCTACATTTTATCGAAAAAATGTGCATTTCCTAGGACGAAAAGGGGGCAATCTGTAAATTTTCAATTCGAATACAATAGTACAACCCCAAATCTCAGTCCTATGGAAATGAACTCTACTTACAGAATTTCCGGAAGTAATCTTCCGATGATTCATTCACAATTCCGCCAGGGAAGACGAAATTTTTCCCGCTGTTTATCAGTAGCAGAATCAGCACTTTTTATTGCTAGCTAAAGCACCACTGAAGTCATCATCATTCTATTATCTCTGACCAGATTACAACTGTGATCTTTTAAGGGATGTGTATGAATTAGAATGAAGTGGAATGGAACCGCCATATCCGGCGGGGTCTTTAGCATTGATTTTCTAAAAGATTCAAACTTTAATCGTCTAAAAATTGTGATTATGAATACAACTATACTCAAAGTTATTGTGATCGACAGCGATCCGAGATTTCACGAGAGCTACAGTTATTTCTTCAGTACCTACAGGGATTACCAGCTGGCGGGAATCTACCGATCAGTGGAGGATGCCCTTGAAAACTACGATGAGGTATGCCCTGATATTATCCTCTCTGAGGTTAACTTTTCGGGTCTTTCGGGTATCGAAGGTCTGGTTGAGTTTCAAAAAACGGATAACTCGGCTTTGGTTATCATGGTTAGTTATGATGACAATTACAAGCGTATCATGGATGCCTTCAGGTATGGGGCAGAAGGTTATCTTACCAAGCCTATCGGCAAGAAAAGACTGCGGAATGCCCTTAATGCCGTAAAAGATGACGGTGCTGCCCTGAGTCATGATGTGGCCAAGAAGATCATTTCGATGTACCGGAGGAAGACTTACCAGTTTTTCTCCCAGCGCGAAAACCAGATCATTGAACTACTTAGCAGGGGAGCCACCTACAAAGAGATCGCAGACAAGCTGTACGTCACCCCAAGTACAGTAAACTTTCACATTCAGAATATCTATCTCAAACTGGATGTAAACTCGAAGTCACAGGCCCTGGAAAAGATCCGGAAGATGGATGCTGCTTAGGGGGATATACCCAATTTACTTCAACACTATAAACACTATCCGGAGGCATACGTTTATCATGCAAATATTATACAGTAGGAACATGTAAATTAGATGTTTTTCAATTTTGAATAATTTAAAAAATGCAAATAAGAAAACTTAAATAACTGTATAGAACATGGCATTTAAATCATAGTCCGGAGGGCTATAGATTATTGGCTGAAATAGAATTATTAAAAGTTTCCTTAAAAGGAAACATTTAAGTATATTTGTAAACTAAATTAATGAAGGCAAAATTCGAAGTATTCTTCTTAGAGGAAGCTATTGATTTTTTGGATGGCCTGCATGAAAAAGATAGAAGGAAAGTAATATTTAATATCGATAAATCGAGGTTTGTCAATGATCCCAGGGTTTTTAAAAAATTAACTGAAGAAATTTGGGAGTTTAGAACAAGATTCGGAGCTAATCAGTACAGGTTATTAGCCTTTTGGGATAAGACAAAGAAAAAAGAAACTTTGGTAGTAGCTACTCACGGGATAATAAAAAAAGCAGATAAAATGCCTAGAAAAGAAATTTCCAAGGCGAATAAAATCAGAACGGAATACTTTAAATAAGTACAATAAATCATGGCAACTCGGGCAAGAAAATCAAAAATGATGACCCTTGATCAAATCAAGGACAAACATCTGGGTAAAGTTGGCACACCAGATCGTGACCGCTATGAATTTGATCTTAAAATAGAAATCTTGGGTGAAATGATTAAGGCGGTAAGAAAAGAAAGAAACCTTACTCAAGAAGAACTAGGTAAATTGATAGGTGTTCAAAAAGCTCAGATTTCCAAATTGGAGAGAAACACTAAGAACGTGACTTTAGACACCATTCTTAAAGTTTTTGAAGCACTTCAGGCAAAGATCAAATTTAGTGTTCAGATAAATGACGCTAACTATAAAGTGGCTTAATCTGCTATACTTAACATCCGCTATAGCGAGTCTGCTGGGCTCCCCGCCTTGGGTGGGCAGGCAGGCGCCAAATCATAACACGGACTGTCTTGTGGCCGAAAAGATCATTTCGATGTACCGGAGGAAGACTTATCAGTTTTTCTCTCAACGCGAAAACCAGATTATTGAACTGCTGAGCAGGTGAGCAACCTACAAGCAGATCGCAGACAAACTTTACGAAACCCCTAGTACAGTAAACTTTCACATTCAGAATATCTATCTCAAACTGGATGTAAACTTGAAGTCGCAGGCCCTGGAAAAGATTAGGAAGATGGATGCTGCTTAAAAATCGATTACAGCAAATTAAAGGACTGTAATTTGGGAGAGTGAACTACCATACTCTTGCAATTAAAGTGCAGGCTTACACCATATCTTGCCGATTAATTACATGTTTTGGTTAAGGTTCAACTTTCACTATTCATTCATCGGGGTCGCCGGTGGATGAAGGTCGATTTTCCTCCTGCCCAAGGAGTGGGGGAGTACGTAAAGAAATATCCCGGTATTCGGTGGATTAAGACGCATTGCTGTTATTGTATTCCTTACAGTAAGAGTGGGTTACACCAACTATTCACCTACCTTAGAAAACGATCTTATTATGTGGATTACAGCGCAATTAAATCGGCTGGCCCCATGCCTTCTCTCCGATTTAAGGAAGAAAGGAAACCGAAATGGGAACGACTAGAGGAAAATTCAAAAAATAATTTCCGAGAATACAAGGCCTATTTGGAGGGTCTCCGACTCAGTCCGAATACGGTTGGGGTCTACGCCAATTTTATTGTCGAATTCTTATTATTTATCGGAGATAAACCCATAGAGGAGGTGAACAATATGCTAATCCAGCGTTTTGTGGAACGACTGGTATCTGATAAGAACTACAGTATCAGCAGTCACAGGCAGTTGATCAGTGCCATCAAGCATTTTGGGGAGCGTTTTACGCTGAGTGGGATAGAAGTGACGCTGCTAAAAAGGCCCAAGAGGTATAGGCGCTTACCCATTGTGTTGAGTCGGCAGGAAATAATATCACTGCTCAGGAGCACTGCCAACCTTAAGCACAGGACATCTCTGGCGCTTTTATATTCAGCCGGTTTGCGCATCAGTGAGTTGCTGAACCTGAAAAAGGCCGATATTGATCTTGACAGGAGGCAGATCAGGATTGAAAAGGGGAAGGGCAGGAAGGACCGTTATGTACTTATGGCGGAGAGTGTGGTACCCTTGTTACACAACTATTTGATTACGTATAATCCTGTTGAGTATCTTATTGAGGGAGCAGATGGCGGACCTTATAGTGCAGGAAGTGTACGGAATTTTTTGAGGAAGGCCTGTAAGAAGGCAGGAATCAGAAAGCGTGTCACCCCACATACACTGAGGCATTCCTTTGCGACTCATTTGATTGAGAACGGGGTAAATATGAGGCATGTACAGGAGTTACTGGGGCATTCGAAGCCGGAAACCACCATGATCTATACCCATATTGCCAAGAAGGACCTGTTGCAGATCCGTAGTCCACTGGACGATGCTGTCCTTCACGCCCTCGGCCCCCATAAAAATCCAGCAAAACTATCCTTATCGGGAGGTTTTGACGGATAAATTCATATTTTTAGTTGCATATAACAAGTTGTAATGCATTTAAATCCAAGCTTATGAAAGTAATTTTCACGATTTTAATATTATTGTCTGGTATTACTGTATTCTCTCAATCAGATAATTTGGTAGGTGACTATTTTCTTCAAGCGGGGAGTAAGGATAAACACTTAATTGAATA
>NZ_JBGKBE010000019.1:0-4636 GCF_041358175.1 Muriicola sp. E247
GCCTTTCCCTCGCTAATCTTTTCCGGAAAGCCCGGAAAACCAACCGCGGGCACAACGCCGTAAAGCAGCGCCGAACGCATAGCCAGGGCCGTTGTGCAACATTATTTATGGTTAATAGATCAAAGATTGTTACTGCGCTAATAAAAAAGTACGAGAACGGCTATATCTCAAAAGAGGAGGCCGTTAAATCTATCAATCAAAATACGAACAATCCTATAGAAATTTATGATCTTCAGAATTATTGGAGATCAGAAAATCTTGAAGATTTCGTTGAAAGAATAACATACGAAAGTCTTAAAGACTGGAAGCAGATTGATGACAAAACTGCACTTAAGTTGATTGAAGAAATACAAAAGAATTGGAATGATATCTCTATTCGAGAAAGAAATTCTGAAGCATTGGAAAAAAGGTATGCGAAAACTTCTGGGTATATGATTTCAATTTTAAATGAGTCTCCTCGTGAAATATTAAAAAGGCTAAAGGAGGATAACACCATTTATCTATAATAACGTTACACAACAACGGCTATAATTCATTTTGGCTGAGACCAACTTCAAATATTTATTCTATTTTTAAAATAAAGAAACAGGTTAAAGGCTAAACCTGGCAGCTCGCCTTGCCTCCGTTAATTTTTCCTGCAAGGCAGGAAACCCAACGCTGGGCTCGCTGCTAAGTCAAAACGAAATCATAGCCAAGACCGTTGGCTACAATTTAAGAAATGAGTGCTAAAATCACATTAGGAAAAATAATTGGAACTGAAAAAATAGCTCATATTTCAAAAGTTGAAAATGGATTGAAATGTAATTGCGAATGTGTAGAATGTGGAGAAAAGTTAATCGCTGTAAATAATAAAAATAACAAAAGGGAAATACATTTTAGACACGAAATTGAATCTGATTGTAAAGGCGGAATTGAAACGGCTCTTCATCTTTTAGCAAAACAAATAGTAGCCGAAAACAATTCAATAAGATTAGCTGACAATAAATATTTTGAATATTCAAAATCGGAAATTGAAGTTACATTATCTGACTACAGTCCAGATGTTATAATTGAAAAAACAGAATCAAATCAAAAATGGTTAATTGAATTAGCAGTTACCAGTTTCATAGGAACTGAAAAATTAGAAAAAATAAAAAGAGACAATTTAAACTGTTTAGAAATTGACTTAAACAAAGTAGATAGAAAAATTAATTCGAGTGAATTAAAAGAATTAATTATAAATAATCTTGAAAATAGGACTATTCTAAATCAAGAAAACACAGAAATTGATAAAGAGAAAAGTGATGAAAATTACTGGGTGTATGCAATTGGAATTTTAATTGCATTTCTTGGATTCAGAAGATTATTTAAAAGAAAATAACTGTAGCCAACACCGTATATAAAAAATTGCTGGTGTTGTGCTAAAACAAAGGTCGTTGCACGTTTGCCACGTCTGATTTTCCTTCGGAAAATCCTCTCACTCAAACACGCAACTTTCCATATACAAACACGTTAGCTACAATTAAAAAGAATCAGTGTACTTCAAGACAATAAATCTAAATCATCTTGCAAATGACATAATTGAAAAGTCAATTCGAGAATCCTCTTCGAAAAGAAATACATCACTTGACTTTAAAAGGACGTCATTTTATGTTCTTGATGAAAAAAAGTTTCTAGCTTCCGAAAATGATAACAAAATGACAATTAGTAGAATACGAACCATTTTCGAGCTTTTTATGCCAAAACTTATTTTAAGATTTAAGAAGAATAATTTTCAGAGAATTAAAATCCGTTATAGTCTTTCTACCTTCCTAATTGCTTGTTTCCTAATAATAAGTTTAGTCCTTAATGTTATCTATTCTATAAATTCAGGAACCATAAACTCTAAAATTTATGGGATAGCAATTTTATTATTGATTTTGATTTTTCTTACTATCCTTGAAATAAGGATATACCAAAGGCAATTGAAAAGAATAAAAAAATAAACTGTAGCTAACAACGGCTATAATCCAGCGCTGCTTTAGTACTTCCCTGAAATTTCCTACATTTAAATAAAACAAGGAACTGGCTAGAATGTGAAACGGTCAGGGCTCGCTTTTCCCGGCGCTAATTTTTCCTGCAAGGCAGGAAACCCACCGCTGAGCTTCGCCCTTAACACCGCGCCGAGATCATAGCCAAGACCGTTGTGCTTCATTATAATCAACCAAATCAAGTATTGGAACCTTTTAATAACAATAAGCCGAGAGCTATTAACTAACTTTGAGAATGAATAGGAATAGTTTTAATAAACCCTCAAAATTTTTCAACATGAAAACAAAACTACTTACACTTTTAACTTTTTTTTCCCTCGTATCAATAACTTTAACCCATGCACAAGAAAGCACCTTAGGAAAGGACGTTAGGGAAGTGCTTGATCAATATGGGAGTGCTGTGGGCAGTAAATCATTCTCAAAGATGGCAGACTGCTTCCACGACGATGCGATGATCCTACCGGAGGGGAAACCAATTGTTAAAGGCCGTAAAGAAATCATAGAAAGTTTCAAATGGTTTGAATCCCTTGACTTTAATGAACAGTTCATCATTGAAGAAGTAATCACGGCAGGTGAATATAGTATCGCCCGAACTAGAAATATAGGAAGCTGGAAAGATCCAAAGACGGCTGAAAGTGGAAACTTTGAAGTGAAAGGATTGCTGATATTAAAACCCGATCAAAATGGGGATTTAAAGATTTACAGGTATATGTTCAATAATAATGGAAAATAAGTATTCCTGCCATAAATGTAATAGGATACATTATTAGTTTAAGGTGAAAACGAAATAATATGTAAAGTATGTAATAATGAATTTTAAAAATAACGAAAGCACAACAATGGCTATAATTCATTGTGGTTTTGTGCCACACCAAAATAAAAGTATAAATCGAACGGCTGGATTTCGGCGGAATAATCCTGCGGATGATTCCACAACGAAACCATAGCCGAAACCGTTGTGCTTCATTTAAATCAAACATTAACCAATGGCAAAATTCTTTAGAAAAATAAGACAGAATATGATTAAGGATAAAAAGGTCATTAATTATCTTCTTTATGCTATTGGTGAAATTATACTCGTCGTAATTGGAATTTTAATTGCGCTAAGTATCAATAATTCGAATGAATTAAAAAAAACACGAGATGCAGAGAAAGTCTATCTAAAAGAAATAAAGAGTGATTTAATACAAGATACATTATTCTTATCTCAAATAATTAATGATCATAAATGGCGAATTGCTCAATTAATGTCCCAAGATATAACTATTGACTTGATATTCGAGGAGATTATTGGTGAGCTTCCTATAGTGGAAGGAGTATCTGAATTAGAATATATTTTCTTTACAGACAGAAAATTTCGACCAAAAATCGGAACTTATAATTCAATGATATCCGAAGGAAAATCAAACATAATAAGCAATCGTGAACTATTTAATAATATTCAAAACATCTATGAATTGGAAGTTCAAAATAACATAGCTATTGGTGAAGATGTGTTGGATCGTTCCACAGAATTAAGAAATAAATATGCATATGAAATAAAATATGGTGATTTTGGCTCACCAATTACAATTACAGACAAACGAATATTAGCTGATATTTATATTTCATCGAGACAACTTAATTATTATACAAGGCAATCAGTTTTATTAAAAAAGAGCATATCAGAATTAATCGAACTAATAGATATTGAATACCAATCTTTGGAATAGAATAACCAAAGTTGACTTCAAACGTATATAATCCTATACTTGGAGTTCACATTTAATAATTGTAACAAATCTTACACGTCCTATTGTACAAACAATATAAATATAAATGAAAAATCAAATTCTACTATTACTTGCATTAGTATTATTTAGTTCCTGTAAGAACTCAACTAAATCAAATACAACCAACCAGCCAACTCTAACTGATTATCAGGTTGGTGAGAAATGGGTCTGGAAATATAAAGGTGTGACTACTGAAGGAGAAGTACGCTCTGATGGAACAGATACAAGAGAAATAGTAAGTTTTGACGGAACCTTAGGTATGACTATTGGAAAAGATACTATTCCCGTTACCGAAATCGTTAAACCAGAAGTAAGCGAAACACCAAAGTACGACTGGCCTCTTGAAGTAGGTAAAAAATGGAAATATGAAAACAGTTGGACAAGTCAAGACGGAACTACTGGAAACCAAAGTCAGAATGCCGAAGTACTATCATACCAAGAAGAAACAGTAGAAGCGGGAACATTTATGGCCTACACAATTAAATACACTGGAAAAACGACTAATTCCAGAGGATATAACGCAAATGAAACAGAAGTTTGGTTATACGCACCTTCTGTAAAAAATTTCATAAAACTAACTCAAAACCAAGGTGATTTTCACTATGTGGAGGAGTTAATCGAATATTCAAAACCAAAATAAATAAACGAAAGCACAACAATGGCTATAAGTAATTGCTTGTTCTCGCTTACTTCTGAAAATCCGCAAGGATTTTCAGTTTGGTGTGTACTTGCTAAGTTAAGTACTAAACCACGCAACTACTCATAGCCGAGACCGTTACCAATAATTGCGCTTTTAGGAGTTGTCAAGAATTGTAAAAGAATAAGTTGAAGTTCTTTCCTCAATTTAGCATTAAC
>NZ_JBGKBE010000020.1:0-3842 GCF_041358175.1 Muriicola sp. E247
GCAGAGAGATCAACGGTTTCGTTAGTTCCGTTCTCAATACCTATGGTCAGGATGTTTCCTGCAAGGCCTGATCCGGAAATGTTCTGATCGTCTGTGCTGCCTGCGGCCAGTTCAGCCAGGGCGCCTTCCACTTCTGTAGAGGTAAAGTTTCCACCTGCATCGGTAATGTTTACTTCATTTGCAATCTGATCGTCTGTACCTACCAGGGCAGAGAGATCAACGGTTTCGTTAGTTCCGTTCTCAATACCTATGGTCAGGATGTTTCCTGCAAGGCCTGATCCTGAAATATTCTGATCATCCGTACTACCTGCAGCTACTTCATCCAGGGCTGCCTGAACATCTGTAGCTGTTAAGCCTGAGGTTGTGTTGTCGTAAGGGTTACTCCCTGCTGTAGTACTTATGGTTACAGGGCTTCCGTCATTGTTGTCAAAGGTATAAGTCCCATCAGCATTATCCGTTACATCAGCTTTGCTGATAGTTTGTGGCACCCCATTTTCATTGGTATAAGTAAAAGTTCCGTCTGCATTATCAACAATATTGGTAATCGTTTCAGAAATAGTTACAGAGGCTACGTTGAGATACAAAGCTCCATCAGAACCTGCGCTAATATCATTATTGGCATCGGTACTGATTAAACTATCTGAAAATGTACCTCCGGCATCGGTAACTTCCAATGCTCCGGCATTCATTGCTACTCCCGTATTGTATTCGTTTGTTGGATCGGAATCCGCATCATCTACATTAAGAGTAAGGGTGTTTCCATCTTCAATGGAAATATTCCCGGGTGTATTATCTGTCGACAGGGTCTGATCGTCTGTACCAACGAGGGATGAAAGGTCTACTACTTCAGAAGCACCATTTTCGATTCCAATGGTCAGGTTTGTTCCTGCCAGTCCTGATCCGGAGATATTCTGATCGTCGGTACTACCAGCGGCTACCTCATCAATAGCTGCCTGTACGTCTACTGCTGTAAGTCCGGAAGTTGTATTGTCATAGGTTACCTCAGCAGCGGTCTGATCATCTGTTCCTGAATCATCCAGAGAGGAAAGGTCAACAGTGGTTGATGTTCCATTCTCAATATCGATCTGAAGGATATTTGCTCCACTAAGGGTGGCACCCGTTAAGTTCTGATCATCCGTACTTCCAGCAGCCAGTTCAGCAAGGGCTCCTTCCACTTCTGTAGAAGTAAAGTTTCCGCCTGCATCGGTGATGTTTACTTCACTGGCGATCTGATCGTCGGTTCCTACGAGGGCAGAGAGATCAACTGTTTCGTTGGTTCCATTTTCTATACCTATGGTCAGGATGTTTCCTGCAAGGCCAGATCCGGAGATATTCTGATCATCCGTACTTCCGGCGGCTACTTCATCAATAGCTGCCTGTACATCAACAGCTGTTAGGCCGGATGTTGTATTGTCATAAGTCACTTCCGCTGCGGTCTGGTCATCTGTTCCCACAAGAGAAGAGAGGTCTACTACCTCAGAGGCTCCGTTCTCAATACCAATAGTAAGATTGGTTCCTGCTAATCCAGAGCCAGAGATGTTCTGATCATCGCTACTTCCTGCAGCCAGTTCAGCAAGGGCTCCTTCCACTTCCGTAGCGGTAAAGTTTCCACCTGCATCGGTAATATTTACTTCATTGGCTATCTGATCGTCGGTACCGACCAAAGAGGAAAGGTCGACCACTTCAGAAGCGCCATTCTCAATCCCGATGGTCAGGTTAGTTCCTGCCAGACCTGAACCAGAGATATTCTGATCATCTGTACTTCCTGCAGCTACTTCATCCAGGGCTGCCTGAACATCTGTTGCTGTTAAGCCTGAGGTTGTGTTGTCATAAGGATTGCTTCCTGCATTGGTGTTTATGGTAACCGGAGTTCCGTCATTATTGTCAAATGTATAAGTCCCATCAGCATTATCAGTAACATCAGCTTTACTGATGGTTTGAGGGGTACCATTTTCATTGGTATAGGTAAACGTACCATCGGCATTATCAACGATATTGGTAATCGTTTCAGATATAGTCACAGAAGCCACATTGAGATATAAAGCTCCATCAGAGCCTGCACTGATGTCGTTATTGGCATCTGTACTTATCAAGCTGGTAGATAGTGTTCCACCGGCATCGGTAACCTCAATGGCACCGGCATTCATCCCAACACCTGTATTGTATTCGTTGGTGGCATCAGCATCGGCATCGTCCACATTTAGGTTTAATGTATTGCCATCTTCAATAGAGATGTTTCCGGGAGTACTGTCGGTAGATAGGTTCTGATCGTCAGTCCCAACCAAAGAAGAAAGATCAACCACTTCTGCGGCTCCATTCTCAATTCCAATCGTCAGGTTAGTACCTGCCAGCCCAGATCCGGAGATATTCTGATCATCCGTACTACCGGCGGCTACTTCATCGATAGCTGCCTGTACATCAACAGCAGTTAGGCCGGATGTTGTATTGTCATAAGTCACTTCAGCTGCGGTCTGGTCATCTGTTCCCACAAGAGAAGAGAGGTCTACTACTTCAGAGGCTCCGTTCTCAATACCAATAGTAAGATTGGTTCCTGCTAATCCAGAGCCAGAGATGTTCTGATCATCGCTACTTCCTGCAGCCAACTCAGCAAGGGCTCCTTCCACTTCCGTAGCGGTAAAGTTTCCACCTGCATCGGTAATATTTACTTCATTGGCGATCTGATCGTCAGTTCCTACCAAAGAGGAAAGGTCGACCACTTCAGAAGCGCCATTTTCAATCCCGATTGTCAGGTTGGTCCCTGCCAGGCCTGATCCGGAAATATTCTGATCATCCGTACTACCTGCGGCTACCTCATCGATAGCTGCCTGTACGTCGGCGGCTGTCAGACCCGATGTAATATTGTCATAAGTAACTTCAGCTGCGGTCTGATCGTCTGTTCCAACAAGGGAAGAGAGATCCACTATTTCAGAAGCACCATTTTCTATTCCAATAGTAAGGTTTGTTCCAGCCAATCCGGAACCGGATATATTCTGATCGTCTGTACTACCGGCGGAAACCTCGTCTATAGCTGCCTGTACATCAGTTGCTGTTAAACCAGAGGTTGTATTGTCGTAAGGATTGCTGTTCGCATTGGTGTCAATGGTTACAGGGGTACCGTCGTTATTATCAAAGGTATAAGTCCCATCAGCGTTATCAGTAACATCAGCTTTATTGATAGTTTGAGGGGTACCATTTTCATTGGTATAGGTAAAAGTACCATCTCCATTGTCCACAATATTTGTAATCGTCTCACCAACGGCAACTGAAGCCACATTTAAGTAGAGGCCACCGTCAGAGCCTGCGATGATATCATTATTGGCATCAGCACTGATCAGGTTGATGGTCACGGGAGTACCCGTTTCATCTGTGTAAGTAAATGTTGCATTACCATTGTCCACTAAGGTGGAAATACTTGTATCGCTAATTGTTGTATTATTCCCCGCTGCATCGGTAAAGGTATAGGTGCCGTCAGCATTATCAACAAGGGCTACAGTTCCTGCTGCTGCATTGATCTCATCAATGGCTGCCTGAACATCAGTAGCCACAAGTCCGGATGTTGTATTATCGTATGGGTTACTACTTGCATTGGTGTTGATCACCTGAGTAGCGCCTGTTTCATCTGTATAGGTATAGGTACCATCAAGATTGTCTACCATGGTGGAGATGGATGTATCACTGATCGTAGTTACATTTCCTCCTGCGTCGGTAAAGGTATAGGTGCCATCGGCGTTATCTACCAGGGCTACAGTTCCTGCTGCTGCATTGATCTCATCAATAGCCGCCTGAACATCGGTAGCAACTAAACCTGATGTAGTATTATCGTATGGGTTGCTACTCGCATT
>NZ_JBGKBE010000021.1:0-3345 GCF_041358175.1 Muriicola sp. E247
GACCTATTGCTGACTGCCCGCCCGTGCAAACAAAGTGCTGCATGGGTGGATACAGGAAGTAATCACGCCAATGGCGTGGTTCGCTTGCTTGAATGTTATCCATAAAAAAAGACCCCTACATTGCTGTAGAGGTCTCTCTAAAAAAGGCGGCGACCTACTCTTCCACTTGGTGTAGCAGTACCATCGGCGCTGACGGGCTTAACTTCCCTGTTCGGAATGGTAAGGGGTGGACCCCGTCGCCATGGCCACCTGAATTTTTAACCGGGTTAGTGAGCTTACGCTCTACTTCCCGGTAATATCTTAACATAAAGGGATAGGGTCTTGTTTGAAGGCTTCGAATTTAAATCCTAGAGGAAGGTTAGTATACCTCAGAGTAGTTTACAAGGCAGTTAGCGGCGCAAGCCTAACGGACTATTAGTACCACTCGGCTACGTACTTTGCAGCACTTACACCTATGGCCTATCAACGTGGTCATCTCCCACGGCCCTTTAAAGAAATCTCATCTTGTGGCGGGTTTCGCGCTTATATGCTTTCAGCGCTTATCCCATCCCGACGTAGCTACCCGGCAATGCCCCTGGCGGGACAACCGGTACACCAGCGGTCAGTCCGACTCGGTCCTCTCGTACTAGAGTCAGCACCACTCAAATTTCTAACGCCCGCAGTAGATAGAGACCGAACTGTCTCACGACGTTCTGAACCCAGCTCGCGTGCCACTTTAATGGGCGAACAGCCCAACCCTTGGGACCTTCTCCAGCCCCAGGATGTGACGAGCCGACATCGAGGTGCCAAACCCCCCCGTCGATATGAGCTCTTGGGGGAGATCAGCCTGTTATCCCCGGCGTACCTTTTATCCTTTGAGCGATGGCCCTTCCATGCGGAACCACCGGATCACTATGCTCTACTTTCGTACCTGTTCGACCTGTATGTCTCACAGTCAAGCGCCCTTGTGCCATTGCACTCTACGCACGGTTACCAAGCGTGCTGAGGGCACCTTTAGAAGCCTCCGTTACTCTTTTGGAGGCGACCACCCCAGTCAAACTACCCACCACGCACTGTTCCCCTCATTCGAGGGGTTAGGCCCCGGACAAACAAAGGCTGGTATTTCAACAACGACTCCACCACGCCTAGCGACGCAGCTTCAAAGTCTCCCAGCTATCCTACACATGGTTTGCCCAAGGTCAATACGAAGCTATAGTAAAGGTGCACGGGGTCTTTTCGTCCCACTGCGGGTAATCGGCATCTTCACCGATACTACAATTTCACCGAGCTCATGGCTGAGACAGTGTCCAGATCGTTGCACCATTCGTGCAGGTCGGAACTTACCCGACAAGGAATTTCGCTACCTTAGGACCGTTATAGTTACGGCCGCCGTTTACCGGGGCTTCAATTCAATGCTTCTCCTTGCGGATGACATCTCCTCTTAACCTTCCGGCACCG
This sequence comes from Muriicola sp. E247, assembly GCF_041358175.1. NCBI lineage: Bacteria > Pseudomonadati > Bacteroidota > Flavobacteriia > Flavobacteriales > Flavobacteriaceae > Muriicola > Muriicola sp. E247. The sequence continues at coordinate 1,438 of NZ_JBGKBE010000021.1, forward strand.
GGCAGGTGTCAGGCCCTATACGTCATCTCTCGATTTTGCAGAGCCCTGTGTTTTTGATAAACAGTCGCCTGGACCTCTTCACTGCGGCCCTGTAGCGTTATACTACAGGGCGACCTTTCTCCCGAAGTTACAGGTCTATTTTGCCTAGTTCCTTAGCCATGAATCTCTCGAGCGCCTTAGAATACTCATCCCGACCACCTGTGTCGGTTTACGGTACGGGCCGCAATACTCGCTTTTCTTGGAGGAAGCTATGCTGGATTATCGGCGCAGCCGTAGCCTTGCCGTACTATCTCACCCTTACAGGTGATTCAACGTACAATTCCGTCTGTACGCACCAACGCCACTCCCCCGTCACTTTTGTCGTATTGCGGGTACGGGATTATTAACCCGTTGTCCATCCACTACCCCATTCGGGTTCGTGTTAGGTCCCGACTGACCCCCGGCTGATTAGCATAGCCGGGGAAACCTTGGTCTTTCGGCGTGCGGGTTTCTCGCCCGCATTATCGTTACTTATGCCTACATTTTCGTTTGTAGCTCCTCCAGCAACCCTTACAGATCACCTTCAATGGCACTACAATGCTCCCCTACCCCTTACACCCGATGGTGTAAAGCCATAGCTTCGGTGGTGTGCTTATGCCCGATTATTATCCATGCGGAACCGCTCGACCAGTGAGCTGTTACGCACTCTTTAAATGAATGGCTGCTTCCAAGCCAACATCCTGGCTGTCTATGCAGTTCCACCGCGTTTTGTCAACTTAGCACACACTTGGGGACCTTAGCTGATGGTCCGGGTTCTTTCCCTTTCGGACATGGACCTTAGCACCCATGCCCTCACTGCTGATTAACATTTTATAGCATTCGGAGTTTGTCAGGAATTGGTAGGCGGTGAAGCCCCCGCATCCAATCAGTAGCTCTACCTCTATAAAACTATAAATCAACGCTGCACCTAAATGCATTTCGGGGAGTACGAGCTATTTCCGAGTTTGATTGGCCTTTCACCCCTACCCACAGGTCATCCCAAGACTTTTCAACGTCAACGGGTTCGGTCCTCCACTATGTGTTACCACAGCTTCAACCTGCCCATGGGTAGATCACACGGTTTCGCGTCTGCCACTACTAACTAAAGCGCCCTATTCAGACTCGCTTTCGCTCCGGCTCCGGACCTGAAGTCCTTAACCTCGCTAGCAACGGCAACTCGTAGGCTCATTATGCAAAAGGCACGCCGTCACCCCAAAAGGGGCTCCGACCGCTTGTAAGCGTATGGTTTCAGGTTCTATTTCACTCCCCTGTTCGGGGTTCTTTTCACCTTTCCCTCACGGTACTGGTTCACTATCGGTCTCTCAGGAGTATTTAGCCTTGGCGGATGGTCCCGCCAGATTCATACAGGGTTTCACGTGCCCCGCACTACTCAGGATACCACTACTGATAACGCACTTTACCCGTACGGGACTCTCACCCTCTACGGTCCGACTTTCCAGACGGTTCCAGTTCTGTAACGCATCAGACATCGTGGTCCTACAACCCCGATATTGCCGAAACAACATCGGTTTGGGCTAATCCGCTTTCGCTCGCCACTACTCACGGAATCACTTTTGTTTTCTCCTCCTCCGGCTACTTAGATGTTTCAGTTCACCGGGTTTGCTTCCCTTGCGGGATACCATGTCTTCAACATGGTGGGTTGCCCCATTCGGATACCTGCGGATCATATCGTATGTGCCGATCCCCGCAGCTTTTCGCAGCTTATCGCGTCCTTCTTCGCCTCTGAGAGCCTAGGCATTCCCCATACGCCCTTATTTAGCTTGTCGCCTTTGCCTCGTATTCTAATATCTCTAAAGGTATATCTTCATACCTTACTCTATTATTTAAATTCGTGTCTTTACAAGTCTGTAATTATCCAACCAAAAAGTG
>NZ_JBGKBE010000022.1:0-3121 GCF_041358175.1 Muriicola sp. E247
AAAAAATAGAAAATGAATTTCCAGTGGTTAAATTCTTCTCCAGCAAGCAAATCTAACCCTGTCATTGCCAAAGAGGATATACTACCTGCAATTAGGAAATCACGAATCACCTTTTTGGTAAATGTTTTCTTCATTATTTAATGTTACCTAACGGTCTTGGCTATGATTTCGTTTTGTCTTAGCAGCGAGCCCAGCGTTGGGTTTCCAAACCTTGTTTGGAAAAATTAACGAGGGCAAGGCGAGCTGCCAGGTTTAGCCTTTAGCCTGGTTCTTAGTTCTAAAAATAGGTTAAATATTTGAAGTTGGGTTTAGCCAAAATGAATTATAGCCGTTGTTGGCAAACGTTAATTCTTTATAATGGGAGGCAATGGTGGTGGTGGAATATCCCAAACCCCTTTACTCTGAGATTTATTTTCCTTGACGACTTTTTGAGTTAAACGCCAATCGTCGATATGAATAATATTTGCTATTGTATCTTTTTCTGCAAATTCAACAAAAATACTTGAGTGAGGCGTATCGTCATTGTAAACAAATCGTATTGCATGCGTCCCTCCTTCAGTAAAAGAGGGCTGTAAGTAGTACTCCACAGAATCCTTTGATCTTTGAAGATCTAGTCGAAACGAATTCAATTTTTGGGATATGCTATCCTTATCTTTCTTAACATACCAAGGAAGAATATCAGTAGCAAGATTAGAGATGCTTAACTCCTCTGCCAGTGTTTTTAATTTAGACAAATTGTCAATCAAAATTTCATTTTCAGTTGATTTAGTTTGAGCTGAAACGCTATGACTAATGAGGAGAAATAAAATAGAAAGAAGATGTTTTATCATAATGTTTGCCAACGGTTCTGGCTATGACTTCGTGGCAAGCGTCAGACGTTTTTTTGTTTCTTTAAAAATAGGAAAAAACGGCCAAGCGATAAGCCATGAGTTATAGCCGTTGTTGTGTTTAGTTTTTTGTTTTCAAATACTCTTTATAAGAAAGTTTATTCTCCAACTCTATTAATTTTTTATTTTCAATATTCTCCTCTCCAAGTTTTCTAGCGAGATCTATATTATACCAAGCTTCTACATATTCTGATAGCTGTAGTTTCGTAAGTGCTTTTTGATAATACACATAACTATATTGTGGGGATAATTCAATTGCTTTCGAATACAATGAATCGGCTTTTTTTAATAACTCTATTTTTGAAGGAAATCCTTGATCGTAGTAGTAATATCCTAACATGGAATAGTTTCTTCCATCTTCTGGTTCTAATTCAATTAACTTGTATAAACAATTTAGTCCATTGGATGGTTCATTACTATTGAAGCTATTTAAGGCCTCTTCCCAAAGTCCATCATAAAAGTTTGCATTGAAAGAATTAATTGTAAATAACCATTTATTAGATTCTTTATCATTAGTTGAGCCATAAGCCCTAATGTATATTAAAGCACAATCACTTGTTGTAAGTTCTTCTTTCCAAAAAGCTTCTAGACTCTTTTGAATAGGAAACCAATATTCTCCATCTTCGGTTTTGATTAAAGCTTCATTTTCAAATAAGTCTTCAACCTTAAATTTGAAGTCAAATGATTTAAAAACTCCTTCTAGTTTTTTGATTTTTTCTGGCGGAATTTTTCTGAATACTCCAGTGTTTTTGACTAAAAGTAAATAACCAGGTGTTGCAGAATTTACAATTACATCTGATTTTTTATTATTTAAATTTTCAAGCTCATCAAAATAATTTTTAACGGTTGAAAATTCTACAAGAGTGTTAGGATTTTGATTATGAATATTCTGTTGACCTAAAAGGTTATAGGATATCAAGAAAAGAATTAAAGCATTGATTTTTTTCAAGTTTTCGATTTTTTCAAAATTAAACACAACGTTTAGTATATGCAAAGTAGGCGATTGCGGGCTTCAAACTTATCAACCCGTTACAATTTTGAAGCGGGCTACAACCCTTGAATTTACTGCTATTTCGCCTATTTTGTATATACATTGTTATGCCCCTTTTTTATTCATCATCAGGTTGATTTTCATGTCTTTTACAATCGAAAAGCAGACAACCACATGGTTCAATCCAGACATTTTCGCTTAAATCCACATCGGGTTTTGAAATCCCTTTTGAAATCAACTCGTTTATATTCTTAATCTCATTTTTTAGCTCACTTAATCTTTCATTCTTTTCTTGTTCTGAATCAAAATCCCATTCATCAGGTTTTGTGTTAATCTCAACTATCCAGCTTTCTCTTTCCGAAATCATTTTTTGATGTTGAGAAATCCACTTTTTACTATCGCTTACAAATAAAGAATAAGACAATTCCTTCCAATCAGTCAAATCAACTCCGTCTATTCCTTGTTTTATAAGCGATTCCGTTGCTTTGTCAAAATCACCTGTCATGAAATATAGTAATCCAGTTTCGTAGCCCCCAATCATGGAAGCTGAATTGTTCTCAATATTTTGGAAAAGTCTATCAGCTAATTTTCTTGTACTTACAGTGTCTTGCAATTGAAAATCCAAAACTGCTTGGTTAAAAGCACTTCTAAATTCAAAATCAAATTCGGTATTTGCGATTTTAAAATAATCTCGTGAAGTTTTTAAATCACCTAATTTAAAGTAGCAAAATCCGATATTGTGTAAAATATCTCTTCGGTCGGATTTTTCCTTTGCAATCAGCAAATTTTCCAAAGCATTTTTATAATCCTCTTTTTCCAACAACATGAAACCAAGCAAATAATATGGCAAATAGGATTTTGGTTTTTGTTTTATTATTTGTTTTTGAATTTCAATCGCTCTATTTTCTTCTCCCCACTCAAAGTAAAGATACCATGCTAGGTTATGAGTTGATTTAATCGTCTTTTTTGTCGAATAAGCCAATTCAAAATGTTTCAAATCCTCATTATCTGTCAACATGGAAGGATTTTCAAAATATCCAATTGCTATTCTATTAATCAAGTCAAGGTTTTTAGGAGTGCCCTTGAGTTTGTCAATCAAATCTTTAAGCTCTATTTCTGTTGTTGCTGTCATTTCTTAAATGGGGCATAACGGCCCTGGCTATGCGTTCGGCGCTGCTTTACGGCGTTGTGCCCGCGGTTGGTTTTCCGGGCTTTCCGGAAAAGATTAGCGAGGGAAAGGCGC
>NZ_JBGKBE010000023.1:0-2804 GCF_041358175.1 Muriicola sp. E247
GCCCTTCAACCCCTTACCGTTCGCTGAAAAACCCTTATTTTTCGGTATCTGGCAAGAACTTGGGTAAAGTGCAAAAAATCATCGGTGAACGTCACCAACCCCAAAAACCGCTTACCGAAAAAAGGAGTCGTTTATCGGCAGGTTCCATCCCTTATCCTGCTATAATTTCCCTAAAAAGAGCTATCTTTTATGCTTATAAACCAAAAACAACAACTCCTAGACACTATCAAGAATGAAAACATCCTCCAACCTCCAACTTCCCACTTCGTACTTCCCACCTCGAACCTCGTACTTCCAACTTCTCACTTCGTCCTTCACACTTCTCCCCTTCCTTTTCCTCCTTTTCCTCTTCCCAAACACAGTGCTGTCTCAAGACGAAGAAAAAAAAGACTATTCCGAAGCCTTTAACCTTATCGAGGTATGGCTCGACGCTCAGAAAGACTTCGATAAACTGCCCGGTATCTCGGCAGCTGTTATCGAAGACCAGGAGGTACTCTGGTCAGGAGCCTTTGGACAAGCCAATAAATCTCAGCCCGTCCCCATGACTGCTGAAACCCTCTGCAGCATCTGCTCTATCTCCAAACTCTTTACGGCAGTGTCTATCATGACCCTCTACGAGGAAGGGAAACTCCGCCTCGATGATCCTATAGAAAGCCTGTTGCCCAATTACGACCTGAAACAGCAATTCCCTGAAAGCGGCCCCATTACCGTCCGCAGCCTGCTTACCCATTCCTCAGGCCTGCCGAGGGAGGCGAATGCACCATACTGGACAGGACCCGACTTCCCATTTCCTACCAAGGAAGAGGTAAACAGAGGTCTGAAGGAGCAAGAGACCCTCTACCCCGCCTCTACCTATTACCAGTACAGCAACCTGGCCCTGACACTACTGGGGGAGATTGTAGAACAGGTATCAGGCCAGACCTATGACGACTATGTACAGGAACACATTCTAACGCCCCTTCAAATGGGGAATACCCGTACCGAACTCCCCGAAAACCTCTATGGCAGCTCCCTGGCAATAGGATACAGTGCGCTCGACCGCGAAGGGGAACGACCTAAGGTGAATTTCTTCCAGGCCAAAGGAATCAAAGCCGCCGCCGGTTTTTCATCCAATGTCCTCGACCTCGGAAAGTTTGCTTCCTGGCAGTTTCGCCTGCGGGATACCACCACTGCTGAGATTTTAAAGCCAGCGACCCTAAAACTCATGCAACAGGTGCACTTTATGGATCCCAACTGGCGCAGTAGCTGGGGCCTTGGCTTTGTAGTGTACAAAGGCGCCAGTGGCAGTACATGGGTAGGCCACGGAGGTTCCTGTCCCGGCTACCGCTCTACCCTGCAACTCGATTTAAAGAATAAACGCGCCTATGCCGTGATGATCAATGCCGGGGGTACCAATCCCAATAGATACAGCAGCGGCATCTACGGCATCCTCAACAAGGTGAAATCAGGAAAAAAAGCCGATACCGATATCAAATTCGAAGACTATACAGGCTATTACGACGCACGTCCCTGGGGCAGTGAGGAGTATATCGGGAGCTGGGAAGGACAGCTGATGATGATCAATCTCCCTTCAAGGACACCGGCAGACAATATCACCCTGTACAAACATATTGAAGGGGACACCTTCAGGCGGGTACGCGATGACGGGGAATTGGGAGAGACCGTGGTCTTTGAACGCAATGCAGAAGGCAAGGTTTATCGCTATACCCAGCACGGAAACTACGTTTATAAGATGAAACCCTGAGAGAGTATACGAATGATAAAATTCCAATAAGATGAAAACTAAATTTTTCTTTTGTGTGCTGTTTTCCCTGGGGCTATTGGCCTGCCAGGGTCCGGCATCGGGGTCAGATTCCATGGACAAAAAAGGCATGGTTAAAATTACCATTATGTATCCTGCCGGGGAAGGCAACAGCTTTGACATGGACTACTATGCCGAAAAACACATGCCCATGGTAGCCCGTTTGCTGGGCGACTCCCTGAAGCTGCTGGAGATTGACAAGGGGATCGCGGGCAGGTCGCCGGAAGAACCGCTTCCGTATATGGCCATTGGGTATTTGTATTTCGACAAGCTATCGGCCTATCAGAACTCCTTCGGCCCCCATGCGGAAGAGATACTAAATGACATCCCCAACTATACCAACGTACAGCCTGTAGTACAGATCAGTAAGGTGGTAGAATAAAGGAGTATGGGAGTAAAGCCCTTTGTCAAGATGTATGGCATTTGTCAGGTCGAGCGCCTGCCACAGGCAAGGGAGTCGAGCGGCATTTGTCAGGTCGAACGGCTTTGTCGGGTCGAACGGCTTTGTCGGGTCGAACGGCTTTGTCAGGTCGAGCGAAGTCGAGACCTATTTTAATACCGAGAAGCCATATCTCGACTCCGCTCGATATGACGAAAACAAGAACAGAAGCCTATGTCTGGTCGAGTAGCCTGCCTCCCAGCAGGAAAGGGAGTCGAGCGGAGTCGAGACCTATTATAATACGGAGATGCATGCCATATCTCGACTCCGCTCGATATGACAAAAAACAAGAACTGATGGCAATGTCAGGTCGAGCGGAGTCGAGACCTAAGCCAGTTTAGAAGCACTCTTCTTAGTCTTAAAAGACAATTCCTTTTTGATTCTGCTATTCTTAAAACGATAAAGACGAGCAACGCTGTTTTCTTTTGCAGTCTCAGTAACGATCTCTTTCGCAGCAGTTTCAACCTTTACCTCAGCGGTATTTTCCTGAGCCTGGGCAGCGAAGCTGATAAAGAAGATAAAGAAGATGGTTACTAGCGTTTTCATGTCTTGCGTTTTATATAT
>NZ_JBGKBE010000024.1:0-2369 GCF_041358175.1 Muriicola sp. E247
CCTGCAAATGAATTACAGACTTTATCCCAGGTAGGAAACAATGTAACCCTATCTGACGGAGGAGGTACAATTTCTGTGGCCGACAACGATAATGATTCAACTAACGAAATACAAACCATAACTTCGACAGACGGTTCCATCAGTATTACACCATCAGGTAATGATTACGATCTTTCGGTAACTTCTGTAGATCCTACAAATATCTTTCATGCCCTTGGACTCATAGACGGCGCTACAAGTAGTATATTAAAAAATCATAATATTGCCTCTGTAACAAGAGCTTCTGCAGGTCGCTACACAGTTATTTTTACAAACCCTACACCCACAGGGAATGTCGATTACATAGTTCAACTTACTTTAAGAAATCTTCCAAGTGGAACTATTCTAGTTAGTGGTGCAGGATCAGGAAGTTTCAATGTTTGGATTAACGACGCAGCAGGATTAGGAGTAGACGCCCAATTTTATTTTTCAATAATCGATTTTCCATAATGAAAAGAAGCGCAGCGTTCATAGCAATACTTGTTGGACTTAGTGCTTTCGCCCAACCCGCCCTCTATAACAGCGGGAACCTGCGTATTCACGACCAGGGGCAATTGGGATTCCATGCTAACCTGATCAATGACGGAATCTTTGACGATAACCTGGGATTAGTAGGCTTCTACGGCCCGTCTTTCCTGGAAGTTTCAGGGGCCCTTAATCCGGTTTTCTTCGACGTGGAGATCGCCGCCGATGGCGGGGTCATCCTTAATACGAGCGTAAGTGTTCGAAATAATACCAATTTTGTTTCAGGGGATTTTAGGACCAATAAGGCCCAGCCACAGCTGTTCTACGAATTTCTGCAGGATGCCTTCTTTGTAGGGGAAAGCAACATCTCCAAAGTAGATGGGTATGCCTCCATGTCGGGGCAGCAAACTTTTACCTTCCCCGTGGGTGATGTTACTGAAATCAGACCCTTGATCCTTAATTCTGAAGCGGTAAACGCTTTTTCCAAGTGTGCCTATTTTTACGAAGACCCCAATTTTCCTTCTACCTTTAGTCCGTTTAATACACAGATCAGACCCCGGACGGTTGAAGCGGTAAGTACGTTCGAATTTTGGCGTCTGGAGGGCACAGTTACCTCAACAGTGACCCTCAGCTGGAATGCCCGAAGCAATTTATCCTTATTCTCAGAAGAAGTGGGAAACATCCTGGTGATGGGATGGAATAAAGCCGCCCGGCAGTGGCTTCCCCTGGGGAATACAGCAGCGGGTGGTGACCTGAATGCCGGTTTTGTTACTTCTGCGCCTTTTGTCCCTGACGATTTTGAGATAATCACTTTTGGTAGTCTGGCTATTGCCGAAGAATTACTGACCCTGGATAATTACTATATTTCTCCCAACGGTGATGGTATCAATGATTTTCTTCAAATTCCGGAACTGGATCAATCGCCCAATAACCGACTCGAAATTTACGATCGCAGGGGTTTAAAAGTCTTCCAGATGGATAATTACCAGGATCAATTTACAGGAATTTCCAATGTGGAAAACATGGTGCTGAATCGTGGAATCGGACTGCCGGAAGGACTCTATTATTACATCATTTCCATGGATGATCTCGACTTAAATTTTCAAGGATTTTTGTTCCTCGAACGTTGATTGTAAGGTGAATCCTACCCGCTGAATTGCTATATTCTTCGGTGTCTGGCGGGCTTTTATCACTTCACAACAGCATTCCACCACTTCACAACAATAATTACCCCCTCCCCAGCCTGTGCGCTATTTTTACGTGGCTATGAAAAAAATGCGCAAACTTTTTACAATGAACTCAAAGTATTTATTATTACTCGCAGTTCTTCTCCTTGGTCAGTTCGCGACGGCTCAGGTCAAGATCGGTGAAAATCCAAATCAGATCAATTCGGCCTCCATTATCGAATTGGAAAGCAGCACCAAGGCTTTTGTACTTACCCGGGTAACCAATACACAGATGCAGAGCATCAAACCGCTACGAGGTGCCCTGATATACAACACTGAGGATGACTGTGTCTTCTATTATGACGGAGGCCAATGGATAGATCTTTGTAATGGCTCTGCCAACAAAGGTACCTTCACTTTTGTAGATAACAACAACGGAACTTTTACTATCAACTATTCTGATGGCAGCTCCTTTACCTCTTCCAATCTAACCGGACCGCAAGGGCCAGCCGGACCCGCAGGGGCTGACGGTGCGGATGGTTCCGATGGTGTTGATGGAGCACAAGGAATACAAGGTGACCCCGGACCTCAGGGACCAGTTGGACCAGCAGGCGCAGACGGAGCCGATGGTGTCGATGGCGCTGATGGCGCACAAGGACCGCAAGGTGATCCCGGACCACAAGGACCACAAGGAATACA
>NZ_JBGKBE010000025.1:0-2311 GCF_041358175.1 Muriicola sp. E247
TATTCAATTAAGTGTTTATCCTTACTCCCCGCTTGAAGAAAATAGTCACCTACCAAATTATCTGATTGAGAGAATACAGTAATACCAGACAATAACATTAAAATCGTGAAAATTAGTTTCATAAGCTTGGATTTAAATGCATTACAACGTTTATGTATATGAGCTGTGGCGTGTTTTAGCACGAAACTCTCAAAATAAAAACTGGCTTTGGAAAATCCGCAGGATTTTCCAAGTGTGGACTGACCAAGCCATAGCTTATATACTGTGTTGTACACTGGCTTTTCATTTTTCATTCAGTTCGCTTTTTTAGATAAATTCTACGTTTAGTTAAATATCTTTCTCCCCAAAATAAAAATTTTTTATGTCGGCTGTATGCTTGTCCACGTTTTACCACATAACCATCCAAATGAAAGGCAAACAATTTTCCGTTTTTGTATTTATATTTCTTGTTTTCAATTTTTGAATTTCCAGAAGAAAGTATTTCCGCAACAGTTTTATCTTCCTCCTTTTCATTCTCAAATTTTAGTAAAACTTCATTACTATTATTGATTTCAAATGTTCCTTTTCCAGTTTGATTAATTAAATCTCCGCTGAATTCATATTCAAAAGTATAGTTTTTATTCAGTCTTATTTTTGTCACGAAAAACCCTAATTCCGCAACATTACTTGTGTAATATCCGAATATTTTTTCTTGTCCAAATAAATTATTTGAAAAGATAATTATAATAATTATTAATAGGCTTTTCTTCAATTTTGGGTGTTTTTTCAGCTTGTGTACAACGGTCTTGGCTATGATTTCGTTTTGACTTAGCAGCGAGCCCAGCGTTGGATTTCCAAACCTTGTTTGGAAAAATTAACGAGGGCAAGGCGAAGCTGCTGTTCTTAGCGTTTAACCTGGTTCTCTGTTTTAAAAATAGGATAAATATTTGAAGTTGGTTTCAACCAAAATGAATTATAGCCGTTGTTGTACACCGTTTTTTATTTTCGTTTGAGTATTTGCTCGACGTATTTTTTATGATTTTCATATCCATTCTTTTCAGGATTTTCCAAATCAATCATTTCGTCAAGTCCAGAATCATAGATTTGCCAATTGTGTTTTTTAGCCAATTCTATTAATTCATAAAGTCCGTTTTCTCCGTACAATGAAATCATAAAGTTGCTTGAATGCTCGTCATCAGTAAAAAAGTCAATTGTGAAGTCAGCACCGATTATTTCTCTGTGGTTATCATCTTTTATAATTTGGTCAAATGAGTTTTCCAAAATTCCGCTAAAGTCGGTTGGTACGAGTAGGTTTTCGTCCAATTCTGCAACTGATTCTATTTTCTGTTTTGAATTAAAGAATACAATGTCTAAGCTCACAACATTTAATTTTTTCGTTTCACTTTTACAGCTAATTAGAGATACGAATAATATGATTAAGATATTTTTATCACTTTTTCGAAATGGTGTACAACGGTCCCGGCTATGATCTCGGCTTCTTTGACAGCCGTAGAGATTTAAGCCATTTATGTTTTTATTAAATGTAGGAAATTTCAATGTAGTGGAAAAGCCCAGCTGGATTATAGCCGTTGTTAGCAACTGGCTTTATTTATTACGTAAACTTTCGATTTCCAGTTCTAAGTCAGCTTGCGATTGCTTTTTGATTTCAGAATCCGATTTTTCAAAGTCCGTTAGACCGTGTATCGGGTTTTCAAAACTTCTGGTCAGTCCGCATTCATTTACTTTCAGGACTCCATTTGAATCTGTATGTCCGTAAAAAATCCACTTACCAAGTCCATTAATTATTGGACCGCATTGTTGGTCATAAGTCCCTTCGAAAATAAGTCTGTTTTCTGTTCCCTTAAATGATTCTATCACTTTTATTCGGTAACTCTTCTTTTCGGGATTAAACTCCAAAACTTCGCCAATAAAAATGCACTCTGATTGTTCAAATTCCCCTAACTGAAATACTTCAAGATTTTTATAAACTGGGCAGGAACAGGCAAACAATCCAAACCCCACCAGAAATGCTAGAATAGTCAATGTGTAAGTCTTCTTTTTCATTTTTTCAGCTTGTTGCTAACGGTCTTGGCTATGATTTCGTTTTGACTTAGCAGCGAGCCAAGCGTTGGATTTCCAAACCTTGCAGGAAAAATTAACGAGGGCAAGGCGAGCTGCCAGGTTTAGCCTTTAACCTGGTTCTTTGTTTTAAAAATAGAATAAATATTTGAAGTTGGGTTTAGCCAAAATGAATTATAGCCGTTGTTGTAATGCGTTTTTATTTTTTAATATTTCTAGTCTTTTAATCCAGGAGATTTCAGATTCAAAAAAC
>NZ_JBGKBE010000026.1:0-2210 GCF_041358175.1 Muriicola sp. E247
GAAATTCATTTTCTATTTTTTATGTTTTGGGGTCTTTTTTACAATAGGAATCAACTTTATTGCAAAGAGGTCATCAAGAAAGATGGAATAAAAAAATAATAACGTTACCTAACAACGGCTATAATTCATTTTGGCTAAACCCAACTTCAAATATTTATTCTATTTTTAAAACAGAGAACCAGGTTAAAGGCTAAATATGGCTGCTCGCCTTGCCCTCGTAAATTTTTTTTGCCGAGGGCAAAAAACCCAACGCCGGGCTCGCTGCTAAGTCAAAACAGAATCATAGCCAAGACCGTTGTGTGCCATTTAAAAAACAAAACGCTAAATTGAATACCACTAAATTTTTAATAGCAAAATATTACTTTTTCGGACTGATTTTTCTTTTCATTTTTTACGCTTTTATCGGAGAAATTCCAAGTTGGTACACAATCGAAAGAGATTGGATTGAATGGATTACAACAATAATTTCGATACCCATAATTGGAATGTTGACCTCTAAATATTTGACCAAAAATATTGGAAAAGAAAAACAAAACTATTTCGGAATATCATTTTTAGCTCTTTTCGCTTCGTGGATTTTAATATTGTATTTTAAAGCATTAATAATCGGAATAATAAGTTCGTTTGAATTTGGGAGAATACGAATTTTGGAATCACTCGCAGGTTATTCGATTTATCAACTATGGATTTACGGAATGTTTGGAATAATTCACGGAATAGTTGGCGGGTATTTTTTATCAAAAGAATTGAAAAATAATGAAAAAAAAACGGCACACAACAATGTATAACCGCAATTACGGCGGATTCGACTACGTCCGAATCCACTCGGAATTGCTAAAGCCTGTGCTAAACCGAAAATTAAAGCATATTAACCCGTAACTGACGGTTATACGAGACCGTTGTAAAACATTTAATAAAATCGCTTATGAAAAAAGTACTATTACCATGCTTTCTTATTTTATTTGCTCTGAAATCATATTCACAAGAAGTGGAAAACGGACCTGATTTTAGTGACATTGATAGTATTGAAAAAGCAGTTGCTTTGTATGAAAAAGGAGAATTATCTAAAATTTACATGATGCCATTGGAGTTTGGAGGAGAAGATATCCCGGCTAACACGCTATACGTCCCGGAGTTTGTTCAGGAGTTTAAAGAAGGATTTGATAGAATGGTTGAGAAGTTACTCGAAGAGGGAAAAAGAATAAGTTTAGATGCAAACCCTGAATATAAAGGAAGAAGTTTTATTCCTTCTAAGCTTAAACTTGAAGTATCAGGTGATACCGAATTCTCTGAAACTATAAATATCTGGTAGAGGGTAAAACGTTTTACAACAACGGCTATAATTCACTTTGGCTAAATCCAACTTCAAATATTTATTCTATTTTTAAAACAGAGAACCAGGTTAAAGGCTCAACCTGGCAGCTCGCCTTGCCCTCGCTAATCTCTTCTGCCAAGAGCAGAAGATCCACCGCCGGGCTCGCTGCTAAGTCAAAACGAAATCATAGCCAAGACCGTTATACACCATTAAATTAATTGAAATCTAAAACGAATAAATATCATAAAGTCGAAAGAATATTTAATGAAATCAGTATAACTTACCTTATACTTATTTTTATTTCTATTTTATTTTCTATAACAATTGCTTTACAGGCCGATATATCGGCTAGTTCTGGTCATGGAGGATTAATTTACATTATTGGTCCAGGTTTATTAGGGCTTTTAATTTTAATTTTTTACTTAATATCATTATTTATTAGCCCAAAATCGAATTCAATTTTAGGTATTTCAAGTATTGTTATTAATATTATTATAGGATTCATTTTCATGTTTACAGAATTTTAAAATACGGTGTATAACAACGGCTATAATTCAGCGCTGCTTTAGAACTTCCTTGAAATTTCCTACATTTAAATAAAACTAAAACTGGCTTCCATGGTTGAACGGCCAGGGCTCGCTTTTGCCGACGCGAATTTCTAACACTAACCGTGTTAGATCCTCCGCTAGCTTCGCCCCCAATGCCGCGCCGCAATCATAGCCAAGACCGTTGGCATGCATTGAAATATTAAAATTTAAAAAATGAAAATAACAAGACGAGACTTCAAGTTTTTCCTTCTTGGGATATTAACAATGACAATAATTGACATAATCTTTAATTGGGGTGACTTCAAGCAAGGATTCAACGAGGGATATAATAAAGCGACTAATAAAAC